>JADBWK010000099.1 GCA_020404895.1 Pseudanabaena sp. M085S1SP2A07QC | reverse complement strand
CGATCTTCAGGATAGCCATGATCTTGAATTTCTAAATAATAATCATCGCCAAAATATTCTTTATACCAAGCTGCTACCCGTCGCGCTTCTTCAGGATCACCTTTCATGATTGCCTGTGGCACTTCTCCCGCTAGACATCCTGATGTCACTATCAAGCCTTCTTTATATTGCAGCAGATAATCTTTATTGATACAAGGACGGGCAAAAATGCCTTTACCTTGATAACCCTGTAAATGAGAAATAGTAGTTAATTTAACAAGGTTACGATAACCCTGTGTATCTTTGGCAAGAACACATTGGTGAAATTTCTTCTTTTTCTCTTGCTTAGTAATATCTCCGTTCAGCACATACATTTCATTACCAATGATTGGCTTAATTCCCTTTGATTTGCAGGTTTTGATCAATTCGATCGCCCCATACATCACCCCATGGTCGGTCAAAGCGATCGCAGGCATACCCAATTCCGCAGCACGACTAACTAAATCAGGAATTTGGCTTGCTCCATCAAGCAAGCTGTACTCAGTATGAATGTGTAATCCAACAAATCCAGTCATAGCGCTCTACAAATCAAATCTAAGTAGCTAGATTAGCACGATCCTATAAATTGATGAGGCTATGCAAAATTAAGACTTAGCTAAAACCCCAATTGCCCTCATCGCCAGTTTTAGTCGCTAATGAATAGTTAGTGCCATGAGTGGAAGCATGTGAGTCAGAATAAGAGAAGGTCAGTTTGGACAAGGGCTTGAGCTGTTATGAGTTGTTGGTAGTCATGCAATGTAATTGTGTTGCATGACTACCCAGTTGTTATTTTTATAATCAAAATATGACCTGTACTGCAATAGTCATTCGCTGCTAGACTAGCAAAAGAAAAAATTTTTAACGATTAGCACAAGTACTGAATCGATGTCTCAAAAAACTGTTGCGCCTGTTGCGACCTCTGAGCTTAATCTCACCAAAGAAGAAGTCCTTACCATCTATGAAGATATGGTATTGGGGCGGACTTTTGAAGACAAGTGCGCTGAGATGTATTATCGCGGAAGAATGTTTGGGTTTGTGCATTTGTACAATGGTCAAGAAGCGGTTGCTACTGGCGTAATCAAAGCAATGCGCCCCGACGACTATGTATGTAGCACTTACCGCGATCACGTTCACGCTCTTAGCGCAGGTGTTACAGCCAATGAGGTCATGGCTGAGCTATTTGGCAAAGAGACAGGATGCAGTAAGGGGCGTGGTGGCTCCATGCATATCTTCTCTGCTAAGAATAATTTCTTAGGTGGCTATGCCTTCGTTTCTGAAGGTATACCCGTGGCCGCAGGTGCAGCATTTCAGTCCAAATATCGCCGCGAAGTAATGGGCGAGCCTAATGCTGACCAAGTGACTGCTTGTTTCTTTGGTGATGGCGCAAGTAATAATGGTCAATTTTTCGAGACACTCAATATGGCGGCTCTATGGAAGTTGCCCATCATTTTTGTAATCGAAAATAATGACTGGGCGATCGGCATGAAGCATGAACGGGCTACTTCCGATGTGAGAATTCATAAGAAAGCTGCTGCTTTTGGAATGCCTGGTTATGAAGTGGATGGCATGGATGTAATTGAAGTACGGAAACACGCTCAAGAAGCAATCCGTCGCGCTCGTGCTGGTGAAGGTCCTACAGTCTTAGAATGTATGACCTATCGCTTTAGAGGTCACTCTCTCGCTGACCCCGATGAATTACGCAGCAAGGAAGACAAAGATAAATGGTTTGGTCGTGATCCAATTAAAATTTTTGCTAGCCGTGTGATTGAGCATAGATTAGTTGATGAAAGCCAACTGAAGGCGATCGACAAAAAGATCCGTAATGTCGTAGAGGAATGTGTTCGCTTTGCAGAAGAATCTCCTGAGCCAGATCCTAAGGATCTATTCCGTTATCAATTTGCTGAAGACGAGTAAAAATTACCCAACCTTGTACTAATTGTCTCTATCAAGAGTTTACATTAAAAAATAGAAAAAATTCATTAAAATTGTTATTTTATAGCATTTTTAATGAATTTTTTGTTTTTTGTAGTAAATTACTAATAGCATAAGAAATATTCTTCTTAATTTTAGTGAACGCCAGTTATGGTAGGATTTCTACTCTCAATGGCATTCCTCTCACTTGTAGGTGGCAATGTTTATCTATACAAGCAACTCAAAGGGAATCGTGAGAAAGCAGCCATAAATCAAACAAGGCTACAAGAGCAATTACAAAAAGCAACTCAAGATCGACAGCGTATTCAAAAACATCTAGACCAATACAGTGGAATTCTTGACAAAGAAGACTACGAAAAAAAAGCTTGCAGATAAGATTTCTCAGCTTAAGCAGGATATGGTAGTGATCTAGAGGTAAGGATAGACTAGAAGGGAGAGAAAAAAGCAAAGAAATGAGAACTAAATATGAGATGCTCTAGATGTGAGAGCGAGAATATTGTGCTTAATGGCTTAACACGTCATGGTAAGCAAAATCATAAATGTCGTGATTGTGATCGTCAATTTAGCTTAGAACCAAAGAATAAGCCAATCTCAGATGAAACGAAAGCATTGATTGAAAAGCTAATGCTAGAACGAGTATCACTAAGAGCAATAGTAAGGATTACTGGTGTTTCACTACAATGGTTACAAAGCTATGTAAATGGTAAATCTCGTGCTACTTCACGAAATTTAGAAGTTAGTATCAAAAAAAAAGGCAAGTTAACCATTCAATGATAAATACTTTGATTAATACATTTTATAGCGATCGCCAATCCGTAAAATAAAGCTAAAGACTCACAGAGAAAATGCTATGTTCACTCGTTATCTGAAATTGCCTTTGCTAATTGCTTTAAGTTTACTTACAGTGATTGCGGCGGTGATATTTGGCGTATCCAAGGCAGATGCTTTGCAAGTAATGCTGAGACCAAATCCACCCGTACTTGGTGATACGGTATCGGTATGGATTGCTACTGATAAAAAAACGGGTGTGCCACCAACGGTATTGGTTGATCGTAAGCAGTTTCCCGCCTTCCAAATGTCAGCTAATCGTTGGCGGGCGTTTATTCCCACAACTCCCCTTGATCAAGCAGGGCTAAAGCAGGTGGTGGTCAAAGGTGATGGCTTGCAGCAAATTATACCAATGCAATTAGGCGATCGCGACTTTCCAACCCAGAGTATTTGGCTGAGCGGATCTGGTAGTGATTTAGAGCCAACGGATTACGAATGGGATAAGGTTTCCGCTTTTAAGAAATTGGTAACGCCTCAAAAGTTCTGGAATGGAGTATTTTTGAAACCGAATGAAGGTGAGATTACTACAGGCTTTGGGGTGCGCCGCTATTACAATGGGG
>JADBWK010000098.1 GCA_020404895.1 Pseudanabaena sp. M085S1SP2A07QC | reverse complement strand
GGTGGTAAGATACTTAAAGCTTATGAGGATTTTCTGATTGTTGTGATTATCTTCAGAATATCCTTATGAGTCCCTTTACTCAAATATCTCTAGGCGTTGCATTTCATAATTGAATTGGCGTTTCCCATGGCGTGTACTGCCGTTCTTAACTACTGATATAGATTGGCAGGTTGGACAAGATGGTCTTATTTCAGTCATTACTTTGCTTCTTAATAACTATCTAAAACATTTTCCTACATCCTTTCCTTTTTAGGACTACCAAAAACTCTATTCTTAAAAATGATTCTATAGATATTTTGTGGATTAAGGACATATAAATGTTTTATTTCTGCAAAGTCCCCGTTACTATAGCAGTCCCATATCATTTGTGAATTTTTTTTGGTTTGTGAAAGGACACCCCGATGGGGTGTCCTTCCACAAACCATTTAGGATTGCTATATTAGAACAGATTTAACTGAGGTTAAGTAATGAGCGATCGCGATCCTACTGTATCTGTGATTATGCCAGCCTACAATGCGGCAAGATTTATCGATCAAACAATTGAGTCGGTTCTGCAACAAACATTTACAGATTGTGAGCTATTGATTGTTGACGATGGCTCGACGGATCGCACATTAGAAATTGCAAATGAATATGCTTTTCGCGATCGCCGTATCCAAGTTATATCGCAAGCAAATCAAGGCGTATCTGCTACCCGCAATCATGCAGTGCGCTTGGCAAAGGGGAATTTGCTAGCTTTTCTTGATGCCGATGATATTTGGCGACCCGACAAGTTAGCCGCACATGTCGAGCATTTCGCGACTAACCCTAACTTAGTAGTCAGCTTTGCTCGTGTGGAATTCATAAGTTTAGAAGGTAGCTCAGTAGGACAAATTTCTACATCTCGGCTGATCAATCTTAAACCTGAAGATTTTCTATACGAAAATCCAACTACTACGATGTCTAATCTGATCGCAAGAGCTGAGGTGTTCTCTCTAGTGGGAGGTTTCGCTGAAGACATGAGTTATTCTGAGGATCTGGAATGGTTATTTCGCGTAATGTGTCACAACCGAAAAGAGAGTTCGCCTTGGCAAATCGAAGGACTTGATCGGATATTGATTTACTATCGAGCAAGTCCCTCTGGTCTCTCCGCCTCGCTATATCGGATGGAAGCAGGATGGGATTTACTAATTGATAGAGCAAGAGCATACGCCCCCGAAATCGTAAAAAAACATTATTCTCTTGCTAGAGCAATCCATTTACGCTACTTAGCACGTCGCGCTTTCCGCCTAAATTTGCTCCCTAAAGTCGGTTTGGACTTTATAAATCGAGCGATCGCATCAGATTGGCGAATTTTCTTTCGTGAACCTCACCGCACTTTACTAACGTTATTGGCAACCTACGGACGATTTTTACTTAGTTTTTTCAAATAGAAGGTAGGTCTTACTCAGTAATCGGATTTAGGGAGGGCAAAACCCTCCCCAAATCTACTCAAGCCCTAGTAAATTCGTTGACATTGCGTAAGTCCTGCGAAGACTTAAATTAAATTATTTGGTAAATTATTTGGAGTTTATTATGCCGAGAGTTTCAGTAATCATGCCCGTTTATAACGTTGAGAAGTATATTGCGGAAACCATTAGTTCAGTTTTAGCACAGACTTTTACGGATTTTGAACTGCTGATAATTGATGACGAATCGAAAGATAGAAGTATTGAAATCTGTGAAAGTTTTACCGATCAGCGCGTCAAAATTATCCATCAAAAGAATCGTGGACTAGCTGGAGCGAGAAATACAGGTATTCGTCATGCCCAAGGAGAATATCTAGCGTTTTTAGACTCTGATGATGTCTGGCTACCATCAAAGATACAAATGCATGTACTACATTTAGACTCAAACCCTCTTGTTGGTGTGAGCTTCTGTAGTTCAGAATTTATTGATGATGATAGTAACCCGCTTGGTAATTTTCAAATTCCTCAAACCAAAAACATTACGCCCGAACTTGTGCTCTGTCGCAACCCCATTAGTAATGGCTCAGTTCCTGTAATTCGCAAATCTGTATTTACAGATATTGAATTCACTGCCAATTTTTACGGTACTGATGAGAAGTTCTATTTTGACGATCGCTTTCGCCAGTCTGAAGATATTGAATGCTGGATTCGGATTGCGCTAACGACAAAATGGCAAATCGAGGGGATTCCCGATGCCCTAACTCTCTATCGTGTTAATTCGGGTGGTCTATCGGCAAACATGATGAAGCAATTGGACTCTTGGGAAAAAGTGATTGCTAAAACTCGCAAATATGCCCCTAAGTTCATTGCAAAATGGGAATCCTTAGCCAGAGCCTACCAATTACGCTATCTCTCTCGTCGTGCAGTTCGTAATAAAGATGGCAAAGCAGCCGTGCAACTTGTAAATCGTGCCTTAGCAAGCAATTGGAAAATTTTAATTTATGAACCAAGGAGATCGCTAATCACAATTGTTGCGGCTTATCTAATCTGGATACTGCCTCGCAGTTTGTATAACGGTATAGAAAATTTTGCGCTTAAGCTCACAGGTGACAGCCAACGCAAGGAGATCGCCAAAAGTAATAAGTAGCTAAAGCTAAAACCCAAAAGAGAGTTGCGGCGCGAATCGCCGCAACTCTCTTTTGGGTTTTATGTTGCGATATGACAGTACAAATCCCATGACAGTCTATAGGCTTTCTGTAAATTTTCAGAAAATCAGCGATGATAAAGCTGTATATTGGCTAGAGTGACATTTTATCGATACAAAATTTAAAAAACCTTGATTGCAACTCCCATTAAACCAACTGTAACGACAAGACGACCTGTATTTCCTTTCACCGCCGTGATCGGACAGGAAGAAATGAAGCTCGCCCTGTTGCTCAACGTCATCGATCCTAAAATCGGTGGAGTGATGGTCATGGGCGATCGCGGTACGGGCAAATCCACCACCGTTCGCGCCCTTGCCGACCTCTTACCTGAAATCGAAGTTGTTGCTGATGATCCATTTAGCAGCCATCCCACCGACGGCGACTTGCAAAGCGAAGAAGTCCGCCGCCGTGTTGCCAATGGCGAAACTCTACCAGTCACCACCAAGCAAGTAATCATGGTGGACTTGCCCCTTGGCGCAACAGAAGATCGTGTTTGCGGCACAATCGATATTGAGAAAGCTTTATCGGAAGGGGTGAAAGCCTTTGAATTAGGATTACTAGCGAAAGCTAATCGCGGCATTCTCTACATTGATGAAGTTAACCTTCTAGACGATCACTTAGTCGATGTGCTGTTAGACTCCGCCGCTTCGGGATGGAATACTGTTGAGCGAGAAGGGATTTCCATTCGTCACCCAGCCCGATTTGTGTTAGTTGGTTCTGGCAACCCTGAAGAAGGAGAATTGCGTCCACAATTGCTCGATCGCTTTGGCATGTATGCCGAAATTCGCACCGTGCGCGAGCCAGAATTACGAGTGCGCGTAGTCGAAGAACGCACTAATTTTGACGGTAATCCTCATGGCTTCCTTAAAGAATATTCGGATCGCCAAGAAGAACTCCAAGCAAAAATCGTAAGAGCACAAACTCTTCTCAGTGAAGTGGATATTCCTCAAGATCTGCGTTTGAATATCTCTAGAGTTTGCTCTGAGCTTAATGTCGATGGTTTGCGCGGCGATATTGTCAGCAATCGTGCTGCTAGAGCGATCGCGGCTTTTGAAGGTCGCAAGGAAGTAGAAGTGGATGACATCAAGCGAGTTATCGGTCTATGCCTGCGTCACCGTCTCCGCAAAGATCCGCTTGAGTCGATTGATACTGGTTACAAAGTTCTTAAAACTTTCAATCAGATTTTTGGGATTGAAGAAGAATAAAATTAAAAAAGAGTGAAGCATTGCTTCACTCTTAAGAGCAGTTTACACATCTTTCCCTCCTATCTCTGGCACTCATGAAAAAGATTGTGTCTGATCTCTTATTAAATCTCTCGGACTTGACAACGCCATTAAGGGAAGTCTTGCTCTCGATCTCAGCCTCAAACTTGCCCTCAAACACTCTCTTAGCTTCACTAATGGCTATGCTCTCGCCCTTGAACTCGCCCTTGACCAAGAACTTATCCTTATTCTTGACCAATCTCTTGAACATTCTCTTAATATAGATGACTTTCCCTTTCAAAAATCGCTACAATCACTAAAGGATAGACTGCTAGAAAGCCAAGAGAAAGGCTATCAATGGTGGCAAAACAATGGAGATCAATGGCTTAGAGACCTTTGGCGAATCTGTATAGGTCACCGCAATATTGGTCATGATTGGCAATTTACTAAAAAACAAGTAGACATTCTCAATCAATATTACGGAGCCAATCTCCTCCTTGTCGAGTGCATGAACCGCAGCTACGTCAGCAAACAAGTCCGAGAAGAAATCGAATCAACGATGCTTTTGCCAAGTAAAAAGTAGAAAGGAAAAAGGAAAAAGTTTTGGAATGGATGATTTTTTACTTTTTACTTTTGCCTTTTTCCTTGAACCCGCGTCAGCAAACAAGTCCGAGAAGAAATCGAATCAACGATGCTCTTACCAAGTAAAAAGTAGAAAGGCAAAAGGAAAAAGTTAGTTTTTTAGTAGGAGGTTCTCAAAGGGATTTTGATTGTTCCAGCGATAGATATTGAAATCACGGAGATCCGTTGACAGAATCCGCCCATGCCCCAAATGTTCAGCCAAAACGATAAGCGAAGCATCAGCCAAATCCATCGGTAAATCACGATACTTTTGCATCAATTCTTCGATACGTCTGTAGTCATGGATATCAAGATCGAACACATCAAACGCCCCTGCTGCAACATTTGCCACAAACTTACATTGCGCGTAATTCCCTAACCGATCCAGCAAAAGATAGCAAGTTTCCGTGATCACAGGATGGGTCGTGATCAATCTCTCGCTCAGATTATCTAGATATAAATTTGCAACATCATGATATTTATCACTACGATTGCCCAAAGCTAACCAAAAACCAGTATCAACGATGATCATGCTTTTTGTCTAAAATCGTTTTCAAAGTTGCCTTATAGTTAGTGGACAAATTTGGATCGCCATCACCACAGCCGATAAAACCACTTCGCTTTAACAGGAAAGCAGGATCGCGCTTTTGCTCTTGAAGATATTGATAATAAAAAGCGATCGCGTGTTTAATAGTCTCTATCTCACTTTCTTGAGTTTGGTTTTGGATATAGGCTAACTTAGCAATATGTTCATCATCAAGAACGGCATTAATTTGAGCAGCCATAATTTAATTACCTAATCCTCTACAGCAATTAAACAATATTATAATCAACTTACAGTAAAGACCTAGGTATATGAACAAATTTACTTTACCCGTAATCGTTGAAAAAGATGAGGATGGATATTATGCCTCTTGTCCTTCCCTTCAAGGTTGCTACACGCAGGCTGACACCTACGAAGAAATTTTAGAAAATATTAAAGATGCCATATCCCTACACATTGAAGATCGTTTTCAAAGTTGCCTTATAGTTAATGGACATTGCGATCGCCTTGCTAATTCGTGATGATGGATATAGGCGATCGCGCTAAAATAATTGCATCGGCAACATGAAATCTTGCAAGGGAGACGATTATATGCCATTAAAAGAACTCTTAAACGAAGCTAAAAATTTAGACCTTCAAGAGCAAATTCAACTAGCTACACAATTATTGCAATGGGTAGAAGTAAAAATCAGTCAAAAGCCTCAAGACTCCTCATCCAAACGCTTACGGCAAGCAGGACTAGGTTTAGGCTCTTGTATATTTACGACTGACTTTGACGATCCATTACCCGACGAATTCTGGCTGGGAGAAACATGAAATTATTATTGATAGAATTCTCATAGCTCAGTCTAAAGTTGAAAATGCAACGTTAATTAGCCGAGACTCAGTTTTTAAAAATTATGAATGTTCTTTGATTTGGTGAGGGGCTCCACGTAACATTAGTTAGAACTGATTGATAGTATTGATAGTTCCGTTTGGCGCATCTATTCCAAAGACGAAAGATTATTACAGCACCTACAGCATGAATTTAGCAATGTTCAAGAAGCAGTATCTCTGCACTCAATCGTGGGCTAAAAGCTCAAACTCATTGAAACGGTTCCCTTAACAGTATTCTGTAGTCCACTTCAGTGGACTTAAGCTTTTAGCCAAGAACTTGAGTTCTTGGTTTATTTGCATTTGATTCACAAATTTAGATAATGGAAGCCATTACCCAGTTTTTTCCTTTTTCCTTTACAAAGCTTGTTCCTTGATCCACAGCCGCATTTCAGTATCTGTGTGAGCATAGACAGATTGCCCAGTAATGGGATTGTAGGCATACCACCACTGATTGCCAGCGCGATCGCAAATTTGCTTAACTCTAATTTCGGCTTTTGAGAATAGCAAATTCCGCAGTCCTTGCCATAGCGACGCTGCTGGTGTCTCTACTTGATTGGGGGCGATCGCGCTTCTTTCTAGCTCTAGCATCACCAAAAGTTCAGTGTTGTGGCTGGCGCGGGCAACCTCAAACCGACGTTCCAGTGAAGCCCACATACTAGCAAGATGTTTCTTGTAACTATCAGAAACTGTTGAACCGCCAAAGAATAAGGCAGAATCTGTAACTTTGTTCATAACATTATTCATGATTTTAATAGCACGCTTTCATGCTCATAGATGTTTTCAATCGGGTTATATAAATAGTATATATTGATACAAAACTAGCTTGCGTGTATTTCTCTCTATTACAAGTTATAAAAACATTAAGAATAAAAATTCTTGCTAAAAAGATAAAGTCATCCAAAGATAGCTGAACAAAATCAACCCAGTTTTTCCTTTTTCCTTTTTCCCTTTTCCTTGAATTACGTTTTATTACAAGCCGTAACTAATCAACAAGGCTTAGCGTCAAGCAATATAACAATTCCCAACAAAGCTATGCTGTCAGACCCTAACGCCTCAACACCAAAACCAGCATCTCCATTTCCACAACTATTCAGTGGAATGCTTGCCCTGTCGATCGCACTTGTCGGTAGTGCCTATCTAGCTGGCAATGCTCTGCGATCGCTAAGGTCAAATGACATTTTGACCGTGATTGGTTCATCGACTCGTCCCATTCGTTCAGATTTTGTGATTTGGCGTAGCTCTGTATCTAGCCAACAGACGACATTGCCACTAGCTTACCAAGAACTCAAACGCTATAACGAAAGAGTACGAGCCTATCTCAAGAGCAAAAATGTTCCTGATGATGCGATCGTCGTCAGTGCGATCGAAACTCAGCCGATTCCTGAAACCAATAGTAATGGAGTCCAAACTGGTAGAAACATTGCTTATCGATTGATCCAACGCTTTGAGATTCGCTCCAAGGATGTCGATGGCATTAGCGCGATCGCACGTTCAAGCACAGACTTGATTAATGAGGGTATTCCCTTTACCTCGGAGCCTGCGGAATATCTCTATACGCAGCTTAGTCAGTTGCGCGTGGAAATGATTTCGGAAGCGACCAAAGATGCAAAGGCTAGAGGCGATGCGATCGTCAATGTTTCAGGCAGTCGCCTCGGCACAATTCGCAAGGCTGAAACCGATGTCTTTCAGATTACGGCGCGATATTCCACTGAGGTCAGCAACAGTGGCTCTTACAACACAACTTCGATTGATAAAGACATTCGAGCGGTGGTAGCGATTACCTTTGCTGTTGAATAAGGGATAATTTACCCCACCGATCCCCTTACACCTACCTTGCACACACATCTCAGTTTGTGCGTGAAATCAAAGAAATTACCCCACCCTAACCCTCCCCTTGCAAAGGGGAGGGAACAAGATTTTTGGTCTTCCCCCTTTGCAAGGGGGAATTAAAGGGGGTAATTCATTTGTTCTACAATGTTAGTAAGACGCTTTGCGCCACTGCTAAACATTGTCAAAGTGTAAATAATGAGTTATTCCAGTTCGCGATCGCCATCGTCTTCCTGTCCTGTCTGTATGCGTGGCAAGATCACCCCCATGCCGATGATGGAAACTTTGGCTTGTGATTTTTGCAATCATATTTTTATCCTTGAGCAAAGCGCCGATCAACGTCAGCAATTTTTGAAGATGGCAGATACAATCTCTTTACTGCGATGGGCATGGACGGGAAAGCGCTGGGAAAATGCAAATGCAGTGCAGGTTTATAACAGCCGTTGGCTAAGCTTTTTGGGGATTTTATTAGTATTAGTACCAACCGTGATCGCATCTATTGCCGTCTATCTTTTTCCAACTGAGCCAGATGCTCCTCTCGCGTGGTTTCCTAAGTTTTGGGCGATCGCCACTTTTTTTGGTCATTTGATTGTGCTGCTATCCATCACCCGTGACTATACTGAGTTTCCGATCAGGGCTTATTGGCAATCAATTAAGCGATCGCTTACAGGGAATTTTATGGGTAAAGGCAATTCATGAATTGCCCTTACCCATGGCATAAAATGGCTATATGACAAAAAAGAAAAAAAGTGAACAAAAGGGACAGAGATCTCTTAAAAAGACTTTGCGTAAGTCTTTGACAATATTTCGCTATGGGCTCAAGGCTTTAGGTCTAGTGTGGACGACTAGCCGTGGATTAACCCTAGCGATCGCTATTTTTACCCTTGTGAGTGGACTGTTACCTGCGGCGATCGCCTATGTCGGTAAACTGATCGTTGATAGCGTTGTATTGGCTTCGAGGAGTGGCTTGTTAAGCGATCGAAATCTTGCCCTCAGTTACGTGGGATTTGAAGCAATCTTGATCGTGATTTTGGCAGCAGTTCAGAAAGGACTCACCGTATCTCAATCATTGCTGCGTATGCTGCTTGGGCAAAATGTGAACGTCTTGATTTTAGAAAAAGCGCTCACTCTCGATCTTGCCCATTTTGAGGATTCGGAATTTTATGACAAGATGTCTCAGGCGCGAGCACAGGCTTCTAGCCGTCCGCTATCCTTAATCAGTCGCATTTTTGGATTGGGGCAGTCAGCATTAACGCTATTGACCTTTAGCGGATTGTTATTAAACTTTTCCGTTTGGGCAGTAATTGTCTTGGTCTTAGCGGCGATTCCGTCTTTTATTGCCGAAACTAGATTTTCAGAACATGCTTTTAGACTATTTCGATGGCGATCGCCTGAAACCCGTCAGCAACATTATCTAGAGACTTTACTAGCGCGAGAAGACTACGCCAAGGAAGTCCAGCTTTATCAATTAGGCGGAATGCTATTGCAGCGTTATCGGGATGTCTTTGATCGCATTTATGTGGAAGATCGCAATCTCACAATTCAAAAAGGATTTTGGGGCTATCTGCTGGGATTGCTGAGTACGGGCGCATTTTATGGGGCTTATGCATGGATTGTTATGGACGCGATCGCTAGCAGAATTAGCCTAGGGGAAATGACAATGTATTTGGTTGTGTTCCGCCAAGGTCAGTCTACTTTCGCATCAGCATTAACTTCTATTGGTGGCATGTATGAAGACAATCTTTATCTTGCTAATCTTTACGAATTTTTAGAAAAGCCAGTTCCCCAATCTCATGGCAAGATTACTAAAGGAATTGGGTCAGAAGGAATTCAATTTGAGAATGTTTCTTTTTGCTATCCTGAGAGCCAAGAGCCTGTTTTAAAGGATATTTCACTGCATCTCCAGCATGGCGAGAAATTTGTGATCGTGGGCGAGAATGGCTCTGGAAAGACTACATTAATCAAGCTTCTGACGAGGTTGTACACGCCTAGTAGTGGCAGGATTTTATTAGATGGGGTTGATTTGAATGATTGGGATATTGATACATTACGCAGAAGAATTGGCGTGATTTTTCAGAACTTTGTACAGTACCAATTTACCGTAGGCGAGAATGTTGGTGTCGGTGATGTGGAACGCATC
This sequence comes from Pseudanabaena sp. M085S1SP2A07QC, assembly GCA_020404895.1. Lineage (GTDB taxonomy): Bacteria > Cyanobacteriota > Cyanobacteriia > Pseudanabaenales > Pseudanabaenaceae > Pseudanabaena. Next base: position 3,102 of record JADBWK010000098.1, on the reverse strand, counting down.
AATGACGATCAAGAATGGGAAATTGCGACTGAAAAAGGCATGGCGAAACCATTTATTAACAATATGCCTCAAAAGTTTGGGACGCAGTTGGGCAAGTGGTTTAAGGGTGGTCAAGAGTTGTCAGGTGGACAATGGCAAAAGATTGCGCTTTCTAGAGCATTTATGCGATCGCAAGCTGACATTCTCGTGCTCGATGAGCCCACGGCGGCAATGGATGCCGAAGCTGAGATGAATATTTTCAATCATTTCCGTTCTCTTACCAAAGATCAGATGGTGGTTTTAATTTCCCATCGGTTTTCGACTGTGCGCATGGCGGACAAAATCATTGTGATGGCAGATGGTTGCATTATCGAGCAAGGTAGTCACGAGCAGTTATTGGCAGCAGATGGACGCTATGCCCATCTTTTCTCTCTGCAAGCAGCGGGCTACAAATAATACGTTTTATTGCTAAATCAATCAACTCAATCGTTGCAACAAATTAAATCAATCATTGAAATGATTGAATAATTACAGAGCTTCATACAAAAATTCAAAAGCTAAACACACCCCTGAACGTTTACGAAAAATCTCTAAATTATTTTGCAACTGAATCAATCAAGGTCAAGGAAGTAAATACTACATTTATGATTGATGAGGTGATATCTGATAGCATCTTGAGGTTGTCCAGAATTAAAGTCTCCAGAGGGATTCAGATTTTATTTGAAATGAATCATGATTCTATTGTGTATGCACGTCGAGATATGATCTGCTGCATGGTTAGGAATCTCATTATTAATATCGTAAAATTTGGTTCTGATGAGGAGAAGATAAAAACTTCTTCTGAGATTGTTCAGGATAAAGTTAGGGTATCTATCTCTATCTCTGGCGGAAGTACTAACAAAAACGATTTTTATCAGCTATTTCAAGATTATGAGAATATAGCTAATTTCAACAAAATTATTCGATTACAGATTGGGTTAGATGAATGTATTGAGAGAGCAATTTTTCCAGAAGAGGATTTTTGTTTTGAGGCTCCATCTGAAGTTTATTTAGAGATTAGTACTTATTGCGGTTTTCAAATGAGTACGTACTCATTTGAAAACAAAAAACAATCTTAGCAAGGGTTTTGCGTTTTTATTTTGCCGAAGGCAAAATAAAAACCGCAATATACGATCGCCACGGCTGTTTTAAGCGATCGCATTCCTTGCCAACAACTATAGATTTTGAGTGCAGCTAGCTACTTTCGGGAATTGGTATAAGTTGATAGACTGTATGCATCCGCATAGCACGCGACTGCTTAAAAGTAAGATGACAATGCAAGATTTTAATTGGAAGAAGCTCCAGAATGGCTCCGATATTCGTGGCGTAGCGATCGCAGGAGTACCTGACGAATTAGTAAACCTAACTCCTGAAGTTGTTAACATCTTAGGCAAAGCCTTCTCTAGCTGGCTATCTCAGAAACTAGATAAACCAACATCAGAGCTATTAATCTCCATCGGACGCGATAGTCGGCTCTCTGGCTCAGCATTAACACAATCCGCGATCGCAGGAATTAATGCGTTAGGTAGTCAAGTTTATGACTTTGCGATCGCCTCTACGCCTGCAATGTTTATGAGCACGATTACTGATGGCTTTAACTGCGATGGCGCAATTATGCTTACAGCCAGTCATTTACCCTTTAACCGCAATGGTTTAAAGTTTTTTACGGCGCAAGGTGGTCTAGAAAAAAAAGATATCACGGATATCCTCACGCTTGCAGAAAAGGATGAATTTGTACTTTCATCTTCTCAAGGTAAAATCACCGAACATGATTTTATTTCCGTTTATGCACATCAGTTTGTCACTAAAATCCGTGAATCTGTCCATCATCCCGAACACTATGAGCAGCCTTTAAAAGGATTGAAAATCATCGTTGATGCTGGCAATGGCGCTGGTGGATTCTATGCCGACAAGGTTTTGCAGCCTTTGGGTGCAGATATTACGGGTAGTCAGTTTCTTGAACCCGATGGCAATTTTCCCAATCATGTTCCCAATCCTGAAGACAAGGTTGCAATGGCTTCTATTTGTGAAGCTGTCATCAGACATCAAGCGGATTTTGGGATTATATTTGATACCGATGTCGATCGCAGTGCGGCTGTCGATCAATTTGGTAAGGAGCTTAATCGTAATCGCTTGATTGCCATAATTTCCGCGATCGTTTTACAAGAGCATCCTCAATCAACAATTGTTACAGATTCCATTACTTCCGATGGCTTAACCAAGTTTATAGAGCAAGATTTGCAGGGTGTGCATCATCGTTTTAAGCGAGGTTATAAAAATGTAATTAATGAGTCTATCCGCTTAAACCAGTCTGGACAAGAATCTTGGCTTGCGATCGAGACTTCAGGACATGGCGCAATGAAGGAAAATTATTTCCTTGATGATGGTGCATATTTAGTAAGTAAGCTGTTAATTGAACTAGCCAAGTCGAAACTGGCGGGTAAATCTCTCACTGATTTGATTGCCAATTTGCAGGAGCCAGTTGAGAGTGAAGAGTTTCGGATCAAGATGGGAGTGGAGGATTTTAAAGCATTAGGCGATCGCGTAATTACAGATTTACAGACTTTTGCGCTCTCTCAATCAGACTGGAAAGTTGTTCCTAATAATTATGAAGGTATCCGAGTTTCCTGTACTTCCCCAGACGAAAATGGTTGGTTTTTATTGCGACTTTCCCTCCATGACCCTGTAATGCCTCTAAATGTTGAGTCAAATGTTCAAGGTGGAGTTGCAAAAATCGCCCAAAGATTAACCGCTTTTTTCTGCCCCATTGATTCTCTTGATATCTCAACACTTTTAGCACATTAATTTTCCTTTCAAGGGCTACTAAGGATTGAAAATTAATTAACTTGTGCAATTAAAACCAAAATTTGTTGGGTCGGGCGAAGCCCTACCCAACAAATTTTGGTTTTAATTAATTTTCATTTTCCTGCATTTGTCGCTTGGTGATTGTGCCTTAGATTAACAATTCGCGATCGCGAACGTAACGTTCTTTATCTATAGCAATGTAAGCTTTGCTCAGGACATAAAACCCAAAAGATGGCAGAGCTTTGCTCTGCCATCTTTTGAGTTTTGAATTGTCCTATC
>JADBWK010000097.1 GCA_020404895.1 Pseudanabaena sp. M085S1SP2A07QC | reverse complement strand
GCAAGACATTAACACTAGAGCCAGTATCCAACAGACCTGAAACACTCAAGGATTGACTTTGATACGTTAATGCTAGTGGCAAATAAGGAAGCGTACTGAATGCTCCAAGACTAGGATCTACCTCAGTGAAAGCAAATCTTACTTTATTAGCCATGAGTCAGTTCTTGTTTCTCTTTTAATGCTTGGGCTAAAATGGCAGCAGCCTCAAAAGAGTCATGTAAACCTTGTCTAGGGAGATCATCTTGAATAGATAACGGTACAATGCCAGACTCTCTGAGCAACTCGGCTACAAGTAAATTAAGTAATAAGAGCTTATCGGAATAAGGCAATTGCCTAAGCATCGGAGCAAATTGAGTAGTTGTCAGCATAGTTCTAAGAAAGCCACATGTCTTGATTCTTTGCACTCGATCTAAGTATAACACCACCTTCGCGCTAATCCTTGCCCCAAAAGCCTTTTAACACAGAAATCACGACTCATAGTAATTGCGATCGCTTAGAAATCACAAATCACAGTGAGATCGCTAATCTTGTAGAGTTAATTAAATCAAACCCATTATCCATTACAAAAAAATGATTGCCATTAAAGAAAATTTTCCTCAAATAACCCCAGAAGAATACTTTGCTTGGGAAGAAAAGCAGCTAGAAAAACACGAACTTATTAACGGTCAAGTTTACGCAATGAGCGGCGGTAGCGTTAATCATAGCCGCATCGCAATTCGATTTGCGACTATGCTGGATACCCACTTAGACGCTAGTAGTTGCATAACAGGTAACTCAGACCTGAGAATTAATATTGTTGGCACAAATAACTACATCTACCCCGATGTCAGCGTTACTTATGATGATCGCGATAAAACTACAACCCAATACATTACCTACCCATCCCTCATCGTTGAGGTTCTTTCCCCTAGTACCGAATCCTATGACAGAAGTGGCAAATTTAGACTGTACCGCAAAAATCCAAACTTACAAGATTACTTATAGCAACGTAAGAGATAGATAGGACAATTCAAAACCCAAAAGATGGCAGAGCGAAGCTCTGCCATCTTTTGGGTTTTATGTCCTAAGCAAAGCTTACATTGCTATATTAGTCAGTTCTACCAGTATTGAAATGGATTTATACCATAAAAATGACGCTGGCGAATGGCTCATCATTAACTACCAAGAAGGCGACACCGTAGAACTAAAAAGCATTAACTTAAGCTTTCCCATCGAGCAAGTCTATCGCGGTTTAGAATTGAACCCAGAATAATTACTCAAATCAGCAAATAAATAGAGAATAGCGATCGCCTTTAGGAATAGATTATTAATTGCGATCGCACAGAACTAAAAGACTCACAGAACTGTTTCTGGAAATTGAATGGCGTAGTTGAGATATGGAGAAGAATTCGAGCAATCGGGATTAGATTGTTAGTAATTTCTTCTTTTTGGTTTTTGGGTAGACTGATGTTTTTGTTACAAAAAAATGTTAATCTTAATAAAAAGTTAAGTTTTGTTGCTACCCTAAATCTATGCTTCGTCTCGAACACATCCAAAAAATTTATCCTACTGGCGAAGTCCTTAAAGACGTTAACTGGGAAGTCAAAACAGGCGATCGCATTGGTTTAGTCGGCGTAAATGGCGCAGGGAAGTCAACACAGCTAAAGATTATTGCAGGGGAAATTGAACCCACGTCAGGGCAGGTTGTCCGTCCTACTAGTCTCAAAATAGCCTATCTCAGTCAAGAATTTGATATCGAAGAGAGCCGCACAGTTAAACAAGAGATGTGGCAAGCATTTCAAGAAGTACGCGAAATTCAAAAACAATTAGCAGTAGTTCATCATCATTTAGAAAATTTAAAAGATGGTGAGGACTATGAACCGATTCTCAAAAAAATGGATCGCCTCCAGCGCCAGTTTGAAGACCACAATGGCTATGAACTAGAAAGTCGCATCGATAAATTATTGCCAGAGCTAGGATTTAAGGCGGACGATGGCGATCGCTTTGTCAGCGAATATAGCGGCGGTTGGCAAATGCGCATGGGCTTAGGCAAAATTTTGCTGCAATCTCCAGATTTGTTATTGCTGGATGAACCGACAAACCATTTAGATTTAGAAACAATCGAATGGCTAGAGAAGTATTTGCGATCTCTTAGCACGCCAATGGTGATCGTCTCCCATGACCGAGAATTCTTGGATCGCCTTTGTACATCGATTGTGGAAACCGAGCGCGGCGTATCCACAACTTATTTAGGTAATTACTCATCTTATCTGGCTCAAAAAGCCGAAGCTAAAGCTGCGCAGGGAGCAGCCTTTGAACGCCAGCAAAAATATATCGAGAAACAACAGGTTTTCGTCGATCGCTTCCGTGCAAGTGCGACCCGCAGTACCCAAGCCAAGAGTCGCGAAAAACAACTCGACAAAATTGAGCGCATCGAAGCACCTGATAGTGATGTCAGAACTTTAAAATTTCATTTCCCTCCTGCCTCTCGGAGTGGACGAGTTAGCGTTCAGATTAAAGACCTCACCCATGCTTACGGTGACCAAATCCTATTTTTAGGAGCAAATCTGGAAATCGAAAGAGGCGATCGGGTAGCCTTTCTGGGCCCCAACGGTGCAGGAAAATCCACCTTATTAAAAATGGTGGTTGGAAAAGAAGACTATAACGAAGGTGAAATTACCCTTGGTCATAATGTGCTGATTGGTTATTTTGAACAAAACCAAGCTGAGGCTCTGGACTTACATAAGGACGTATTTCATACAATTCACGATGATTTTCCCAAGATGACCCATGAAGAAGTACGTGGTGTCCTTGGTAAGTTCTTATTTAGTGGAGACACCGTATTTAAGCAAGTACGCGATCTCAGTGGCGGCGAAAAAGCAAGACTAGCCCTCGCCAAGATGTTGCTCACACCAGTGAATTTCCTCATCCTTGATGAGCCAACAAACCACCTTGATATTCCCGCCAAGGAGATGCTAGAAGCAGCTTTACGTGAATACGAAGGTACGGTGGCGGTGATTTCTCATGATCGCTATTTCATCTCGCAAGTTGCCAATAAAATCGTGGAAATTCGTGATGGTGATCTTTATGTATATGCTGGCGAATATGCCTACTATCAAGAAAAAAGAGAAGAGGAAACCAGAGAGGCTAAATATAAAGCAGAAATGGCTGCAAAAGCCGCAAAAGATACGCTAAGAAAGGAAAAAGAAAAAGCAAAACAAACGGAAAAACGTCAAGAAAAACAACAACAAAAGGTTAAAGCAAAGTAATATGCAATCATCAATTCTGATTGTAAAAGTTGGTTTTGATGAAAGACAGTCTTAGGCAGACTTTCATCAAAACCAACTTTGGGATTTTTTGATATAAGCATATTATTTTTATGTTGAATCACATTGCAAAGAAACACAATTTGATAGAACGTTATTCCCAAGGAGAGCGAAACTTTGAGGGATGGGATTTGAAGGGTGTAGATTTGAGTAAAGTAGATCTCAGTAATGTGATCTTACGCAACGCAAATTTAGCTTTTGCAAATTTATGGGAGGCAACCCTCTGTAACGCCGATCTATCAGGCGCTAATTTATCCGATACCGACCTGTGCGGAGCCTCGTTGTTAGACTCAAATCTTAGTAATGCCATTATCAACCGTACTAACTTCAGTTATGCGGGGCTGAGTGGCGTACAGTTTCAAAATGTACAGCTTAATAGTGCTAACTTTCGGCTAGCAATTATAAATTGTACAAATTTACGTGGAATCGATTTTAAAGGCTCAAATTTACAAAAGGCTTATTTATTAGAAGCTAATCTTGCTAATACAGATTTAAGTCATGCTAACTTGCACCATGCATTTCTGTTTCGGGCAAATTTGAGTCGCTCTAACTTACAAAATGCCGATCTCAGTGAAGCTGATCTCAGTGAAGCAAGTTTGCATGGGGCAAATTTAAAGGGGGCAAACTTGAGTGAAGCAGATTTACGAGAGGCAGATCTTGATCGCATAGATTTCAGCGAGATTAATCTCCGTCTAGCCAATTTAAGCGGACTAAATTTGAGCAATGTCAATTTTATTGGTAGCAATTTAAGCAAAGCTATCTTGCGCAATGCTATTTTGCATGGTGCTTGTTTTAACGGCGCAAATTTATGGAATGCCGATCTAACTAATGCTGATTTAACACGAGCCGATTTGACGGGGGCAGATTTGCGCGGTGTAAACTTTGATGGGGCTAATCTAAAATATGCGATGGTAGATGTGGGATGGATGGATGAAGCAAGGATCTGCCAAACGATATTGCCAGACGGCAGCATCTCCTATCGAAGTTGTCTTGAGTGAGATATAGCGCTGTTTCGCGCCGCGCAACAAGCGTTATATTAGTCAAAATGAAAGATTTGTTTATTTTTAAGGATGAAAAATTATGGCGAATGGCGCTGACCCATCGCTCGTACGTCCATGAAAACCCTTGTGCAGGGGAAGATAATGAGCGCTTAGAATTTTTAGGCGATGCTATTTTAAACTTTTTGAGTGGTTCCTATCTCTACCGCCAACATGCAGATCTTGGGGAAGATGAACTTACTCGTCGTCGAGCCGCCCTAGTCGATGAAAAACAGTTAGCAAATTTTGCGATCGCCTTAGAGCTAGATACCCAAATCCTATTAGGCAAAGGCGCATTACGTGATGGTGGCAATAAAAGTGACAACCTTTTAAGCTGTGTATTTGAGGCGATGATTGGCGCTTTTTATCTAGATTGTAATTGTGATGTCGAGGCGGTGCGTCCTGCGGTGGAGGCGTTATTTGACTCAGTACCACCAGAGTTAGTAAATACACGCGCTGATCTTGATGCTAAAAATCGTTTGCAGGAATGGGTGCAGTCTTATATTGGTCACATTTTGCCAAGATATACCACCGAAAAAGTAGGCGGAACCGATCATACGCCCGAATTTGCGTCTAAAGTATATGTTGGCGATCGCCTATATGGTCAGAGTATGCGAAATTTTTCTAGCAAAAAAGAAGCAGAACGAGCAGCCGCGCTAGATGCCTTAGAACAAATAGAAAGAATGTTATAAGTTTTCAAATTCTCGCTTTGCGAGAATTTGGTATATGGGTAAGGATAGTCGGCGCGATGCGCCGCCTGTCCTTACCCATATACCGAGAATGTGACAAACAAGGATAAAATATATGGCTGAAGATTGGTTAATGATTGGCAAAATTGTCTCACCGCAAGGACTGAAAGGCGAGGTGAGAATATTGTCTTATTCGGATTTTCCTGAACGCTTTGAGACTGCTGGTAAACGTTGGATTGCGGCTTCGGAAAAAGAGGAGCCACAAGAAATCATGATGCTATCGGGTCGAGAAATTGCGGGAAAAAAGAATCTCTTTGTGGTGCGACTTGAAGGGATTAATGATTGCGATCGCGCTGAATCGTTGCGTAATTATGTGATGTTTATCCCCACTAGCGATCGCCCCTCTCTAGGGCATAACGAATATATGATCGCGGATTTGGTGGGTTGCAATGTTTACCATCAACCAACAGGTAAGTTATTGGGAGAAGTGATCAGTATCATTGCCGCAGGAAATGATCTATTAGAAGTTCGTAATCTCGAAAATAATGAAATAGAACTTATTCCTTTTGTCGAAGCGATCGCGCCTTTTGTAGATATCAATCAAAAGAGAATTGAAGTTATCCCCCCACGCGGACTCATTGATAAATGGCTAGAAGCATAAAGAGTTGCGGCGCAAAGCGCCACAACTCTTTATGCTTAAATTCTCTGGCTATAGCCAGAGAATTTAAGCTTCGGCTTTAGAAAGATGCATTTTATCTAGCCACTCAATCAGGCTATCAAGCTGTTTATCGTGGGATAGGGAGCCTAGCCCTCTCACTGTGACATTACCTTGACTATAAACAAAGCGTGACTGTAAATGACTAGGTAAACACTCGTGCAAGAGTTTCCATGCGGGTTCTTCCATCTTCGACTCTAAAACCACATGCTGTTTACCCTCAGGCTTGATGCGAGAAAAGCCTATTCTCTTAGCAATTAACTTTAGTTCCATTACTTTCAGAAGTTGCATCGCAGGCGCAGGGACATTTCCATAGCAATCTTGCCAATCTTCGATAATTTCTGCAAGTTCGCGGCGTGAAGTCACAGAGGAAACAGCTCGATATGCGCTCATCTTGCGATCGCCATCGGGAATATATTCGGCAGGGATAAAGGCGGTAATCGGCAAATCGATTTGGGTATCATCGACTTCAGGAATCTCTGAGCCACGTATTTCCGCGATCGCTTCTTGCAGCATCTCCATGTATAGATCAAAGCCAATCGTGTTGATTTGTCCAGACTGTTCCGCGCCTAAGAGATTCCCAACGCCGCGAATCTCCATATCGCGCATTGCTAATTGATAGCCTGATCCTAGATGCGTAAATTCCTGAATCGCTTTGAGACGCTTGCGAGCAACATCGGTTAGTTCACCCTTTTCTTGATAAAACAACCATGCATGGGCTTGAATGCCAGCCCGACCGACGCGACCGCGCAATTGATACAGTTGCGCAAGTCCAAATCTTTGGGCATCTTCGATGATGATCGTGTTCACGCGCGGAATATCTAGCCCTGATTCAATAATTGTAGTGCAAATCATCATGTCTGATTCACCACTACTAAAGCTGAGCATGGTTGACTCTAGTTCGGATTCGGGCATTTGTCCATGGGCGATCGACATCCTTACCGATGGCAACATTTCATGAACTCGCGCCGAGACTTCCTCAATATCATCAATACGTGACACTACATAAAAAATCTGACCGCCGCGATCGAGTTCTTGACGAATAGCAGCTCTCACTAATTCAAGGTTATAGCGGGAGAGATGCGTCATGATCGAACGTCTTGATGGTGGCGGTGTGGTAATTAGACTCATTTCACGAACTCCAGACATCGCCATATATAGAGTTCTTGGAATTGGCGTAGCTGAGAGAGTGAGCACATCAACTTCCGTTTTCATGGTTTTGATTTTCTCTTTTTGAGCAACTCCGAAACGTTGCTCTTCATCAATTACTAATAATCCTAAATCTTTAAATTCCACATCTTTAGATAGAAGTTGATGCGTGCCGACGACAATATCTAGTTCACCAGTTTTGAGCTTACGACAGATTTCTTTTTTCTCAGATGTAGTGCGGAAACGATTGAGAAGAGCGATATTGACAGGATACGCCGCATAGCGTTCTTGCAAGCTGTGATAATGCTGTTGAGCGAGAATTGTTGTTGGCACGAGTAAAGCAGCTTGTTTCCCAGTCGTCACGGCTTTAAAAATAGTGCGAATAGCGACTTCAGTTTTCCCAAATCCCACATCACCGCAAACGAGTCGATCCATCGGACGACAACTTTCCATATCTTGTTTGACATCTTGAGTTGCTTTAAGTTGATCGGGTGTCGCCTGATAGGGAAAAGAATCTTCCATCTCCTGCTGCCAAGGGTTATCGGGCGGGAAAGCATATCCCACCTGTTGCGATCGCTTAGCATAAAGTTCTAATAAATCAAAAGCAATCTTTTTAATTGCTTTCTTTGCTTTAGCAGTAGTGTTTGTCCATGTTTTGCCCGTCATCTTATGCAGCTCTGGTCTGCCCTCATTCATCCCCCGATAACGTGACAGGATCGACATCTGATCGACTACTACGCGTAACAATCCATCAGCATATTTCAAGACTAAATATTCACGGGTTTCGTTATTTAGGGTCAGTTTCTCTAATTTGACAAATTGTCCTACACCGTGATTTTTATGGACAACGTAATCACCTGCGGAAAGTTTATTTAAATCAACTTGTTTAGAAACTGCGCGTCTACGTTTACGAACATAGTTGGGAGTGCCAAGAGCGTGCTGTCCAAAAAATTCGCGATCGCTGATCACCACAATTCTATAAGTCGGCAACACAAAGCCTTGAATTTCGGCAGTACCTGAATATTTCAAAGCAACGGCGATGCGTAGGTTATGAGTTTTCTCGATCGCAGGATAATCACGGACATTGGGAATAAATTGAGCTTGGCAATCATGCTCTTGCAGGAGAGCAACCGTGCGGGAAGGCTGAGCAGAAACGAGAATGATTTTATATTTCTGTTCGCGATAGTCACGGATTGTTTGGGCAAGTTTGCCAAACTGATGGGGAATTGCAGGAATTGAACGGCTGGACATATTCACGCCGCGATTTTCTTCGGCTAGTTCAAATAGTTCGAGGCGATCAAATTTTTGGATTTGTTCTAGACATTCTGCAAAGGAGCGATGGAGTTTTCCCTTGCCGCTCTTCCCCTTCGCACTCTGGGAGAGGGGCTGGGGGTGAGGGCAGATTTCTTCGGCAGATTCATACCAGCGATCGCAATGCGCCTGACATTGATCAGTTTCATCGATTACCACTAAACATTGATCTGAATTTGGCAAATAGTCTAATAGAGAAGCCGTAGAACTGGGATGAACGGCAAACCCTTGAGAGATGAATTCATCATCAAGATCGAGATCGTTATCAAGATCTTTTTGTGGGAATTTACCAAGAATATGCCCATAGCTAATTGGGGCTAATAAAACTGAAGAAATGCTGTCAAGCGGTCTTTGAGTAGAAGGCTCAAATTCGCGAATACGTTCTATTTCATCACCAAACCAGTCAATCCGAACGGGCATTTCACTGGAAACAGGGAAAATATCAATAATATCGCCACGCTTTCCCCAATGTCCTTCTGTTTCGACCGTTGATGTATATTCGTAACCCATCAAAGTCAACTTCTCTGCTATATCCTTTAGCTTTATCTCTGACCCAACTTCCAAAGATAGACAATATTCTTTAAATTCTTCAGGGCTAGGTAAATGAGGCTGGAGGGCACGATCGGTGGCGACGATCGCTACTTTTTTCTTGTCGCCTTCTTGCTCTTCCCACTTCGTCAAGTCCGCCAGAACCTGCATCTGTCCCCAAATGATCTCCGATTCTGGCGTATAGGATTCGTAAGGTAATACGTCGGAGGTGGGATAAAAATGCACGGTCTGCCAACCCATTGTTTCTAGTTGTACCGACCAGCGCCCCGCCTCTTCAAGCGTAGCGGCGATGACTAGCATCAGTCTTTCTTGCTTTTGGCTCAGGGTAGAGCTAACGAGCCCTTTACCCACTCTCGATAAGCCCGAAAGAATGAGTTGATGCGATCGTGCCAGTTTACTCTCTAGTTCATCAGTGAGAGGCGATCGGATTAATGAACGAATTACAGAGGAAAATGGCATGGTCTAGATAGTGAGATTAGCGAATTTACAAATGAGATCGGTGGCACTTATCACTAAGTCTAGCAATAAGCAGGGTGGGATATGCTCAATCAATAAGTACCTATGCAGAATAATTCTAAACCTGTAAGGTTGCTCCCCTGCGGGGCGCAACCTTACAGGTTTGGAATTGAAATTAATTTTACCCATCTACTTAGAGTATATTAAGTAAATCCTTTAGATTTAACTAGGTTTATTCATATTAGGACTTACGCAAAAGAACGAGCCGTAGGGGCAATTCATGAATTGCCCCTACGGCAACATGAGGCTTTCAGGGCATTTTTGCGTAAGTCCTACATAGGGCTTGCTGAAAAAGGGACTACGCGGAAAGTAGTGGGTAAAGAGGAAGGGGATAATACTTTGACTGTCTACTAGGAAAATGCCAAGAAAAAGAATTAAAGT
>JADBWK010000096.1 GCA_020404895.1 Pseudanabaena sp. M085S1SP2A07QC | reverse complement strand
TTCAAATCGAGCAGTACGTGAGAGTTCTAAGTCACCTTCAAACCAGACTGCATGATTGTTTTGTGGCGTTCGCCCACGGTCTTGTTGTAATTCCAGAGCGCTAAAAGAGGGATTACCACTATAGACTTCAAAGTTACCACTAGTTTGTTCGGCGGTAGTTAAAGGGCTACTAGGATCATCAAGTGGTGTGGTAATAGGAACAGTCAGTGCATATACAAAGAAACTCTTTTTGAGAATGTTATCCGATGTCGTTACCCAACCCTCTGTCGTACTAGCACCAATAATAGCAGCATTTACACAAGCACCACTTACAACCCCATTATCCATTGGCGGTGTACGAACTTCGATCGGGCTTACTGCTCGAGTATTGAGGTTAGTGGCTAAATCGCGTGGTGTGGAACGGAAGAGAATGCTGTAAATAGCGAAGGAGTCAAATTTGCCATTGGCATCGGTGTCAACTGGAAATTTCCAAGCAGTACTGACAACATCATTGTTAGAAAGGAGAGATGTACCCAATGGGAACCAGTCAACCGCAGTACTAGATGCATTTGCTGCGGGGTCGGCAAGTTGCAGACGCACTTCATCGGCAAAGGTGTAGTTACCATTGTCCTGAGTAATTACCTGATAGAGTGACGACTCAGGTGGAGTACCGCCAGGGAGTGTGGGATCTTCGAGGAGGGCGCTAATTTTTGCTCTGGCGCGATCGAGAATGGCGGTATTAGCGCTGCGATAAACTTGTTCGACTCTAGTGTTTGATGCTTCGCGAGCGCGATCTGTCGATCGCGCCACTGTCGATACCACCAGCAAGGTAGTAACTAGAGTCACCATGGTCACAGTTGGTAAGATGAAACCGCCCGCTTTGCGTTTTTTGCCACTACTACCATTGAGTAAAAGGCGGATAAAGCGACGACTAATCCGAATTGGGCTACCGATTTTATTTAACCATTTTCTAATCTTGGCGAGAAATTCGGCAAAAAAACGATTGAGTTTGCGGCTTTGCTTAGAGTCGGACATAAAAGTTTCTACCAACCTGACTGAAATATATTACCCAAGCAAGTTGTAAAAATTGCAAATATTTTGTTTTGTGAATGAGGTTTCCCCTTGAGACGCTCTTGAAATCAAGAGAAAGGCGGCGCGATGCGCCGACTTTCTCTTGAGGGGTTTGCTATATTACTTGTCTAGTGCCAAGATGATTAGCTTTCTGAGCCACCAATGACCAATATGTCTACCCCCACTCTCAAACTAGATGTACCAAGATTTTATCTAGGATTAGCGATCGCCCTAGCCTTACACCTCTTCTTAATCAGCTTACCGATCGCCTTTTGGGTAGATATGAATCTTTATAAGGATTGGGCGATCACTATGGTGCAGCAGGGATTTGCTAATTTCTATAATTACTCCACCAACTGCGACTATCCGCCCACCTATCTTTATGTGTTATGGATGATCGGCAAAATTTTCCAGTTTTTTGACCCAAATTTTAGTCATACCGATGGCTTGCTGTTGATGGTGCTGATTAAATTACCGCCCGTATTGGCAGATATTGGCTCCGCTTTATTGATCACCGAGATCTTAAAACCACATACCACTGAAGCTACGGCTCATAAGCTCGGTCTGCTTTATGCTTTTAATCCCTTGATGTTATTTGTGTCAGGAGTTTGGGGACAGGTGGATGGCTTGATGAATTTTTTGATGTTATTAGCTTTTTATCTGATTCAACAAAATTACGTGATTAGGTCGGGTTTATTAATTGCGGTAATGATCATCATCAAACCGCAAGGGCTTTTCTTTGCACCATTCTTAGTACTTTCGCAATGGTTTCGGCAAGTTTGGTGGAAATGGACGGCGATCGCTGGTGGTGGACTAGGACTAATTTGGTTAATCATTTTGCCCTTTTACGGAATTGGCTCTCCCGAAACAATCAATATTAGCAAACCATTTTTTTCGCTATATAAACTCCTCAAGGGGACTGCCGATTACTATAGTTTTGCTTCGGTGAATGCTTTTAATTTTTGGGGCTGGGCAAATTGGATCAGGGACTATACGACATTTTTGGGAATTAGCTATAAGGTAATTGGTTTGATATTTTTGGGCATACTCCTGATCTGGTTGGGTGTATTTCTCTATCAGCAACATCACTTTACTGCGTCCGATTCTACGACTCCAAGATTTACGGCTCAAATCATCGCGATCTCCATCATGCTGTTCGGATTTTTTATGTTGCCGACAAGAATGCATGAGCGCTATATGCTTTATGGTCTTGGCTTTTTGGTGATCGCGATCGCCTTAATTCCTGCGATTAAGTGGATCTATTGGGGCTTGACAATTACGGGCGCAGCAAATGTGGGCTATGCCTACTTGCGATACAACTATGAAGACTTGTTTTATGCAATTCCCGAAATGTGGTTGCAAAGCGTAGTCTATACAGTGAGTGCCGTCAATGTGATTTTGTTTTTAGTGATTTTATCCTACACATTTCGTCCACAACCATTAGCATCAGCACCTTCTGTCATTCCTTAAGCCATTCGCTTTCTTCACCGTGAGTCGTCATCATGAAACCTTCTCTATCTATATCTGTAGTATTTCCTGCCTA
>JADBWK010000095.1 GCA_020404895.1 Pseudanabaena sp. M085S1SP2A07QC | reverse complement strand
ATTTATCTCTGTCTCATTTCAAAGCGATCGCCAATTTGATTTAGACAAATTCACCCATTTCCTTGATAAGGTAATGCCCGTTGATGTATTTAGAGCTAAAGGGGTTCTTAGTTTTTCCGCTCAAGATATGCGTTTTATTTTTCAATTGAGTGGAAAGCGTTACGAGCTAAACTATGACCATCGCAAGAAGCCTATTGACAATCAATTAGTTCTCATTGGTCGAAATCTTGACGCACAGTTGCTTCAACAACAATTGCAAGAATGCTTGGTATAGAAATGTAAGGTAAAACTCAAAGTGGCGGCACTTCGCGCCACCACTTTGAGTTTGGGTTTTGATTTGTCCTAGCTGTATATTGCATTGCTATATAATTTATCTGAACAATGTAATAGCTAAAAAATGCCTGACAATTGGATTGAGACGCTTAAATATGATGCTCAAGGATTGATTCCTGCGATCGCGCAAGATCACCAAGATGGCACAATTTTGATGATGGCATGGATGAATCGTCATGCTCTGGAATTAACGGTTTCGACTGGTGAAGTCCATTATTGGAGCCGATCGCGTCAAGAGCTATGGCATAAGGGTGCAACTTCGGGACATATTCAGAAGTTAAAAAAACTATATTACGATTGCGATCGCGATGTTATTTTGGTCAAGATCGAGCAGGTTGGTGACATTGCTTGTCACACTGGCGCGAGAAGTTGTTTTTTTACAGAAGTTCCGATAGATCTTTGAGAGAATTTCTTTAATTACGAATTACGAATTACGAATTAAAATATCTCAATTCGTAATTAAAAAATCGTAATTAAATAACTCTCATATGATTTTTGCCTCAGCATTATTTTTGTTTTTATTCTTACCGATCGCCTTAGCAGGATATTTTCTGATTAGCTCAAAACTCCTGTATCTAAGGAATATTTTTCTATTGATCATGAGCTTGATCTTTTATGCATGGGGAGAGCCAGTTTATGTTTTCCTGATGATTTTTTCTATTTTGCTGAACTATATGGCTGGGATGATGTTACATCTGTATCGACAAAAGCTACTAGTTTTTATCAAAGAAAAGGAAATACTCTTAATATCTATTGTCATTAATTTAGGATTGTTATTCTATTTTAAATACGCTAATTTTTTCGTCAATAACCTCAACGTAGTTCTGCAAAATCTTTCAATTCCTGCGATCGCCTATTCTCAAGTCCCATTGCCGATTGGCATATCCTTTTATACTTTTCAAGCAATGTCCTATGTGATCGATGTCTATCGCAAAGAAACCGATGTGCAGTTAAATCCCATTAATTGTGGACTATATGTCAGCCTATTTCCACAACTCATTGCAGGCCCAATTGTTCGTTATCATGATGTCGCTAAGCAAGTTGTGTCACGGACAGTCACCAGACCACAGTTTTCTGCGGGAATTCAGAGATTTATTTTTGGATTAGCAAAAAAAACGATGCTAGCAAATCCATTAGGAGAAGTCGCCGATAAAATCTTTGCTGTACCAGTGCATGAAGTTACAACAGGCATGGCTTGGCTAGGAATTGCTTGCTACACATTACAGGTCTATTTTGATTTCTCAGGATATTCCGACATGGCGATCGGGCTAGGACGGCTGTTTGGATTTGAATTTCTAGAGAATTTTAATTATCCATATATTGCCCAATCTATGCGAGACTTTTGGCGAAGATGGCATATTTCCCTGTCCACTTGGTTTCGCGACTACCTATACATTCCTATGGGTGGCAATCGTGGCTCTTCATTGCGTACTTATCTCAATTTGTGGATCGTATTTCTACTATGTGGGTTATGGCATGGCGCAAGTTGGAATTTTGTCATTTGGGGAGCCTTACATGGAGCTTATTTGGTAATTGAAAGATTGGGCTGGCACAAATATCTCGATCGCTTATGGATACCATTACGACATATATATACATTATTACTAGTGATGATTGCATGGGTGTTTTTTCGAGCAGAATCCGTGAGTCAAGCAGTTCAATATTTAGGAAGTATGATTGGGATTACCGATGCCGATGGAGTCAAGCATTTCACCATGCTCTATTTTGATTTGAAGACGCTAATCAACCTAATTATAGGGAGTATACTGGCAACTCCTATAGCAAGTTGGGTTGCGATCCAATTACAAAAGAAAATTATTTCTCCCAAATTTAGTCATCTACAGACTGTTTTATATGGTGGGTATTATTCTCTTTTAGTTAGTCTATTTCTGATTTCCGCCGCCAGTTTAGCCGCAGGAACTTATAATCCATTTATCTATTACCGCTTTTAAATCCCTCGCCTGTCTGCTCTATGCACACCGAAAATTATAAAAACAAAGCATCTCGGATATTTGACAATCTATTGATTGTGACTTTTGTAATCGGGCTGTTTTTACCTTTAGTTTTAACTCATAACCGCAAAGAGTCTACGACAGAAAAGCGCAAACTTGCTGAGTTGCCTGAACTGAAGTGGGAGCATCAAATTATGCTCAAATTCCCATCACAGTTTGAATCGTTCTTTAATGATCATTTCGGATTACGCGATCAGTTAACTCAGGTTTATTCTTTATACAGCATTATCTTAAAGAATTCCTCAAATCCTAAAGTGTTGATTGGGTCAGATGATTGGTTGTTTTATGTCAATCCTGCGGAAGGTAATAGTCTTGAGGATTATCGAAGAAATGATCCCTTTACTCCAGAAGAACTCAGAAGCTGGAAAATCGGATTAGAAGCAAAGCATAAGTGGCTGAAGCTACAGGGCATTCCCTATCTTTTTGTAGTTGTGCCTGACAAATATTCTATTTATCCAGAATATATGCCTGAGCATATTCGTCAAGTTGGTAGACAAACCCGTCTCGATCAACTGGTAGAATACATGAAAGATTCGGAAGTAACAGTTTTAGATTTAAGACCTACTTTGCTCGCTGCCAAGCAACAAGGACAATTATTTTATAAAACTGATACTCATTGGAATGATTTTGGCGCAGCGATCGCCCAACATGAAATCATCCGCACCATCCAGAAAGTTTATCCAAATCTGACTCCAAATCTTAGTCCAATTAACTACTCTTGGCAAGATTTTGGATTGATAGAATACAAATCAGGGGATATTGCGAATATGTTGAATATTTCCTACTTCCTCAAAGAGATGGTTCCTGAACTACGTAAACCATTACCCAGATGCGACAAACAAATTGTAGAGAAGCACCCTGAAGATCAAATGAAGGCGACCTTTTTTACAGATTGCCGTCTTGATGCACCAAGAGCCTTGATTTTTAGAGATTCATTTTTTATTGCTTTACAGCCCTATATTTCTCAATATTTTGCTAAGACTGTTTACGTTTGGGAATGGCCAGATATTAAGTTATTAGAGAAATATCTGCAATACAATCATCCTGACATTGTGATTGAATCCCGTGTAGAAAGGCATTTAAAATTCATAAAATAATGGCGCTAAGCGTCATTATTTTATGAATTGCATCTATCCAAGCTCACACAACACTAAAATCGCAGTGAGATTGTCATGACCATTGACGTTATTTCCTAATTCAATGAGTCTATCTAACCCAGTTTGCAGATCGACTTCCTTATTTAAAATTGGTAATAAATGCGATCGCCAATTATCGTCGATTGCATCGTTGTCACACAAACCATCAGAACACAGCAGAAATAAAGTTGACTCAGTTAGAGTAAAAAACTCAATTGAAGGCTCAAGGCGATCGCTAGGATTAGGACCAAGAGCTTGGGTAAGTTGATGAGCATCAGGTCTAGCCTGCGCTATTTCAGGCTCAATACCAAGATCTATTAATTGGTTGAGAACTTCATGATCGCGAGTGATTTGTTCTAATTTTGGATCTGCCTCTGCCTCTAATTTTGATTCTGATTCGAGATTAGGACTATTAGTAACTTTATAGATACGACTGTCACCGACATGGGCAATCACAACATCCAGATCATGAATTCCTAAAACAACCAGCGTTGTTCCCATTCTGCCAAGAGATTTCCGTTTCTCATTTTCATTCTTGATGAAAATTGCTTGATTAGCATTGCAGATAATCTCATTAAGTTTCTTCTCCCCAGGTAAAGTGTCGATCCAAAATGGGCGAAACTGATCGGTAATAGAATTAACTGCGATCGCACTCGCAACTTCGCCACCGTCATGCCCACCCATACCATCACACAACACAAATAAGCCGCGACGACTGCGATCGCTAATTTGGCTTTTACCGTTAATACCGCGTGTTTGAAAAATTGCAACAAAATCATCCTCATTGCGATCGCGTTGTATTCCCACATCTGTCTTGCCAGCATAGCTTATGTCCTTTAGCTGCACAGGGGAAGATACAATCATCAATGTTTCTGAATTAATATCTGCAAAGTCTTCTAAATTGAATTCTGGTGGTAATTCCTCCAGATCTTCTGAGTCATCCAATGATTTCTCTTCTATGTCGCTCACTAATTGAGAAGAAGCCAAATCATGTACCTGAATTTTGATTGTTTCTAATGCAGACTCTAAATTAAATGGTCTTGTTGGAACTGAAGAAGGTTGTAGAGCTTCTTCTCCAAGAATGTTTAGAGGGATATCTATAGCAATTTTAGCGCCGCAAAATTGACAAAATTGGTGGCTATCAGGATTTTCAGCTTTACAACTAGGACAGATGCTCATAATTATTATTGCGTTGGCACAATGCTATAAATTTTGGCTAATAATAGAGAAGAAGACTTTAAGGTAATCGCACCCATGACTGATTCTACCAGACTCAATCCCGCTGAAGAGATCGTCCTTGGACGAGACTTTATGACGCTTTCTCAGCACGTTCTTTCCACGTTTGGGACGTTTTCGCCTGAAGCTTACGATCTGAGCGCATTTATGGGACGGATTGGGTTGGCGGGCAAAACGATCGCTCGCCATCTTAGCCGCGCAGGTTTAGTAGAAAATGTGCTTGGGGTCACTGGCGAGGTCAATGTCCAAGGCGAAGCGGTCAAAAACATGGATCACTATGCCAATCGTGTTTTTCTTCGCGCCTTTGAGCAAAGTGGCTTAGTTTGTCGGCTTGCCTCCGAAGAAATGGAATTACCCTACTATATTCCTGAGAATTGCCCCATCGGTCGCTATACCTTGCTTTATGATCCTATTGATGGCTCTAGCAATATTGACGTAAATTTAGCGATCGGTTCGATCTTCTCGATCCGTCAACAAGAAGGGAATGACGAGTCAGGAGAAGCTCTAGATTTATTACAGTCAGGACGCAAACAAATCGGTGCAGGTTATATTCTCTATGGCACAAGCACAATGCTGGTTTATTCTCTAGGCAATGGAGTTCATGCTTTTACTCTCGATCCTAGTATTGGCGAATTCATTCTTTTTCAAGAGAACATCCATATTCCTGCGAAAGGTTCTATCTATAGTGTGAATGAAGGCAATTTCTGGCAATGGGAAGAGCCAATGCGCGAATATGTAAGACATATGCATCGACAAGAAGGGAATACGGCACGTTATTCTGGAGCATTAGTAGCCGACATTCATCGTATTCTCTTTCAAGGTGGTGTGTTTCTCTATCCAGGCACAGTTGGTCATGCTGATGGGAAATTGCGATTGCTTTACGAGTCCGCTCCTTTAGCCTTTCTAATTGAACAAGCAGGTGGTCGCGCTACGACTGGAACTCAAGAGATCCTCGATGTCGTTCCTAAAAAGCTGCATAGTCGCACACCATTAATTATTGGCAGTTCTGAGAATGTAAAAGTAGTAGAATCTTTTCTAAGCGCATAAAAAGATGAGAGGCGGCGATTCGCGCCGCCTCTCATCTTTTTATGCGGAAATGCCTGTTGACTTGATCGCGTAGCGATCGCTTGACTTCCCGATCGCAAATCTAAACGACTCACGTACAGATTTGTTGGACTGCGTAGCAAAAATAACTAGCCCGACAAAGCAAAGCCCTGTAGCGATCGCGAAGATATTAGTGATGCCCACAAAGCTAATCATCTTGCCCATAATTGGTCCAGCAATAGCGATCCCCACATCAAAGCCGATCCAAGTCATCCCAAATACATAGCCTCGTTCTTGCGGAATCGTGCGATCGGCAAGTAACGCCACAATTGCAGGAAGCACAATTCCTGAACCGATTCCTTCCGCAACTCCTGACAACAAGAACTCATAGTCATGACTGGCAAAATAGATAATTGCCATCGATAATCCGTAAAAGAATATCCCAATTGAAATGAATATACCTCGCCCCCACTCATCACTGAGTCTTCCAACAGGGAAGCGAATGATAAATCCAGACAAAGCAGCTGCCATATAGAATAAACCTGCATTCAGAGCAATATGCTTCTGATGCATCAAAATTGGCATAAAAGCACTCAGTGTCCCAAAGGATAAGCCAACCAGCAACAAAACTGTAGAAGGAATTCTTACTCTAGGATTAAGGAACGTCTGCCAAAACTTTGGTTTTACTATAGTGGCTGAGGCGATTTTGCGATCGCGTTCATCATCTTCGTCTTCAATTTGACTTGTTAGCAACAATCCCGCAAAGGCAAGCAATGAAGCCGTAACAAATAGAGGTTGATATCCCCAAGTCTCTTGCATCAAGCCACCGATCGCAGGACCAAAAGCTAAGCCCAAAGGATTTACCAAGCTCATATAGCCAATTATTTCCCCGCGTTGCTCAATTGGTGCAAGATCTGAGATCAGTGCACTATAGCTCACCGCAAACGCCGCGATGCTAATTCCATGAATGGCGCGAAATAATATTAATAAAGGAATAGATGGTAATAAGGCATAGCATAAAGGAACTATAGCCGCTACGATCAAGCCAATTCTCATTGTGTAGCGTCTGCCTTTGCGATCGGAAAGCTTGCCAAGATAGGAACGGCATACGAGTAAGCCAATCGCAAAAGATCCCATGATGATCCCGATTTGATCAAAAGACTGTGTCAAGCTGCGGATATAGAGAGGTAAGGTTGGCAACTGTGATGCCATGCTCGACCAGAAAAATAGCCCAGCCCAAAAAATCGCAGTCAGATTTTTGCGTAGGTGCGTATCAAGATTTGAGAAGGTAGTTAAGGACTGCATGACTCCAATATGACCAATAAATGACCAATGAATGAGCAATAAAACATACAACCCAAGCCTTCTGAGATAATTCTTTATTCAAGAACTCTCTGCAAATGGCTTGGGCTGCGATTACTTATTTAAGACTGTCTCTTAAGTTACAGATTAAAATATCAAGCGATTGGGTGAATCCCTCCCAGCTATTTAGAAAAAATATTACGAAGTAAAATTTTTTCTAAATAGCTATCTCATTTAAAGTGTTGCTCTGCAACACTTTAAATGGAATTGACAAATTAATACTTAACAGGAGCGGGAATAGGAGCGCGATCGCGTCCAGAAGAAGAACGGCGCGAATCATATCCACCACCATCACGACCACCGCCATCACGACCAGAGCGAGAACCATTTCCACCTTGACCACGCTTAATTGGTCTACCACTGTAGGAACCACCGCCGCCATCGCGATCGCGACCACGGCCACCCTCAGGATTATGAGGTTGCTTAGCCAACACTTGTAATGCAGCCTGTTCAGCTTTATCAGATTGCAGTTGGGTATAGGCAAGTTGCAATGCCGCAGCTGCGATCGCTTGAGGATCGTAATCTTCAACTAATTGCGATACCAAAGGCAAGAAAGAAGCTAAACGCTCGCCTGTCAACGCTTCTAGGATTTGTTCTGTGAAACGACCGATGCGGCGCTCTTGAATTTGAGCCACATTAGGCAAAGGCTGAGGAGGAAGAGGCATACCAACTTGCTGCTCTAATTGACGCAACTTGTAGCGCTCTTTGCCAGAAATCAAGGTGATTGCAATACCTTTCTTGCCAGCACGACCAGTTCTACCGATACGGTGAACATAACGCTCAGGATCATCAGGAATATCAAGGTTAAATACGTGAGTCAAACCATCAATATCTAGACCACGCGCAGCAATGTCAGTTGCAACAACCCAACGAACTTGTTGATTGCGGAAGCGGCGCAGAAGAGCTTCACGTTGGGACTGAGAAAGGTTCCCATGATACTCATCGACACTATGTCCAGAAGATTGTAAAACTTCAGTCAGTCTACTAGCTGAATCCTTAGTACGAACAAAGATGATCGCTGAGGTTGGCGCTTCATATTCCAGAATAGGCAGCAGAGCTTCTTCTTTAGTCAGATGATAGGGAACTAAATAAATCTGTTGGTCAATGCGAGTAGGCGTAGAGTCTTGACTCTCAACCTTTATAGTAACAGGTGATTTCAAGAAATTCTTGACCAAGCGCTTAACTGCAGGTGGCATGGTAGCTGAGAAGAAAGTACTCTGCTTAGTAGAAGGAGTTGTCACCAAAATCCTTTCTACATCTTGAATGAAGCCCATATTCAGCATTTCATCAGCTTCATCAAGAACAAACCAAGAAAGATTTTCTAGTTTAAGTTTGCCACGCTCCATTAAATCGATCACTCGACCAGGAGTACCGACAACCACATGAACGCCACGCTCCAATTGAATCATTTGGCGACTGATGTCAGATCCACCATATACAGTCAGGATTTTTGCGCCTGGCTTGGTGTTAAAACTACGAATCGCCTGACCAACTTGAATAGCCAATTCGCGAGTTGGAGTCAAGATTAGTGCTTGCAGTGAATCACTATTAAGATCTAAACGCTCCAAAATTGGCAGCGCGAAAGCTGCCGTTTTACCAGTACCAGTCTGAGCTTGACCTAGTACATCTGCTCCTGCGAGCAGTTGGGGAATAGCCTGCTCTTGAATAGCAGTAGGCTCTGTAAAGCCAATAGATTCGAGCTTAGCAACTCGTGCTTCAGAAATACCGAGAGTAAGAAAAGATGAGGGCATGGATGATCCTAAGATTTGCAGCAAATTTGTTCTAAGAACAGTTCGCCTATTCTGCCAATCGCACGGGATAAACAATCACTAACAAAGCCGAAGGACATCTCTGCCCTAAATTTTAAGCGGTTTAAAAAGAGTTTTTCTATGAAAACCTCAGCTTCCAAAGATTAGATTGCTTTGGATAGTCATGCAATGGGAGAAATCAGCAAAATGAAGTTAATTATTTCTAGTATAAACCTTTGTTAAAGATTGTAAACAATCTTTTCGTGAATTTATGTCTATGGTATGGGTGTAAAAAAGTTGATAATCTACTCTGAGATAGCTTTCCGAGATAAAATCCCAAGATAAATTAGTCGTCGCCCAAAAGATTTTGTCTGGAGGCATCTAACTTGATCCAGAGTTCCTTGATCTGTTGGTAAGCTTCATTTGAAGAAATCTTGCCACCAGTTTCCAAGGCACAGATGATCGAAATACGATTAGTAAACTCTTGCAGGTTGGCATTAAAAGCTAAATTTTGTGGTGAAAATTCGCCTCTAAAATTAGAGATGGGGTTGAAGAACCTATCTTTATCAGGATTAGACATCTAGATGTAACTCTCAGATATTAAGTTGGACAGGTTGAGAAGACCTCAAAGATCGCAGACGTAGAAAACTGTAGGGAAAAGCGATTATTCTGCAACCTGCCCGATTATTTCGGATTGTTAGCAAAATACAGTAAGACTGCAAATACAAAGTAACTTATCCGAATTCACCATTATCCAAGCTAGATTTTAACAAAGATAAGCAAAACCACCTGTGCCACGAGATATCTAAATATTTTTAGTTACCACGTTACTACTGATCGGAAAAAGCTCATCAATCACTAGTTGAATAGTGTTAATTGGTAGCAATAACTTTTTTGATAGCCCCAGCGAGATTAGACTTGCGACGAGCGCCAGTATTGCTATGGAGAACACCACGCTTGACAGCACGATCAATTTTACTATAAGCCAAAGACTGCTTAGCATTAACTGCTTCTAGGGCTTCAGGCGTAGGATTAGCTTTATAAGCATCAACTGCTTCTAAATAGCTTCTCATTAAAGTCTTGACGGCTGACTTATATGATTTATTATGCAGACGGTTGCGCTCAGCGATCTGAATGCGCTTCTTGGCGGACTTGATGTTTGCCACAGTTTATTCCTTATAGCGAAATGACATGGTTTAAAGCATTTATCATCGTAACATTTTGATCGGATTTTGCAACTGTAAAATCAATTTACTTTTTAATTAGATTTCTGAGCATTTTTTGATTTGCCTCTCTATGTTGACTAATCTCACCCTCAAACGCCCATGACATATCTAAATTTTGTTTCTTTCTTTGGCATTTTTGGCTTATGCTTTGTGGCTTGGATCTTCTCCGAAGATCGTCGAATTATCCCTTGGCGGGTCATTATATGGGGTATTGGCTTACAGTTAGTACTTGGCTATTTAGTGTTTCAACAACCCCAAACCAGAGAAGGTTTACGATGGTTTAGTGAGTTGTTGGATGGGCTCTTTGCCTCGGCGGATACTGGCGCTAGATTTGTGTTTGGACGGTTGCTTGTTCCTCCGACAGGGCAAGAGCCTTATGTATTGTTGCCACTCCGAGCCGATGGTACTTGCCCTCCAGGACAAGTTTTATTAGATGATTTAACGAGTGTAGGGAATGCAGCGGCTAATTACTGCACAACCAATCGTTTAGCCTATGTATTTGCCTTTCGGGCTTTGCCTGCGGTGGTGTTCTTCTCAGGATTTATGGCTTTGCTAGAAAATCTTGGCATTATCCAGAGAGTTGTGGATGTGTTTGCCAAATTATTTTTCTGGACAATGCGTTTGAGTGGCGCTGAGGCTCTTAGCGGTGCGGCAAATATTTTTGTGGGTATCGAAGCGGCGATCGTCGTTAAGCCTTATTTGCCTAAAATGACTCGCAGTGAGTTATGCGCTATTTTGGCTTGTTGCTTTGGGACAGCAGCTTCTTCAACCTTGGCGATTTATGTTAGTTTTTTGCGCCCTGTTTTTCCAAATATTTTGGGTCACTTGGTGTCTGCGTCAATCATTGCGATCCCCGCTTGTTTTGTGCTATCGAAAATTATTGTGCCTGAGACAGGTGTGCCGCTGACGATGGGCGGGATTCCTAAGGAAGACAAGTCTCAGAAATCCGATGAGGATAGTGAATTCGAAAACGCTGGTGGAGAGATAATGAAGCGGATGAGTCCCATGGATGCCACGATTATTGGCGCTTTGGATGGGCTGAAAATGGCTGCTTCGATCGCTGCAATTTTGATCTTAATTGTGGGTTTAGTCGATCTCGTTAATCAAATTTTTGCTTGGCTGGCAACCATCAGCGACATTTTCAAGGTAGTGAATCTGCCAAATATTCAAGGGACTTTATTTTATCCTTTGACTTTGTTAACTGGTGTTTCACTAGATGATTCTTGGACGGCTTCAGTGATTATTGGACGACGCTTGCTAGAAACAGCGATCCCTCCTTATCAGGCTTTGGCTCAGGCGGCAAAGGATGGATTAATTAGCGATCGCACAGTTATCATCGTCAGCTATGCCTTATCTGGCTTTGCCCATTTAGCCTCTGTTGGGATCTTTGTTGGTGGGACGATCGCATTAATCCCATCTCGCCGTAAGGATATTTCGGAATTGGGTTGGAAAGCTCTATTTGTTGGTACATTGGCAACCTTAATGATTGCCTGTATTGCGGGTGTATTTGATGATGGTAGTCCTAGCATTTTGGGAGAAAAGAAAAAAGCTCAACCAGCCCAAGTTAAGCCATCAGCTTCACCTAGCACTTCACCCACCGTTTCGCCCAGTGCTTCACCCACTGCTTCACCTAGCGCTTCACCGACTACTTCACCTAATAGTTCGCCTAAAGCCTCCCCTTCTTTGCCCAACCCACGTTAAAACACTAGTTATAGCAATGTAAGCTTTGCTTAGGACATAAAACCCAAAAGATGGCAGAGCTTCGCTCTGCCATCTTTTGGGTTTTGAATTGTCCTATCTATCTCTTACGTTGCTATATATGAAGTTTTAAAATGGCAAAAAATTGCTTTTGGTATTAGTTCAAACTCAATGTAAAACAATAAAAGCCCTACTATGCAGGGCTTTTATTGTTGAAATCAAGACTCTATACAAGAGCGCTGACTATTGTTTATTTGTCTTTAAATTGCTGTAATTCAGACTTTAGTTGAGCAATTTCAGCCCGAAGATTATCAATAGTTTCTTGGAGATCATCTGGAGAAATATCTGCATCTTCGGTTGTTACAGTTCCCTTTTGCTGTTCGGCTTTTTCTAGAATTGATTCGACAAAAGTCCGAATTTGTTCGCGTTGTTCAGCATCAAATTTACCTAAAGCGCTTAGGGCATCAGTTACTGTTTCTTCAATGCGATCGATTACAGCCTCAGCAGTGGCTCTACCAATAAAGAAAGCGTCTAATGGTGATTTACTCATGATTTAAATTATTGGGTTTACTTGGTTGGTTACCACTCGTCAATCGAATGTTTCTTGAGAGCTGTTTTTATGTCTGCTACTTCAAATATAGCAACAAAGTCTAAAAGTAGAGGATGTATAAAGCACACACTCAAAGCTCTAGGCTTTAAAAAGGAGCTTTAATTTTTGGCTCTTTATAATCTAGCTCTTTCAACTTCTTAAGGATGCGGCTGAAGTAATCCTGCATATAGGATTCAAGAGTAGTCATATCTTCTTCTTCCAAGCCAAAGATTTTGTAAGTTTCCTTCATATCTGCATCAAGGGGAATACCACTAGCAAGGACTTCAGCGTAGGTCATGCGCTCAGCAAAGCTCCAGCCAAATTCAAAGCCAAGAGCAATTTTTCGTGCAAATCTCAGCAAGCTGATGGGCATGTTGGCGGTTTTTCTGGTACGGCCCGACATTCTTTCGCAAAGCTTGATGATTTCGCTAGGCTGCCATGCTTTCGATCCTGCGATCGCAAAGGATTGTCTCTCAGTTTCTTTGACAGTTAGGGCGCGAACGGCAAACTTGGCGATGTCTTGGGTGTTCATATAAGCGATTGGTGAAGACTCGCCACCGATCCAAATTGTTTGATTCTCAAGGATAGGGATTGCATATTCCCCAATCAAATTTTGGAAAAATCCACAGGGCTTGAGAATAGTGTAGTTAAGATCCGTGGATGCAAGAAATTTTTCGGTGCAATATTTAATGTCCATCAGTGGGACATTGGGATATTTTTCGGCATTGAGAATCGAGAAAAAGACGAAGCGTTCGACTTTTGCGCGTTCGGCAGCTTGGATCAATGAAACTTTACCAAGCCAATCGACATCTTTAATTCGCATTGATCCCGTAGCACGAGTCGTGGCTGCGTCAATAATTTCGGTGACTCCTTCAAGTGCATCATCTAGACTTTGAACATTGTTCAAATTTCCTGCTACTAGATCTGCACCCCATTCTCTGAGGAAGTTTGCTTTTTTAGGATAACGAACAAAACATTTAACTTTTAGCCCCCGATCCAGTGCGTGACGGGTGATTTGACGACCTAATGTACCTGTCGCACCGACGATCAGTAAGCTCATAAAATTTTTTTATTAAATTGAATTTGTAAACATATATAAATCTAACAGATATTTGGCGACATCTTTTGGTAAGCGATATTAGCAATCGTGATATCTGTCTATAGACAGTAACCTAACCCCAAAAGAGATAGGAAGTGCTTGTTGATTCCTATCTCTTTTGAGGTTGTCAAAGGAGATCGCGATATTGATTATGTAACTGAATATTACGAAAATGCTGGCTAGCAAGAAGAATTATTGAGAACTACCAACGGACTTGGGTGGCTGCTGTAGGCTAGCAATCATTAAGCATCAAAATTTTTTATTTAAGTAGTCGGTATTTTAAAAAATGTATAATAAATCAACTAAAGATCCTGTAGTTGCAGCAGTTACAGCAGGTTTGGGCGCAGGAGCAGTTGCTTGTTTTAGTGTCAGTCAAGGTCAAAATATTTTTGTAGCGATCGGTGTGACTGCTTTTGCTACCACAGTTGCTTTAATTGCTGATCGTTTGTTTTTTAACTAAGGAACCCACACAAAATAATTGATCCCCAAAAAATAGCGACGGGCTCAGTCCGTCGCTATTTTTTTGTTTTATATGGATCATTTTTTTTCAGCTATTCTCATTTTGAAAATTGTTTTTTGAAAGCCAGCCTGCGGATGGCTTTCAAAAAACAATTTGGGGCTTTCCACCGACTGCGGTGCGGAAAAGCCTCTAATTGTTTCTCATAATGAAAATTGCTATTTTTTACTTGAAATTTCCTAAGACCAATAATTCATAAATAAAATATATAGAGGAGTGCAAAGTAGGCTTCAATTATTTTGAAGTAGTGAATTTATATCTATAGGGATTGGTAGAAAATTGAGCACTGAACTTAAAAAATTTGTAGTGTGGGGCAGCTATTGCGAAAATGTACTAGAAAAACGTGCACCTTTTCGCCAAGTCCATCTTGATAACATCAAAGCCATGTATGAATCTGGCAGATTACTGACTATTGGTCCAACTCAAGACTTGACCAAAGTATTTGCAGTTTATGTTGCTTCCGATATAGCAGAAGCACGGCAGCTTGTTGAATCCGATATTTATTGGCAGAATGGCATTTGGAATGATTATGAAATCCATGAATGGATTCAGGTTTACTAAAAAACAAGAGGTGACGCTTAGCGTCGCCTCTTGTTTTTGGGAACTTATAGCTGTCGCCAAGTGTACTATAGCAATGAAAGTTTTGCTTAGGACATAAAAATCAAATAAATGAAGGCGGAGCTTTGCTCTGCCTTCATTTATTTGGTTTTTGAATTGTCCTATCTATCTCTTACGTTGCTATAGGACATAAAACCCAAGAATTGGTTGGCGGCGCTCCGTGCCGCCAACCAATTCTTGGGTTTTAATCTGTCTTAAGACAAGGGACATTAGCTATATAGCAATTTCTGGAGCAACGCTTTTAATTTTGCGGGTTAGGGTTTGAGCGCAAAGCAATGGAAAAGGCTGCTTAGCAACCTTTGATTATTTATGATCAGCGTCTTCGTCTATAGGACTAGCAGTAAAATGCTTGAAAAGAATTCTGCTTGTCCCAGCGATCGGCGGAGCGATGATTGCGCCAACTACGCCAAAAAGCTCTGCCCCAACAATAATTGAGAGCAAAAGCTCAAAGGCATCAAGATTTAGGTAAGGTGCAACTAGCCAAGGCTGAAGGATAAAAGCCTCGATCTGTTGAAGTGCAAAGCAAATAAATATGGCGATTGCACCTTTGCTAAAATCAACACCCCATGCGGCGATAAAAATTGCGACTAAAGCCATTAGTCCGCCAATATAAGGAATTAAATTGGCGATCGCTACCAATAGCCCCAAGGCTCCTGAGTAGGGAACTCCAAAGAGAGAAAGTGTCAAATAGGTGCAAAAGCCAAGCAAACTGGACGTACCAATCCTCCCCACCACATAGGCTCCGAGACATCGGGTAATCGGCGGGATTAAAATTTCTACCTGTTGGCGGACTTCACTAGAAAAAGGACGTAAACACCTTCGCACCAAACTATCAGAATGGATCACCATATATGCAGCAATCAACAGGCTCAAAATACCAACCCCGATCGCATTCACAATCTGCAACGTAAATACAAAAGTCTGTCCAACGATATCTTTGCCAAAATTTTGGGCTTGATCTAATAGTGGCTGAGTTTGTAAAATGCGACTGAGTTGGTCTGGACTAAAATTAAACATCCCCCCTTTTGGTAATTGAATTTGCTCTAACAAATTTGGCAGTTTAATAAAAAATTGCCCAAGTTCCAGAATGATTTGAGGGGCAGGAGTGATCGCTAAAATGATAACTATTAATAAAAACAAGTAGAGCATCACCACAGCCCATACTCGATTTAAGCCAATTTCCCAGCTCTTAACCCTAATCCGAAAACTGGTAAGTTGCTCGACGATTGGCGTGATCGCCCCTGCCAAAAAAACACTAGTCAGCAATAATTGCAAAGTCTGTCCCAACCTAAAGGCAAGATAAATTGCCACGCCAATGATGACAATGCGCTTTAGATATTTGCTAAGAAAATCTTTGCCATTTAACACAGTTATTTTTTATCTCTGACGGCCAATTACTAAAGAGAGAGCAGAGCTTCTTGCCACCGCTACTTATAATTACCATAGCTAGCCACTCAATCACTAAAAAATTCACATGAACTATGGGTATGAAGCGATCGCGATCGGGCGACGTATTTTATTAGAACTATTTCGCACATATCGGACTTTGCTATTGTGGGTGATTTTCCCTATTTCTATGCTGTTACTGAACGGATTTGTCTTGGCAGAAGGTTCAAAAATTACAACCGTTGAATCGTTTAAACTATCTGCCCCCGCAACTTTAATCGGTTCAGCTTTATTTTTTAGTTGTCTTGGCGGCACAATGTCCACGATTGTCTCAGAACGAGAAAGCCTTACAATTAAGCGTTTATTAATTTCGCCGATCAATGGAATTTCATACTTTCTTGGTATTTTCTTTGCCTATGCTGCGATCGGTCTTGGACAGACTTTAATTATTTATACAGTTGCTGCGTTTTGGGAAGTACGCTTTAGCGGATCGATCGCTTTAGGGATTTTTGTGATTTTGGCAAGTATTGGATCATATGTTGGTATTGGATTTGTGCTAGCGACAAAATTTGCGCGTAAGGTCGAAGATGTCAATTCTTTGGTTGCAGGGGTGGGCGTGCCACTATTAATTTTAGGTGGGGCATTCTTCCCAACCACATTCTTATCAAAAGATTTACTTTTGATTACTCAGTTTAATCCTGTCTATCATATGAGTGAGGCATTTACAGCACTCTCAACTGATAGCAAAACCCTGTCAAACCCAGATATGGTGATCCATCTTCGATTTTTAGTTGGCTTTTTTGTCGTGGCGATCGCCGCAGGCTGGCTTGCCTATCAACGCATGTTACAAACTGAAAGTCATTTATAAAAAAGCCAAAAGCAGAAAAAGATTGGAGCACTTTTTCTGCTTTTTAGCATTAAGTTGCTATATTGGGCACTTCTATAAATTAATCAGGCTATATTGCCAGCCATCAGAAGTCATGTTGAGACAACTTCACCCCCCAAAAGAGATGTGCGTCCCCTCGCGCCGCAAATCTCTTTGGGGGGGTGAACTTCTCGAAAGTATAGACACAATTTCGAGAAGTGACATTAAACTTGGCGGCAGCTATAAATCCTTTAAAAATACTTTATGCGTGAACTATAGCAACGTAAGAGATAGATAGGACAATTCAAAACCCAAAAGATGGCAGAGCGAAGCTCTGCCATCTTTTGGGTTTTATGTCCTAATCAAAGCTTACATTGCTATATATCCAGAGATCCAGCCATATAGACAGGAACTACTCAAGGTATCGAATTTACATACCATTTATTTTGAAGAGTCGGGAAATCCTCAAGGTAAGCCCGTAGTAATTTTGCACGGAGGTCCAGGGGGAGGGAGTCAGCCAATTTATCGTCAATATTTTAATCCTGACTTGTGGCGTATTGTCCAGTTTGATCAGCGAGGTTGTGGCAAAATTACTCCTCATGCTGAACTTATCGAGAACACCACATGGCATTTAGTCGGAGATATTGAGACTTTGCGTAAACATCTCAATATTAATAGCTGGGGGGAGTTGGGGCAGTACACTCGCGCTTGCCTATAGTCAAACCCATCCTGAATATTGTCAAGCATTAATCTTGCGGGGCATTTTTATGCTGCGTTATAAAGAACTAGCGTGGTTTTATCAAGAGGGGGCAGGTTATTTTTTCCCTGAAGCGTGGGAGCAATACGTTGGAATAATTCCTTCATCTGAACGTCACGATATGATCGCCGCCTACTATCATCGCCTGGTCTGGATTCATGCTTCTTGTACCCTAGATGGGTAGATAATTCTGCTTCCAATGCTCTTTCCACCAACGCGGTGGTTAGTTGCTTTAGGATTCCTCCTTCTCCGAATAGGTCGGGTGGTGTTTTACATTCTTGTAGCATTTCATCGAGTATTTCTTTGCGTATATTCATCGTTTTTGGTGTTAGTTATTGTGTGTCTAGATTGTCTCTCTGTATACTTCCTAGACTTTACACACTTTACTTTACACTCTCCCCAATCGCTAAATCAGAAAATTGGTTTGCCAAACTATATGGGTTAACTGATTGCTTTGTTGTTCTTTATTCGGGTAATTTGGGACGTTACCATGATAGTCAAACGTTCCTCAATTGTGCTCAATTACTGATGAATCGTCCTGATATCAAATTTGTATTTATTGGTAACTGCGTAGGTTCTCAGGTTATTAAACAAGCGATCGCTTCATGTCAATTGCCTAATGTGTTGCAGTTGCCTTACCAAGATCGAGAAGTTTTGTCATGCTCATTGACTGCCTGCGATCTCTCGTTAGTGAGTATTTTGCCAAATGTTGGCGATATAGCTTTAGCCACTTTTATCAAAACAAATCCCAACCCAGATAGAGAGAAGCACCGCTTCTCTCTATCTGGGTTTTATGTCCTGACATGAATGGCGACAGCTATAAGATCGCACCATCAAAAATTTATGGCATCCTCTTTTCTGGGTTATGTAACTATGCGACAAAAGCTTGTTCGATATATGTCTGCAAGCAAAAATTTGCTGATGTTGTGCGGCGCACTAGGGCAACATCAAACCGACAGGCTAGTGCAGATAGTTGAGGATTTTGCGCTAAAAATGTAGAAGCAGATTTAATTAGTTTGGCTTGTTTCTTAGGGGTAATCGCCAAACTGCCATCAGCATCCCAATTGCGATCACTACGGGTTTTTACTTCAATAAATAGCAACCATTGGCGATCGCAAGCAATCAAATCCAACTCACCCCAATAACAGCGCCACTGGGTTTCTAAAATTTCCCACCCATTTGCTTTTAGCAGTTGGGCTACAAGTATCTCCCCGCGATCGCCTACTTCTTTTGCCATAAACTTGATATTACTTCCCTTCTCACGCAAAGAATAAGTGTTATAAAGTGAATAATTAGTGATGCATAGCTTTGCCATTTACCACTAATTATTCACTGAGAAGTGGGTAAGACTCAGCTATCATCAAAATCATGAAAATCACAGTTTTTACCTTACGCAATATTATTTTCAATGCAATAAATATGCTGCTATGTCTAGTTCTAATCTTGACAGGCGCTAATCCAGTTTGGGCTGATGTATATGTGAAAGCTTTTCTTCAAGGCGCTGACTTTTCAGAGCGATCGCTTCAAGGCTATCAGTTCAATGAATCTGATCTGCGAAACACATCATTTATTAATGCTGACGCGCAAGGAGTTAGTTTTTTTGCCGCCAATATGAAAGAGGCAAACTTGACAGGAGCAAATCTCAGCTATAGCACGCTTGATAATGCTCGCCTTGATAAGGCAAACTTAACCAATGCCGTAATTCAAGGTTCATTTGCTTACGGTACTTCTTTCAATAACGTGATAATTGAGGGTGCAGACTTTACGGATGTGGATTTACGTCCACCAGTTCGTCTTAAGCTCTGTCTATCAGCGAAAGGACAAAACCCTGTGACTGGAAGAATGACTCGCGAAACTCTTGAGTGTGACTAAATTCGACTTTATGAGATTTAAGCCTGAACTTTACAGGAAAATGCCATATTTGTATGAAGTTACCCTAGCTTAGGGGGTATGATTCTCTGTGTGTATAGCACAGAATTTTTGGGAACTATTTGTAAATAAATGGTCTGGCTGAATACAAATATTTGATCTCTGTGTTAACAATAATTGTTCTGAGGATTGCCCTGCCTACCAGTATATGCAGTTAAATGAAACTTCCAATGACCTATCAAGTGGCAGATTATTACAAAGAAGCTTATTGCCACAAAGCTTGCCTGCTTACCCTGGGCTAGATCTTGCTGCGGAAGTATGGACAGCAGTAGATCTTGGCGGCGATTATTATCAGTTTTTAGAGCAATCAGGCATATTAGCTGTAGCGATCGCAGATTCTTCAGGCAAGTCAGTTGCTGGGGCGATCCATGCTGCTTTATTTAAAGGACAGCTTGATGCCTATGCACAGCAAGGCAGGTTACAAAATCCAGCCTCTATGCTCAATTCTTTAAATCAATTGCTATGCAAAAGTGGCACTGATGATGCGATCGCCTTTTGTTATGGTGCACTTAACCTGTTTACCTATGAACTACATTTAGGTAATGCTGGCATTCCTGGTCCACTAATTTATCGAGCAGAGACTAATACTTGTGAAGAAGTAGTGAACCCTGCGATCGCGCTAGGGCGTTTTGATAGTGCTACCTACAGAGCTACTTCGCGATCTCTTAATGAAGGAGATATCGCGATCTTTTGTAGTGATGGACTATTTGAAGCAACTAGTCCATTGGGAGAGGAATTTGGTCGATCTAATGGTAGCGATGTTTCTCCACTGCGCAAAACTGTAATTGAACTAGCTCAATATCCAGCGAAGGATATTTTACAAGGCTTAAAGGTTGCCCTTGATAAATTCTCAGATCTAGAGTTTCCTGACGACGATGTTTCGATCGTGGTGATCAAACTAAAAAACAAGGTTAAGTTTTCAGAACTGCGTAACTGTCCTTATCTTGAGGCTTTACAGGCATGGCAACGCTCCGAAGAAACCGATGAATCTTGCTTGTTGCGAGGAACTCGTTTATCTGAATCCCTAGCTTGGGCAGAAGGGCAATCAGAACTACCTAAAATAGATCTTAATTTTTTGGAGGCTTCTCAAAGAGTTAATGATCGCGAACAATTGATGTCAGCTCGTGCTGCCGATGCCGATCGCCTCGAAAAACTAAGTCAAGAGCTAGAAAAGAGTCTAGATGCTGAGCGCCGTCAACGCATAATTGCGGAGATGGGCGAAATCAATGAAAAAATTGTTGCTTACACCATTTCTTCGGAAGCGCTGTTTCTCTCAAACAATCATATTGAAGCAATGATTGCAGGCGTGATTGGTGGTGTTCAGCTGAAACGCCTTACAACGCAGGTTGATGAAACCACTCTCGAAAATCTCCGTGCTAACACTCAAATTCGGAGCATAACCGCTTTAGAGCAGGTTGTCTATGGTATACACGAATTTAATCGTCTTGAAGGACATGGGTTTTGGGTTAATAAAGTTTGCTATTCTCACGATGGTAAGTTGATCGCTTCGGCTAGCAGCGATCGCACCATCAAAATCTGGGATGCCTCAGGAGTTTTATTACAAACCTTAGCAAGTCATACCAATTGGGTAACCAGTGTCGCCTTTAGTCCAAACGATAACCAGTTGGTTTCAGGTAGCCGAGACAATATGGTTAAGATTTGGAACCGCGATGAATCTGCGGAGGGTAAATTTGCTCCCCAACCAATCGCTACTCTCAGAGGACATGAAGGACCTGTTTTAGATGTATGTTTCAGCCCTGATGGAGAGATGATTGCCTCGGCAAGCGAAGATAAGACCGTTAGGCTCTGGAAAAATGACGGCACGATGATTCGCACTTTACGCGGCGGTCACGATCGCTGGGTTACCTGTGTGGCATTTCATCCTAATAGTAAATCTTTAGTCTCGGGTAGTGCCGATCGCAGTTTAATTGTTTGGAATACTCTAGGTGTAAAACTCAAACATCTACAGGGTCATGACAGCTTCGTCGAAAGTGTTGCTTATGCCCCCAACGGTTTAGCCATTGTTTCGGGAAGCCGCGATCGCACGGTTAAAATGTGGGGATCGGATGGAATTTTACTTAAAACTTTTTATGGCCATTCAGACAAAGTCTGGAGTGTTGCCTTTAGTCATGACAATCATACGATCGCTTCTAGTGGATTCGATCGATCAATTCGTGTTTGGGATATTGAACAAGGCTTACAGTATACCTTCCAAGGACATGGTGATGTTGTTCTTAGCGTTGCATTCAGTCCTGATGGCAAGACTCTTGCCTCAGCAAGCAAAGACACCACTGTAAAACTTTGGTCAATTCGTGGAACGCCTTTACGTACATTAATGGGGCATACAGATGAAGTTATCTCCGTAGCAGTTAGTCCCAACTCTAAATTTTTGGCATCTACTTGCAAAGATAAAACTGTCAACCTCTGGAATGCCAATGGCACGCTTGAAGCAGTCTTAGAAGGGCATAACGGCAAAGTTAATTGTGTTACGTTTAGCCCAGACAGTTCTACTATTCTGACTGCCGCTGCCGATGCCAGTATCAAAATATGGAGAACTGATGGAACTTTAATTGACACAATTAGCGCCCATCGTGCGGAGATTTATAAGGTTGTTTATCGTTGCGATGGTCAGGTATTTGCCTCTTGTAGTGCCGATGGTACTGTCCGAGTTTGGAGCGCTGATGGGAAATGGCTACAGACCCTCACAGGACATACTGCCGAAGTATATAGCATCGACTTTGCTCCCGATGGCAGTATGCTTGCATCAGCTAGCAAAGACAAATTAATTAATCTTTGGAGTTGGGATGGCACTCTGCTTGGGACCTTGGACGGACATAGTGCTGAAGTCTATACGGTATGCTTTAATCCCAATGGCAAGATGATTGCTAGTGGCAGTATGGATCAAAGTGTGAAACTTTGGAGTATTGAGGGGCAATTAATTAAAACCTTAAATGGTCATAGTGCCGAAGTCACTAGTGTTTGTTTTAGCCCTGACGGGAAATCGATTGTTTCCGCTAGTGAAGATTCGACAATTCAATTTTGGAGTGGCGACGGCACGCTTTTGCGAACATTTAATGGGCATCAAGGCCCCGTGCGCAGTGTCTGCTTTAGTCCCAACGGCAAGATTTTGGTGTCATCGGGTGAAGATCATAAAATCATTATGTGGAATCTCGATCTCGAAAATCTCCTCATGCGTGGATGCCAATGGTTGCAAGAGTATTTAAGAACGAATACTAACGTTTCCGAAGAGGATAAGCACACTTGCCTAGGTGGATGTGGATGGCTCTATAAACATCTCAAATCCACACCTCCATCTTAAAAAATGACAGACAGCGTGAATCGCCACCTATCATTTTCCAATAAATTGGGTTACCTAGAGCAAAAAATGAAAATAAAATAAAAATGAAAATTGTGCAAATCTTTTGATTGTTATGTTGGCGATTCCTTTAGCTTGGCTACAACTTACCTATCAGAAAGGTCGCCTAGCGATCGCGATCGCGGGCGTTATGTTTGCAGTAATTTTGATTGCAATGCAGCTAGGTTTTCGGGATGCTTTATTTAAGAGTGCAGTTCTGCTGCATTTGAATCTGCGCAGCGATTTGGTGCTAATTCATCCTAGCTCTAACAACTTGTTGAATCTCAAACAGTTCTCTCGCCGTCGCCTCTATCAAGCTGGTGGTTTTACAGGCGTAAAGTCTATCTATCCTGTGTACATTGGCTTAGCAATATAGTAATTTCTATTTGTTTCGCCTAGTTTTGCAAGAATCTTTGTTGTTATCTATCTATGGATTTGTGCCAGCCCTACTGATCTGTGCACTTCTTTATAACCTGACCCAAAATGCCACGGGTTTGTTGATGGAGTTAGATGGCGATCGCATTGTGCAATTATTTTTGCTCACGATTGCCATGTGTTCCATTTCGGGGACGTTATCGCTCCGTAGAGTTCAAACCGCCGATCCTGCGGAGATTTTTAATTAAAATCAAAAAAAGCCTCGCTTTGCGAGGCTTTTTTATTTCAAGAAAAATAATTACTTCTTCTTCTTGTCTTCAACTGCTGGAGTAGTGTCAATAATCTTACTAACAACACCAGATCCAACTGTACGACCACCTTCACGAATCGCAAAGCGCATTCCTTGCTCAATTGCGATCGGGTTAATCAGATCAACAGTCATCTTAATGCGATCGCCAGGCATAACCATCTCAGCTTCGCTACCATCATCTGCCGTGAAGGTAACAATTGTTCCAGTTACGTCAGTTGTACGCACATAGAACTGAGGACGATAGCCAGGGAAGAAAGGAGTCTTACGACCACCTTCTTTCTCGGTCAAAATGTAAACCTCACCTTCAAACTGAGTATGAGGATTAATTGATTTAGGCTTAGCCAAAACCATGCCACGCTCAATTTCATCTTTCTGAATACCACGAAGCAATAGACCAGCGTTGTCTCCAGCCAATCCTTGCTCTAGGCTCTTCTTGAACATTTCAATACCAGTGACGGTTGTAGTGCGAGTATCAGTGATACCAACAAGCTCAACAACATCGCCAACTTTAACAGTACCGCGCTCAATCCGACCTGTAGCAACCGTGCCACGACCAGTAATCGAGAACACATCTTCAACGGCCATCAAGAAAGGCTTGTCAACATCACGCTCAGGAGTAGGAATATAGGAGTCAACTGAATCCATCAAATTCCAAATCTTGTCAACCCAAGGATTTTCGCTACGTTGAGTCTTAGGATTAGCCGTCATTTGCTCGACGGCTTTCAATGCAGAACCACGAGTGATGGGAATATTGTCGCCATCGAAGTCATAGGAAGAAAGCAATTCACGAACTTCTAGCTCTACTAGTTCAACTAGTTCATCTTCGCCTTCCATTTGATCTTCTTTGTTCAAGAAAACAACAAGATTAGGCACACCAACCTGACGAGCTAGCAAAATGTGCTCACGGGTTTGAGGTTCAGGCCCATCGGCAGCAGATACGAGGAGGATTGCACCGTCCATTTGGGCAGCCCCAGTGATCATGTTCTTAACATAGTCAGCATGTCCAGGACAATCAACGTGTGCATAGTGACGAGCTAAGG
Source organism: Pseudanabaena sp. M085S1SP2A07QC (assembly GCA_020404895.1). Taxonomy (GTDB): domain Bacteria; phylum Cyanobacteriota; class Cyanobacteriia; order Pseudanabaenales; family Pseudanabaenaceae; genus Pseudanabaena. The sequence continues at coordinate 13,587 of JADBWK010000095.1, read as the reverse complement.
TTTCATACTCAACGTGAGCAGTGTTGATCGTAATTCCACGAGCCTTTTCTTCAGGAGCAGCATCAATTTGATCGTATGCCTTAGCTGTTGCTTGACCTGCAGCGGCTAAAGACATCGTGATTGCGGCAGTTAGGGTCGTCTTACCATGGTCAACGTGACCGATAGTACCGATATTGACGTGGGGTTTGTTTCTCTCGAATTTAGCGCGTGCCATTTTTTCGTAATTATCCTTAAATTTAGTAATTGTTACTCTAGTTCGTAGAGCTTTTTCGGTAATTATTACTCTAGTTTATAGAGTATTTGTCGAGTATTTTAAAGGACTACTCTTTTTTGCCCTTGTTTTTAGCAATGATGGCTTCAGCAACATTCTTCGGCACTTCTTCATAATGGCTAAATTCCATCGAGAAGCTAGCCCTACCTTGAGTTGACGAGCGAAGGTCAGTAGAATAACCAAACATCTCAGACAAAGGAACCCTTGCTTCAACGCTTTTCCCAGATGGGGTATCTTCCATGCCAGCGATATTGCCTCGACGACGACTAAGGTCACCGATTACATCACCCATGTAGTCTTCAGGAGTTTCGACTTCTACCTTCATCATTGGTTCCAGCAAAACTGGCTGAGCTTTCATTACAGCTTCCTTAATTGCCATAGAACCAGCAATTTTAAAAGCCATTTCTGAAGAGTCAACGTCATGGAAAGAACCATGTACAAGGGTAGCTCGGAGGTCGATCACAGGATAACCTGCAAGAATCCCAGACTCACAGGCTTCTTTCATGCCTTGCTCCGAAGGTTTGATGAATTCCTTAGGAATAACACCACCGACAATTTTTGATACGAATTCAAATCCTGTACCTGGTTCAGTAGGTTCCAAATTGATCACGACGTGACCATACTGCCCCTTACCACCACTTTGACGAGCAAACTTACCTTCAATATCAGTGACAGTTTTGCGGATAGTCTCACGATAAGCTACTTGAGGAGCACCCACGTTAGCTTCAACGTTAAACTCGCGCTTCATCCGATCAACGAGAATTTCAAGGTGAAGCTCACCCATGCCAGAGATAATTGTTTGATTTGTCTCAGGATCTGTCATTACGCGGAAGGTAGGATCTTCTTCAGAAAGAGACTGTAGAGCCTTGGATAGTTTTTCCATATCTTGCTTTGTCTTAGGCTCAACAGCCACAGAAATCACAGGTTCAGGAATAAACAGAGTTTCAAGAACAATCGGTGAGCTGTCGTCACAAAGGGTATCTCCAGTAAAGGTGTCTTTGAGCCCCAATACTGCACCGAGATCTCCTGCTCTGAGTTCGTCAACTTCTTGACGATCATCAGCCTTCAATATGATCAGACGCGAGATACGTTCTTTCTTGTTTTTGCTGGAGTTTAGAGCATAGGAACCTTTTTTCAAGATGCCAGAATAGACTCGCACAAAGGTGAGACGACCATAGGGATCAGCCATGATTTTGAATGCAAGTGCTGACATTGGTGCATCGTCCTTGGCTTCACGAAGTGCTTCCTCTCCATTAGCTAACAAACCTGAAACTGGTTTGACATCGCTAGGTGCAGGAAGATAATCGATAACAGCATCAAGTAAAAGCTGTACGCCTTTATTTTTGAAAGCTGAACCACAAGTCATCGGTACAATTGAACCACTCAAAGTTCCTTTGCGCAGCCCTACTCTTACCTCTTCCTCGGTGAGCTCTTCGCCTTCAAGATATTTTTCCATCAGAACGTCATCTGAATCGGCAACTGATTCAAGTAGTTTACCGCGCCACTCATTGGTCAGTTCGACTAAATCGGCAGGAATATCTATTTCTTCAATATCCTTGCCTATTTCGTCTTTATAAATATAGGCTCTCATTTTGACTAGATCTATAATGCCCACAAGCTCTGCTTCACTACCGATAGGTAACTGGATGGGGACAGCGTTGGAGCCAAAACGAGCCCGAATCTGCTCTCTTACTCGCAAAAAGTTCGCACCCATGCGATCCATCTTGTTGACGAATACGAGACGAGGTACTTTGTAGCGATCAGCTTGTCTCCAAACAGTCTCGGACTGAGGTTGCACGCCACCCACTGCACAGAAAACCGCAACTACACCATCAAGTACTCGCATAGAACGTTCGACTTCAATTGTGAAGTCTACGTGTCCAGGGGTGTCGATAATGTTAATGCGGTGGTCTTTCCAACTGGTGCTAATAGCTGCCGCAGTAATTGTAATACCACGTTCGCGCTCTTGCGCCATCCAGTCTGTCGTTGCAGTCCCATCATGGACTTCACCTATTTTGTGAACAACGCCAGAGTAAAATAGGATGCGCTCTGTAGTTGTGGTTTTACCAGCATCAATATGAGCTGCGATACCTATATTGCGTACCTTATCTAAGGCAATAGAGCGTTCCACAATAGTTTCCTCGTGTTTGTCAGGAATTAAGAATTTATATTAAGGATAGTATAGCGAGGCAATCTAAAGTTTAATAGCGTTAGTTTAGTAACGATAGTGAGCGAATGCTTTATTTGCTTCTGCCATTTTGTGTGTTTCTTCACGCTTACGGATGGTTTGACCTGTTTCATTGGCAGCATCCATCAACTCGTTAGCTAGTTTAGTAACCATGCTACGTCCAGCACGACCACGAGAATACTGAACTAACCAGCGAAGAGCTAGGGCAACACCACGGTCAGTGCGGACTTCCATCGGTACTTGGTATGTAGCACCACCAACACGACGAGCTTTGACTTCGACCAATGGAGTAGCATTACGAATGGCTCGGTCAAACACTTCTAATGGTGGATTACCTGTACGTTCGCCAATTGTGTCAAGGGCTTTGTAAACAATGTGAGAAGCCACAGAATGCTTGCCGCGTGACATTACACGACGGATAAGCATACTAATAAGACGGCTATTATAAACCGAATCAGGAGGGGTTATGCGCTTTGAAGCTTTCGTTCTACGGGACATTGCGGTACTAAATTCACCTTATAAAATGAATTGCTAATTTTACTAAATGGTTCTGAAAACCTTTTGCTGATGATTTTTACTTCTTCTTTTTGCCAGTACTTGCGGCGGCAGCTTGACCTGGCTTAGGACGTTTTGCCCCATACTTTGAGCGTCCTTGCTTACGATCCTTTACGCCTGAAGTATCGAGAGTGCCACGGATAATGTGATAACGCACACCTGGTAAATCTTTTACACGACCGCCTCTAATCATCACAACGGAGTGTTCTTGGAGGTTATGCCCAATGCCAGGGATGTATGCGGTGACTTCAAATCCAGAAGTCAAGCGTACCCGTGCCACTTTTCTAAGTGCAGAGTTGGGCTTTTTGGGTGTTGTAGTGTAGACGCGCGTACATACTCCCCTGCGTTGAGGACAACTTTTTAGGGCAGGAGATTTTGTTTTGGTGTTTATGGTTTGGCGCTCACTGCGGATGAGCTGTTGGATCGTGGGCATAAGTGATGATTTGGTATATCTGCGGCTGTGTATTCTAATCAACAGCACATAATTATAACAAAGTACGTCTCACTAAGTCAATTGTAAAAACAATTGTCATGGTTTGATGAGCTTTGTTATGGCTATGTCGGCTGTAGCGATCGCTGTCTTTAGATGGACAACTTGTAAACAAAAGGCAATACAGGCAAAACTAACGATAATTTACAATTCGGGCAAAGCCTGCTGGGTCAAGACTTGCTCCGCCAACCAGCACACCATCAATTTCAGGTTGAGCCATGATCTCGTCAATATTATCAGCTTTGACGGAACCACCATACTGAATTGTGACGTTAGGATTTGTAAGCTTACCACGAATTAGTCCGATTACGCGATTAGCTTCGCTAGAGGCACAGGTATCTCCAGTGCCGATCGCCCAAATTGGTTCATAGGCAACGATCAGATTATTCTGGTCAACGTCAACAAGGTCAGCGGCTAATTGTGAAAAAATCCAAGATTCAGTTTCATTAGCATCCCGTTGCTGCTTGCTTTCGCCGACACAAAGAATGGGTGTAATGCCGTGAGCTTGGGCAGCTTTAAGCCGTTTGTTAACGGTTTCATCGGTTTCTCCGAAAAACTGACGACGTTCACTATGCCCGATAATGACGTACTTTATGCCCATTTCTAGCAACATTGGCGCAGATATTTCACCTGTAAATGCGCCATTCTCTGCCCAGTGAACATTTTGAGCACCAATACTCAGGTTTGCTTGACCGATCGCTGGCAGGATTGTTTGTAAGATCGCCAAATTTGTATAGGGGACGCAAATAAGGATTTGCTGATCGGCGATCGCCGCTTGGGAAGCGGTGTTTTTGAGGTGTGCAGGAAATTCCGAGAAAAATGTTTTGGCTTCAGACTGGGTTTTATACATTTTCCAGTTGCCAGCGATAACGATTTTACGCAATGCTCATTTACCCCTGAGTTAAAATCATGAAAATAAAGAATTGTTGTTTATTTTACCGAAGAATGGATCATTAAAAGCAAAGGTAGTTGCGAAGCGATTGTCTTTGCTTTTTCCCACAAAGCTGAATGAGTCTAGCAGAAGGCTGCTAGACTCATGTTTTAAAGTAATTCAATTAAAGTTTCTACTAGAGGTTTACTGGAACGTGTTGGTATTGATTAACTGTGCGCTGTAGCCCTTATCTTTTCAACTACATAAGTTTGTCTCATCTTGTCTTCATGCTAGGTCAAAACCTAAAGAAACATTGAACAAAAAATTAAGAGACCCCAATAACAATACAGGCTATCGAAGTAATCAAAACTACACCGATCTTTAGAATAAGCACTGCCCCGTAAAGATCGAAAGAATCGTGGGGAGCAACAAAGCGTCAATCCGATTTGACTTTTAACTCTTTCTTTTTGCTTCTCCTTTTTGCTTTCAAAATTTAAGCTAGGTTTGCGTTTGGATTGAGTTGCTCTGTCTCTTGTGCCATGTATATACATTAACGTAAATGGTGTTATGTAACACCATTTGTTTACATAAATTCACAAGTCTCTTGTGATTCAAAATTCGGTAGTTTTAGAAAGGAAATGATTGATATGGAAATGATTAAGTGGGGGGTTAGTGCCATTTATGCATTGTCTCTTTTTTTTACTGAAAATTCTAAGTTTAGATTGCCACGGTCGTTAAAATGCGTGACCAATTATTTTTCACTTAGTGGTGGAGGTAGTAAAGGTGTAGGCTTAGGTGCAGCAGGCGGTGGTGCATCGTTTACTGATGCAGGCTGGGGTGAGGCAGGAGGTGAATTAATTACTGGGGCTGATGTTGATGCTGGAGATATGTCTGGGGTCGGATTATTAACTGGCGTTATGGCTGTGGGGGCTGGTAGCGATCGCTCGGCTTCACGTTGTTGACGTTCTTGTTCGGCTAGTTTTTCGGCTTCCCGCCGCCGCTCTTCATTTTGACGCTGAAATTGTGAACCTTGCTCTTCAAAGGTGACTCTTACTTTGACATTAGTACGCCCACCTTCAGGTATGGTTTGCGGATTAAATTGCCATTTGCTCATTGCTTCGATGGTTTCGCGATCAGTTTGCTCGTCGCCACTAGATTGACGCAAGCGCACGTTCGTAACTCTGCCATCGGGAGCAATATCGTAGGTAACTCTCGGCGTTCCCTCTTTACCGCGATATTGGGGCTTGGGGCAACTGAGACATTCAAGGTTAAGTTGTCTTTTTTGGGGGGGATCAATTGGTGGAGTGGATGCAGGAGGTAATGTGCTAGTCCCTTGAGGATTTTTACCTCCTAGTTTGCCGTTGATAATGCCGCCAATTACTCCATTTTTAGAACCGTTGGGATTACCGTTAACTTTGCCACCTAGTACAAAGCCTGTGGGGATTTTTGCATTACCAAAACCAGAACCAATTCCATCTTTAGAAATAATTGAGCCGCCGCCTTGCTGAATTTTGGTGTCACTAGTACCTTTGGTGAGCAAAGGTTTGAGATTGTCTGGAGCAGGTGCGTCTTTGCCTTCTTTTAGAGGTGTTTTAGTTTCGGGGGCGAGGGCGATCGCTGCTGGTGCAACTTCTTCACTAGGTTGATTGACGGCAAGTTTGACAATTGGTTCTGGTTCTTTGGCGATTTCGGGAGTTTTCTCTTCAGGTGTTTTGGTCGTATCTACGACAAATTCCATTATTTCCTCCGATTCTTTGCTCACAGGTTTCCACAAGGTAGGAACTGGAGTAATCATCGCAGCAGCATGAACACAAGCGGAACCAACAAAGCCTATAAATAATAAGGATACTAAAGCTCGATTCTCTTTTTTTGACTGGACATCTTCAAGTTCAGATGTATTTTTAATCTTATTCATATCTTACTTTACCTATGGCTTTTTCCCTTTTCCTTAATTATTCTTAGTAGCGATCGCCATTTTGACTCGGGGAATTTGGCGCAGTTGATCCATGATTTGGACGACATCACCATGCTGGACGCTGCGATCGGCATTGAGAACTACTACAAGATCTTGATTTGGTTCTAATAACTGTTTGACGCGATCGCTAACTTCAGCAATTCCAATTTTTTGTTTGTTCAAAAATATTTCTGTCTTTTCATTGATACTAATCGTTGCACGAGCAGGTGTTTTTTGCATTGCGCCAGACTGAGCTTTGGGTAAATCTACGGGTAAGCCTTCGGTGCGATTCAGAAATAATGAAGAAAGTACAAAAAATGTCAACAGTGCAAAAACTACATCCATAAGTGGTAGAAGGTTCTTGATCTCTAGGGGCTGATTTGCCATTTCAGCCTCATATCGGCGGCGTAGTCTTCTAGACATGTATATTTACCTGTTGATGAGCCTGTTGACGAAGCGATCGCAAATGCTTTAGTTCTAATTGAGTGCAACATTCATCAAAATAAGCAAGCTGTTGAGCATAAAGCGATCGGAAAATACTTGCGGCAATCAAAGCCATTACCGCCACAATCAATCCCATCGCAGTAGAAATAAGCGCTTCACTAATGCCACCCGTAACATTGAGGGACTTTGAGCCACCGATATCACCTAAAGTGAGAGAACCAAAGGAGGTGATGAGACCAGTTACCGTACCAAGTAAGCCTAGTAAAGGAGCCAGCCCCACAATGACTTCAAAAATAATATTGAAACGCCTGAGATTAGGTAATTCCGCCTGAGTTCGCGCATCAAGGGCAAGGGCAAATTCGGTGGGTGTAGCATTGGGAATCGAGATCGCTTCTAAATAAATACGGGCGATCGCAAAGTCGAGATGTTGTTGCAGAAAATCTTCGGCTTGGTTGGGATCTTGCTGATAAATTTGCAATGCTGTTTTGACAATGCGCTTCTGATTCTTTCTGACACGTGACCAAATAATAGAACGCTCGATCGAGAGAGCCACAACTAAAAATGAGCAAATCAAGAGTGGAATAATCGTTACTCCACCTGCGACTAGGGTATCAAACAGTTTGGACATGTTAGGAAGTTAAGTTAGGCAATTTTTATCATAGACTAATACAAATTAGGACTTACGCAAAAGAACGAGCCGTAGGGGCAATTCATGAATTGCCCCTACGGCAAAATGAGTCTTTCAGGGCATTGTTGCGTAAGTCCTAACAAATATCTAGCAATAATAATTCTATGTATTTGCATTAGTCTATGATTGGTGTACTTTGGGTGTTAGCTATACAGACTGAGTTTTGGGTGTTTTTTGCTAGAATGCTCCAGTTCTCCAGATACTGCTAAATCTAGAAGGAATCTCAGTAGTTTTAACGCAAATTTCTAATTGGATTACGGTTAAAAACTAGCTTGTAAGCCAATCCGATAGGTGAGCCCAGGTTGATAAATGCGATTAGTCTTTTCATAGCTTTGATCAGTTAGATTTTCTAGACTGAGGTTCAAAGATATATCTTTATACAATGGAACCTTAGCGTTAAAGTCTAGGCTGAGATAGGCTGGTGAGAACTCAGTCGCGCTAACCCCTGTGTCTGCAAATACCGCTCGGCGAGAACCGCTATAGTAATTAAAGAATAGATTGGCTTGATAACCATTGGAATTATAGTTAACTCCCAATTTAGCGACAGAATATGGCACAGTGGCTAGCTGTAAGCCAACTTCAGCAGCAGTTCTACTACTTATAATTTTGGCATCGGTGTAGGTGTAGTTGAGGAATGAGGAAAACTCAGGCGTGATCTGCAACTTTAAGGCTGCCTCGATCCCATTGGTATTCACCTGTCCCACATTTTCCCAACGTGCTGCAATAATGCCAAGGCGATCGCTTAGACTGCTACCAAAATAGGTCAACTGGGCAACAAAGGATTTGGAAAGATTCAAATCAAATCCTGCGGTGTAAGCCACGCCCTTTTCAGGAACCAAGTTAGGATTGGGAAGCCACCTATGAATGCTATCAGGAACATATAGCTGATCGAGTCCTGGGTTACGCTGAAGAACGGCTAAGCTGTTGCGGAAGATTAAATCGGGCGTGATATTCCATCTAGTCCCAACTGTGGGGTTGAGATAACTACCAAAATCATTGGTAAAATTTTGGCGCAAGCCTAGCTCTAGCTGAAAATTGTCGTCAAGCTGCAAAGTATTTAGGGCAAATAAAGCTACTAGCAAGCGATCGCGACTGACCACACCATTATTCGCACTAAAAGGAGAACCGCTAATAAACACATCGCCACGAATGGAACTACTATTAATATCCAATCCTGACGTGAGCTTGTAGGTGGGTGAGATTTGCCATTGATTTTCTACACGTCCACTTAGGGCTTTAGAATCCAAAGAACCAGTCCGAAAGAATCCTCCTGCTGGCCCGTAAGTATTGAAAAAGTCTTGGTTGTAACCGATCGTGGTTTTGAGAGTGGAGTTATTACCATCCCCCAGTTTGGTCGTTACAGTTGCGCCGATGTTCAGCAGATCGTGATCAAGGCGATCGCGTTGTAATGGAAATCCAAAATAGAGCAGTCCGCGCCGACTAGCTGTCTTGTATGCATCAAGGTTAAAAGAATTGCGCGGATCAAGGGGGAATTCGACACTGCCATAGAAGTTGTCAATGCGAGTGTCTCCATTAAACAATCTGCCATCAGCAGAGTTGCGATTAGCTGCTCCTACGGGCACTGGATAGTTATTATCAGTGCTAAACCGCTCATACCCCAAACGGAAGTTGACATTATCTAGAGTGCCGCCATAGCCAACTCGATAGCGCTGATAGCCATAGGAACCAATCTCAACTCCTGCGGTTGCTTTGAGTGGTTGTGGTTCTTTTTTGGTGGTAAGGTTGATCACTCCACCAAAGGCTTCCGAACCGTAGAGTGTGGCGCTAGTGCCACCTGTGAGTTCTACCCGATCGATCGCATCGGCAGGAATACCATTGAGATCAGTCCCACCGTGATAGGTACTAACGTTGCTGCCAAAGGAGCGCCCATTGATTTGAAATATGGATTGATTGATCGAAAAGCCACGGAGGAATGTACCTGTATGAATATCAGCACCAAAGCCATAATCATTAATCGCAAATCCAGGCAAGTTACGCAATATCTCTGCGGCGGTACTAGGGTTTTGCTGCTCGATTTCTGACTTAGGTATGATATATGTGGGGGCAGAACTAGGAGCGAATGGCGATTTCGTACCTGTCACTCGGATTTCGGTTTCATCGCTGTCATCTTCAACCTTGCTTTGGGAGATCGGTTGAGATGTTGCTGGCTGAGTAGAAGATATTGACCTTAAATCTGAACTGCGGTGAGAGGCTTGCGATCGCATTTCCTCAACAGTTAATGGTTCTGCATTAACCGCATTAGCCAAACCCAAAAACGCCGATAAAAAACTAGATGCTAATAATAGCAACTTTAAAAGACTCATATTTACAACTTTACTCCACACAAGTTAAACCAATTGACTCAGCCTATATAGTGAATGCCTATACAGCAAATTCAATCGATCAACCTTCTAGTATTTGTTGCTTAATGAGAAATGTCAAAAGACAGGCTGTCAAATGAAAAATTTTATTTGGGATTACATAGTAGTAAAAGAGATAAGACAAATCTAAACCCAAAATAAAAGTGGCAGCACGAAGCACCGCCACTTTTATTTTGGGTTTTATGTTCTATTCCCTTCCCAGTCAAGAAATAGTGGTGTGCAAAGAACTATTTAAAAGTAACAACGTAAAATTATTGTAAATAACTTAATTTGTTAAGCTATGTATACTAAATACTTTACTTAACATTGCCAAGACTTTCACTATGCTGCAACAAGCTTCCCGTTATAAGACGACTTGGGTGGATACAGTTAATAAGGTTAAGTCTGAAGCATGGAATATTCTCGCAAAACCTTTGGCTACTCCTTTTTTTGAATGGGAATGGCTCTCGAATTTGGAATCTTCTGGTTGTGCGATCGCACAGCAGGGATGGTTACCTAGTCATTTGTTGGTATGGCAAGGCGATGTATTGGTTGCGTCTGCTCCTTTGTATTTAAAAGGGCATAGCCAAGGTGAGTTTGTGTTTGACCATCAATGGGCGGATTTGTCCTATCGATTGGGGATTGAGTATTATCCGAAATTATTGGGCATGGCTCCATTTACGCCTGCGGTGGGTTATCGCTTTTTGGTGCATCCTGAGCTTTGCGATCGCGCTGATGAGGTATCAAAAATCTATGACCTAATGCTTGCGGAGATTGATCGCCTCTGCGACAAACATCAGATGTCAGGTTGTAATTTTTTATATGTCGATCCCAGTTGGAAGCATGAGTTGGAGTCGCGGGGATTTACAACTTGGATGCACCATAGTTATGTTTGGGAAAATCAAGAATTTACCGATTTTGATGATTATCTCAAAAATTTTAATGCCAATCAGCGCCGAAATATTAAACGTGAACGTAAATCGGTGGAAAGTACAGGAATTAACATGCGCGTTTATACGGGTGAAGAGATTCCGCATTATTTCTATGGCTATATGTATGAGCTGTATAACGATCATTGCAATAAATTTTGGGGCGGCAGCAAATATTTAAATCGCAAGTTTTTTGAAAATCTCGCCCATAGCTTCCGAGATCGCCTTGTATTCGTAGCAGGTGAGATCGCGGATCATCCGCAACCATTGGGAATGTCATTTTGTATTCGCAAAGACGATCAGCTATTTGGGCGTTATTGGGGATCGGTTCAGGAAATCGATTGTTTGCACTTTAATGCTTGCTATTACAAACCGATCGAATGGGCGATCGCTCAAGGCATTAAACGCTTTGACCCAGGGGCAGGCGGACAACACAAAAAGCGGCGCGGATTTCCTGCGACACCAAATTACAGTTTGCACCGCTTTTATCGCGATCGGCTTAAGCAAATTCTAGTTCCCTATATCGGTGAGATAAATACTTACGAGGCAAAACAAATTCAAGCAATCAATAACGAGCTACCCTTTGATTTTGCACCTCCCGATCTTCATGTTTAAATTGACCACAGCAAACTTGAGAAGATAACCGTTTCCTCTCACATTCATTATAGGTGCAGTAGAATATAACAAATATGTTACTATTTTTGTATGTCGTGGAACATTGAGTACGCTTACCGTGATGTTGAGAAGTTCATTCTCGACTTGCCGCCCAGTTTGGCTGCAAAATACTTCCGTCTTACTGATTTAATGTTGGAATTTGGGTCTAATCTTGGGATGCCACATTCACGGGCTATGTCCGATGGCTTGTTTGAGCTTCGGATTAAGGGACAGGAAGGTATTGCTAGGGTCTTTTACTGTACGGTTGTCGATAAGCGAATCGTAATGCTTCATGGATTTATAAAAAAGTCGCAAAAGACTCCTACCAAAGAGTTGAAAATTGCTCGATCTCGTCTATTGGAGGTTAAAAAATAATGAATCACGCTGAACTCAAAGCTCAAGCTCTATCCAATCCTGAAACTCTTGCGGCTTATGAAAGTATGGATGTTGAGTTTTCGATATTGCGGCAAATGTTGGCTGCTCGTGAGAAGGCTGGTTTGTCTCAGGCTCAAGTGGCTATTCGGATGGGAACTAAGGCTACAGCAATTACTCGATTGGAGTCATCTCTCAGTAGTGGTAAGCATTCGCCTTCTCTAATAACTTTGCGACGATATGCTCAGGCTGTTGGGTGTGAGTTAGAGGTGAAGTTAGTCAAGTCTGAAAGTCTTTGAGAGTAATTATTATAGGGTGCGATCATCACAGCAAACTTTAAGTAGATAATATGTAGCTATAATTAAGAGTAGTTTTTTATGAAAGATTTTGACTTGCAAATGATTGCAAATGACATTTGTGCAGCAGCAAATTCTAAAATTGCTTCTATGAGCATTTATCTTGATTACAAATGGGTTTTGATTGATGCAAAAGATAATGGAAAACGTATGCAGCTCATGCCAATTGAAATAGCTGACAATGCCATCCTTTCCACAATTTTCGCTTTAAATGATTATCCTGCCTACATCAAATTTAGGGAATATATTGGAAAAATTGATTGTGTCCAAAATATTATTTCAACTGATAAGGAATTTTATTTGATTCAACCTGAGCAAATTTTAACGAAACTGATGAGAGCGTCATTCTCAACTTCAGAACGATCTTTTAATTCATTACGGTTGCTAACCGAGTTGGAGAAACTAACGGCTATACTTGGAAGTGGACTTCACGAAATTACTCTAGTTGCTAGGCTGCATGGATTAAATCTTGAAATTGACTTAATCGAAATTGAACCCAACATTTCTCTTGTTCATCTTGATAATGAAGCGATCAATCAACGCCAACCAAAAATTACTGAACATTCTCATGCCATTCGAGATTATTCAGACTCTAATGTGGAAGTAAGAATTAAAAAAGAATGCCCAATTGCTACTTATGACAAAACATTTTGGCAAGTGCATCAGGAGGTAGTATCTGAATTAGAATTAAAACTTAAAAGTGTTCTCAAATCTATCAAACTATGCCGTCATGGTAGATTTCAAGCTTATCCTATATCCCATTTCAGTTCGTTATTTGGAGATTTAGGTTCAAATATGCCACTTGAGCCTATGTTTATTAGCGAAAAAGCTACTCTAAATGAAAACGATATTGAGGGTTTAAAACAGGCATTTTCTATTGTTAAAAGTATTTCGCAGGATAAAGACAATGTTTTGGATCGTTCATTCTCACGTTTTTTGATCGGACTTGATGAGCGTATACCAGAAGAGCAACTTGTTGATTTTGTGATTGCTTGGGAATCGTTATTGCAAACTGTAAATGGAGAAAGCAATAAAGCTGAACTCGCATATAGATTTTCTCTTAATGGCGCAGCTATTTTGTGCGCTATTGATCATGTTCGTGAGTTTACGGCAACTCAGACATTTATGAAAACAACTTATAATATTAGATCAACAATAGTACATGGAGGGAAATCTGATTCTCTTGCTAACGAATTTGGGAAAATAGGCTTTAATAATCTTGTGGATCTGAATAAGGAACTTGCAGAATTATATCGACAAGTAATACTTTGGTTGTCGATTCTCAAAAAAGAAGAGCGTCCTTATCATAAAAAATTTGGTTGGGAATTACTTGTTATACCAAAACACAAAGAAGAGGCAACAGATGATATAAGAGAAAAAGGAGAAAGAGGATAAAAAAATGGCAGGGGTATATAGATTAGAAATAAGTGAAAGCGAAGAAGAACTAAAAGAGAT
>JADBWK010000094.1 GCA_020404895.1 Pseudanabaena sp. M085S1SP2A07QC | reverse complement strand
CAGCTTTTCCGTCTTGGTGATAATCTTTGCCGTTCTTGACTATCTTTTTGCTTTGGCAGTGTGGACATTCCATGCCTTTCTCCTTGTCTCTGCCTCTTTATTTTACTTCTCACGTCTTATCTGACCAGTGTCCAAAAGAACGAGCCGTAGGGGCAATTCATGAATTGCCCCTACGGCAAAATGAGGCTTTCAGGGCGTTTTTGCATAAGTCCTAAGCAATTCACAAAAGTGTGGCGACACTTCTGTGAATTGGTATTACACCTCACCCCTTAACTGACCAGTATCCTTCTCTTCAATTTCGGCAAAGTTGTATTTGAAGATATGTAAAGTCAGCCTACATCTGTTTTTTATTGACCATGTGGAATGATGTTGTACAATTTGCTTCCAGATAATGCAACCAAAGCGCTATATTAACTCCAAGAACTGATTTTGCGATTTTGATCAGATAATATGGTACTTATAAATACTGCTCTGACATTACAAGATCTACCTACCCCACCAGAAGAAAAAACAGGCTGGCTTTGGACAGAACAGACCGAGGTATTTCCTGATAAAATGCCTGATGGTTCTGACTGGCCAAGAATTAGCATTGTTACTCCTAGCTACAATCAAGGACAGTTTATTGAGGAAACTATTCGCTCGGTATTACTTCAAGGCTATCCAAATCTTGAATACATTATTATTGATGGTGGTAGTAATGATAACTCTGTGGAAATTATCAAAAAATATGAGCATTATCTTAGCTATTAGATTAGCGAGTCAGATCGAGGACAGTCTCATGCAATCAATAAAGGCTGGGAAAAATGTACAGGTAATTATCTTGCTTGGATGGATTCAGATGATTGCTACTTAGCTAACGCTTTAAGAGATGCAGTGAAAATATTTCTAGAGTGCAAATGCGATTTCATATATGGGAATACTTACATTGGCTCTTCAATAAGAGAGAAGGAAATTATGGAAGGAAAAGGAATAAAAAACTTTAAATTAAAAGATCTGCTTAAATTTTTTTATAGTGTTGATTATATTATTCCATCTCAATCAGTTTTTATGACTAAATCGATATTAGAACAGATAGGGCTTCTAGATGAAAACCTCCATTACTGTATAGATTTAGAACTGTTTATAAGAATTCGTCTTACAAATCCAATGTTTTATAGAAATCCAAAGCCAATTTGTTTTTACAGAATTCATAAGATGACTAAAACAAGTATCCATAATGAATCTATAGTAATTGCTAAAAATATTTACATCATTTACAAAAACAAGACTAGCTAAAAATATCAAATTTAATACTGTATTCTCAACATTTAAGTGAGTATTGTAGTGGTCTTAGAGAAAAGGACATAAAGAGTTTATTGAAAACGGTAATAGAACTACCTTATGAATCCTTAACAGATACTCGATTTTTAGGGCTGATTAAGAGAGCGTTATTTAATATTTAGATCATGTAGATTATTAGGACAAGAAACCATCTATTGAATTCATTTAAAAAGCAGACAACTTATATCTTTAAAATATGTTGTTTTCAGTTATAATTCCCACCTACCATCGAAATGACTTACTAGCAAAATGCTTAGATTGCCTCGCTTCTAATGTACAGACATTAATATCAGATGATCATGAAGTTATTGTGACTGACTATGGTTCTCTAACCACAGCTGAGGAGATGATTAATCATCACTACTCTTGGGTAAAATGGGTTGCTGGCTCGCACAATGATCCAGCCGCTAATCGTAACAATGGAGCAAGGTACGCTCAAGGAGAATGGTTAGTCTTTACAGATGACGATTGTTTACCTGATCCACAGTGGTTAGAAGCTTATACAAAAAATATGACTAACGGAATGAATTATTTAGTCTTAGAGGGAAGAACTTATGTAGACCGCCCACGTAAGAGTTTAGCTGAAACTTCTCCTGTAAATGAAACAGGAGGATATTTATGGTCTTGCAATACAAAAGTAGCTTTTTGAGTCTATAGGTGGTTCTGACGAAAGATTTCCCTTTGCTGCTATGGAAGACGTAGATTTGAGGCTAAGCCTGACAAAGGGTGGCCATAAACTCTTCTTTGTAAGAGATGCTTCAGTTTGCCATCCTTGGAGACACAAAGGGGGCTGGGGAAAACTAAAACAACATCAGAAATCTACACTGATTTTTTTGATGATTCATCCAGAAGAATTATCAAATATAAATTCTCTATACTATTTAAAAATGGTTTTATATAAATTTATAAAAAATACAATTCCACAAATATTAAAATTAGAGTTTAATGGATTTAGAGAAGAGCTATTAGAATATTTCTCATTTTTACAAATGTCTTTGGTATTAAGCCTTTATAATAATGTTTTTAAGATTCCGAAAAAACATAAAAAGAATTAGTGTTGTGATGATTTGCATGATATGGCAATCATCATTATAAAAACTGGATGTTAGAAAGCCCAACTAAGGTGAGCGTTCTAACACCCAATTTAGGATTTTCCAGCGCCAAAGGCGCTGGAAAATCCTAAATTGGGTTAATAATGAGAATTGCTGATATGATATAACAATCCTAAAATGGGTTGAAAGAGATAGGACTTTTGAAAATTGATATCATTCAATACGGGCGATCGCAGCAACAGGTCCACCACCTGATGGTCCCTGATGCTCGCTACCTCCTGATACATAGACCATTGGATCTTGGACGATTGAGGCAACTACAGCACCAACTACAGCCCTAGCCATCCTTGTATGGTTAATATCTGAATCATCCATCATCGTATGTCTTCTTCCCAACAGCTCTCCAGATGGATCAGCTTCAGCTTTAGCAAATATATTTACAATGCGATCGCTAGTTTGACCTGTTGAGGCGATCGCATTAGTTATAGCCTGAGCGTCAAGAGCGTGTTGCATCACACTATGACCAATGACAAAATTACTGGTTGATGTCGGTGCATTTCCCAATACTAAAATCTCACAATTGCGTAGCTCTACTCCTGCTGACGTGGAAGCCACAGTGGAATACAAATCGTAATTTTTGCAAATATCATCTGAGGTGAGATCTTCTAGTTTAATTTCACCTAATGCTACTGCGACACCTAGCGCTGAGGCTCCGCGTGAGTAACCCATTGACTGATAGCTACTTACGGACTTGTTTATAGATTGAGGATCATCTAGCAGGCGATCGCGACTAGTGACAAGTGGGCATTTAATCTGGACAAAATGTACGTCTGCTTTGGCTATTCCTGCCGATGCGATCGCTTGATTAACTGCCAGAGCTACTTCCTTGACCATTGTTAACGAGCCAATTTCCGCAGAGGTAAAATCACGGGTATGAATCACGCCTAAAGTCAAAGCCATACGGGTTGGGCTTTGCGGTTGAGAAGGCTGGCTAGTGAAAATTGTCAAATGGGGACTTATAGCTCCTTCAGTACCTCCAGACATGACATAGACAATCGATGCAGATTGTTCTTTCCCAACAAAATTAGCAAGATAATTCTTTAAGGTTTGTACTGCAAAGCCGCGTGTGAAGTCATTGACGCAGCCATTTCCTTCTGTCTTACCCAAAATTGCCACAATCTGTTGTGGATTAATTTCGCCAGATGCGATCGCTGCTTCTAGCGCTGTGAGATCATCTGGACTATTTTGAGGAAGCTTGTATACGTCAACTTTCATAGGGTTGGGGCTAAATAGATTAGGTAAAGGTAAAAGCTAAGGCGAATTGCTTTTCGTCTAGCATAATAGACTGATCTTGGCTACCTACTTTGTCAACTGCGATCGCTACACATCACAAAATCCAAAATCTCAATCAGATTTTAGGACAAAGCGATCTCCTCAAAAACATTACGAAACTTTCACGTTTTGGGGTTTAACGAGTAAATGCCTTTCTGCAAGACTTTCAGCATATAGCCGAAAGATCTTTCTTCATCGTAATCAAACTTTTTAATCATTTTCTCCAATAATTTATTTAGCTCTATCAGCGTTTTGTTTTGCAACATTCTACAAATATCTTGTCCGAGCAGATAGATATTTGCATCAAGAAAGTCAACATTCCCACTAGAAAGTTCTGCTGCTAATTCATTGAAGATTCGCTCCTCGTCATCGTCTTCATATTTCGATAAGATAAACTCAATGTCTTCCAAATCTTTTTTTGTGCGTTCTCCGCGATCGCCCCAAGCAAAAACTTTAAGGACTATAAAAGATGGGATATCAATTACTTGGATTTCTAAATCATCAATATTAGTAGTTGTGGCATGAGATAGTGCTTCTTCAAAACCCAAAACACTCATGGGATTGCCACTATCAGCCCAGATAATTTGCTTGTCGGGTTCACCAATCGCACCAAAATGAACAATATCAACATCAATGTCAGTTTCAATATGTCTAAATCTATGAGGGGTTGTTGTAGACTTAAATCGTGGAAGATCATAATTGATTAGAGCTTCACGTAGGGTTTGATAGGATTCCCAACTATCTATAGATATTGCTACGTCCCAGTCTTTTGTTCCTCTTCCTTCTCCGAACTTTTGATCGAATATTATCAACCTAGCTCCCGCACCAACCAAAATCATTGGTAAATTTAGCACTTTGACAATGGCTATTAAATCGGCTAGAACTTGTTTCTCTCTAGAATCAATCATTACCTTTGCGCTATTTCCTCAATATATTTATCAAAAATAAGGTCAGCAGTTTCTTTCAATCGACTATCCCCAGTACGAACTAGTTCGGCATGAATCAATAATGGATTGATAATGTTCTTTGCTAGTCCTCCATATTCATAGTCACCATAGTCACCAATATTTTGAAGAAAAGTGATATTTCCTTCGGGGTTGGGCTTGAGCTTGAGTAAAACCGCGATTTCACGATGGTAATCAATTGTTTCTTTATTGAGATGTAAGACTACACTAATTGGGCGAAGATAGGTCGTTATTATTGATGCAGCAAGCTCACCGCCTATGAAGTATTTAAATTCACTTGCATAGGTTTTAATTAAACCTTCAATCTCTGATATGTTTTGTTTTCCAATTGAACTATATGTCTTAATCAATAATTTTGCACGTAATCTTTCAGCATATCCTAGCTCCCATCTTTCGAGAAATTTAATATGGCTGATGATTTCATATTCTCCTTGACTACGCCTAATATATTTTAACTCTTGAAGTTTTTTAAGAATGCTTTTAACTGTTTGTGGGCTAACACCAGAAAGGAAGGCAATATTGTTTTCATTATTGCCTATTAAAATATTTGGATAACTAAGCAAAGCATACATAACTTGTAAAACAGCAGAAGTTATTTCTAAAGGTTTATTTATGCTCTCTTTTGATGTTTGATTGCGAATGACTATATAAATCTCTGGACTATTGAGATAGATATTTCCATCAACATCAATAAATTCAATGTTTCTCTCTATTAGTTGATCTACAACCAGACTAGATAAATTACGAGTAACTAATAAAGGTCTTTGTTTACCATTCAGTCTTTTCCCTAAATTGGCAAAATATTCAGCAACTTGATCAACTATTTCGTTTGTTATCCCAGTTTTGATCTCACATATATAATGAGCTGTCTTATCAGATGTACTAATTATTAACTCTCCATCAGCTAAAACCTCACTAGAAAAATAAGGCTCGCCTTGAATAGTCGCCTTAATATTGGGTAGTGATTCCAGAAATAGGAGGCATTTCTGGAAGAGAGGAGTTTTGGGATACATGAAATTTTTTGTCTAAACTTTATTGAAATCAATTATAACCCGCAAAAAATCTTGAGGATACCTATGCCATTTTTGACAAGATATGATAACGTATTTGCACTTTCATGCTGTCAAAAATTGACATCCTAGAGACAGCAAGAAAATAGCTACGCTACTTTTTTGCTGAGTATGCCCCCCGATCGCCACTGCGTATATCGAATATGTACATTAAAAATGTAGAACTAACCAGATTCAAATCCTTTGGCTCAACAGTGTCAATCCCACTACTGACGGGGTTTACCGTGGTTTCGGGTCCCAATGGTTCGGGTAAGTCGAATATTCTCGATGCATTGCTATTTGCACTGGGGCTGGCTGGCTCTAAGGGCATGAGAGCCGATCGCTTGCCAGATTTGGTTAACCAAGCCCATAGCAAAAAGGGGCGGATGGTCGAAGCGATCGTCACCGTGACCTTTGCCCTTGAAGAGGCAGAAATGGCGGCATTGCAAAGTGAAGGCGTAGAAATCCCTACTGCGGAAGGGCAAACTATTGGCGAATGGACGGTGATGCGCAAGTTGCGTGTTACTACACAGGGGACTTATACATCTACTTATTACATTAATGGAACACCATGTAACTTAAGCGAATTGCATGAGCAATTAGCTAAGTTCCGTATTTATCCTGAAGGTTATAACGTCGTATTGCAAGGGGATGTTACGGGCATTATCTCCATGAACTCACGGGAACGTCGGGAGATTATTGACGAACTAGCGGGTGTGGGTGAGTTCGATCGCAAAATTTCGACCGCCAAAGATAAATTAGATGATGTTAAAGCTCAAGAAGAGAGATTTAGGATTGTTGAGCAGGAACTAATTGCGAATAAAGAGAAACTCAAGAGCGATCGCGTTAAGGCTGAGAAATATAAGGCGCTGCGGTTGGAATATGAGCGCATGGAGGCATCGGAGGCGGTGCTGCAACAGCGGGAGATTACTTATCAGCAATCATTGCGTAATGTTGAATTAGTTAATAATCGCGAACAATGCGGCAATATTGAGAAGTCATTAGCAGAACTCTCTCAGGTAATCGAGACGGGGACAGTTCAACTTAACGAACTTAGCGATCGCGTCCATACTCTCGGTGAAGAAGAATATCTCTCGGTTTCTAGCAATTTGTCTGGGCAACAGGCAGAACTGCGCGGTTTGCAGCGTCAGCAGCAGTCACTAACTAGTTCCTATCAAAACAATCAAAATCATATTGTCAGTACCCAAGAAGAAATCGATCAACTCTTACGCGAGTCTGAAGAATTAGAATCACAGAAGCAATTTAAAGAAGAATCAGCTGCTACTGCTGAAAAAGCTCGTGATCAACAATCATCGATTGTTTCCCAATATCGTAAGGAAGTGCAAGCGATCGCGTCTGCTTCTTCAGAATGGGTACGTCAGCAAACACAGTTACGCCAAGATGTTGATAATGCTCAAGCATCACTTGATCCGCAAAAGCAAGAGCAAACAAGACTTAGAGAAGTCCTCAATCAGCGATCGCTCCAATTAGAGTCACAAGAAAAGGAACTCAAAGAGATTCAGGCAGGTGAAGGACGTTATGCTGTTGATATGCTCTCCAATCAGTCCTTGGAAGATGCTTTGCGGTTGCAAGAAGCAGAAGTTAGTGGCGCTGAGGCTTTGGTACAAACCTTAGCCAAAAACCTCGCAGAAGCGCAGTTAGAAGTACAACTTCAAAATGAAACGATTGATCGCATTACTCAAGAGCAGCGAGTGAAAACGCGACAACTTGACAAACTCGAAGCTCAAGTCCAAGCTAGCCGTGAAGTCCAAGGAACCAGAGCTTCCCAAGTCGTAATCGAAGCGAATATGTCAGGTGTATACGGCTTGGTTGCTCAGTTAGGATTAGTTGAGCCCCGTTATCAATTAGCACTAGAAATCTGTGCAGGTGGTCGATTAGGCAATCTGGTTGTGGATAATGATGAAGTTGCATCAGAAGCGATCGCCTTGCTCAAACGTGAGAGAGCAGGACGCGCCACATTCCTACCGTTGAACAAACTAAATGCTGCTAAGTTTCCTTCGCGCACCGAAGCTCAGAGACTTGGCGCGATCGACTATGCCTTTAATCTTGTCACCTACGAAGACCGCTATCAAGATGTGTTCTCCTTTGTGTTTGGAAACACGCTCGTATTCGAGAACCTCACTCAAGCGAGATTCCACATCGGCAAGCATCGCATGGTGACATTGGAAGGCGAAATTTTGGAAACTTCTGGTGCAATGACTGGCGGCAGCGCTCCTCTACATAGCAGTCTGCATTTTGGCAATGCTAAGCCTGCCGAATCTTCGGAAACCAAACAACTGCGCGATCGCCTCTTAGAAATCGACCAGATGCTAGCCAGCCTCAATCATCGTTTGCGGGGCGCATTAACGGGCATTGCTAAGTATGAAGAGCAACTACAATCAGCAAGAACTACTCATCGGGAATCCCAACTTAAGCGCGATCGCATCTACGAACAGATCGAACGTAATAGCCGCGATCGCACTCGTCTACAAGATCAAATCCAACAAACTCGCGCCGCGATCGAAATCGGACAATCACAACTGAGTACTCTGGATGGCAATATTGCCGAGCTGGAAGCTAAGCTGCTGGTCAAGCGTGCCGAACTTACCGAACTAGAAAAATCGGGAACTCACACCCGTTGGCTGCAAGCGCAAGATGCAATGCAAGGTCAAGAAGCGCTGCTAAATAGTGCGGAAATCGAACTGCGCACTGCCAAGCAACAATTAGGTGAGTTAGAAAACAAACATAAACTCGCCTTAGAGAAAATGGCGCAGCGCCAAGTTCGCCTGCAAGAATTACGCAGTACGCAAGCAGAACTAATCAACAGCACATCACTAATTCAGCATCAAATCAAACAAGCTGAAGCAGCGATCGTCTCCTATCAGGCTCGTCTTGATGTGCTCGAACAAACCATTGGCGCAGCAAAACAAGAGCGTGATGCCTGTGAGCGATCGCTGCGTGCTCAACAGCAGCAACTGCAACAACAAGAATGGCAGTTACAAAAAAATCGCGAACGTCAAACCGAACTCGAACAGCAAATAGCTCAATTCACAGAGCAACTTGCCCAAATAGAACTTCCCGATATTGTACCTGAAGTTCCTGAAACCATGACCCTTGAGCAGTTGCAACTAGAACAACGCCGTTTACTCAAGCGCATTCAGTCAATGGAACCCGTCAATATGATGGCGATCGCTGAGTACGAAGCCACATCGCAACGCCTTGATGAACTCAGTAGCCGACTGGAAACCCTCAATCAAGAACGTACTGAACTCTTAATTCGCATTGAGAATTTCACGACCCTGCGTCAACGGGCCTTCATGCAAGCCTTTGATGCCGTCAACGGTCATTTCAAAGAGATCTTTAGCGAGCTTTCCGATGGTGATGGCTATCTGCAACTTGAAAATCCCAATACGCCCCTCAGTGGCGGTTTAACTCTTGTGGCTCACCCCAAGGGCAAGCAAGTACAGAATCTTTCATCAATGTCTGGAGGCGAAAAATCTCTTACTGCGCTTAGCTTTATCTTCGCGCTGCAACGCTATCGCCCTTCGCCTTTCTACGCTTTCGATGAAGTTGATATGTTCCTCGATGGTTCCAACGTGGAGCGCCTTTCAAAAATGGTACGTAAGCAAGCAAACCTTGCTCAATTTATCGTCGTCAGTCTCCGCCGCCCGATGATCGAAGCGTCAGAACGCACTATTGGCGTAACTCAAGCCCGTGGAGAACATACTCAAGTATTGGGCTTAGAACTGCGATCAAGTTGATAAACACGAGAGGCGGCGCTTCGCGCCGCCTCTCGTGTTATGTTTTATAAAAATCTAAAATATGCAAGATCAACCACAAGTTAGCATCATCATGGGCAGTGACTCTGACCTACCCACCATGCAAGGCGCGATCGCAATTTGCCAAAAATTTAAAATCTCCCATGAAGTTGCGATTATCTCTGCTCATCGCACACCCGAAAGAATGGTTGAATTTGCCAAAACAGCCCATACTCGTGGCATTAAGGTAATTATTGCAGGGGCAGGAGGTGCAGCTCATTTGCCAGGTATGGTGGCGGCGCTTTCACCTTTGCCTGTAATCGGTGTACCAGTTTCTACCAGACAACTTAGTGGTGTTGACTCTCTCTATTCAATTGTGCAAATGCCGAAAGGAATCCCTGTGGCGACCGTTGCGATCGGTAATGCTGACAATGCGGGACTACTAGCAGTGCAGATTCTAGCTAGCCATAACCCTGATCTTCTTCAACAGGTAATAACATATCGTCAATCTTTGGCGGAAATGGTGATGGAGAAGCAAGATAAGCTAGACGAATTAGGAAGCGAAAAATATTTGCTGCAAATGTGATTTATTTGCGTGGCTTGCAATTTTGAGCGCAAACCAGTCTTGGCTTTTCAGCGCCGCAGGCACTGAAAAGCCTTCACAATGAGAATTGCTGTAAAGACCTGAATCTAGAGGATTTTCGACACGATCGCTGATAGGATAAAAAGCTAAAGTATTATTGCCTAGTACAGCATGGATTTTCAGTCGGTTATTTTGGCGTTGCAAAAATATTGGAGCGATCGCGGATGTTTGATTGCTCAACCCTACGACATCGAGAAGGGTGCTGGTACGATGAGTCCGCATACATTTTTGAGAGCGATCGGCCCAGAGCCTTGGAGCGTAGCCTATGTTGAGCCATGCCGCCGCCCCACCGATGGACGCTATGGACAAAATCCTAATCGCTTGCAACATTATTATCAATTTCAGGTAATTCTCAAGCCATCACCTGATGACGTACTGGATCTATATCTAAACAGTCTTAAACATCTCGGCATCGATCCCGATGATCATGATGTCCGCTTCGTCGAAGATGATTGGGAATCACCGACCCTCGGTGCATGGGGGGTTGGTTGGGAAGTTTGGCTAGACGGAATGGAAGTCACCCAATTCACCTATTTTCAACAGGTTGGAGGCTTAGACTGTCGTCCTGTTTCTGCGGAAATCACCTATGGACTAGAGCGTCTCGTCATGTACCTGCAAGGCGTGGATTCGGTTTACGACATTGTGTGGCGATCGCACCCACAGTTAGGTGACATCAAATATGGACAAGTACATCACCAAGGCGAGGTTGAACATAGTGGCTACAATTTTGGTAACTTTGGCGGCAAGCCACAGGATTCAGATTTGCTCTTTGAATTGTTCTTACAATACGAAAAAGAAGCAGGACATTTATTAGAAGCTGAACTTGTATTACCAGCCTTTGATTATGTTTTGAAATGTTCACATTCCTTTAATTTGTTAGATGCGCGGGGTGTAATTTCGGTAACAGAGCGGGTGCGCTATATTGGTCGAATTCGCAACTTAGCACGTCAAGTTGCCAAGCTTTATTACGCTCAGAGGGAAGCACTAGGATTTCCTTTAGTTTCTGAAGCTGCGCTAACTATCTAAAAAAAATCGGCTCAGTAAAGCATATCTAGGGTAAATCAAACCCCAAATAAATAAAGGCGGCGCTTCGCGCCGCCTTTATTTATTTGGTTCGTAATGTCTATATTAAGGATTATTAACTAGTTTCTCATATCCTCCTTGGACAAAGAACCGATCTCGTATTGTGATGAATTAAGACTTTAAAAGCAACTTTTATAAATTTGTAGTTTTATCTAAAATTCATGTATAAACCTTTTCTTGACTATCTAGAACAGTCGCTATTTCAAAGGTTTGACTTGCAAAGCCGCTTGATACCAGAAGGTTTAGAGTCTTGTGTTAGCGATCGCGGTCGTAGCCCTGCAACGATTCGGAGTTGGTGCTATCAATGTCCAGAATTTCGCAAAATTCGCTATACATACATTGATGCAGGTGCAAGTGCCCAAATTTTTAATAGCGTCATTTATCCAAACCATAACTATGACTTGCCACTATTGGGAATTGATTTCTTGTCATTTGGATCGGTAAAAAACTTGATTGTGATGGACTTTCAGCCATTATTTCAAGATACTGCTTATCTTGAGAAATATATTTATCCGCTCAAAACTTTGCATGACAAGTATCCAGACTTGGCACAAAATCTGGAAATGAAATTTTACGATGCCAATCAATATTTCTCCAAATATTTATTGTTTGCAAAGACCGATCCTGAAACTGTCAGAACTAGGGTGCTAGAAGCATTCAAAGACTATTTGAATCTTTATTGGACAATGCTTGCCGATGCAAAGCCTCTAATCGATCAGTCGGATATTCAACGGATCGTTAAGGCGCAAAAGGACTATGACCAATACAGTGCCGATCGCGATCCTGCATCTGGACTATTCAGCAGTTACTTTGGGCATGAATGGTCTGAGAAGTTTTTGTACGAATTTTTGTTTGAAGATGCCAAGCCTCTGGCAGTGATGGCTTAAATGACTCTATATCAACCTTTCTTGGATCATGCGATCGCCTATTTAAAAGAGCGATTGCCTGATTTGCATCCATACCCAATTCCTGAAGGATTTGAGTCCAAATCTGCGATCATTGGCAAGGGAAGCCATCAGAACAAAGTCTTAACTACCAGTTTTGGCTATCAGTCATCTAAGCTTCGTCAAATTCGGGCAGCCCATGTCCAAGGTGGAAGCTCACTTCAAGTTTTAAATTTTGTCATTTTTCCACATTTGAATTATGACTTGCCATTTTTTGGCGGCGACTTAGTCACGCTACCTGGGGGACATCTGATTGCATTGGATATGCAACCATTGTTTCGAGACGATCCAAACTATCAAGATAAATATACAAAGCCAATTTTGCCGATTTTTGAGTCCTATCAACAACATTTAAATTGGGGGGGTGATTTTCCTGAAGAAGCAAGGCAGTTTTTCTCTCCTGCTTTCTTATGGACTAGACCGAAAGAAAATGAAGTGGTAGAAACCCATGTTTTCCATGCTTTCAAAGATTATCTTCAGGCTTATTTAGACTTTTGCGATCGCGCTGAGTCAATTACTGATGAAAAGAGATTAGCTGAAATCAAAGAAGCACATCTGAGATATTTACGTTATCGCGCTGAGAAAGATCCTGCAAGAGGTATGTTTAATCGATTCTACGGTTCGGAATGGACAGAAGAGTATATTCACGGCTTTCTATTTGACTTAGAGCGCAAATTGGAACATAGCTAAAAAAGAATAAGTAGCTACTCCCATCCCACCCAAGAATTAGTTGTGCGGAGCTAATCGCCACTAACTCCAATTTACGAAAGTGTAACAACACTTTTGCGAATTGGAAAACAAATCCAGTAAGAGGTTTCAAGTTAACAGCAATTGCCCATCAAACGAGCCACAAGATAAATTTTGAAAGCGTTGCAAAGCAACGCTTTCAAAATTTATCTTGGTTTGGGTTTGAGCGCAAAGCGCTGTAAGAAATAGCTACGCCATTTTTTAACTTGGTGTAACTCTTGGGTAGATAGGGAAGCAAAACCAGCAAAGGAGAGCCCCTGAGGGGCTCTCCTTTGCTGGTTTTGGTGATCAGTTATGCACAAGTACTGAATATTGCTACTTTAAATACAACAAAGCTTGTAAGCATTAGGGAGAGAGTTTTTCTTTCGTTTTGTGGATACCCATTACGCTTAGAGCAAAGAATTTTTTACTTAGTGCGATCGCCATGATGCTATTTAATAGCATCATGGCTAAAAGGCTTTCCTAGAATAAATTCCCGACAATATTTTCTGGCTTCTTGATCTAAATTTGGTTGCGGATCGCAATCAAAAAAACGATATCTTGAAACAACCCGTTATAAATTGTGACAATCTTTAACAAAAAATGATCCAACGACATAGTATAAACAAATAGGTAGGAAATTGAACTGAGCGAGATTGAAGAAACCATAAGTGTTTATCTAAATCGAGTAAGTTTTTCCAACTATTTAAAACAAGGGTTTTTCTAAGGTTTTCTGAAATAAACATCAGATAAAGCTTAGATCGGTCAATCATCCATCAGACTTTAATCAGTTTGAAGATGACATAAAAATAAAAGATAATTACAAAACTGGAGATAACAGTATTATGTACGACGCATTTGCAAAGGTAGTATCCCAAGCCGATTCTAGAGGCGCATACATCAGTGCATCTCAAATCGATGCTCTTAGCGCTATGGTTGCTGATGGCAACAAGCGTTTGGACACCGTAAACCGCATCACCAGCAACTCTTCTGCAATCGTTGCTAATGCTGCTCGTGCTTTGTTTGCTGAACAACCTGCGTTGATCGCTCCTGGTGGAAATGCATACACCAGCCGTCGTATGGCTGCTTGCCTACGTGACATGGAAATCGTATTGCGCTATGTAACCTATGCTATCTACTCTGGCGATGCAAGCATTTTGGAAGATCGCTGCCTCAATGGTTTGAGAGAAACATATTTGGCTCTTGGTACTCCTGGCTCTTCAGTTGCTGTTGGTATCGGCAAAATGAAGGAAGCTGCGATCGCTATTGCTAACGATGCTAATGGTGTTACCCGTGGCGATTGCTCCGCTCTAATGAGTGAAGTTGGTAGCTACTTCGATAAGGCTGCTGCTGCTGTTGCTTAGTCTGGTCTTGTCCAGCTTTCAGTTAGCTTGTCTTTATCGACACCTTAATTCCACAAAAAACTCTATTTCACTTAATAAAAATATTTTGGAGAACATCCCACAATGAAAACCCCTCTAACCGAAGCAGTATCCGCAGCCGATTCTCAAGGTCGTTTCCTCAGTTCTACCGAAACCCAAGTTGCTTTTGGTCGTTTCCGTCAAGCAACAGCTGGTCTAGCTGCTGCTAAAGCATTGAGCGAAAAGGCTTCTTCTTTGGCTTCTGGCGCAGCTAATGCTGTGTACAGCAAGTTCCCTTACACCACCTCGATGACTGGTCCTAACTACGCTTCTAGCCAAACTGGCAAAGACAAGTGTGTACGTGACATTGGCTACTACATCCGTATGGTTACATACTGCTGCGTAGTTGGTGGTACAGGTCCAATGGATGATTACTTGGTTGCTGGTATTGCTGAAATCAACCGCACCTTTGATCTTTCTCCTAGCTGGTATGTTGAAGCTCTTAAGTATGTTAAGGCTAATCATGGTTTGTCTGGAGACTCAGCTGTTGAAGCTAACTCCTACATTGACTATGCAATCAATGCTCTTAGCTAATTCTTCGCTTTAAAATAAAAAGCACCTCTTCGGGGGTGCTTTTTGCTTTTTAATGGAGCGAGAGCCATTTATTACGACCAAATTAAAATTATGAACGAAGAATCTGGCATTCCAGACGACAATCAATTAACAATCGAACAAGCTCTAATCAATCTCCAGAGCGAAGACTTGGGATTGCGAGTTTATGCAGCTTGGTGGTTAGGACGTTTTCGAGTGAATTTGCCAGAAGCGATTGACCTACTAATTTTAGCTTTGGCTGATGAAGCCGATCGCACCGAGGCAGGGGGCTATCCATTACGGCGCAACGCGGCAAGGGCTTTGGGGAAACTGGGAGATCGCAGGGCAGTACCAGCATTAATCAAGTCGTTAGAATGCAATGACTTTTATGTGCGTGAAGCTGCTGCTCAATCCTTAGAAATGTTAGGTGATGATTCCTGCGTACCATATATATCCGAGTTAATCAAAAATCCTAATTTTAAAGTTAGTGCTGACGCAGAACCAGAACACCCTTATGATGCTTTCTTAGAAGCCTTAGGAACATTAAGAGCTGTAGGAGCGATTCCTGATATCTTGCCATTTTTAGAGCATCCAATCCCTAAAGTGCAATATGCTGCCGCAAGAGCGATGTATCAACTTTCGGAGCCAGAGGTGGCTAACCAATATGGCGATCGCCTAATCGTAGCGCTATCTAATGACGACCTGCAACTGCGCCGCACGGTTCTTTCAGATTTGGGCGCGATCGGTTATTTGGTGGCGGCAGAAGCGATCGGCGATACGCTGGCGGAAAATAGCCTCAAACTAATTTGCCTGAAAGGATTGTTAGAAAAACAAGTTCCTCTTGCGATACCTCCAGAACTTACAGAAGGTGCGGTGAGAGTCATGGCTCTGATGGATGATTTATTGTAAAGTAGAGAAGCGCTTTGCGCTTCCCTACTTTTTAAACCTATGACTGATCGCCTTACTCAACTAATACAGGCTGTAGAAGAAGCAGATTCTTCTAAGCTTTTACTTGAAGCTGTTCAAAATTTAGCGGATGCTCAATTAGTTGGTGCTATTCCCATTTTGATTGAGGCTCTGAGCTACAACAATCCTGGTGCTGCTGTTGCTTCGGTGGATGGATTAATCAAGTTAGGAAATCCTGCCGTACCTGCTTTGCTAGAGCTATTGGATATGCACAACTACACAGCGCGATCGTGGGCGATCCGCGCTTTAGCTGGCATAGGCGATCCCAGAGGTTTGATAACTTTGCTTGGTGTGGCGACTGCCGACTTTGCGATGAGTGTTCGTCGTGCTGCGGTCAAAGGGCTAGGGATGATGAAATGGCGTTGGTTTCCTGATGAACTCCGAGAAATGGCGCAGGAAGAAGCTTTAGATGCATTATTGTTTGTAGCACAACAAGATGAAGAATGGGTTGTGCGCTATGCGGCTGTAGTAGGTTTAGAGGCTTTAGCGATTACGATCGCTAATAAACTTCCCACATGGCGATCGGAAATTCAAGTGCAATTTAATCTAATGGGATGTAACGATGAGGTGTTGGCAATTCGTGCTCGTGTCTGGCTAGCTCAACAAAGGTTGCAGCAGAGTCTCCAGCAAACTTATACAAGTAATTTTGATATTTCTCAAAAAAGTTCAGCAGTTCAAGAAAAAGAATCTCCTTTAAC
Source organism: Pseudanabaena sp. M085S1SP2A07QC (assembly GCA_020404895.1). Lineage (GTDB taxonomy): Bacteria > Cyanobacteriota > Cyanobacteriia > Pseudanabaenales > Pseudanabaenaceae > Pseudanabaena. The sequence continues at coordinate 11,937 of JADBWK010000094.1, read as the reverse complement.
ATCGGATGATTGGCAGAATATTCTCAATCATCTTTATAAAATGAAGAACGAAGAAAGGCTTAGTGCTGTTAGCGAGGGAGATCCACGCCGTTTTCAGGACTTAGCCGCAGCGATCGGGCAAACATCCTCAAAAGATAATCCATGCAATTAAGGTGGATTTGAAGCACACACTTGCCATTTGCCATAGTTGTTGGGCAAAATAGCGTCTTTCGCCATCGGTAAACCATCGGATGTATTGACTTGCCTTTGCCCATGGCACTGCTGTTTTAGTTGCTTTAGCAAATAACTCAGTGGTTTTGAGTCCTGTGCTCTTAAATCCCATCACCCTTATCGTTTGCTATATTTCTCTACTGTTGTTAGTAGCTCCTTTTCCCCAAATGGTTTAGTTAGATATTCAGTAGCACCCACCATCCTAGCCTTGACGCGATCGATAAAACCATCCTTTCCAGTGAGCATAATAATTGGAACCTTCGCAAACGCACTGGACTTACGGAGCATTCCACATAATTCATATCCATCGATCTCTGGCATAGTGATATCACACAAAATCAGATCAGGATTATGTTGAAAAATCAAACTTAAAGCTTTAATAGGGCTAGATACAGCCATAACTTGGAAACCGTGATTATGCAGAATATATTCAACGGCCCGACAAATTGTCACACTGTCATCAATGCATAGGATGCGAGGCGATTTCACCTTGACTTGTTGCGGTGCGCTCATTGCTAATGGAGTAATCGCAACTTGACCAAAGGAGATGGCATCATAGATTGTCTGACCGACATCACTAATATCTTGCCCTGCATATCGTGATAGCTGACGGATTGTCGTTTTACCATCAATCCAAGTATTTAAGAGAGGTAGAGCCTCTTGAGTTAGCAATATTGGGCATTGATCAATTGACTGTAAAACTGGATAAAATCTCTTCCATGTCTGAAGCTGTCGTGAATGTTCAGAACTTATCTGTGAAAACTTGAATTTTGTTAGCTTTGGCGTAAGTGCAGCGCTAATTTCAAAAACAAAGGTTCCTTGATAGAGACCAACAATTTCAAAAAGTACCTCTCGGATTGTACTTTCGAGAATCGACTTAGCCTGATCAGGTGTGAGAATTTTGGCTTCAAGAAGCGCCCAAATCTGACCATACTCTAAAACATTAATCCCCAGTTTCGAGCTTGATAGATGATCCAGCGCATGGTCTAATCCTAATCCATGTAAATAATCACGTAGACGGGTCAAGTTACTATCAGTATCAGTGGCGTAGATCAATTCTCCGTTATCAAAAAATAAAAACCAGAATTTTCCTGTGCTCGATTCAATCAATAACTCTCCAGTTCGTTGACCAAACTCGATGAGGTGGATGATTGTATGTACGTCAATTTCTCTGAGCGTGCCTTGCATGAGGTGTTACAAATTTGAGTTTTGTCTTTAATATGTAGAAAGATTTGTCCACATTACCAGAATTTCTTTTGTTATAGTTGTTGCTATGTGTGTAAGGACATAAAACCCAGTCATAGAGTTGCGGCGCAAAGCGCCGCAACTCTATGACTGGGTTTTAACATCATGGCGACAGCTATCCCTTGATTTTACAGCGCTTTGCGATCAAACCTAAACCTATAAATTTTTTGAAAGTCTTGCTTTGCAAGACTTTCAAAAAATTTATAGTGGTTCGCAGAAAAAAGAGCGCTAAGCGCTCTTTTTTATAAAGGTGGTATGCGAGCAATTACACCACTTTTTAGTAGTTCGGGACGTTCTTTCCATGCCAGCATTCCATCAGCGCGATCGCAATATATTTCTGCGCAGGACAATATCGCGGCGGCTGTTGAGGGAATATTTTCAGCATCACTGGGTAAGTCACCGAATAGGTATGAATATTTACCTTCAGCAACAAAAGTAACAACGCAAGCATGACTGCAAGCACTCATACAGGAAACTGCACGAATCTCAAAATGCGATCGCAATTCCCAGCTTTGATGTAATTGAGAAAGCTCTTTTAGTAATGTTTCACCACCACTAATGCCTACTTTTTTGCCATTTTGCCAAGTGCTAGCACAAGTAGTACAAACTAATAAACTATGGGTCATCCATACCTCAATAAAACAGTTATACCAAAACATAAAATGGCTACGCCATTTTATGTTTTTACCCCCCTTACTGGGTTTAGTTTTTAATCCATAGAAATGCGGACACACTTCTATGGATTGGTACTAAGAGTCTTGCATATAAAGCAACAAAATATGGTGATGGAATTATACCTTCACCATATTTTTTTAGGTTTTATCTACATCGTTTTTTCTTGGAGTTCCCTAACCAAAGCAAAGTGCGGATTAACCGAAACTTTTATTTTTCACTACTAGGTGATGAGTTATATAAAGCGTCAAGTCTTGAGCGAGCGTCATCGACATTAATTGATTTAATTACCATTAATGGTTCATCGATATATTTGCCATCTTTATCCCATAATTCGGGATGGGCATATTGAGGAGATACTCGACGGTTCCGATTATCTTGATAGCCTCGTGAATCATTTTGGGAAAGAGCAATCATGCTACGAATCAGGTTGCTGATTGCGAAGATGGAGAGGAGTGTAAAAGCGAGTATATAAATGATCTGAACCATGTCTACTTTCCTGAAGAAATATGTAAATTAAGTGAACTAAGGTTTAAGAGAAAAAATCAGGGGCTAAAATTAAAATCAAAATTAAAGTTTTAAATTACTTGATTACGATAGTAGCGCATCCCTACGGCTTGACACTCCATTAGTAGTTCATGCCAAGGTCTCATTGTCATCATGTCTACGCCAACTTGATGTCCTGTAACGCGAAACAAAGCGCTTGCTGCAGCAACTTCTTTGAGAGCATTTTCGACTCGTTCTAGCAAATTTTGCTGATCTGATTCTTGTAAGAAATTTAGGCGTTCATTGGAGAGTAATTTCTGAGAGCGGTTAAACCAATAGGTGAAATCTTCTAGTAATGGTTCAAGAAGTTGTCTGAGCATTTCGGGATCAGGACTAGCAGTATTACTCATGGGGCAGATCTCCAACGGCAAGTTTGATGCTGTATATAGTTTGTTAAAAGCAATATTTTTTTATATAGATTATTATAGCATTTCGTTACTTTTCTTAACATTAAACAAATATTATGACTTTTGATCCAAATGGTAATTTTTCGGCTAATTTGATCGCACTCCAACATTTAATCGATGTGGTGGCGAAGTTACGATCGCCTGATGGTGGATGTCCTTGGGATTTAAAGCAAACTCCCGAAAGTTTGATCCCCTATATGATTGAGGAGGCTTATGAGGTAGTAGATGCAATCCAAAGTGGAGATAGTAAAGCGATCGCTGAAGAGTTGGGTGATCTGCTAATGCAAGTGGTTTTGCAGTCGCAAATCGCTAGCGAAACTAATCAATTTGCGATCGCGGAAGTTGCTGAAGGGATTGCCCAAAAGCTGATTCGCAGACATCCCCATGTATTTGGTGAGCTTAAGACTGAAAATATGGATGAAATTCATCAAAACTGGGAGAGGATTAAGGCTGAGGAAAAGGGGGAAGACTTAGCGACAACTCAAAAACTTAGCTACAAACTCAAACGCTATGCGCGATCGCTGCCGCCCTTGAGCGCTGGCATGAAAATATCTCAAAAGGCTGCGGCAAATGGTTTTGAATGGGAAAATGCTGATGGTGTCTGGGCGAAATTTCATGAAGAGTTGGATGAGCTGCGTCACGCTTTAGAGCATGAATCTAAGGGAAATCAACAGGCGGAGCTAGGAGATTTACTATTCACTCTAATTAATGTGGCTCGTTGGTACGATCTCGATCCATCGTTAGCTTTGCAATCAACCAACCAAAAATTTATTCAGCGCCTTGAGGTGATTGAGACATTGAGCGAGCAACCCATTGATAGCTTTACTGCCGAGGAGCTAGACAATCTCTGGAAACTTGCCAAAGAGAAACTCAGATAAAAAAAGCCTCGCATCGCGAGGCTTTTTTTATCTATCAGATGGAGCATCTGGAGGCAGAAAACGGGAATCAGAAATTTCGATCAGTTTATCGATTGATGTTTCGGCTAAAAGTTTGCGAGCTTTAGCGAGATATTCTAAGTTGGGACATTGATCACCGAGGACACAGCCATTGGTGCATTCTTGTTGACAATTGACTTGGCGAGACATGAGTTTTGGAGCAGTTTGTGAACTAGAGTTCAATCCTAATATAGCAGTACAAGAGATCGCTAGTCTAAAGTAAACCCCAAAAGATAAGTGGCGGCGCTTCGCGCTGCCACTTATCTTTTGGGGTTTATCTATAAATAAAAAAGCAGCGCTACGCGCTGCTTTTTTATTTATATGCGGTCAGAGAGACTCGAACTCTCACAGCTTTCGCCACCACCACCTCAAGATGGCGTGTCTACCATTCCACCATGACCGCAATTGCCTTTTTAGTGCTTAATTATATTACAGCAATAGTGCAAACATGCAATAGCTTTTGAATATATAAAAACTAAAAACCTTTTACCGCCAGTACAGCAGGCAGTAAGTGCTCAACAGGTAGGGATGCGGCGCATCCCTATCGTATAAATCTAGAACTATCAGCGGTACAGTTTTTTGGTTTTTATATTGGATTTTTTGAAAATCCAATATGCTATTTTGATCGTAAATTGCTCTAAGCAACAAAACTCAAAAACTCAAACTTCAATGTCTGAATCATCCCTAGAATCATTTCAACATGAGCAGATCCAAAAACGATCGCCTAAACCTTGGGTTCGCCCTGTCGCGATCGCTGGGATTGTAATCGCCAGTTTTTACAGTTCTGTATGCGCTGCACTGTGGTTTGGGCAAACGCGGTTAGTTTTTTCACCAGTTAAAGAAATTACGACTACACCAGCTGACTTTAATGCCACATATGAGGATGTCTTAATTCCTGTCGAGAATGCAGTTGGAACAACTGAAAATATTCATGGCTGGTGGTTACCCAATGCTAAGCAAGAAGCAATAAGTAATTTAGGCGATCGCAGAGTGCTTTTGTATTTGCATGGCAAGGGCAAGAATATTAGTGCCAATGCAAAACATGCTAATCGCTTAATGCGGATGGGTTTCTCTGTTTTAGTAATTGATTATCGCGGCTATGGTAGAAGTGAAGGTGGATTCCCTACAGAATCATCGGTTTATACTGATGCCCAAATGGCTTGGAATTTTTTAATTCAAAAAGGCTATAAACCCAGTCAGATCATGATTTATGGGCATTCGTTAGGTGGTGCGATCGCGATCGATCTTGCTGCGAAGCATCCCGATGCATTGGGAATGATTGTTGATGCTTCATTCACTTCGATGAGCGACATGGCTCAACTCGATCCGAAATATCGGATTTTCCCAATTGATTTGTTAATTCATCAACGTTTTGATTCGATCGCTAAGGTGCGATCGCTAGCGGTTCCTGTGCTTTATATTCATGGCACTGCGGATGATCTCATTCCTTCAGTGATGTCTCAGCGATTATATGAAGCAACATTATCAAAAAAACAAATTGTTTTCATTCCCAATGCTGGACATAACAATACGGCTGCTACCAATGAGCCACTATATTTAAATTCTATTCGCAATTTTCTTAACTTATAGAATTAGCCTGATTGGCTAATTCTATAAGCCAAGCATTACAAGTTATAGGAATATCAACCAATGGAGCAAATCTTTATTTTTGTTGATGTTGATGGAGTAATTAATACAATCATTAATGTAGAGTCCCTTGATGTTACATAGAAGATAGTTTATCCGTAATCAACTTATTGGTAGATTGTGGTTCGGCGCGTCCTTGGGTTTTCTTCATGGTTTGACCAACAAAGAATCCTAATAGCTTAGTTTTGCCAGCCTTATACTGTTCCACTTCCTTAGGATTAGCCGCAATGATCTCATCAATGATTTTCTCAAGCTCAGCACCTGCAAGGACAGTTAATCCTTTTAACGCAACGAGATCCTTAACAGAGCCACCTTTGATGATGAGTTCGGGCAAGATATCTTTAGCAATTTTGCTGCTGATAGTGCCATCGGTGATTAACCCAATCATCTCTCCTAGAACTGTAGGAGTCAGAGCAATATCGGCAATCTTGAGTTTGTTTTCATTGAGATAGGCTGTCACATCACCCATCACCCAGTTAAAGACTTGCTTTGGTTCCGCACCTGTGAGAATCGTTGTATCAAAGAATTCGGCAATACTGCGATCGTCAGCGATTAGAGCTGCATCGTAAGGAGTCAAACCAAATTCGTCGCGATAACGCTTGCGATGAGCGGCTGGGAGTGTGGGAATCTCTGAACGATATCTTGCTAACGTGGTCAATGGAACTTCGATCGCCATCAGGTCAGGCTCTGGGAAATAGCGATAATCACTTGCACCTTCTTTGGAGCGCATACTGATTGTGCGTTGAGTATTTTCTTCCCAAAGACGAGTTTCTTGTTTGATGATCTCACTACCAGTCTCAAGAGCTTCTACTTGACGATTAATTTCAAAATCGATCGCTCTTTGAATCGCGTTGAAGGAGTTCATATTTTTGATTTCTACCTTCGTGCCAAACTTCTCACGCCCAACAGGACGGACAGAGATATTCACGTCACAACGTAGAGAGCCTTCTTGCATGTTGCCATCGCAAACGCCAAGATAGCGCATAATCCGCCTTAGTTCTTGCGCATAGGCAGCAGCTTCTGCCCCCGATCTCATATCTGGCTCAGAGACGATTTCGCATAAAGCGACACCTGTACGATTGAAATCCACTAATGAGTGACTAGAGCCTGAAAGGCGATCACTACCAGCATGTACCAGTTTTCCAGCATCTTCTTCCATATGCAATCGGGTAATACCAATCCGCTTGGTACTGCCATCTTCTAGTTGAATTTCTAGCCACCCATGCTCTGCGATCGGCAGATCGTATTGTGAGACTTGATAATTTTTGGGAAGGTCAGGATAAAAATATTGTTTGCGATCGAATTTGCTATGGGGAGCAATTTGGCAATTGAGAGCTAGTCCAGCCTTGACTGCATATTCCAATACTTTTTCGTTAAGAACGGGCAACACCCCAGGCATACCTAGACAGACAGGACAAACATTAGTATTTGGTGGCGCACCAAACTGGGTTGAACAGTTGCAAAATATTTTTGAGTTTGTAGTCAACTGACAGTGGGTTTCTAAACCAATTACGGCTTCATATTGTGTCTTGGTCTTAGTAGGGGCGGTTGCAGTCATAACGTAATGCGTTTAGGCGAAGTATTAGTAGAGATAAATGACGTCTTAGCTGGCTAAGTCACTATTTATAAAATCTATTATAAATCCTAGCGTTACGAGTTGGCATTTACAGCGCAAAGCGCCAGCAATTCTGATTATGAAAACAGTGTAGTCAAACCGTTGATATAGGGATATTGTTAAAAACAACGTGATTGATGCAGGGGGGGAGCTTTGAAAGAACAAGGCTCATTCGACAAAGTTGTAGAATTTTTTCGCCAAGTACTGGAATCATTGCCCGACAAGCGAACAGGCAAGAATAGTCGGTATGGCATGGAAGATGCCGCCTTAAGTGCATTTAGTGTATTTTTCACGCAAAGTCCATCATTCTTGTCATACCAGAGAACGATGGAGCAGACAAAAGGGAGGAGCAATGCCCCAAGTCTATTTGGGGTGCATAAAATACCAACGGATAACCATATCCGCGATTTGCTAGACCCAGTAAAACCGAAAGAAATGTTTCCAATATTTGAGACAATCTTGGAGACGATAGAGAAAAAGGGTAAACTGCAAGGATTTCGAGGATTTGGCAACAACCTATTAGTGGCGCTAGATGGGACAGAGTACTTTAGTTCAAAACAAATTCATTGTCCCCATTGCTCGACGAGGAAAATGAAATCAGGGGAAATACATTACTTTCATAGCGTGGTCACGCCAGTGCTCGTCAGTCCACATCAGTCGCAAGTGATTCCCCTAGTACCAGAATTTATCGTGCCACAGGATGGAAATGATAAGCAAGACTGCGAGAATACAGCAGCCAAAAGGTGGTTACTGCAACATGGGGCAAAGTATAGTGCATTGAATATGACTGTATTGGGTGATGACCTTTATTATCGCCAACCCCTCTGCCAAATGCTTTTGGTGCAAAGTTTTAACTTCATCTTAGTCTGCCGTCCCGAATCTCATCCTACTCTGTATGAACATATAGAAGGTGTTGACCTGCCAACTGTAGTGGTGAACAAGTGGATGAGAAAATTTCAAGAGACCCATACCTACCGATATCTCAATGGAATGAACATACGAATGGATTAATTCGACAATTCTATCCCAAATCCACTAACTTTAAAATAGTGAAGGAAGATGACTTCCAGAAGGTTGTGAATTTGATCTTTGATCAACAACCATAGACCAAGAAAATCTCTTGACTATCGCACACCTCATGAAGTATTCTTTGGGGCATCAGAACCTGTTGCGCTTCAGATTTGAATTGGCGTTTACGCATATGGACTTTAAATAGATACACTCAAGAAATTTGGCGATCGCTAGTAGACATAAAAAAGCACCCCATCGGGATGCTTTTTTAGTTAATTGTGTGCTGCGCGTTTGTAAGCTTCATCCAAGACTTCGCTAAGCGTTGGGTGAGCGTGAACAATCGTCGCTAACTTCTGTACCGTTTGGCGATCGCATATGGCTGCCGAAGCCTCATGAATCAAGTCCGAAGCATGGATACCGATAATATGTACACCCAAGAGTTCGCCCGTATCTTCACGGTAAACAATCTTCGCTAAGCCTTCGGTTTCTCCCTCTGCGATCGCCTTGGAATTACCCTTAAAGTATGACTTCGCTGTAGCCACCTTAAAGCCTTCTGCTGCACCCTTCTCCTTAGCCTGTGGTTCCGTCAAGCCGACAAAGCTAACTTCTGGATGGGTGAAAGCCGCCGCAGGGATGCTTTGATAATCAACTGTAGTTGTCCGACCGCACATATTTTCGACAGCGACAATGCCCTGCGCCGAAGCTGCGTGAGCCAACATCATCTTGCCCGTTGCATCCCCGATCGCCCAAAGGTGCGGAACAGAAGTTGCCATCGTGTCATCTACATCAATGAATCCACGCTGATTTGGCGCAATACCTACACTTTCTAAACCAAGATCCTTAGTAAGCGGAATCCGTCCTGTGGCAACCAAGCAAGCATCCACTTCCAGAACTTCCACTACCTTCTTAGTCTTGGCATCGGTAAGTTCAATCTTGACAGGAGAACCTGCGGTAATCTTGGTGGCAAATACACCAGTTCTCGTTTCAATATCGCGAGGTTTGAGAAGTACACGCTCGGCAATTTTGGCAATATCAGGATCAAACCCTGGCATCAAAATATCTAACGCCTCGATCATGGTTACTTCTGAACCAAGCGCTGTATAAACATCCGCAAATTCTAGCCCGATGTAACCACTACCGATAATCGCCACCCATTGGGGCAAGGTTTCTAGACGTACAGCCTGATCGCTTGTGTAGACAGTTTTGCCATCGATTTCAATACCGCGGGGCACAAATGGCTCGGAACCTGTGGCGAGAATAATGTCTTTGGCTGTGTAGGTCTTATTGCCGACGCTAACTTTTTGTACACCTGCGATACGACCACGACCTTCCAAAATATCTACGCCTAATCGTTTGAGGCTATTGGTCAAGTCGCCGCGCAATTTCAGTACTAAGTTATCGGCATGACTAGCGATCGCCCCGCGATCAAAATTTACTTCACCCACATCAATGCCTAATGCCTTTAGGTGAGACTTTGCCCGCATTTCGCGCACCCGTCCCGAAGCCGCTAGCAATGCCTTGGAGGGGATACAGCCACGATTGACGCAGGTTCCGCCCATTACGCCATCTTCGACGATCGCTGTTTTTAAGCCACAGGCAACGGCATGGAGGGCTGCGCCATGTCCGCCAACGCCAGCACCAATAATGATCAAATCGTAATCAAATTTGTCCGACACCTAATCTTTCTCCAGTAGAATCGATCTACTATTTTGACATCGTTTGCGCCTCCTGTTAGCTTGTTAGCGTTAGTTGCTATAGCAATGCAAGTTTTGCGATAAAGTCTCAGTTATAGCTAAAATTTGGTAAGCTGAAAATACTAATTGGGGCTAGATGACCTATGACCCTTGCGATCGCACAAATACAGCATCAACCTGTCAGCCTAGATGAGTTTATTGCCCGTTATGGTGGTGATAATCGCTATGAATTGATTGATGGAGAGGTGTTCGATTTGGAACCAACGGGGCAGCATGAGGAAGTTGCGGCTTTGATCACGGCAAAAATCTGTGTACAGATTGATCAATTAGGTTTGCCTTGGTTTGTGTTGCAAAGGGGGTTGTTTCGTCCCTCTAGTGCAAGTACGACGGCTTTTCGTCCTGATGTGATGGTTGTAGATCGGACGGAAGTTGCGAAAGAATCTCTCTGGCAAGAACAATCGATCATCACAAGGGGTGACTCAATCAAGTTTGTCGCGGAAGTTGTGAGTGGTAATTGGCAAAATGATTATGCGCGTAAGGTTGAGGATTACGCGGCTTTAGGTATTCCTGAATATTGGATTGCCGATTATTTAGGTTTAGGTGGGATTCGACATATCGGCAAGCCCAAACAACCTACTCTTTCGATCTGTACTTTGGTAGATGGAGAATATGAAATTAATTTGTTTCGTGGTAATGATGCGATCGCTTCGCCCACATTTCCAAATTTGAACTTAACGGCTGAGCAAGTTTTGACTTGGGTTATGTATCAGAATATCTAGGCAATGGACAGTTAAATCTTGATCGATGTATTTGTATCTATTTTATCGGCATGAAATGGGTGTTTCAGCACATATCCCGTATTGGCTGACCAGTGCTACATCATTTTTAGAAGTCATTATCTTCATCATTTTTAGAAGACATATACTTCTGAAGATTATTCTCTTCAATAAGATTTTCAACAATAGTTTGGTTTAATTTTCTATTTTGTTTGAATGCAGTAATCATATTCCTGATTTTTCTGGAATTTCCAACTTGGTCATTAAGACTTATACCTTCTATTATTCTTTTAACTTGATCAAGAGAATAATCAGAAGCATTCTCTAATATAAACTTCCCCCAATCAACTTTAGAATAGTATAAATTAGGTGTTAAGAAAAGGTTTATACTCAATTCTATTACCGAATGACTAGCTCCAAAACAACATAGATCAAATAATTCCTCTTGAGTTATCTTACAAAATCTTTTTTGAGCATATAACTGTAAAGGTTTAAAGGCTAGTAAACTATCCAAACGGAAAATTTCTGTTGTTGGCAGATTTTGAACGTAATTTTCCAATCTTTGTTGGACATCATTATCTATATATATCCAATATTCTGAAAGCTGTTGAATAATCAACCCAATTATATTCAATTTGTCATTTTTTAATGATTTAATCAAGTCAGAGAACTTTTCACTTAATACATTGTCATGTATTTCTTTATGCATTATTTCAGTCGTTTTTAAAGCACTAATATATTTATTTCTTTTTTTATATTCATCAGCATCACTGATGAGTTTCTTAATTAATACAATTATAAAGTTTCTTACAAGGCTAGTCCTTGCCTTAAGTAACGGACTTTTCTGTAGAGCAATTAGAGCTTTTTCTGGTGTGTTGGGAAAATATTCAGAATCAACTTCAGACAATAGATTTTCTAAAGCATATTTCCCCTGTGCTGGTGGATACTGCAATACATACTCAACAGCATTTCTAATATGAACTCTAGCTAATTCAGCGGGAGGATTAAATATTTCTCCTTCAGATGTCATTGAGGGATGGGCACTGGTCAGATAAGACGTGAGAAGTAAAATAAAGAGGCAGAGACAAGGAGAAAGGCATGGAATGTCCACACTGCCAAAGCAAAAAGATAGTCAAGAACGGCAAAGATTATCACCAAGACGGAAAAGCTGTTCAGAAT
>JADBWK010000093.1 GCA_020404895.1 Pseudanabaena sp. M085S1SP2A07QC | reverse complement strand
TAACCAACAAAATTGTGCATCTCTGCTCCTTAGCTAAGGTTTGCATCAAGTTCGCTACATCGCGTCCAGACTTATTGGAGTTTAGACTAATGTTACAGATAGCATTTTTATGCCAATAAATTTTGATAGCATACGCTACTGGTAGCGTGATTTTTAGTTTAGACTAAACTCCAATTTGCTGAGTAGCTAAGTGAAATAAATATAAAATAGAAAAACCTCCTAATACATGCTGCGCTTGCACAAGTGGATGTGTTTCTATTCGTTAATTTCAAGCTTAGCTTAGAGAATTCCTTCTTTTTGTGCCATCGAGGTCATCAGATCAACCACTCGACAGGAATACCCCCATTCATTGTCATACCAAGAAACAACTTTAAAGAAGTTAGGATTTAGCTCAATGCCAGCACCAGCATCAAAAATGCTTGATCGCGCATCGCCTCTAAAATCCGTTGAGACTACTTCCTCATCTGTATAACCAAGAATGTCCTTTAATGAGGTTTCTGAGGCTGTCTTTATCACTGCACAGATCTCTTGATAGCTGGTAGATTTTTCCGTTTTAAAAGTTAAATCAACCACTGATACATCAGGTGTTGGCACACGCAAAGCCATTCCTGTGAGTTTTCCTTTCAGTTCTGGCAAAACTAAAGCTACAGCCTTCGCAGCACCTGTGGAAGCAGGAATGATATTTTGACCTGCACCACGTCCACCTCGCCAATCTTTTTTACTCGGTCCATCGACAGTTGGCTGGGTTGCAGTCATCGCATGAACTGTAGTCATTAATCCTTCCGCAATCCCAAAATTATCATGGAGAACCTTGGCGACAGGAGCAAGGCAATTGGTTGTACAGCTTGCATTCGAGACAATCAAATCAGTTTCAGGATTGAATTTAGTGTGATTAACGCCAACTAGCAAGGTTGGCACCTTGTCAGGATCTTTGGTGGGAGCCGAAATTACCACTCGCTTTGCACCTGCATGAATATGAGCGATCGCGCCTGCATAGTCAGTGAATAGCCCCGTAGACTCCACCACATAGTCAACTTTTAGCTCACCCCAAGGCAATTCTGATGGCGTACGAATAGCTGTGCAGGGTACAAATTTGCCATCGATTTCAATGCCATCAGCTTTGGCAGCGATCGCCCCGGCATAGAGACCATGTGTAGAGTCATGTTTGAGCAGATAAGCGAGGTTATCAGAAGGAACTAGATCGTTGATTCCGACAATCTCGATTTCGGGATGCTTGGCAGCAACACGAACCACTAATCGTCCAATTCTGCCAAATCCATTAATACCAATTCTGAGCTTAGCCATATGTTGCTTATCCAGCAGTTCTATATTGCGTCGCGATCATGCTAGCCTAAGTTTTATGAGTAAATGTCTTGAAATCCTTGATATGTCAGGAATCGAATACAAAAAACTGATTAATTTTAAACTTTAAATTTGATTCTCTTTTACCAAAATATGCTCATGTTGATCCAAACCCATCTAAGGAGCCTGCAAATGCCTATTTACTACTCTCTGTGTTGAGTTAAGTTTTTTTACTATTAAAGCTTTCAACCATGTCAAAATATCGAAAATAGACTGAAACAGCGTGCAATCTCTAAAAATTTGCTGTATAGCCTATTGAAGCTTTGATTGGTACAGAAATATTTTTGAAAGTGGCGCTTCGCGCCACTTTCAAAAATATTTCTGGTTTTTAAATAAGCGCAAAGCGCTGTAAAGTAAATTAATTAACTAGGATTACAACAACTATGTCCCGTTTACCTTTATCCTTAGCAATCGCTTTTAGCCACCGCAGTGCTCTCAAGATTATTAGTGGTTTACACAACTTTGATCGCGACTCTGTGAAAATGGTTGTGCAATCAGCTGATCGAGGTGGCGCAACATTTGTGGATATCGCTGCTGATGCGGAACTAATCGCGATCGCTAAGGCTAATTGCTCTTTGCCCATTTGTGTATCAGCAGTCGAAGCTCACAAGTTGGCTGAAGCTGTAGCTAGTGGTGCTGATCTCGTCGAAATCGGTAACTACGATAGTTTCTATGCTCAAGGTCGTGAATTTACTGCTGATGAAATTGTTGCTTTGACCACCGAAACCAGAGCATTATTGCCTCACACTGCTATTTCCGTCACCGTTCCTCACACCTTGCCACTCGATGAGCAAGTCACTCTCGCGGAGAAACTCGAAGTGATCGGTGCAGACATCATTCAAACTGAAGGTGGTACAAGTTCGGCTCCAACCCATGCAGGTATCCTTGGTGCGATCGAAAAAGCCTCACCAACCCTTGCTGCTGCCCATGCGATTAGTCGCGCTGTCTCTATCCCTGTAATGTGTGCTTCTGGTTTGAGCAATGTCACAGTACCAATGGCAATCGCTGCTGGCGCATCTGGAGTTGGTGTTGGTTCCGCAGTTAACCAATTGAATGATGTGGTTTCGATGATTGCGACTGTTCGCGCTCTTAAAGAATCATTTGGAGAAACAATTGATAGCAATGTTGCTAACCAAGCAGTTGTGTAATCAATATTTGCTTAATTTCTCTTCAGTGAATTAGCAAAATCTTTAAACTAAAAGACGATCGCTATGAGTTTTCTATAAGTTCAAAGCGATCGCCTTTTTCCTAAAATCAGCCATCTAAAAGTGCGATCGGCTAATTTTGTGACTAAGTTTTGATAACTATCTTTTTGATATTTGCTAATGAATAATCCCATTCCAACACAAATGTAAAAATGGGTGAATATAAATTTACTGATTATTTTGAAAATGAGGTTTTGTAAAAACGACTATAAGTAGCTCAACTTAATTAAAACCCAAGCCAGAGTTTTATTCCGCCCGCTACGCGCGCGGAATAAAACTCTCGGTTTTTAGTTTACTTATGTCTAGCTACTTATTTACAAAAAGAATGATGTATTCGTGTAATTAAGAATCCACTACGGGTTGAAGAACAAGAAAATAATAGACTGCGATTTTTTGGAGCTATTGAGTAGATAAATAATCGAATTTTGCGTGTAATTACACTACAAGATAAAGTAACAATCCATAATGCTTTTCCAGATCGAGGATTTAAACTATGAAGATAATCTATATACCCTGAAACTGATTCGTTAATAATTTGTGGAAGCGCGCCCCAAAGTGATGCTCTTCCACAAATTATTTTGCTATATTGCTCCAACTAACTTGCAATCAAGATTGCAGATTGAGTGATTTCTGGATTCAGCAAGAAGCATTTCTTTAATTTTAACTGATGTTACGTGGAACAAATATCCCCCTCACCCCCCTGCCCCCTCTCC
>JADBWK010000092.1 GCA_020404895.1 Pseudanabaena sp. M085S1SP2A07QC | reverse complement strand
GAGGCGGTAGGAAAGTTCCCATTCACGTCCCATGTAGCAGAAAATGCCGATCAAGAAGTGGAAAATTACCAATTGGTATGGACCACCGTTGTACAACCACTCATCGAGGCTGTCTGCTTCCCAAATGGGGTAAAAGTGCAGACCAATCGCGTTTGAGGATGGTACGACTGCGCCAGAAATCATGTTGTTGCCGAATAGCAAGCTGCCTGCTACTGGCTCGCGGATGCCGTCGATGTCGACAGGTGGTGCGCCTACGAAGGCGATTACGAAGCATGTGGTTGCTGCAAGTAAGCAAGGAATCATGATTACGCCGAACCAGCCTACGTATAGGCGGTTGTCGGTGCTGGTGATCCAATTGCAGAACTGATCCCACAGTGAAGCACTTTCGCGTCTTTGTACTGCTGTTGTCATAATTGCAAATAATCCTTTTGGGAATGAATAAGATTAATAAAGTTATATGTAAGCTTACGCTTATATAAATAGATTAAATGAAGTATTGAGTAATGTAAATACTAAAATATTAAATCTATCTATAGATAAATGCGATCGCTGACAAGCCCCAATTGTTTAGAAATGACCGATCATCTTGACTTCGGTTTCTAGCACCACACCATCGCGATCGCTGATTACAGTTTTAATGTGTTCGATGAGACTGCAAATATCACTAGCTTTTGCATTCCCCAGATTAACTATGAAGTTGGCATGTAATTCTGAGACTTGGGCATTGCCGATTTGATAACCCTTTAATCCAGCGTCTTGAATTAGTTTTGCGGCAAATTGGGGCAAAGGATTACGAAAAACACTGCCACAGTTGGGCAAATGATACGGCTGTGTGGTGTGTCTTACTTTAAGTTTTGCCTCAGTATCTGCTGCGATCGCCAATGGATTGCCGCCAGCTTGAAATCTAAAGGTTGTACCTGTCACGATGTTTGACGATTCTTGTAGAGACGAGGTTCGGTAACTGAAATCCAAATCTTGAGGATAGACGAGATGAGTTTTACCAGTTAAGGTGATCGTCTGAACAGAAACCACACAATCAGCCGCACATCCACCCTGTGCGCCTGCATTCATTACGACCAATCCACCCACAGTTCCAGGAATACCAACCGCCCATTCAAAGCCAGACCAACCATGACTAGCGATTTGCATAGCTAAACGAGCCACAGGTTCACCTGCGGCGGCGGTAACTTGACCAGAATGCTCATCAAATTCAATGCCTCGTAGATGCCGAGTACAAACCACTAAACCCACTAATCCTTGATCACTAATTAAGAGATTGCTACCAGCACCAATAATTGTGATTGGTAGATTGCGATCGCTTGCCCATGAGAGACTTTCAGCTAGCTCCGTAGATGAGCGAGGCGAAATGAAGTACTCAGCCAAACCACCAACTCGCATCGAAGTTAGCCCAGCAAGAGATACATTGGAGCGAATAGAGTTTTGGATTTGAAGATCGAGTGACATTGCTTAAATTAAAGCTAATTAAGTGACTAAACTGCTTCGTTCGTTATCTTTCGTTCGTTATCTAATTTAAAAACTCGCCCATTACAATGTGGCACGGCTCCGCTATAGCACATTTAATGGGTTAATTCTTGTATAGTTGGCGTGATCGCCTGATTGAGGTTGCCCGCACCGAGAAATACAGCCAGATCCCCCGACTGCAAATTTTGCACTAAGAATGCTTGGACATCTTTGAGCGTTGGCAGATAATGCACTTGATCTTGAACTGAGGCGATCGCTTCAGAGACTTGTAGCCCTGATATCTTGCCATCATTGGGTTCACTAGCAGCATAGATATCGGTGACAATCACCACATCTGCATCGGTAAAGGAATGACTAAATTCTGCTAAGAATCTATGGGTGCGGCTATAGCGATGGGGCTGAAAAATCGCAACTACACGGCTAGTAGTATTTTGTTGTCTTGCTGAAGCAAGAGTGGCAATAATTTCACTAGGATGATGGGCATAGTCGTCTACAAATGTAATTCCGTTCTGCACGCCTTTAATCTCAAAACGGCGACTAGCCCCAACAAAATCAGGTAAAGCATCGACAATCGCTTGCCACTCAACGCCAACATATCGGGCAACTGCGATCGCAGCCAGAACATTGCTGAGATTATGCTTGCCAAGTAGCCCCACTGAAATTTTACCTAAGGCTTTGCCTCGTTCGATCACTAAGGCTTGAGTATCTGACGGAGTGTAACTCACTTCCGACACCATATAATCTGCGGTCGGGTCACTCAAACTATAGGTAATGTCTGAATGAATAAACTCCTTAACCGTTTGGCAATCAATACATCCAACGACAATTTCACAACGTTTTGCAAAAGCCTGAAAGATTTCAACGACCTGCTCAAGGCTGTGATAGTGATCTGGGTGATCTAGCTCAATATTGGTAATAATGCCAATATGGGATAAAAATTTTACTAAAGTACCATCCGACTCATCGGCTTCAGCAACTAAATATTTTCCTTGCCCCAAACGCGCATTTCCTTGCCAAGCGCTAACTTCACCACCGATGATAATACTAGGATCGAGTCCAGCTTTGAGCAACAAGAAGCCAACTAGGCTACTAGTTGTTGTTTTGCCGTGAGTACCTGCAACGGAGATCGCCTGAAATTGTTCGATCAACGCGGCTAATAAGTCTGAACGATGCAAAATTGGTAAGCCGTTTGCTAAAGCTACCTGAAACTCAGGGTTTTGTTGATTGATAGCTGTCGAACAGACAACCTGAGGTGCATTTGCTAGATCGATGTTGTCTGCATGATGCCCTTGAAAAATTTGTACATCCAGAGCCTGTAGTTTTTGAGTGATGCGATTGCTACTAATATCCGAGCCAGATACTGTAAATCCTTGCTTCGCCAAAATATAGGCGATCGCCGACATCCCGATTCCGCCAATGCCCACAAAATGAAACGGTCTACCGCTGAAATCAACTGGATTCAGCATTTATACTTCTTACCTACCAAATAACGAGCCTAATAATAACAGATCAAAAGGTGACGCGAAGCAACACCTTCTGATCTAAACCATCAAAGATTCTAAGCCTTCAGGGTTAAGGATGCATAATACATCGCGATCGGGAATACGCTGAATTAAATTTTTGCGTTCTAATTTACCCAATACACGAGTGACTGTCTCCCTTGCTAACCCACTTAGACTACTAAGCTCACGATGGGGTAAATTGGGGATTTCTAAACCACCACTGACTTTTGTCCCTTGTCCTTCAGCTAGAAACAGCAGAACATCGGCGACACGAGAAGTGCTATCAGCTTCCCGTAAGCGCAACCGTCGATTAACTTGACGTAAGCGCTTTGCCATTAGCCTTGCTAAATGAATGCCTGCGATAGGCTCTGTTTCAAGCAGATGTACAAAATCTGAAGCTGGCAGACTACCAATAGTTGTCGGTGTAAGCGTAATCACATCAGTGGATCTGGGTACTTGATCTAGTGGAGCCATTTCGCCAAACATCTCACCAAAGCCTAGTATGTTTAGGGTAATTTCTTTACCATCAAGGTTATAGGTGCGAATTTTTGCCCAGCCTTCCAAGATGAAATAAACTGAGTTGCCCCAATCATTTTCCAACAAAATCACTTGATCGGCTGGATGGCTACGTGTAACCATATGGGCTGTAGCCCTAATTACAGCTTCATCAGGCAACCCCACAAAGAATGGGGCAGACATAATTTTTTGCTGAAGATCAGTTCCATCCCGCATAGTGGCTGCTCGTATTTCTTAAAGATTTACTGTAAGTAATCACTCTATCCGAGTTTGTGGCGATAGGTATTACCATCGGCACAATGACTTAGTTATTTTAGAACCCAAACCTGCGGCAATTTATGATTAAGCAACCTGCAAATTTTTTGTTATAAAGAGTTGAAGGAAAGTTTTAACTATGTAATTATGAACAAAAAAGCTCACATTTTTTTATAAAATCCGAGTGAAGCATAGCTGTTATGACAAATGTGAGCTTTGATTTACTACAATTTTGTTAAACAAAGTTTTGTTTTTTATCTCTGTACAAAGCTACTCACTTCACAGTGAATAAATAGTGTTGCATGACGAAACCACACACCACTATTTATTCACATTACAACACCTATTCTTTTAATGGGAAAGGAGCGTATTCATCTATAGCTATAGTCATTCTAATTAACACATAAAGCCCAAAGAAGATTTGCAGCGTAGCGCTGCAAATCTTCTTTGGGTCTTGATTTTGCCCTAAATTCTCTGACTATATCTACAGCTTAAGTACTTATACAAAAACAAATTTTTAATTAATAAGGTTTCGCCTATCTCTGCATGGGCGAAACCTTACTAATTTGGAATTTACAGTACCAAAGGCGCTGTAAATTCCAAAACCAGCTTTTTGCAAGCCCGACTAAGTCGGGCTTGCAAAAAGCTGGTTTTTATAATGAGAATTGCTGAAGTCAATCTACTTAATTTGCATTTCCAAGCAATTTGTGTAGTCTTAATGCCAAAGCTTTAATAATTCCGTTCGGATTGGATTCTTCATGAGGAATGCTCGAAGCTTCAATGTCGGCTACAACATCTGGGGGCAAATCTAGTATCCTGACTAGCCTTTGATAGGCTGCGGCTTCATCAAGATTAATCATTGGTTCATCTGGGTTGCGCCGACTAGCTTGGATTACTTGGTAGCCAAGTCTAAGAGTCATTTTTCGATCTTCAACACTTTTGATGTTTGGTACAACTTCTTCAAGAGGAATATTTTGATCTAAATAATCTTTAAGACGATTTTTTAGATCGATACGTTCTTTTTCAGTTTTGGCAAATAACATTGCAAATTCATCAAGCATTAGTCGAATTTCATCAGGCTCAAGCTTGCCATCAGCCCAAGCCATTGCAGCTACAGCACGAAGCATATCCATCTGCCGAGGACTAATCGGAGGGGGAAGTTCTTGAGGTGTCATAGATTTACCCTTAGCCAAGTTTATTTGCCAAATATGCTCAAATCATAGGCTGGATTCATTAAAAATACGCCTTACTTTATTAATGTTTATAAGTAGATACTCTCTTCCGAGAGAATAACTAGGGACGAGTGGCGAAGCAGTTCATCCCTGATCATTCACATATTCTTTCAGTGGGAGAGGATAAGGCATAGTCAAAAACTAGATTTATACTAAGGCACAAAATGGCTAAGCCATTTTGTGCCTTTAAAACCCTTACAGGGCTTGGTTTTTAATCCCCAAAAGTGTGACAACACTTCCGTGCATTGCTATAGCAGCGCAAATATATTCTATGTCTTACTAAGCTTTTGCTTGAGTAAATCCGCATTTACGGCGCTTAAATCAATTTGAATTTCTAAACGTTGGGTTTCATCTCGAAATAGTAAAACTGCATCACCATTGGGCTGAATGATACAGCCAAACTGGGGATCGATGACTTGAGTCTTTTGGTAGACGATTTTGGGCAGAGTAATGCGGAGTTGATAGCTTCGACCTGACGATGGCAGAATGTCTAATTGTTGGGTAAATTGGTTGAGTTGCAGGTAGCCAACAGAAATATTGCGTTCGTCGGGGCTAGTGGGTTTGAACCAATAAAGGGTAATGCCGCGTAAGCTCGGTGTTTGAATTGCAAAAGTTTCGTCGAGAGCTTGCTTGTTCCAGTCGATCGCATTGCGATCACTATTCTCGTCTAAGGGGCGTTGTTGCCAGATGATTTCTTGCCCCGCTAAAGATGTCCACCATTGGGCGATACGGGCAAGATTGGCTTCAGCATCAGGTTCGGTGCTGCCAAGTGTCCAAGTAATGGTTGAGTCCATTATTTTTTAGTACTTGTTTAGATTTACTTGTAAATTGTTTATAGCTTACTGCTTTTGAATACATTCAGAAAGTTCAGTTAGCTTATACTTGCTGAGACAATAGAATCATATTCAGATACGTTTGAGGAGATCGAAGTTAAATGTTTGGAATTGGCTGGCCAGAAGTAATTGTAATTTCGCTTGTGGGTGTAGCAATTTTTGGGGCAAAGCGAATCCCTGAGATTGGTCGCAGTGTGGGACAAGCTCTACGGGGCTTCCAAGATGAAGTAAAGGGTAATGGCGAACCTGATGACCTAGATTCTAAAGATAACTAAATCAAAAAAGTCTTACGACGCTTTACGCTCAAACCCAAACTAATATAAATTTTGACTCGTTTGATCGGCAATTGCTATAGGTCAAATTCCTGACCTTGATCTACTATATAAATTTCTTGTTAAGCAGAAATTCTCATTATGAAACCAATTTTTATAATGAGAATTTCTGCTTGTTATAAAGTGCTGATTGTCATTATTTTTTAACAAGAATCTTGATTTCTGCTTCAGCACAAAGTGCTGTCAGAATATCAACATAGGGTTTGCCTTGAGCGATCAAGTAGATAAGACGAGCTTCAGAAAAAACTTCGAGATCGTCTTCTAAATTTAAGTTAAGATTTTTTGCCTCTTCTTTTTTATTTTGAGAGTTTATTGGTGATGAGAGATTAATCTTGAGATGATTTGGCGGAATGGTAAGCAGTTTACTTGCCCACTCGATCGCCACCACACCAAGCGGAAGATCTTCCCCACGCCAATATTCTTCTAAATGTAAACTAGGAACTTGAGATGGCTCTAGGCGATAAAGATCAATGTGATAAAGTGGCAAACGACCTTCGGTATATTCATCAATTAGCGTAAACGTCGGACTAGTAATTGTGCAGCTAATGCCAAGTGCTCGACCAAAGGCTTGCATAAAAGTGGTTTTGCCACTGCCAAGATTGCCTTCAAGCAAAATAATTGTGCCTGCGGAGACAAGCTGAGCAAGTTTGGTTGCGATCGCTTGAGTCACACCAAGATTATCTGCATAAATCTCAATCTTTACAGTCTCAGTCATAATTCGGGTAAACTTTTGTACTAGGTAAAGAGTCTGGTCATGGCTGAATGGTTAGCAATGACTAACCATGATTAAATACTTCGTAGCCTTGTTTTGTTTTTATATTATTGAGCTAATTTCGGCAAAGTTTTTTATGGATACGGATATTCTTCATTCACTCGCTCATCTCGATCAAAGTGGTAATGCTCAGATGGTGGATGTGACGCATAAACCACAAACGGTGAGACGGGCGATCGCTGTTTGCGAGATATCTATGAAAACAACAACATTAGATGCCATCCAATCAGGAAATGTGCCAAAGGGAGATGTATTAGGGACGGCAAGACTAGCAGGGATTATGGCAGCCAAACAAACAGCTAACTTGATCCCCATGTGTCACCCGATTAATCTCACTAGTGTTGATGTCAAGATTTTTCTAGATGAAAATATCCCTGGCTATCAAATTGAGGCTGAGGTCAAAACCAAATCTGAAACTGGGGTGGAAATGGAAGCCATGACCGCTGCCACGATCGCGGCTTTAACCCTTTACGATATGGCAAAGTCCCTTGAAAAGACGATGATAATATCGAATACAAGGTTGATCCATAAGAGTGGCGGAAAGTCAGGGGATTTTAATGCGCCTAAAGGAGATTATTGCGATATCTAAGAATTAGACGAAGTAATTCCCACTGTATCTAATTTTTATGCAGCTTTGTGACCTGAGATCGCAATTAGTTCTCGAATTTTGACTTCAGATAAATGGCTCTCGATATCTAAAGACTTAGTTGTTACATCGCCATTAACTGCTGCTGTTGCATCGACAGATTGAATCGCTTTGGCAATAGTTTCAATACAACTAGCACAACCGATAGAAGGAACTGAGATGGTTAAATACATAAATAATTAATGTGAATACATAGAGATCACAATTATAGTTGAGCCATGAAACCTAAGACTCAGAGTAGAGGCTTATTTTTATCTGTATATATTTGGGATATTAAAATCTTAAATTTCTGAGAAAGTGCACCCGAAAGGTGTGCTTTCTCAGAAATTTAGAAAACTTATAGTTAATAGCTGCGACATTTGGTAGAGGATTTGGCGATTATGCAAAATATCCTAGATCATGTTCAATGCGGAATCTTTGTTTTGTCGATTGAAGCAAATACGCAAGTATCTGATCTAAATGATCAGGGATTTATTCTGCGGTTTTCTCTCGCTAATTCCGCATTTGTCCATCTTGTTTTTGGGGAACGTAGTATCGATCAAACTGTTGATCTAGTTGGCTTACAGCCAAAGGAATGTTTGTCTTTAGGATTTGCTGAATTATTAAACAAATATGTTCGTCAATGTTTGCAAACACGACAAGTTGTTGTGTTTGAAGAACAACTTGATTTAGTGACAAATCGGATGCTATCGATTTCGCTATCCCTGGATATTGACAGTATCAACAACTCAGAGCAGATCGTCGGAACTTGTCAAGATATTACTGACCGCTCACTATCAAAATTCCAAGTTCAAGATCTCAATCAAAAAAAATTCAGCCATTTAGTGAGTGAAGTTTCTGACGCTTTTGTGGTGGTTGATCATGATGGCGTGGTGCGATATGTTAATCAATCAGCCGAGAACCTATTTGGGTGTAAATCTGAAGATATTATCGGTGAAACTTTTGGACTTCCTGTAGTAGCGGGGGAAAGCACTGATGTCGATATTCTCAACCGAGGTAGTACAACCTCGGCGGAAATGCGTGTGTCAGAAACAATTGATGAAGATCGCAGAGTCTACGTGGTTGCTTCATTGCGAGATGTCTCAGAACGGAAGCGAGTAGAAGAGTCTCTGAAGTTGCGCGAACGCGCGATCGCTGCAAGTTCTAATGGGATTGTGATTACCGATGCCACCCAGTCGAATAATCCCATGATTTATGTTAATCCCAGCTTTGAGAGGGTTACAGGCTATAGCGCAGCAGAAGTAATCGGACGTGATTGTCGATTTCTGCAAGGTGGCGATCGCAATCAGCTTGGTCTTATAGAGTTACGCAAAGCTATTGAGGAAAAGCGAGAATGTCACTCTGTGCTTCTCAACTATCGCAAAGATGGTACCCCATTTTGGAATGATTTATATATTGCACCAGTCTTTAATGATCATGGCGAACTCACTAACTACATCGGCATTCAAACCGACATTACCGACCAAGTAAAATCAAACCAAAAATTGCTGGGAAGTGAAGAGCGCTTGCGCACTGTACTAACATCGATCAAAGAAGGTATTACATTTAGTGATGATTCAGGCTATTTTTCGATTTTCAATAATGGGATGGAAAATCTCACGGGGTATACGTCAGAGGAAGCAAATGCTAGCCATGATTTTACAACCTTCCTATATCCCGATCGTGCCGAACATGATAAAGCTTTGCAACGATTACAGCAACTTCAGGAAAAGGGACAACCGATGACTGTCGAGACTCGCATTTGTCATCGTGATGGCACATTTAAAGATGTCTTAGTTTCCTCAAGACTAATGGCATACAAAGGTAAACGGATGTATTTAAGCAGTTATTACGACATTACCGAGCGGAAAAAAGTCGAGACTCAACTGCGCTATCAAAGTGAAAGAGAAAGATTGCTAAATGCAATTTTACTTAAAATTCAATGCGAATTAAATCTCGATCAAATCCTATCAATTACGGTTAAAGAGACTCAAGAATTATTACGTATTGATCGAGTAGTTATTTATCAGTTTCAGCAAGATTGGAGTGGTACATTTGTTGTAGAAGCTGTTAATAATCCTGTGTTATCCATTCTTGGCAAAACAATTAATGATGCATGTTTTAATCAGGATTATGTACAAAAATATCAAAATAGAGCTATATCTAGTATCAATGATGTTGAGCTTGCGGATTTAAGCACTTGCCATAAAGATCTTCTACAATGTTTTCAAGTTAAGGCTAATATCGTAGTCGCTATTTCTTTTGGAGATACGTTATGGGGATTGTTAATAGCTCACCAATGTTTTGCGCCTCGTCAGTGGGAAGAATTTGAAATTGATTTGCTCAAACAGTTGGCTAATCATGTAGCGATCGCGATTCAACAAGTAAAATTATTTGAACGAGTTCAGGATCTTAACAAAAATCTAGAACGTCAAGTTGCTGATCGCACTCAGCAGCTTGAGCAGAGTCTGAGCCAATTACAGAGGGCTTTGCTCAGAGAGAAAGAACTTAACGAACTCAAATCACAATTTATTTCCAGAGCTTCCCATGAGTTTCGCACTCCATTAGCAACCATCCAAACAGCAAGTGATCTGCTGCGAAACTATGGGCACAAAATGTCGGACGAGAAAAAACTGGAAAGAATTGATAAAATCCAACGCGAAGTTAAAGGAATGACTAACCTATTAGAGGAAGTATTAATTATTGGAAAAACTGAATCTGGTAGATTTGATTTACAGTCAGAAAGAATTAATCTTGAAGATTTCTGTCTAGAAATTATCGAGCAAACCAAATTAATTGGCAACGGCAAGCATCAAGTTGTTTTCAAAAATATCAATGCTCCTGCAAAGATATCAATTGACACTAAATTCTTTAGGCAAATTGTTTCTAACTTACTATCAAATGCTATTAAATATTCTCCAAACACTAGTGAAGTTGATTTTACAATTTCGCTAACTAGCGATCGTATTCCGCAGCTTTTATTAGAGTTTAAAGATCAGGGGATTGGCATTCCTTTAAATGATCAAGAAAAGATTTTTGATCATTTTTATCGCGCTCAAAATGTTGGTATGATCGTAGGAACTGGATTGGGGATGGCAATTATCAAGAATTCAGTAGATATTCTTGGTGGCACAATTCAACTTACTAGTGTTGAGAATAAAGGCACAACTGTAAAGGTAAAACTTCCTTACGCCTTAATGAATAATTAGTTTTGTGAGGCTACATTGCGCAACACTAATTATTGAATTTATAACGGAACAAACTAAATTATGACAACAATACTAGTCATCGAAGACGTGGAAGCTTTGCGCGAAGAGATTATGGAGACTCTTTCCTACGAAGGTTTTGATGTACTGGGTGCAGAAAATGGACTTGTTGGTGTACAAATAGCTAAAACCTATTTACCAAATTTGATTATCTGTGATATAGCCATGCCTGAACTAGATGGCTTCGGGACATTGGTTGCACTGCGACAAGAACAGAAAACCTCAATGATTCCGTTTATATTTTTAACGGCGATGACGGAAAAAGCAGATATGCGTCATGCTATGCAACTAGGTGCAGATGACTATTTGACAAAGCCATTTACCTCAGCAGAGCTATTGGGTGCGATCGCCTCACGATTGCAAAAATACAACTCAGCTAGAGATCATTACTATGATGAAATCAAAGCAGTAGGCGCAAGGTTTGAATACCTGTCTCACCATGATGGCTTAACACAACTGCCAAATCGCATCCTTTTTCATGAGTCGCTAAGCCAAGCTATTTTGCACGCCAAAATTAATAACAAATCGCTCGCTTTACTATTTCTGGATATGGACAATTTCAATATTATTAACAACACTCTTGGTAATAATATTGGCGATCAATTGTTTATAGCGATCGCCGAGCGCCTGAAGCGCTACACCGCACCATGCGATATGGTGGCGCGTATCCAAGGCGATGAATTTGCACTGATCATTTCTGGTGTCACAGATACGCTCAGCATCAAACTTGAAACACAGAAAATTCTCGATCTATTAAGCCGCCCTTATCATTTATATGGGCATGAAGTTTTCATTACTAGTAGTATTGGCATATCCATTTTTCCTAACGATCATCAAGAGGTGGAAGGATTAATCAAAAATGCTGAATTAGCTATGTATTACGCTAAAACCCATAGCCGAAATAGCTATAAGCTCTATAGTCCAGATCTGAATGTCCAATCTTCAGAATATATGGCGTTAGCAAATAGCCTCCACCGCGCCATTGATCGCAATGAAATTCGGGTTTTTTATCAGCCTTTGGTCAACCTCAAATCTGGAAAAATCGCTGGGGCTGAAGCACTAGTAAGATGGCAGCATCCCGACTTAGGGTTGATTATGCCGAGTAAATTTATTCCTGTAGCCGAAGAAACAGGGCTAATTCTGCGTTTGAGTGAGGTAATCCTATACTCAGTCTGTGAACAAATGCGCTCTTGGAGAGAATCTGGCATAAATTATGGATCTATTGCTGTCAATTTATCTGGTCAGCATTTTCGTCCAGATAATAATCTCACAGAATTAATTAGTAAGATTTTACAAGAAACTGGTACTGAACCAGATAATCTGGAAATCGAGCTTACTGAAAGCATCATTATGCAAAATGCAGAGTTTACAATCCAAGTACTATCGCAGTTGCAGTCAATAGGCGTAAAAGTAGCGATTGATGATTTTGGTACAGGCTATTCGTCTTTGAGCTACCTTAAGCATTTTCCAGTAAATATACTTAAGATAGATCGCTGTTTTATCCAAGACATTACAACAGATCGCCACGATGCGACGATTTCCATCGCCATCATCGATCTTGCCCATAGTTTGTCCTTGCAAGTTATCGCTGAAGGTGTCGAGACAGCGGAGCAAGTTCAGTTTTTAAAAGAAAATGGCTGTGATCAGATACAAGGCTACTTCTTTAGCCCACCATTACCTGCAACTGAGTTTGAAAAATTATTGATTGATGGTAAATGCTTGTAAATGAGAAAAGGAAACTGCTCGTTTTCCACATCTTTTCTAGATTGCTTTAATCATTGGTATAAAATTTATTGAGTCCTTCCAAGCCATACTTCATGAGTAAATCTAAACGCGCCTTAATTACGGGTATCACAGGTCAAGATGGATCTTATCTATCAGAACTATTGCTAGCAAAAGGGTATGAAGTGCATGGAATCATCCGACGCACTTCCACAATCAATACCGATCGCCTTGATCATATGTATCAAGATCCGCATTTACCAGAAACCAAATTATTTCTGCATTATGGTGATCTGACCGATGGTACTACTTTGGGACGCATTTTAGAAGCTGTTCGACCTCATGAAGTCTTTAACCTCGGTGCTCAGTCCCATGTGCGCGTTAGCTTTGACTCTCCTGAATATACAGTTGACACAGTAGGGATGGGAACATTACGGTTATTAGAAGCTTTGCGCGACTATCAACAACGCAATGATCGCGAAATCCGTTTTTATCAGGCCGGATCATCCGAGATGTACGGCTTAGTGCAAGCTGTCCCCCAAAATGAGGATACGCCATTTTATCCACGTAGTCCCTATGCTTGTGCCAAGGTGTATGCCCATTGGCAAACAATTAATTACCGAGAGTCTTACGGACTATTTGCTTGCAATGGCATTTTGTTTAATCATGAGTCACCGCGCCGAGGTGAGACCTTTGTCACCAGAAAGATCACCAGAGCAATCGCCCGCATTGTCGCTAATCAGCAGAAAAAACTCTATTTAGGAAATCTTGATTCCAAACGCGATTGGGGCTATGCCAAAGACTATGTTGAGGCGATGTGGTTAATGTTGCAACAGGAAAAACCTGATGACTACGTGATTTCCACAGGTGAGACCCATTCAGTAAGAGAATTTTTAGAAGAAGCTTTTGCTTACGTCAACCTTAAATGGGACAACTATGTAGAGATCGATCCGCGTTATTTTCGCCCTGCTGAAGTCGATTTGTTATTGGGCGACTCAACTAAGGCAAAACAAAAGCTGGGTTGGGAGCCTAAGGTTACCTTCAAAGCTTTAGTTGAGCTAATGGTGGACGCAGATCTAGAAGCCTTGGGCTTACCTAATCCTAAGGGCACACATTCTCATGATATTGCAACATTGCGAAATACTGGACAGGCTTCGACTTGGTAGTTTAAAAGCCATGCAAAGCATGGCTTTTAAGTTCAGTTTGGGTTTTAAATTACTTAGACTTTAATAGAGAAGTTTTTATGTTAGAAAATCGAGCAAAACTACAATTCAAAGATCAAAAGATTCTTGTGACGGGGGGGGCGGGCTTTTTAGGTAAGCAAGTAATTGCCCAACTAATCGCCAGAGGAGCCAGCCCAGATTTAATTACCGTCCCTAGATCAAAGGAGTTTGATTTGCGATCGCTGGATATCTGCGAAAAAGTTGTACAGGGGCAGGATTTAATTATCCATCTTGCCGCTCATGTTGGTGGTATTGGACTCAATCGCGAAAAACCAGCCGAACTGTTTTATGACAATCTGATGATGGGTGTCCAATTAATTCATGCCAGTTATCAAGCAAATGTTCAAAAATTTGTATGTGTTGGCACAATTTGCGCCTATCCCAACTTTACACCTGTACCGTTTAAAGAAACCGATCTCTGGAATGGTTATCCTGAAATTACTAATGCTCCCTATGGAGTTGCTAAAAAAGCTTTACTAGTGCAGCTACAGTCCTATCGACAACAATATGGTTTTAATGGCATCTATCTACTGCCAGTTAATCTCTATGGACCAGAAGATAACTTTGATCCTCGTAGCTCTCATGTAATTCCTGCTCTAATCCGTAAAGTTTATGAAGCTCAGCAAAGAGGCGATCGCTTTATTTCTGTATGGGGAGATGGAACCTCGACAAGAGAGTTTGTATATTCAGAAGATGCTGCGAGAGGAATAGTGATGGCATCCGAGGCTTATAACGAGTCTGAGCCAATCAATATTGGTACTGGCTTAGAAATTTCAATCAAGGATTTGATCCATTTAATTTGTGAATTAATGGGATACGATGGCGAAATTATTTGGGAAACTGATAAGCCTAATGGTCAGCCTCGCCGTTGTCTTGATGTAGAACGAGCTAAACAAGCATTTGGTTTCACAGCACAGGTAGATTTTCGCGATGGTTTAAATAAGACGATCGCTTGGTATCGGCATCAAGCAGCATAAAAGCAGAAATGCCGCACTTCGTGCGGCATTTCTGCTTTTAAATTTATAGCAATTTCAGTAAAATATTATTAACTATTTCTGGAACTTCATCCTGTGGGCAATGCCCAGCGTAGGGAATATCAATAAATTCTTTTACACAGGCAAATTTTGTGAAAGACTTACGACCCAATTCAATTGGCTCCCAAGGATCGCGATCGCCCCATAACACGATCGCATCACAGGGCAAAATCGCTAAGAGATCTTCAGGTCTTGGCCCCTGAGAATAGCGAACAAAAGCCATAAATACATCCACTGCATTCGGGTTTTGTGCAGGCTGAATTAATATGTCAACTAATTCTTCGGTCACAGCTTCTTTATGAAAATAAGCTTGCGAAAGTATTTGCTTTACCGATCGCCGATTACGAACTTGATCAAAAAATAATTTGGCGATCACCCGATTACCCAAAATATTTTGGACAGCCTTTACGCCAACACGCTTAAACCAAGGCATATCTAATTGATTTTGTTCTTGTAATAATCGTAATGAACAATTAATCAGCACAGTCTTGAAGATTAGCTCAGGTGCATAGATCGCCGATTGCATAGCCACCACCGCTCCGATCGAATTGCCAACTAATATGGCGCGATCGCCCACCACTTCGTTCACAAAATCGGCAACCTGTTGTCCCCAAGTCTCGAATGTATAAGCAAGCTCACTCGGTTTAGGCTGAGCAGAGGAACCGAAACCAATTAGATCGATCGCATAAACCCTAAATTTTTGCGCAAGAACAGGGATGTTTTTGCGCCAATGCCCCACCGAAGCCCCAAAGCCATGGATCAGAACAATTGCAGGCTTATCAAGATTTTCATCTAATCCCTCAGCACAATAACCAATCTCATAATCGCGCCATGTCCAGAAGCGATCGGCAAACTTACGATATTCAAAAAACATTGAGATAAATTAATTTTAGGACTCAGAGATAGATCGTACGAAGAGTCAAATATCTCTTGCAAAGGTAAACTTATATTAAGCAAGTAGAACTAGCTAATTTCGCCTATCCTATCATTGACAAGAGGGTAGCCTCTCGTAATTATATTTAGCTTATTTAGCCCCGAACTCATTGTATGTTTGGGAATAGGTATTTTTATAACTTTTCGATAATATTTTGGAGATTTAAACGTGGCTCTTCCTTTATTAAATTATGCCCCAGCATCGCAAAATTCTCGCGTTGCTGGCTTTACAGTCGGTAGTGACAACACACCTCGCATTTATAACACTGCAAACTTACTCTCTAGTGGTGATCTAGGCGAACTGATTGAAGCTGCCTATCGCCAAATTTTCTTCCATGCTTTTACCTCTGATCGCGAAGTTACTCTAGAATCGCAATTGCGTTCTGGCAATATATCGGTCAGACAATTTGTGCGTGGACTAGTACTGTCCAAAACCTATAGAAGCAGTTTTTATGACAAAAACAGTAACTATCGCTTCGTAGAACAAACTGTACAGCGCGTCCTTGGTCGTGATGTATACAGCGAAAAAGAAAAAATTGCTTGGTCAATCGTAGTTGCGACCAAAGGTATTGAAGGTTTCATTGATGCATTGCTCAACAGCGATGAATATCTTGAAGCTTTTGGCGATGATATCTTGCCTTACCAACGTCGTCGGGTTCTACCTAGCCAAAGAATTGGAGAAGTGCCTTTCAACCTCAAGTCTCCTCGCTACGATGCTTACCATCGCGCACAGTTGGGCTTCCCTCAACTTATCTGGCAAAATACTGTCCGCAGCTATGTGGTTACCGACAGAGCCCCAAAAACAGGCGATCCAGCTTTGTTCTTGAATATGGCTCGCAGCATTAATACTGCTCCAGCAAACTCAACCCCTGTGTCTGCTCAAAACCTCGATTACGAACGTCTAGTCCCACGTCGCTAAATCTCAACTTAAAAGGTAAATGACTAAGTCCGTTAATCTTTAAAACCTATAAAGCAAAGGGGGCGCAATGCGCTCCCTTTGCTTTGACTGCAAATTACTATAAAATTTATGTCATAGCTAAACTAACGTTTGTTCTTCTTATAGCAATTTTCTTTCAAACCCTACACAAATTAAGAATATAAACCCATTGCGGGGCTTTGCCCTGCAACCCTTCTTAGTAAATGATTAGAGCGAACACTGCTGTAAGTCTTGCCCTTATTTAAGTTGTTTATTTTTCACTAATGGATATTCATCAATTTCTCGAACTCTTTGTCGGTCGCTGGCGATCGCAACGCAGCGATCATCAATTTAGTAAGGGAAATGGTAATGATATTCGCTCTGTGAT
Source organism: Pseudanabaena sp. M085S1SP2A07QC (assembly GCA_020404895.1). GTDB lineage: Bacteria > Cyanobacteriota > Cyanobacteriia > Pseudanabaenales > Pseudanabaenaceae > Pseudanabaena. Next base: position 44,481 of record JADBWK010000092.1, on the reverse strand, counting down.
TGAGATTACCGCTTTAAATCTAGACGATCCAGATTTGGTTGCAATTTGCCAAAAGCATGACATTCATCCTAATACTGCGATCCATCCGATGAAAATGTCATGGGAAGAAGAAACTCTAAGCAGTAATAAGCCAAAGGGCAACGCCTTAATTGTACCTGTGCCTAATGATCTGAACTCACCACATAAAGGTTTTATATTGACTAAACAAGGTAAAAGTGATTATGAACTTGGTGCAGACGAAGCTCTGACAATTCAGACGATTACGACCAACAACATAATTGAGGAAAGGATTTGGTATGGAAATCCTAACTTAAGATTTCGAGTAGCAACTTTGTTACAAGGAGATGTAGTTAGTGATCGCCATGTCCAATCGTCCAAGTTTTATTCGGAAATTCGTAGTGTTACCCCAAAGACATAAAGTAAATGCGGCTCAATGAGCCGCATTTACTTTATGTCTTTATGAGATGGGATATTAAAGTCCAGACTTCTAAGCTTATAAAACCTGCTAAAAAGATAAAAATTGCAATATTTAAACCAGTTTTAATTTTTTCCATGTTTTAAGTTGGATATTAGGCTTTTAAATAGATTCGTATGGGCGGCACTTAGTGCCGCCCATACGAATCTATTTAAGAGTGTCATATTTTGATGAAATAGGTGCTTAAATAAACCAAATAATTTTGACTAGAAAAATCAGCACTTTATCTAGTTGAGTTAAACTTAACCGTTATTACATTCAAGTGTGAGGATGTACTGCTGTGAATTGGGTCAAAAGGTTTAGTATTCTCGGATCTATAGCGATCGCATCTTTGATAATCGCTCAATCCGCCTCGGCACGCTTTGTGATTTTTGTTGCAGGTAATGATGCTGCAACATTACAGAGGGTTCGCACTGTTTCTCCGACAGCTTTTGCTACCAAGATTAACGATCAACCTGTAGTACAAGCAGGGACATTTAACTCTGAGGCTAGCGCTGATAGCCTCGCGATCGCCCTGCAACAGACTGGATTATCAGCCCAAAAATATTTTCGAGCTTCAGGTGGCAAAGAAACTAATGTCCAAGTTCCTTTCTTAGAGACATCCACCGCTTTTGTAAATTCTTCATCTATCTCTTTACCCTCTTTACCCAACCCGCAACAGGTTGTCATTCAATCAAGCCCAACGCCTCAACCAGTTAGTTTTCAGGTGGATTCTCAACCTCAGTTTTTTAGCTCTGCACCTCAACAAGCGATCGCCTATAACCAGAACCAATATCAGCAAATCACAACAAATACTGTTGTCCCACATGTGCAAACTCAACAGGTACTAGTACCACGTTGGCAACAAGTACTAGTACCAGAAACACGGCAAGTTGTCACCCAGACAGTTATTCCTCAAACTCAAATTGTCCAAACAGGCTATAACCAACAGGCTACGGGTTATGTGCAACCAACTGTTCAAGCCACAGGCTACACACAAACAACTGGTTATGTGCAACCTCAGACAGGGTTTATACCTGCAACATCAACATTAGCCCCGACGACCTTCGACAATTCGATCTCGACAACTAATAGCTTCGCTTTGCCCCCCCAATCAACCAATACTGCTTATAGCAATGGTTCATATACCAATACTGCAACTATCGAGCAACTGTTACCACAAGCCACTCAAAATTCAAATTTTCGCTATGTTGCTGCCGTACCAGCATCTGCAAGCAATCAGTTTTTACTATCACGAGTGCGTCAATATGTTCCTAACGCCTTTTTGACAAATTCTGGGCGTGGTACTTACATTCATGCAGGTGCTTATCAAAGTCGCGATTCGGCTGAGGCGGTATCTCGCTATTTGAGATCGCAAGGTGTTGACTCCCGAGTTCTTTACTTCTAAATATGCCTGTGAATAGCTCTTCAGATATTCCCCCTAACCCAAGCCAAAAATCAGTTCGGCAACTCAAGTGGCTAGAGCCTTTAGCTTTACTATTACCAAGTGGCTTTTGGCTGATCTCATTTTTGATTATCCCAACAGTTTTTATTTTAATTCAGAGTCTCGTACCCCTTGGTAAAACTGAGTTTGGGCTAGACAACTACCAGAAAGTATTTGAGTACGTTGGTGGTAACTTTATCTATCTAGTTGTCGTGTGGCGATCGCTGCTTTATGCAGTTATCACTACAGGATTTTGTTTGATCCTAGGGTTCCCTATAGCTTACTGGCTAGCCGTGATCGCTCCCAAGCGATGGCGCAGTATTTTGTTACTTCTATTTGTCCTACCTCTATGGACATCATCGTTATTGAGATCCTATGCATGGATTACAATTTTGCGACCGACAGGAGTTCTAAACACTTTTCTTAACTTCATTGGACTGTCAGGGATCAATGTATTAAATAAAGCTGAGGGTGTAATTATTGGCATGATTTACACTTATATTCCTTATATGGTTTTAGTTCTATATACGTCGCTCGAGCGACTTGATCTCCGTCTACTTGAAGCAGCATCTGATCTCGGAGCCAATTCCAAACAAACTTTTTGGCAGATTACAGTTCCACAAGTTTCCTCAGGAATTATCGCGGGAGTTTCACTAGTATCGATCACTAGTTTTAGCGATTACATCAACCCTCAACTATTAGGTGGTCCTGGTAGCCGCACGATCGCCTCAATTATTGAGTTGCAATTTTTGGGCGCAAGTAGCAACCGAGGTTTTGGCTCGGCGCTGAGTATGGTGCTCATTCTTGTCGTAACAATTGTGATTGCCTTGCTAATTAAATATGGCGATCGCAGGGTGGTAAGTGATGGCTAATCAAATCAATGTACCAACTGTTAAACGCTGGCAAACCTGGTATACGATACTTGCATTCTTTTACATGTACTTGCCGATCGCTGTTCTGACACTTTTTAGCTTTAATAAATCCCCATCCCCATCAAAATGGACTGGGTTTACGTGGGAATGGTATGCCAAGTTTCTGCAAAACCCAATCCTGCTAGCAGCTCTAAAAAACAGCCTGAGTGTTGCTCTAACTGCGGTATCAGTCTCCGCAATATTAGGCACGCTCACCGCAGTCGGATTAGCTCGATATTATTTCCCCGGCAAAAGCCTATATCGTGGCGCGACCTATTTACCTTTGATCATCCCTGACATTGCGATCGCAGTAGCAACTCTCGTATTTTTCGCAGCAATACAATTGCCTCTCAGCCTTGTCACAATCGTGATTGCCCATATTGTTTTTTGCTTAGCTTATGTTGCCGTAGTCGTTTCTAGCCGTCTTGCCACAATCGATCCCCAACTAGAAGAAGCAGCTCTTGATTTAGGCGCTACACCCGTACAGGCTTTTTTGCGCGTATTGCTGCCACAGCTTTTACCAGGAATTTTGTCTGGATGTTTGTTATCCTTTATTCTCAGCATGGACGACTTTGTAATTGCCTACTTTACCGCAGGTGTTGGCTCAACCACTCTACCGATCGCCATTTTCTCGTCGCTGCGGAGTGGTGGTGTAACCCCAGAGTTAAATGCTCTCAGTGTGTTGCTAATTATTGGGTCAGCCTCAATGGCAGCAATTGCAGAAGCAATCAGAAGTTGGGGTAACCATGATTAGGACTGGATAGCTTGGATAGCAATGATAAATGGACAAATAATTAATCTTAATCAGGCTTAAATAGCATCTAGATTTGTCTGTTGAAATTGACATAATAAATTGGGAAATTGTGATATTTTTTGAACGTCTTTATCAAAAATTAATTGGTTTGGCAAACATAGGTTAAAAACGTGTGGTATACTACATCTGGCAAAGCTAATCAAAGCTACAGAATGACTCCCCATGAGTGAGAAGCCTTTAAAGCTGCGAATCTCAATTCCACCCATTGACGGAATCGAGGACATTCCCATCGCAGCAGTCGAAGTACTCGCTACAAAAATGGGGTTTGATCCTTATGCTGTGCAAGATATCGTACAAGCTCTTACGGAAGCTTTAGTTAATGCGGTTCTTTACAGTACATCTGATCTTGACGTAGAAGTTGTAGTTTTCGCTGCAAATACCAGCCTAATTGTAGAAGTCCGTGATCGTGGATCAGGTTTTGATATTGATAGTGTACCGCCACCTGATTTTGATTTGATATCCGAGATTGGTGTCAAAAATGGTGGATTTGGTATACATATGATCAAAGCACTGGTTGATAAGGTCGAGATAGAATCTACCAATCAAGGTACAACAGTCCGTATGAGTAAGTTCCTGTCTATCCCCAAACCCATTCTCCAATCATGACTCATTCCTCATTTTTACAAGATGAACTCAAGATCGTCGAACAGATTGATGGCAATCAAGTTATTCTCAAACTGAATGGGGCGTTGAGTGTAACCACAGTTCCATATTTTAGGCAAGCCGTGCAACCATTTATCGACCGCAAATTATCAGCGATAGTTTTGGATTTTGAAGGAGTGACCAAAATCGTCAGTAGAGGCGTAGGTGCTGCAATTGATATGGCAGTACAAGCCAAGAAGCAAGGTGGTAAGTTGCGCCTAGAGAATGTTGGCAAATATGGTCGCTCTCTTTATATCCAAGGTGTACATTTAGTGGCTGAAGTACCTGAACTCGAAGGATTTGAACCATAAGTTTTATTCAATGAAAATAAAATAGAGGTGGTGCTTTGCGCCGCCTCTATTTTGTTTGTTTTTAAATTGATTTTTAATAGGCAATAAAAATGAAAATCATCAGTCGTAAATCGTTAGGCATACAATGTGTTTTCGATATCGGCTTAGAGCAGGATCATAATTTTTTATTAGATAAAGGCTATATAGCTTCAAATTGCTTTAATAAGTCTCATAGCGTCGCCTATGGATATGTAACGTATCAAACCGCATATCTTAAAGCAAATTATCCCGTTGAATATATGGCGGCTCTTTTATCTTCGGTTAGTGGTGACCAAGAAAAGGTTCAGCGATATATTGCTAATTGCCGCAGTATGGGCATCCCTGTTGTTCCTCCTGATGTAAATAGCTCTGGTGAAGACTTTACTCCTCGTAGGCATCAGATTGTATTTGGCTTGGCTGCTATTAAAAATCTAGGAGCTGGACCGATCTCAGCAATTTTACACGCCCGTCAAAAGGGATCTTTCACATCTTTGGCAGATTTATGTAGCCGTCTCGATTCGCGATCGCTAAACAAAAAAGCTTTAGAAGCATTAATTCAAACTGGAGCATTAGATTTACTAGAGCCAAATCGCCACCAATTAATGAACGATCTTGAAATTACGATGGAATGGGCTTCGCGACGCGCTAAGGAGCAAGCATCAGGGCAAGGTAATATCTTCGACTTCTTTGGCGAAAGTAGTAATACGAAAACTTTTGATACTGCCCCAACTACATCCCGCGTTCAAGACTACTCTTCTCAAGACAAACTTCGTCTTGAAAAAGAACTGTTAGGTTTTTATATTTCTGATCATCCGCTTAGTGTGGTCAGTCGCTCAGCAAAATTAATGGCTCCGATCAATCTCTGTGATATACCCGACTCTTTAGAGACTAAGGTAGTAACCGCGATCGCTTTAATTCTGGAAATTAAAGAGGTCGTCACAAAAAAAGGCGATCGCATGGCTATTTTGCAGCTTGAAGACCTAACTGGTAGCACTGAAGCCGTCGTTTTCCCAAAAACCTTTGATAAGGTCAAGCATCTTCTTGAAAAAGATAAACGTTTGATGGTGTGGGGCAAAATTGATCGCCGTGATGAGCAGACACAGCTAATTATTGACAATATGCAGTCGATTGAGTCAGTGCGGATGGTAAGGGTAGAACTAACTCGCGAGCAAGCAAGTGATCGTCAAGTCTTACAACAACTTAAAATCGCCTTAAATCCTGATCCCAATTACAGTAATTCCAATCAAAACAATTCTAACTATGGTAATTCTAGCTATAGCAGAAATGAACCTGATAACTCTGGCAAAATTCCTGTAATCGCTGCGATCGAATATATGCCAAAGTTAGTGCGCCTAGGCAATCAATTCTGGGTCGAAGATGAGGAGACGGCAGTTAAAGCGTTACAGCAAGCAGGATTTAAAGCTAGTTACGATGCATTAGTCACTAAGTAGTTAGACCGAATTTTTTGTATGTTATCTGTTAATCTGGCACAAAGGCTCTTGGAGATTTTTCTATGCTAAAGTCCTTTCAAATAATTAATTTCAGGCTATTTGAAAAATTAGAAGTAAAAAAGCTAGGACGAGTCAACTTAATTGTTGGCAAAAATAATTCTGGAAAAAGTACATTTCTAGAAGCAATACAGATTTATGCAAGCAATGGTAATTCTAAAACTCTTCTGGAAATCATAGAATCTCGGCAAGAAAACTGGTCAAATGATTTACAGAAACAATCCCAAAGTTTCTTGGCGAATCCTTTGCGTCATTTATTCTTCGGGCATAAACTGCCAAAATTTGACAAAAAAGGGGTTTCTTTGGGCGAGATATACCCAGAATCAGCAATCAATTTAGGTGTAGCTGTATATCAAGATCAAACTGATCCTAATGGGACAATAAGGAAAATTCATATTTCTGACTTTCAGCCAGATGAAGACTTATCTAATGTTCAAATTTTTCTAATAGCTGAAGAAAAGAAAAAAATTAGAAGACTCTTTAGCTTGGATATTGATATAAGAGATATCCAACGCAATAGTCAAAGAGGTCTTTATGATGGGCATGATAGGTTAAATCCTAAATTTGTATGTCAGATTGTCGCAACAGGTAATATGCCTAATCGACAATTATCTTCTCTCTGGGATTTAACCAGCTTAACTGACTTAGCTAAGGAGGTAATTTCTGCTCTTACACTAATTGATAGCCGAGTTTTAGGAATTGGATTTATTGATGGAGAACGTGATGAGCGTATCCCTTTTGTCCAGATGAAAGAAATTAGTGAACCATTACCACTTAAGAGTATGGGGGATGGTATGACTCGGATATTTCATATAGCAGTTGCACTTGTGAATGCTAAAAATGGCATTTTGTTAATCGATGAATTTGAGAATGGATTGCATTGGACTGTACAACCTAAAGTCTGGGATATTATTTTTCAGCTAGCCGAAAGACTGAATGTGCAGATTTTTGCAACAACTCATAGTCGTGATTGCATACAATCCTTTGAGCAAATATGGAATAAATATCCAGAAAGTGGTGCTTTCTTTAGGCTAGATGAAAAAAATGGCAAAATTAAAGCCACAGAATATACCTTAGAAACCCTTGCCGACTCTCTGGAAATGGACGTAGAAGTAAGATGAGTCTTGCAGAAAATCTAAAGCAAAATTCCGTATGTAAACAAGATACAGATAAAGTTTTACTAGTCGAAGGAGATACAGATTGTCATGTTGTTATGGCTTTATGCCAAGCACATAACATCCCAGAGACTTTTGGAATATATCAATGTGGCTCAGATGATGGAGTCCTAAAACGTTTAAATGCGCTAATCACTCGTCCGAATCCACCTCAAGTTATTGGAGTCATGCTTGATGCTGACAATCCGTCACTAGAAGGTCGTTGGAAATCGATTGCTAAAAAACTGCAAAACTATAGTTATGAGTTACCTGCAAAGCCTGATGCTAACGGCACAATTGTCGTAAGTAATGAAAATGAGCCTAAATTAGGATTTTGGCTGATGCCCAATAATCAGGTTTCTGGAATGCTGGAAGATTTTTGTGCAGAGCTTGCTGAGCCAAACTCCTTAGCGTTTGCAAGAGACTGTGTTTTACAAGCTCAATCAAGAAACCTGACCACATTTAAAGAAGTCCATCGTAGCAAGGCAGAAATTCATACATATTTGTCTTGGCAGGATGAACCAGATAATCCTCTGGGTAGAGCTATTACTAAACAAGCACTCAGACCAAATACCGACCTAGCAATAAAGTTTACTAATTGGCTAACACGACTATTTGCATAAATTTTTAAAGTCCTAATTGTCTTCTGGCTTCAAATAAGCCAAGAGCTGCACTCACCGATAGATTAAGACTACGAACCTTAGGGTGTTCCATAGGAATCTGGACAGATGGATTGTTGGCAATGATCTCTTCGGGTAATCCGCTTGATTCACTGCCAAATAGGAGCCAGTCACCATCTTGGTATTGAAATTCTCGGAAGCTTTGTGAACCACGCGCACTAAAGCAAATCCATCGTCCTCCTTTTGAGGCTTCGCGCAAAGATTCAATATTGGGATGTACAGTTACGTTCACATATTCCCAATAGTCTATACCTGCGCGTTTAAGTTGCCGATCGCTAATTTCAAAGCCTAAAGGCTCTACCAGATGCAAATGTGTGTTCGTTGCCGCACAGGTACGAGCGATGTTGCCAGTATTAGGTGGGATTTCAGGATAAATGAGAGCGACTTGTAGCATTGACTATAAATATATTTAAAGGATATTTAAAGGCTGGGTTGTTAGCACAGTCTTTAAATATAAAAGAATTGCGGCACTTCGTGCCGCAATTCTTTTTATTAGCCTTTCGCTCGGTCTTCAATATCTTCTAAAGTTTGTAGGACTAGACGCTTAGCTTGCAGTTTCCAACCCCATTTCTGTAAGGCGATCGCTGCCCCTGTGCCAACAATAGTAGCAATAAAATCTAGGGGTTGCTCCATTGATATTCCTAGAAGTAACCCTAGTCCTGCGATACCCCAAAAAGGTAAAGAAACAGTCTGGCGATTTTTTTCTACTATTTTGCTAATGTCGTCGTTTGACATTGCTGCGATTAACTCAGCTTTTACTTGTTTTTGTTCCGCCCTGTTGAGAGATAGTCCAATTTTTTGGCGTAATTTTTCGATTTTGCGGGCGTTGGTGCTGTACTGCACCAACTCATCTTCTGCCAACATGATTAAACGCTCTAACTTTGCCATTGGTAAATATATCGAGATAATTAAATGAGATGTACTTCACAGAGTGTCTTAATCTAAGCATTATCGCGATCGCGATCGCAATTACCAAAAGGATAGAGGTCGGGAGATCGCCACAAAAACATCAAAAAATATTTGACAAGATGCAACATTCTTGTTGTATAATATAAGTCTTGAAAAAAGGGCGAATGGCGGAATTGGTAGACGCATCAGACTCAAAATCTGACGACTTCGGTCATGAGAGTTCGATTCTCTCTTTGCCCATAAAAAACAAAAAGACCTCCCACAAATTGGGAGGTCTTTTTTATAGAGAAAGTTTTTGTAAGACTGAACTTGTGGAAACGATATGACGATCTAAGCCGAGAACTTTTGGCTCAATACCGATCGCTAGTCCAATCAACTGTGGTAAATGCAAAATCGGAATCCCTAATTTGTGACCAATCACCTTTTCAACTTCAGGTTGACGTGAATCGAGATTGAGATGACAAAGCGGACATGGTGTAACAATACAATCTGCGCCTGCGGCGATCGCCGCAGTTAGATGTCGTCCTGCCATTGAGAAAGATTCTTTGGGGGCATAGCTGGAAATTGGCCATCCACAACATTGCACACGTCCTTCGTAATACACAGGAGTTGCGCCGACAGTACGAAAAATATTTTCTAGAGATTCGGGTTTGAAGGGATCGTCGAAACGAGTGACAGTTTGCGATCGCAATAAGTAGCAACCATAAAAGGAAGCGCATTTAAGATTAGCTAGGGAACGAGTTACTTTAGCGGCGATATTTTCTAAGCCATAGTCGCGGATCAGAATCCAGAGTAAATGCAAAACTTCCGTAGAACCTTGGAAATTATGTCCTTGAGTATTCAGCAACGCATTTACTTCGTCTTTGCGCGTGGAATCTGAGCTTTTAAGTTTATCGTTGACACGACCAAGTACACCCTGACAGGTACTGCATTGCGTCATTACTGTGAGATTTAATTCTTCGGCAAGAGAAATATTGCGGGCATTGATGACATCCTCCATCAGTTCGTCGGTTTCCTTGAACGTGCCAGAACCGCAGCAGGTTGCCTTCTGCAATTCCACGAGTTCAATTCCTAATGCTTGTGCGATCGCAGTTGTCGATGCATGTAGCTCTTTACAAGCACCCTTAGCAACACATCCTGAGTAATAAGCGTATTTCAATGCTTTAGTTTCTGTCATTTCTCTTATCGCAAATCTTTCCCTTGAGCATCTAAATTACCACCAAAAAAGAGAGTCGGCTCAATGCGCCGACTCTCTTTTTTGATTAATTAGGCTGTGACAAGCTCAGGACGCTTGCTGTTACGAATACCCTTGATCGCTTCAGCATAGTCAGGAGCGTTAAATACTGCGGAACCCGCAACGATCGCATTAGCACCAGCTTCTAAAACTTGCCAAGTGTTGTTAGCCTTGAGACCGCCATCAACTTCAATCCAAGGATCAAGTCCGCGATCGTCACACATTTGACGCAACTTAGCGATTTTAGGAATCACGTTAGGAATAAAGCTCTGACCACCAAATCCAGGGTTCACACTCATGATCAAAACCAAGTCGCATAGGTCGAGAACGTACTCAATAAAGCTCAAAGGAGTCGAAGGATTGAGCGAAACACCAGCAAGTTTACCAAGTTCCTTGATTTGGCAGAGATTACGATGTAAGTGAGGACATGCAGTATGCTCAGCGTGAACAGTGATGATGTCTGCGCCAGCCTTAGCAAAGTCAGGCACATATCTTTCTGGCTCAGCAATCATCAAATGCACATCTAAAATCTTTGTAGTAACAGGACGAATAGCCGAAACTACCAATGGTCCAATGGTAATGTTTGGCACGAAGCGTCCATCCATCACATCAACGTGAATCCAATCTGCACCCGCCGCATCAACTGCACGAATGTCGTCACCTAAACGGCTAAAGTCAGCAGACAAGATTGAAGGGGAAATAACTGTGGACTTTTTAGGCATATGATTTACGGGGGCTTAGCTTTACAAAGATCTAAAAAACAGCAGATAAAGGTAGTTTTAACTACAGTCCTGTATTAATTATTAATTAAATTTAGCAGTTTTGATCAATTATAAGGATAGAAAATAGAAAAGGTGCTTAGTAAACCTCCTATTTTTTAGCCTTTAACTCAAACCTAGAAAGTGTTGATGAACTGCAAATAGAATAATAGTATATGTTCCAAATCCAAGCAGAATACAAACTGGTAAAGTTAAAAACCAAGCTAGTAGCAAGTTTTTTAAAGTATTGCTCTGCACACCAGCTCGATTTGCTACCATCGAGCCAGCGATGCCTGATGAAAGTATATGGGTAGTGCTAACGGGTAATCCGAAATAATCGGCTGTACCAATCGTGGTCATGGTCACTAGCTCAGTGATCGCACCTTGGGCATAGTTAAGAGGTTCTTGACCAATTTTTTCACCGACAGTAACGACTACCCGTTTCCATCCAATCATTGTGCCAGAACTGAGAGCGAGCGCAATAGTAATTTTCACCCAATAGGGAATAAATTTGGTAGTTTTATCTAATTGATTTCGATAGTCAATTAGTACAGATTGACGATCCAGATTAGCTAGTTTTTGTTGTTTTTCTAGTTTAGTAATAGTATTAGCCACAAGATACATAGCTGTTCTGATTTGATAGCGATCACTATCTTTAATATCAATAAAGTTATTATGCATTGACAAATTCTTTGCTATCAACTGACTTTTAGACAATAGCGATCGCCAAGTATTTTCATCCATCTGACCTTGAGGTTTTAAGAAATTAGTAAGCTCTGCTTGCCCATTTTCAAATTGTACATTTTCAAGAATGAGATTATGAGTCGAAGATTGACGTAGCTGTGAAGCAAATACTGGCACGACTGCTTGAGATGTAGCAACTAATTGAGCGATCGCTTGATGGCTCGTATGCATATTCAAAGAAAAAATACTTGGCAAAATACCCACTAAAATCAACATCATTAATCCCATTCCCTTCTGTCCATCGTTAGAGCCATGGGCAAAACTAACCCCAGTACAAGTCAAGATTAAAGCTACACGAACTCTAAAAGGGGGAATATTATCCTTGGGAGCGGTATAAAACTCCTCTTGTTTAATTAGAGATTTTGCAATTAGAAATAGAATAAATACTGCACAAAAACCTATTAATGGAGAAACGACAAGTGAAATTAACACCTCCTGCAATTTAAGCCAATTTATCCCGTCCCACCAATTGCTTCCAGTCGCGAATGCTGAATTTGCTATACCAATTCCTATAATTGCTCCAATGAGAGTATGAGTACTCGATACGGGTATGCCTAAATACCAAGTTCCCAAATTCCAGACAATCGCTGAGCTTAGTAAAGCGGTCACCATCACAAAGCTTTGCCACGAAGCTACATTTACAATTAATTCCACAGGCAATAAAGACACAATCGAAAATGCAACCGCACCACTAGATGTCAAGACACCCAGAAAGTTGCAAATCCCTGACCATATCACCGCGTAAGTTGGCTTGAGAGTATTTGTGTAAATGACAGTTGCAACTGCATTGGCGGTGTCATGAAACCCATTAACAAACTCGAATCCAATTACTAGCGAAATTGCCAAACCTAAAAAAAGATATTCCATTTTTTATGGTTTTAAAATCTGAGCAAGAATTAGATTTTAAGATTAATCCTCTTTTCTCTCTAGAGATCGCCACCAACGACTGAGAGGAAAGTAAATTACAGGTGACCACAAGCTACTTAAAATTGCGGAGCTAAGAGCAATTCGTTGCTGTAGAACCCAAACATTATCCATACCAGATCCCATAGCAGTCAGTTGCACTGCATGCATAGTCTCAACAATTACTGCCATGCCAAACACAATTAAAGCGATCGAAATAAAATCCTCTTGCACATATCTCTGTTTTTGCAAAAGTGAGGTAAGCCCCCCCGAGATCGCAAGACCAAGAGCATGAGTTGGCGCAATACTCATACCAGAAAAAGTCATACTGTCTTGTATAAATCCCAACGCGATACCCACCATTACAGACAAAATTACAGGACGGTTTACACTCCAAGCCACTAGCCAAATTAGCAGCCAGTTAGGAGCAATTCCCATCAAGGTCATTCCGGGGAATCTGGTATACATTGATAAAATACAAATTATCAGGGAACCAATAGTTACTGCCCAGTTTAAAAACTTTTTTGATAAAGGGACTTTGCGATCGAGCATTCTTCTTGTTGATTGGGTTATCGGCTCTCTTCAAAAGGATATACCTCGACATAATCGAGTAACCCCAGAGGAGTAGAGAACTCGACAATTGCCTCAGGAGCAGGTTGCTTATCAAGATTAATAGATTTAATCCTACCAACAGGAAGATTTTCGGGGAATAAGGTACTAAATTGCGAAGTGCTAACGATGTCACCCACTTTTACATCTGGATCACGCTCAAAAAATTCTAAGGTAGCAATATTTTGGCTTAGCCCCTTGAGCATTCCGCTAATGCGACTTCGACTAATCACAACACCAACTTGACTATTAGGATCACTAATTAGCAAAATTTGACTACTGTTTGGTGATGCATGAGTAACACGACCGACTAAGCCTCCTGGTGCAATGACATATGCCCCAGTATTAATGCCATCATTACTACCTTTAGAAATTAAAATTTGATTCCACCAAGAGTCAGCACCACGACCAATTACAGCCGCCCAAGTACCAGAACTGTTAGAAGATACTTTCAACTTCAAAAGCTCTTTAATTCGCTGGTTTTGAGACTCTAGCTCAGTTAAGCGGTAGCGGAGTTCACGGACTTGTGCATCTTGCAATATCTCTTGCTTAGATACATTTGATTGGAAGGGGCGGCTAAGAAACTGATACATCTCCATAATTGCTATACCTTGAGTTTGACGGATTAACCAAGCCAAGCTGATACCAGCAGTAATAACAACAGTCTGAAAGCGATATCGCTCCCACCAACTACGGATTGAATCCATGAAAAATTTACCTATAAACTTTTCAAGCGACTGGTTAAGACACGACCAAGATTTTTATAATCTTCTAAAACGCGACCAGCACCGATTACCACACAGTCCAAAGGAGCTGGAGCAATGTGAGTAATAATTCCAGTCTCATGACTAATCAGGGTATCAATACCATTTAGCATTGCCCCACCACCAGCCAACATAATACCGCGATCAATAATATCGGCAGCTAGTTCTGGTGGTGTTCTTTCTAAAGTACGCTTTACAGCTTCAATGATTACTGACAGTGGCTCACTCATACTTTCACGAATTTCTGAAGATTTTACAGTGACAGTACGAGGTAAACCTGATAGTAGGTGCAATCCCCGCACCTCCATAGAAGTCTCTTCTTTGATCGGATAAGCTGAACCAATTTTAATTTTGATTTCTTCAGATGTACGTTCCCCAACGACGAGGTTATGTACAGTCTTCATGTATTTCATGATTGCTTCGCTGAGCTCGTCACCCGCAACCCGCACCGACTCACTCAAAACAATTCCTTGTAAACTCATAACCGCAACTTCGGTAGTACCACCACCGATGTCGATAATCATGTTACCAGTGGCTTCAGTTACAGGCAGCCCTGCCCCAATCGCTGCGGCAATCGGCTCATCAATTGGATAGACCTCACTTGCCCCAGCACGACGAGCTGCATCCATGACGGCTCGCCATTCTACGCCTGTTACGCCACTAGGAATACCGATGGCAATACGTGGATTAAAAACCCCTTTTTTAACTTTCTGAATAAACGAACGCAGCATTAACTCAGCCGAGTCAAAGTCAGCAATTACTCCATCTTTAAGGGGGCGCACTGCGATGATGTCACCAGGAGTGCGTCCGATCATTTTGTTAGCTTCATTTCCGACTGCATAGGCAGTCTTATCTCGTTGATCGATTGCGACAACTGATGGCTCTTGCAGAACAATACCTTCACCAGACACATAAATAAGCGTGTTGGCAGTACCGAGGTCAATGCCGATGTCTTTAGTAAAATGGCGGAATAAACCCACAGTAAAACTCTTCCAGTGGTCAAACTAGCTACATCACGTTAATATTTTATTACGATTGTTGTCACTTAGTCTAGTCTTCTTAACTATTCCGAAAGTCTTGTCTTTATAAATAAAAGTGAAAAGCATTGCAAAGCAATGCTTTTCACTTTTATTTATAAAGACTGCTTTGTTATTATGATGGGTAAGTAGCTACGCACGATTAAAAATAAAGCTCAAGAATCTTTACCGTCCGCGTAGATTTTGGCTATCTTTTTAATTTTGCCGAGGTACTTATAAGTAAAACTTTGTAACAAACTAACGATTATTCAATGAGTGATTGGCTCGAACATACCGTCCAAACTGAAGTAGCTATTCCCGTAGAATATGCATGGTCGTTATGGTCAGATTTACAGGCTATGCCCCGTTGGATGAAGTGGATTGACTCTGTAGTAGTCACAACCGATCCTGAGATATCAGCATGGAAACTCGGAACTAACGGTTTAACTTTTACTTGGAAATCACGAATTCTCAAACAAATTCCCAATCAAATTATTCAGTGGGAATCGATTGGTGGTTTACCAAATCGTGGAGCTGTGAGGTTTTATGGTCGCCCAAACAACATGACAATTGTGAAATTAAGCATTGCTTATGCGATTCCTGCGATTGGACAACTTATGGATAATTTATTTTTAGGCCAAGTTGTTGAGTCCACTTTGCAAGCTGATTTAGACAGATTCAGAGTTTATGCCCAAGAAGATTTTGCCAAAAACAGTTAAATAAAAAGGGCGCGCAAAGCGCCCTTTTTATTTAACTGTTTTCAAAAGATTGATCGCTGTCCTTCTGGACTTACGCCAATTATGGTGAGTTGGCAATCTAGGACTGAGAAACCATACTTATCAGCAACTTTTTTACTAATCGTGAGAATCTGATCGTTTTTGAATTCAATAACACGGTTAGTTTTGACGCAGACTAAGTGGTGGTGGTGATGAGGCTTAGGCTGATTAATTTCATAATGTTTATGATCTTCTGTGAGTTCTAATTCACGTAATATCCCCATTCTCGCCATCATCTTCACAGTGCGATAAATTGTCGAAAGACTAATATTTTCACCTTGCACTTTTAAGCGTTCGTAAAGATCCTCTGCACTGAGATGTTCACCTTCAGGGAGGGTTTGAAATGTACTTAAAATCACCTCGCGCTGAGGTGTCATGCGACAACCCTTTGAGTTGAGTTCAGCCTTGAGGGCTTCAGGTGAATAGGTAGGCTCCGCAGAAGTCATAGCATTATCAATAACGGTAGCTTCTTGAGAATAACATAAATGTCATTAGCAAGGCAGCAATTCTCATCAAAACCAAATATTCTCATTTTAAAAATTGTTTTTTGAAAGCTAGTCTCAGGCAGGCTTTCAAAAAACAATTTTGGGATTTCCATCTCTTGCGGTGCTAGAAATCCCAAAATTGTTTTCATCACGAGAATTGCCTACTCTCATTTCTGTGTTATGTTTAGCAGCCTGTCCTCTAAAAATTTATTACTTATGTCATCGTTGCCCCGTGCGATTATTCATCGTAAAAAAGTCGATGCGGTTCAGCGTTTTCACCCTTGGATTTTTTCGGGCGCGATCGCCAAAATGCAAGGACAAGTCAATGATGGTGACTTAGTAGAAGCCTATAGCGAAGATGGTAAGTTCTTGGCGATCGGCTTGTGGGGTATGGGTAGCATTGCGATTAAGGTGCTATCGTTTCAGCCTGTGGAGTCGATGCAAAGTTTATTGCGCGATCGCCTACAGCAAGCTTTTATTCTGAGAAAGCAACTAGGATTAATTGATAATCCAGAGACAAATTGCTATCGCTTGATTAATTCGGAAGGTGATGGTTTAGCAGGATTAATTATTGATGTTTATGGTGAGACAGCGGTTTTGCAGTGCCATTCACTGGGGACATATGGATATCGGCAGGAAATTGCAGAAATATTAAAGGAAATTTATGGCGATCGCTTACAAGCTGTTTATGATAAAAGCTCGGCGACTCTTTCGCGCAAATCACAAACTCAGTCTCAGGATGGGCTATTAATTGGTGAAAAATCTACTGATAGTGCTGAAGTTTTAGAATATGGATATCGCTTTATTGTTGATTGGGAAAGGGGGCAAAAGACAGGTTTTTTCCTAGATCAACGCGAAAATCGCCGCTTGTTTGGTAAATATGCCACAGGCAAAAAAGTTTTAAATACCTTCTGCTATTCGGGCGGATTCTCTGTTTATGCAGTGGCAGCAGGAGCGCGAGAAGTACATTCTATTGATAGCTCAGTCAAGGCGATGGAATGGACAAATCGGAATATTGCTGCAAATTTTGATGCGGAGCGTCAGGCAAATCATACTTCCTTCACAGGCGATGTCTTTGATTTTCTGAAGCAATGCGATCGCGATTACGATGCGATCGTGCTTGATCCACCTGCTTTTGCTAAAAGTTTATCGGCGCGACATTCAGCAATGCAAGCTTATCGACGGTTGAATTTGCAAGCCATGTCTAAGCTGAAAAGTGGTGGTTTGCTATTCACATTTTCCTGCTCTCAAGTGGTGAATGTGGAGAATTTTTCGGGTGCGGTGACTGCTGCTGCGATCGAATCAGGTCGTACAATCAAGGTTTTACATCATTTAACCCATCCTGCCGATCATCCCACGAGTATTTTTCATCCTGAAGGAGCGTATCTGAAGGGCTTAGTTTTGAGCGTTATCTAATAAAAAGCCATGCAAAGCATGGCTTTTTATTATTTGTCAGAAAATGCCAGAAAACTTTTATAAAAAATTGCTTTTATGTCGCTACAATATGTCCACCTTATTGGTGAGGATGTAGGGATATGTATAGAAAGCATCAGAAAATGTCGGTTGCTAATATCGGCGCAACGATTTTAGCGGCCTTTGTGGGGGCGATTATTGTGCCGATGCCGACACAGGCGCAGCACACAATTGTTAACCCCGCAAATCCTGCTGTTCGCAATGAAGCTGATCGCTTGATTGATCTTGGCTATGTACAACTCAAAGATGGTAAACCACGCGAAGCCATTAAGACTTGGCTCTATGCGATCGGCTATTACCGCCGCATTAATGACCAACCTGCGATCGCCTACACGCTAGCAAGAGTGAGCGATGCCTATGAAATGATGGGAGCAGCGAAAGCCGCTCAAGATACGACTCGTCAAAGAATCCGTTATGCCAATACTCTGCAAGACAATGGCGCAAAGTTGGAAAGCTCCAATAATCTGGTCAGTTTTGAGATTGCCCAAAACAAACTAGAATCTGCGGCGAAACTCAACAACGAAACTCTTGATCTGGCTATTCAAAATGATCAAGGACTGAATACCGCGCTTGCTCTAAATAATAAGGGCCTAATTGCAGGACGTTATGGCGACCACATGGCGGCGATCAAGCTCTATTATGCATCGATCAAAAAATATCCACTCCGTGAGGCGATCGGTGAGGGCTATGTCTATGTCAATAGCGGCGATAGTTTTATGTCGTTGGATAATTACAAATCAGCAATCAAGGACTATGGCATGGCTCTGACGATCGCCCGCCAATATCGCAATTATCCATTGATGGCAGTGGCAAGCGATCGCTTGATTGCGGCTTATCTTGAAGTTCCTAATTTTTATCGGATCGAGGAATTATTGCAAAATCGATCGAGCTTGGCTTTGGTAATGGGAGATCTCGAAACGGCAGCGATCGCACAGCGATATTTGGGTGATTTGTACTTATCTTTTGGAAATCTGCCAAAATCACGCGCTGCTTACCAAGAGTCCTATGATTTTGCTGCTATGCTAGAAGATACTTCTGGCTTGCAACTGCGAGAAGCTTATTACAAATTGCAAGCTCTAGAAAGAATGTGATTTTGGCTAGGTGACGCTATGCGCCACCTAGAATCAAATATAAAAGCGATTTTTATTTAAAAATTTAGTAAAAAACCTTAAATTTGCCATGCCAGCGATCGTCATTCCACGTCGGTTAGATGTATCTGCTCTTGATCAAGCTGCTCTTGATCAGGCTTCAGTCTCTTCTTCTCCCACTCAGCATATCCTGCCCAATGGGGTGAAGATTATTGCCGAACAGATTCCTGTTGATGCGGTCAATCTCAGTATTTGGGTTGACGTTGGCTCTGCGGTTGAGAGTGATGACATCAACGGCATGGCACATTTCTTAGAACATATGGTGTTCAAAGGGAGCGATCGCCTTGGCTTAGGGGAATTTGAACAGGCGATCGAGTCTCATGGTGGTAATACTAATGCGGCTACAAGTCAGGACTACACGCATTTTTATATCAATGTTGCACCTAAAGATTTTGCGAAACTTGCGCCTCTACAACTGGATATAGTACTAAAATCTAGCATTCCTGACGAAGAATTTCAGCGCGAACGTCATGTGGTACTAGAAGAAATTCGCCGCAGTGAAGATAATCCCGATCGCCGTATTTATCGTCATATTTCGGAATTAGTGTATGAGCAGTTACCATATCGTCGTGCTGTTCTGGGCCCCGTAGATGTCATTGAAAACGTCACCTCAGAGCAAATGCGATCGTTTCATCGCCAATGGTATGCACCTCAAAATATCACAATCGCTGTTGTTGGCAATTTACCCGTCAGTGAGATGATTGGTGTGATTGCGGATTATTTTGAGACACAAAATGAAAGAGATGCGATCGCTGTCCAACCAAAGCACAAGGACTTTATATCCGAAAAGCCATTTACAGAAGTTGTGCGGCGGGAAGTCACTGATTCAAGCCTGAAGCAAGCCAGACTGAGCATGTCATGGCGCGTTGCTGGTTTAAGGGATTTAGCGGAAACCTATCCCTTAAGTATTTTGGCAAATATTCTCGGTAGTGGACGCACTTCGCGGATGGTACAGGACTTGCTCGAAAATCGACGCATTGTCGATCGCATTTCTGTGAGCAATTCAGCGATGCGTTGGCAAGGAACTTTTCAAGTATTTGCGAAGTTGAATGTGGAAGATGTGGCGATCGTTGAAGAGGCAATTCGCGAACATATCCTCAAGCTGCATGAAACTCCTGTTACTGATGAGGAATTAGCCAAGATCCGCACTCAAGTTAGCAATCGCTTCATCTTTGGCAATGAATCACCGAAAGAACGCGCAGGTATTTATGGATACTACGATCGCATTGTCGGTTCGCTAGAGCCAGCCTTAAACTATCCTGATCTCATGAAATCCATCACCAAAGAGGACATCCAAGCTGCTGTTCGCAAATACCTCAATCCTGATGCCTACGGTATTTTGATTGTCAAACCCTAAATGGTAGTAACTTCATAAAAAACATTCCTCAAGACGGCAAGTTAGGAGAAAAAATCTCCTAACTTGCCATCTTGAGCGACCATATAAACTATAATCAAGCAAAATTCTAAATAAGCTTGATTAAAAAATGCTAATTCAATTCACCATACAAAACTTTTTGTCCTTCAGAGATGAAGTGACTTTTAGTATGGTGGCAGTTAATAGTGATAATCAGCATAGTGATCATCTTGCTCAAAATGAAGCAGGAGAAGGTCGTTCTGTATTGCCAATCGCAGCTATCTATGGAGCTAATGCCGCAGGCAAATCTAATCTCATTAAAGCTATGAGTTTTGTAAAAAACTTAGTTGTCAAAGGCACTCGAAGCAATCAATCTATTGCCGTATCTACGTTTAAGTTGGGTGATTATGATAAAGAAGCTAGTAAGTTCGAGTTTATTTTTACTCATCAAGGTTCTCAATACTCTTACGGATTTAGATTAAATAAAGAACAAATTATTGAAGAATGGCTTCACGGCATTCCTAAAGACAAAAAAAAAGAGGTAATGTATTTTGAAAGAGTTACTTCTACTTCTTCAAAAAAGGAATCAATCATTGAGTTTGGCACAATCCTTAAGGGAAAAAGTCCAACTAAAGGTAAAGATTCAAACCGACATCTTAATTTAAAATTTATCGCTACAGGAACAAGACCAAATCAACTTTTTTTAACAGAAGCAATTGATCGCAGGATTGAGATTTTGATGCCAGTCTTTAACTGGTTTAAAAACATACTCATGGTTGTACCTGCTGAATCAAATTTCAAAAATTTAGAGGTTGGGGTGGCTGTAGATGATTCCTTTACAGATTTTCTGAGCAAATTCCTTGTTTTTGCTGGAACAGGTATTGAAGCAATATCAACTGATATGGTTGAACTAGATTTCGACAATCATTTTCCCACTATGCCCAAAGGTTTTAGGGATAGTATTCTTGAGGAAATAGAAGAAAATTCTATCACGACAGTTGGAAACTCTCAAGGTGGGCGTTTTCTGTTGTTTAAAGACAAAAATGGTCAGGTTAATTTAACTCAACTAAAAACTAGTCATCGTCACGAGAATGGAGATTTGATTGATTTTTCTATGGATGAAGAATCAGAAGGTACACAGCGTCTTATTAACTTGATTCCATCTCTTTATATATTAGGAAAAGATGCAGAAAAAGTTATTTTTATTGATGAGTTAGATAGACGATTACATCCACTTTTGTCGAGAAGTTTTGTAGAGTCCGCAATAAATTGTAGATCTAGGGAAAATCAACTTATTTTTACAACTCATGATACCAATTTGTTGGATTTAGACCTATTGAGACGTGATGAGATATGGTTTGTTGAAAAAAATAAAAATGGTGTATCTGATTGCTACTCGCTAGCTGAATTTAAGATTAGACCTGATCTTAAGATTGAAAAAGGTTACTTAAATGCTCGTTTTGGAGCGATTCCTTTCTTTGGAAATCCAAAGGATTTAGGATGGTTTGGATGTGAGGATTCTCTATCTGAAAAAGCAACCTGATAAGAGAAATGAGAAAGATAAATCGCACTAAGCTTCTAGACCGTAAGCATGATCGCCGAAGCGCAAAATTATTTGTGATCGCGACTGAAGGGAAAGATACTGAAAAACAATATTTTGAAATGTTCGGTAGTCGTAAAGTCAAAGTAGAAATATTAGCTACTGGAGATGATAACAAGTCTGCACCTGAATATGTGCTAGAGCGTTTGGATAAATTTAAGGATCGATACGGTTTTAGTGAAGATGATGAGTTATGGTTAGTGCTTGATGTAGATCGTTGGGTAAAAAAGAATCAATTAATTGCCGTCTGCCCTCAATCTCGGCAAAAAGGATATCAATTAGCTATTATAGCAATGTAAGCTTTGCTTAGGACATAAAACCCAAAAGATGGCAGAGCTTCGCTCTGCCATCTTTTGGGTTTTGAATTGTCCTATCTATCTCTTACGTTGCTATAGTAATCCATGTTTTGAAATCTGGCTATGCTTACACTTTAGAGATTTACACCCTGAAGATAAGACTTGTAAACATTTTGAAGCAAGACTCAAAGCAGATTTAGGGGGCTACAATAAGAGCAATTTAGATGTTTCTGCATACAAACCCAATGTAAAAAGCGCGATTGAGCGATCGCAAAGTCTTGACTTAAACCTAAATGAATATTGGACTTCACAATTAGGTACTCGTGTTTACAAATTGGTTGAGAGAATTTTGCAAAGCCTCAATGACTAGTTCCAGAATGGTTATAGCTTTTACAATGTAGCGTAGCTGTCGCTTATTTAGTAATGCGATCGCCTATATGCCAAAATTAGAACACTGAAGATATTGATTTAGCCATGCAGCAGTTACTTTACATTGAAATCCCTACACCTCAAGTTGCAGCCGTGAAAACATGGCTCCAGTCTGAGTACCAAATTCCCTTTGGGAAAAAATCCGTTGCTAAGCATGGCTTTATCCTCGATCGCCAAAACCGTTCAGGAGCGATCGCGCAATTATCAGTATTTATCTGGACATTACAACGCACGACTTACCTCAAGGTGTTTCGCTGGACGGATGAGGTGATGGATGGCGAGAAGGAATTTCTTGAACATTTCACTAAAGCTGTGCGTCAAGCTTTTCCCTATGAGTTTAAACAGCCACCTGCGATCGCCCCAAATCAATCAATTTTTGAAGCCCTCGCTGAAGAGTATCCGCTTACGGTTAAATTCTTTCAACAGATTCCCAATGGTGAATATGACCTCAATCGCGTCTATTGGTGGGAAAAACGCTGGCGGGAAAGTGTCAAAAGTCCTAAAACTTCCAAGCAGGTCATTTTTGAAGATTCCCAAGCTAACTCTGTAAAGCCCGACGTAATCTATGACATTGTGTATCTGGGGGGAGCATTAGGCGCTATCCATGCAGCGATGATGGCGAAGTTGGGCTATCGTGTTTGCTTAGTGGAGCGAATTCCCTTTGGACGGATGAATCGGGAATGGAATATTTCCCGTGCAGAATTCCAGAATCTGATTGACTTTGGACTCTTCACTAAAGAAGAATTTGAATTAATGATTACGGCGGAATATGTGGATGGATTTAATAAGTTTTTTGATAGTAATAATCCACCACATCTTAAGGCTAAGGTGCTGCATACGCCTACGGTTTTAAATATTGCGATCGATACCAATAGATTATTAGAAATTTGTAGTAAGAAATTACATCAGTACGGAGCCGTAATTTGCGATCGCACTGAATTTCAGAAAGTAGTAATTAACGATAATGGCGCGACTATCTTTGCGAAGAATTTGGAAACGGATGCAGAGGTAATTCTAAATTCGCGCTTAGTGATTGATGCGATGGGATCGGCTTCAGCGATCGCGCAGCAACTGAATGCAGGGCAAGCCTTTGATAGTGTCTGTCCTACCGTCGGCGCAGTTTTGGAAGGAATTGATAAGCATGTATGGGATTCCCAATATGGTGATGTGCTGTTCAGTCATGGCGATATCTCACGGGGACGACAATTAATTTGGGAACTCTTTCCAGCAGAGAAAGATGAACTGACGATTTATCTGTTCCATTATCACCAAGTACATCCAGAAAACGCTGGCTCATTGCTAGAAATGTATGAGGATTTCTTCACGATTTTGCCTGAATATCGTCGTTGTGATATGGAAAAACTGACTTGGAAGAAAGCAACTTTTGGCTATATCACAGGACATTACAGCCTCAATGAAGATTCTAAAAAATGCGCCTTTGATCGCATCTTAGCGATCGGTGATGCTGCTTCCCTACAATCACCCCTAGTCTTTACGGGATTTGGCTCCCTCGTTCGCAACTTGCCACGTTTAGCGACTTTGCTGGATACAGCACTGAAACATGATTTGCTCAGAGCTGATGATCTTAGCCAGATTAATGCTTATCAAAGTAATATTGCCGTTACTTGGCTATTTTCTAAGGGAATGATGGTTCCCACGGGAATGCATTTGCCCCCTGAGCGAGTGAATTCGATGCTAAATACTTTCTTTGGATTGCTTGCTGATGAGCCACAACCCGTAAGCGATCGGTTTATCAAAGATCGCCTCAGTTGGTTGATGTTCAATCGTCTTGCCCTAATTGCCGCATTTAAAAATCCTAAGCTTATTCTCTGGATTATAGAAATGGCAGGTACAAAGGATTTGTTGAAATGGCTTTCTAGTTATGGAGCTTTTACCCGTAGTTCCTTTGCAAATGCTTTATTAGGTGGATGGATGCCTCAACTCATACGTAGTTGTCAGGCTTTGCTAGAACCGTCAACCCCCCGTTTATGGCTGCGGTTACTAAGTTGGAGTTATGCTCTCAATTACTCGGTGGGTAAATCCGTAGATTAAGCAGTTAAATTTAGTGATTTTAAAGGAACACCCAAATTAACATACTCCCTTCCCAGTGAAGAATTAGCGTTGCGGCGCGAATCGCCGCAACGCTAATTCTTGGTTTTATATGGCTATTTCTTTGGTGGGAAGGTAGTATAGCAATGTAAGCTTTGCTTAGGACATAAAACCCAAAAGATGGCAGAGCGAAGCTCTGCCATCTTTTGGGTTTTGAATTGTCCTATCTATCTCTTACGTTGCTATAGTAGAAAAAAAGCAACTAAAAAAGTTCTCAAAATGGCGCTGCCATTTTGAGAACTTAAGGGCATCTCTAAAAATAGGTTTAGACAGAGCAAGGGATTTGAGGGATTGGGAGAGACATATATTACAATAATGAAGAGATAGAAGAGGTTAAAAAGCAATGCAGGAAAGGCAGACAAATATTTTTGATTTTGAAAAGTACGAAGTAAAACACAGCAGCTTTAAAAATTCACTTTTAGAATTAAACAGAATCATCGACTGGTCATCATTCCTGCCAATCCTGATGGCTACAAGAATCATGTGGATATTTCTGCAATCTAGTCTACAACATGCATCGATTTGTTTTGATAATTTTTGGTTAAAAGCATAAAGTCCTGCGGGAATGCTATGCCCCTACAGCGATACAGGTTGTTTGCCGACTTATTTATCGTGCGATCGCGTATTTCTCAATTCTGCAATTTCTACCAAGCTAAGCCCTGTTGCCCGACTAATAGCCTCATCATCCAGCATATCCAGCAATGTTGCGAATAGGATTGCTCAATACCGAGTTGAATGGAATAAGCCTTAGCAGCCTTGCATCTCGATAATCACGCTTGTGCCATTATCAAGCTTGGCTTTGACATCGAGATAAGTATCCTTAACACCTCGAATGCGTGGAGCTAAATAAGGATTGAGAATTTCTAATTGTGCGATCTTGCTTTGACCGTCATAAAGCATGGCATTCAAAAAACTGATCAAGACATCATGGCTTTGTTCAGAGCCAAAGATTTTCTTGAACGCAAAATCAGTTTTTGGACTAATAAATCTCATATGCTCATGCCAACAGTTCCTAATCTCATTCTAGCAACAATGTATTTCTCTCTTATAACGCTTTGCGCTCAAACCCAAACCAAGAAAAATTTTGAAAGCGCTGCGAAGCAACGCTTTCAAAATTTTTCTTGTAGCTCATTAGATCGGCAATTGCTGTCATATGATAGGTCTGGGGCGCAGCCCCTACATAACGTATGTTTTTCAGATAGGGGCAAAGTCCCCTTGATTGCCCTGCTTTGCTAGCAGCAAAAGTTCATCACCTGCGTTTCACGTAACATCAATTATTGAGTCAAATCGCTTTAGGAACCATTTAAGAAATATTTTCTGCGGTCAAAAGCTCTAAGAGATCCCCCCAGCCCCCCTTTTTAAGCTACTGTGTACACACAAGTCGGACTTACCCCCTTTAACCCTCCCCTTGCAAAGGGGGAAGACTAGAAATCTTGTTCCCTCCCCTTTGCAAGGGGAGGGTTAGGGTGGGGTAATTCCTTTGATTTCACGCACAAACTGACTTGTGTGTACACCGTAGCTTTTTAAGGGGGGCTGGGGGGATCTAGACAATTCTTAAATGGTTTCTTAAGGATCAACCCAGCGATCATCAGATTTGATCAGCGCAATTAACTGCTCTACACCTTCGGCTTCAGGTACGCGCTTGATTTCTTCCTTGCCACGATAGAGCGAGATTGTGCCAGGGGTTTTACCGACATAGCCATAGTCAGCATCTGCCATTTCCCCAGGTCCATTGACGATGCAACCCATAACCGCAATGTCCAGACCAACGAGGTGGCTAGTGGCTTCGCGGACTTTATGAAGAACTTCTTCGAGATTGAATAGAGTGCGACCACAGGATGGACAGGCGACATATTCCACCATAGTTTTGCGGAGTCCGAGAGACTGCAAAATGCTATAGCAAACAGGAATTTCTTTCTCAGGAGCTTCAGTGAGGGAAACGCGGATGGTGTCACCGATACCTTGGGCGAGTAATGTGGCAATGCCTGCGGTGGACTTAATCCGACCATATTCACCATCGCCTGCCTCGGTTACACCTAAATGTAATGGATAGTCCATACCCAGTTGATCCATGCGCTTGACCATCAGTTGATAGGCGGCAATCATCACGGGCACACGGGATGCCTTCATGGAGATAACGATATTTCTAAAGTCAAGATCTTCACAAATACGAATAAATTCAATCGCAGATTCGACCATACCCTGAGGCGTGTCCCCATAGGTAAAGAGCATCCGCTCCGCGAGGGAACCATGATTTACGCCGATTCGCATCGCTTTGCCCTGTTCCTTGAGGGACAAAACTAGGGGCTTGAGGGTGTCGCGGACTTTTTCAGCGATTTCGTCAAATTCTGATTGGGTGTATTCGGTGCGATTTGCTTTGGGTTTCTCGAATACATATAGCCCTGGGTTAATGCGGACTTTGTGGATATGCTTGGCGACTTCGAGGGCAATTTTCATGCCGTTGTGGTGGACATCGGCAACCAGAGGCACGTCCATATAGGTACGTTTGAGCTTTTGACGGATTTCCGAGAGGGCGGCGGCATGAGCCATGCTGGGCACAGTGACGCGCATGATCTCGCAACCAATTTCATGCAAGCGGCGAATTCCTGCGACAGAGCCATCAATATCGAGGGTGTCTTCATTAATCATCGACTGCACCACAACAGGTGCGCCACCACCGATGGTAATATTGCCCACTTGCACAGGTCGAGTTTTGCGTCTGACGATTACACCAAGATTTTCGCTACCATCGATAATGGGTTCAGCTTTGGCGGTCTGTGAGCCGTTTTGGATAATTTTCAGATTCTCAGAAACAGTCGTCATAAAACTTTTAGTGACATTCAATTATTAGTTTATCTGAAAGTAGGTAAAATATAGCTTTATTCTTGTCTTTAATATAAGGATATAAAAGGCGATCATGCTAATGCCGATCTTGCTATGCACCGCTAAACTAAAAGTATTGGAAAAATCTAACAAACTTAGGCTACGGTCAATACACGAGCCAATTACAGTTCCATTTTAATATTTCAGAAATAAAAGCTAGTAAAGCTATGTCATTTTTACCATCACAACCTGCAACTGATTTGCGTACTGCCTATCGCGTATGTGACGTAAAGCCTTTGGAAGGAGATGATCTTGATCGCTATTATTCCCAGTTAGGAGAGGCTCGTAAAAGTGAGGCAATGACTAACATCAGTACGATGCTTGATTTGCAGGAGGAGCAGGAATTTAGCACGATTTTATTTACAGGTCATCGTGGGTGTGGCAAAAGTACTGAATTACGACTGTTAGAGAGAAATTGGCGATCGCAATATCACGTTATTTATCTGGAAACCGATGAAGTGACTGATATTAACGATGTGGAATATACGGATCTGTATTTGTTGGTTGCTCAGTATGTGGAGTATGAGTTACGCAAATTAGGAATTCAACTAGATCGCGGTATTCTCAAAGATTTTGAAGACTGGTTTGCGGATATTACGGAGGAAACGGAACAGACTGTCGAAAGTTCAATTTCGTTAGAAGGAGAAGTAACATTGGGTGGCGAAAGTCCATTCCCCATTCCTTTTTTAGCAAAGCTACTTGCTAAGCTGACTTCACAGATTAAAGGTGGTGCAAAGGATAAAAAAGTTATTCGTAATACCTTAGAGAAAGATTTCTCGCGGTTGAAGGCGACAATTAATCTATTGCTAGATGATGCAACCAAAAAACTTAAGAAAAAGCGTCCAGATTGTAAAGGACTTTTACTGATTTTCGACAATCTCGATCGCTGTCCGCCCCAAGTGGCGAAACGTTTGTTTTTTGATTATGCTTCTCAGTTACAAGAATTACGAGCAACGGTTGTTTATACTGTGCCAATTTCAGTTTTGTATTCACCACTCGGCATCGGCAAAAACTTCGGTCAGTCTTCGATTGTGCCGATGGTAAATATTTATGAGTTTGAGCGCGATCGCGATGAATTGGCTCTAAATGATAAAGGCTTGCAAGCTCTTGTCCAGTTATTACAAAGACGGATGCAGACTGACAAAATCTTTGCTTCAGAAACAGTGTTACTAGATGTAGTCCGTGCTAGTGGTGGCCATGTCAGACATTTGATGCAGATGATGCGCGAAGCTTGTATTACGGCAATCGGACGTGGACATAAAGCGATTGAGTCCGATGATGCTGCCTATGCCATCAAGCAATTGCAGTTTAGTTTTGAGCGCGAAATTCCTGATATTCACTATGCGGCGATCGCTAATACCTATCGCTCTAAGCGTGCTGCTAATGATGAGACTGGTCAACAGACTCTTTTCAATACATCGGTGTTGGAATACAACGGTAAACAACGCTGGAACTATCCTCATCCTACGGTAATGCAAATAGATGCTTTCCAAAGAGCCGTTAACGCCATTGGGCAACACTGAAGAAGATTTTCTTCTCCGTAATGCCGAAGCTTTACAGAAAATCGCGATTTTTGCCGATCTTTCTGAAGGTTTTACGGTGGGTTTTGTGGAGGTTAATTTAGAACGCGATCGCAATTTCACGGTTCGAGCCTTAGAGTCAAGCAAGGACAATCCCGAACTTCAATGGATTTCGTTGCATTTTGACGATCCAGATTTGCATTATTTAATCGCTGCAATTACCGATTCCTTACAAAAAGTGGAATTAATTCCAGACAGAAAAATAGTCTTATTAATCAGTGGTTTGGAAAAAACAATCGGTGGTTATGGTGACTATCCATCACTTTTGAGCAATCTCAATATTGCCCGTGATACCTATGTCCACAAGTTGCCCTATCCGATCTTATTCTTGTTACCAAGTTATGCAATGACTCGCTTTGCAAGGTTTGCTCCAGACTTTTGGGCATGGAAATCGATTGAGGTTCGCTTACAAAGTGATCTGCCAATACTAGAACGCTCTATTGCTGAAATGTCTGTCAATCCTAATGATCAAATAATAACTCCTGTTTCTCAAGAGCGCTTCGATCTACTCCATCGATTGATTGAAGAATATCAGCAACCCAGTCATACTCGCGCCGATCTCCTAAATCAACTCGGACACGCTTATCAATCTCATATCAACTATGCTAAAGCAGAACTAGCCTATCAAGAATCTCTCAAGCTTTACTCTGATCTAAACCATGATTTACAGAAGGCAGATCTTCTCAACAGCCTTGCATTTCTGTACAAATTGCAAGGTAGCTACGAAAAAGCAGAACCACTCTTTCAACAATCTCTTTTATTGAGTCAGGAGCTTTTAGGTGAGAGACATCTTGATGTTGCTGGAAGTATGAACAACCTTGCAGGAATTTACCGTTTACAAGGGAAATATAATAAAGCAGAACTACTGTTAAAAGAATCACTAGCTTTAAATCGGGAACTGTTAGGAGAGCAAGACCTATCCGTCTCAAGGAGTCTGAACAATCTCGCAGAGTTATATCGTTTACAAGGTAAATATGATGAAGGCGAAATACTCTTAAAAGAATCTTTGATTTTAATACAAAAATTATTAGGAGAAAAACATCCCTATGTTGCGACAAGTCTAAACAATCTTGCATTGCTTTACTCGGCTCAAAGTAGATATGAAGAAGCAGAACCTCTCTATAAAAGAGCATTATCCATAAGGCAAGAATTATTAGCCAAATCTCACCCCGATATTGCTAACAGTCTTAATAACCTTGCATTGCTTTACCATTCACAAGGGCGATACTTAGAAGCAGAAACACTCTATCAAAAAGCACTAACTTCGATACAAGAAGTATTTGGGGAAAATCACCCAGATATTGCTCAAATCTTGAACAATCTTGCTGTACTGTACTATTTACAAGGGAGATACGCAGAAGCAGAACCACTCTGCCAGCAAGCATTGACTTTAAGACAAAAAATGTTAGGTAGAGATTCTTTGCAGGAGACAAGTCATCCTAATATTGCAGAAAGTCTAAATACCCTCGCGCATCTATACTACTTACAGGGAAGATACGAAGAAGCAGAGCCTCTCTATCAAAAGGCACTGGCAATGAGACAAGAACTTTTAGGTAGTCTCCATCCTTCTGTTGCAACAAGTCTAAATAATCTTGCATTACTATACTATTCGCAAGGAAGATATGAGGAAGCGGAACCTCTCTATCTAAAAGCTCTAAAGATTGCCGAACAGGTACTAGAAGTGGATCATCCTAACAGGTTCATATTTCGTGAAAATTACAAGCTATGCTTAAAAGCTAAGAAGAGTAAGCCAAGATCTGCAAAAAACAAAGGATTTGGGCGATCGCCTACGATGAAGTAACATATATTGCAAGATAAATATATTTTTCCATGAATTACTTTCCTGCCGATCGCAGTTTTGCTTACCTTACTTCGCCAGCGATCGCATCTATGCCAAACAAGCAAAATGTGGTGATTATTCAGCCTATGGGGGCGATCGAGCAGCATGGCGCACATTTACCATTGATCGTCGATGCCGCAATTAGTATAGGGGTGTTAGCAAGGGCTTTAGAAAAATTAGATCCAGAGATTCCTGCCTATGCATTGCCGCCTTTGTATTATGGTAAATCGAATGAGCATAGTACTTTTGCAGGCACGATTACGATGCGATCGCAGACGATGATAGCGATGTTAACAGACATTGCTGAGAGTGTTTATCGGGCAGGATTTCGGAAGTTAGCTTTGATGAATTCCCACGGTGGACAACCGCAAATTTTGGAAATAGTTGCTCGCGATCTCCATGAGAAATATCCAGATTTTGCCATATTCCCTCTCTTTACTTGGCGCGTTCCCAATGTTGCCAAAGAGCTGTTGACGGAAAAAGAATTAGAATTTGGAATTCATGGTGGCGATGCCGAAACTAGCCTGATGTTGGCGCTTTTACCTGAACAGGTACAGATGGATAAGGCAGTTACCGAATATCCCTATGGATTGCCTGAGAATAGTTTGCTCAGCATGGAGTCGGCAAATCCCTTTGCATGGGTGATGCGCGATTTGACACACAGCGGTGTATTGGGTGATGCTAAGGCTGCGACTAGAGAAAAGGGTGAAAAGATACTTGATTCTCTAGTTGATGGTTGGGTGCAATTGATCGAAGATATTTACAAATTTGAGCAACCTAAAGCATATGGCAATCATCTCCTCTAAACCAAATCAAAATCCGAATCCAGAAGGCGATCGCCTGAATGCTCAAACTGCTCAAAACTCTATACCAGTTACTGAACAAGCTGCCAGCAAAAAATCAACCTCCCGAACTCCTAAAAAAGCACCCAAAAAAGAGGTGGCATCGCCAGAAATGCAACAGGCGTTAGATTTATTGCAAGCGGAAGCCACGCCAGAGGAGAAACTAGAAGATCAACTTGCCAAAGATACTCCTACTCAAGTTTCAGTTGATATTAATATTCGCC
This sequence comes from Pseudanabaena sp. M085S1SP2A07QC, assembly GCA_020404895.1. Taxonomy (GTDB): domain Bacteria; phylum Cyanobacteriota; class Cyanobacteriia; order Pseudanabaenales; family Pseudanabaenaceae; genus Pseudanabaena. Next base: position 12,569 of record JADBWK010000092.1, on the reverse strand, counting down.
CCAAAAATCTCGCAGACTATATTGGACAAAAAGACTTAAAAGAACTCCTAAATATTGCGATCGCGGCAGCAAAATCGCGATCGTCAGCCCTCGATCATTTGTTGTTATATGGTCCCCCAGGGTTAGGTAAAACTTCTCTGGCTCTCATCATTGCCCAAGAAATGGGCGTGCAATGTAAAATTACTTCGGCTCCTGCCCTTGAACGTCCCCGTGATGTCGCTGGTTTACTAGTTTCTTTGCAACAGGGAGATATTCTCTTTATCGATGAAATCCATCGCTTACCGAGTGTAACGGAAGAGATTCTCTATCCCGCGATGGAAGATTATCGATTAGATATTACGATTGGGAAGGGGCAAGGGGCAAGAATTCGCAGTGTGCAGTTAAATAAATTTACGCTGATCGGTGCAACTACGAGAATTGGATCGTTATCTTCACCATTGCGCGATCGCTTTGGTTTTGTGCAGCACTTCCGTTTCTATGAGCAGGACGAACTAACGCAAATTGTGTCCCGCAGTGCCAAGATTCTAGAGACTCCAATCCATGACGATGGTGCGATCGCGATCGCTGCGAGATCACGCGGTACGCCTCGGATTGCCAATCGTCTCTTAAAGCGAGTGCGGGACTATGCCGAAGTTAAGGCTAAGGGCGAACAGATTACAGGTGCGATCGCGGAATCGGCTCTGGAATTATTTAATGTCGATCCGAAAGGTTTGGACTGGATCGATCGCAAATTATTAACGGTTTTAATTGAGAACTTTAATGGTGGCCCCGCAGGTTTGGATACATTAGCAGCAGCGACAGGTGAGGATGCTCACACGATTGAGGAAGTCTATGAGCCATATTTATTACAGATTGGCTATATCAATCGCACACCTCGCGGTCGGGTGGCTACGGCGGCGGCATGGAAGCATTTGGGCTATTCTGTCCAAACTGCGATCGCGGGTTTGTTGTAGTATGCGATCGGCTTTCTCAAAAATCAACCAAACAGCGATCAACCTTCAGCGTCTAAATAGCGATCGCCCCTAATCCCAATCACAAAGCTCTAACCACATGACCAGTCATCTATAGACAACTCTACAATTTGACCAAAATCTGATTTGTTACGAGTGAGTAAGGTTGCATTGTTTGTTAAGGCGATCGCGGCAATTTTGAGATCCATATTTCCTGGACGGGGATTTTGCGTAAGCGTTGATGTTCTATGGCAGATGTACGGCTAAAAGGGATAATGACGATCGCTTGGTAATTGATTGCTAGTTGCTGTAATCCTTGATAGGCAAAGATTTGTTCGTCTAATGTTTTTGCCTTAGCTAAAAAAACGAGTCTTCCTCTAATCTGCTCTTCGTAGGTAATGATGGTAACGGCAACTTCAGGATCTTCTATCTCTGCAAGTTTGGATAAGATTCGCTTTCCTTCTTATCCATTGCGCTGAATGAGGCTGAGATGATCGGTGTCAAAAATATACATGATGCTCTATTCAGCAGATTTGCGCCATTCTTGACCGAGGCGATTTGCTTCGTCAAAGGTGGGATCGTTTTCAAAGCTACCTGCGACTTTTAGCCACCAAGGTGTTTTTTTCTGAACAAATACAGATAGCATTTGTCGCATTTGTGCGAGTTCTGTCTCTAATGCAGCAACTCTAGTTTCTAGATGTAGAGATTTATCTTCAAGCTGTGGAGAGAGCATAGAAGTTCTTGGTGAGCTAAGGTTATGCAGCTATTATAGCAAGATGCTTACAATTGTAAATCTACGCGATCACTTAACTAACCGCCTTTATTAACAAATTGTAGCTTTTTAGGCTAAGATTCAAAGTAACAGACAGATATTTTTAAATAGTCAAGATCTCGATGAATTCATATCTCACTGCTTTAAATTCTTTGCAAATACCTCAAAAAAAGAGTCAAAAGCTTGTTGCAGTTTCTTTTTTTTCAGGAGGAGGAGGACTTGACTTAGGTTTGTCATTAGCAGGGTTTGATTTTAGATATGCAAATGATGAAGTTCAATACTACTGTGACACACTGACATACAATTTCCCTCATTGTATAACAGAAGCTCAAGATATCAAACAACTAACAGGCGATAAAATTAAAGATCTTATCAATGGTGTACCAATTAGTCTTATTGCAGGTGGTCCACCATGTCAGTCATTTAGTATTTTGGGGAAAAGAGGTTCTTTTGATGACTCGCGAGGGCAGTTAGTTTATGATTATATTCGCCTTATAAACGAACTTCAACCAAAAGCATTTATTTTTGAAAATGTACCAGGTCTGCTAACACTCAATAATGGAGAAGACTGGAATAATCTTTTTTATCATTTTGAAGTTGAAACAGGGTATGAGCTTTATACAGATATTCTTAATGCTGCCGACTATGGAGTTCCACAAATCAGAAAAAGAGTTTTTGTTATAGGTTTTCAGAAACCTACTGAGTTTAAATTTCCTGAAAAAGAATATCGCAATCCATCGAACCTAGAATTGTCTAATATGAGCCTCCCATGTTGGATACCATCAAAATTAGCCTTGGAAAATGTTGAGGGTCTATATAATCATGATATCCGCATTCATGGTGATAGAGTTCGTAGTCGATATGAACAAATCCCTCAGGGTGGAAGAGATAGAATAGATCATACAGATAGAATTGATCCTGAGAAGCCATCAGGGACAGTATTAGTTGGTTCTAAAGCTGGCGGAGGTAGACCACATATACATCCGTATTTACCTAGACATATTACTGTTAGGGAAGCGGCACGTCTTCAATCCTTCCCAGATTGGTATAAATTATTAGGCACTTCAACAGCACAGTATAGGCAAATTGGTAACGCAGTACCGCCTTTACTTGCTCGTGCTGTAGGAAGATCTATTCATTCTGCACTAAGTAATCTAAAGTCAAAGGAGTTGGTCCATTGAATCTGCCCTATCCTGGATATTCTTGGTCATTTAATCATCATATGGGAAGAGTTAATTCAAGAGAACTATTCTCATTACTTGATGCGGCTTATAGATTTGGCAAATATCCAAATTATCGTGCTTTGGTTAATCAAGCTTTAGTTACAGATGGATCTTTTACTGCAAATGTTAGATCCGATTCTGGGCAAGTAGATGCTTGGCGAGATTATCAGCAAATACTGCCTGATTTAGGTTTGATATATTCCACTCGATATATTAAGCAGCCTCAGTTAACTCCAATTGGATTAATGTACATTGATGGTACGATTGGCTATTCCGAACTTTTTTCTACGCAAGTTCTTGCATATCAATATCCCAATGGTCATAAGTCAGACATATCACCTTCCCTAAAAATAGAATTATCTCAATCAGGAATGAGTATTCCAGCAAATCGCATAGAGCTAGATGTTGATTCAAGAGTTCTGATAAAACCAGGGGTACTAATTCTTCAAGTTTTGGTTGAACTTTATAGAAATGGTTATGCTGCCACTATAGATACTCGTGAGTGCCTTTTAGCACTTGTCCCTACTATTTGTAATAGTGACTGGCGCGGTTCTTACGCAAGACTAATATCTCTCAGACAAACGTCTGAGACATTTGATGTGGATACCCGTAGACTTCGAGATGTGCAAGAGTGGTTTCAGTTCTTAGGACAAAGTGACTTTGCGGTTAAAGAGCGTAATAGTCTGTTTTTGTCACCTCAAGTAGTGAATCAGATTGAACAACTTCAGGATGTTTTGGATTTTCATTCTGATCCAGTAAATTTCTGGATGCCACAAAGCTCATCTGAAATTGAAAATGCTATATCGTGGTATGGATTTTTTGGAAATCCAAGTATTGAATCTCAGTGGGTTACACCAGATGAATTGATTGGTTCAGAGTATTTATCTGATAACTATCCAGATTCTAAAGAATCCGATGAGATTGATAATTCTAATATAGTTCCAGAAATCATAGAAATTAATCTTAGACCTTTTATTCCCAGTATTCCTGAGATATCAGATATAGATGATTCTGTTAATGTTGAAAATGTAATTCAGGGAAGAATGACACGACTTGAGAAGACCCGTCAACATCAGGAAATAGTTGCACGACTTGCAGTGAGATTAACGAGTCTTTCTTACAATGTTTCTGATGATCCTAACTCGGTTGATCTCCTCGCAGAGAAAAATGGTACAGAAACCATCTTTGAAGTTAAGACAATTAGCCGAAAGAACTTTAGACCACGCATTAGGTTGGGAGTTGGACAATTATCAGAATATAGATATCGGCGACAAATTCAAACTCAATTACGCCCAAACTCTATCTTAGTTCTCAGTAATTCTTTAAAACTTCAATCATGGGAACCTGATTATTTTGCGTCTGATGTGAATATTGGAATTTTATGTGCAAAAGCAAATTCATTTGAGGCACTAACAAATGGACTAATAGAATTAGAAATTCAAAATTCAGTGTAAGAGATTGAAAGATGCAGTGATCGCCCTTAATTTCCTGAAAACTAAAACAGCAACTACTCCAAACTTGTCTCAAGGAGCATAATCTCTACCTTCTGATTGAGAGCGTCAGCAATTTTCTGCAACATTGACAGCGAATGCTCATCATAATCAGCATCCTCAAGCAAGAGCGATCGCCGATTGTTTAGTCCCAACGCGATCATTGAGGCTCGTTTGGGTTTGATGAGAGGCGATCGCATTGTAGATTTAGTGATTGGCGGTATAAAATATAACTACGATAAGAGGATGATCATCATGGCGATCGCACTATAGGTAGAGTTCACCAACTTTTAAATTGCATACTATGAACAATGACCGACAACAAAAAGTACCGCATTCAACTAGAAGGGCAATATCGAGCGCTTGAAGAACATTTACAGAAATTGGCAAAAGAAAGAGAAAAGCCAATTGAAAATCAAGATTTAGGACTAATTGCTCACTGGGAGAAAACCGTAGCAAACTGTCATAACCAAATCGCAAAATTAGAAAGGAGACTCAAAAAATGAATACAACTTACAAACAACCTATTGATCGCCTTAAGCGTCACATGGCAGAATACCAACCCCAACTAAAACGTGCCATTGCTGCCATTAATATTCTTGAAACAACTAACCCAGACTCCGATGAGTTCTGTAACGCCCTAGCTGAACTTCACGTTTGTACCACCATCTTAGAGCCATATTCAGAAGGAATGCTAGAAGCGATCGAACAGTTTACCGAAGATGACTCTATCTCGTCTGATTCATAAATTCTGCTTAATTTCCTGAAAACTAAAACTGCAACTAGACCAAACTCGGCTCAAGGAGCGATCGCTGAAAACTTAATTTCAACCTTCTGATTGAGAGCAACCGCATTTTTCTGTAACATTGATAGCGATCGCACATCATAATCAGCATCTTCAAGCAAGAGCGATCGCCGATTGTTTAGTACCAACGTGATTGTTGGGTTTTGTTTGGGTTTGATGAGATGCGACATTCAATAAATACAAGCATCCAAAATACTCAAAACCTCAGCCAAAAGCTCATCCGAAGCAGCTTCTATCAACTTCACCTTTCTTGACTTGTAATCGATAGATTTCACTTGCTCCACCATCACATAGCCAGTTAGAGCTTTACTACTAGCGATCGCCACATGAAAAGGAAAATCGCGCTTCGTATTTGTAATCGGACAGACAATCGCCAAACCCGTATGCTGATTGAACAGCGTATTACTCACCACTAAAGCAGGTCGCCGCCCTTTCTGCTCATGTCCAGACTGCGGATCAAAAGTGAGGATAATCAAATCGCCCTTTTTGGGAATGTAACTAGCCATTTACCAAACTTCCAAACCTATAGGCGATCCCCAGTCCTCTTCTTGAACCTTATAGTTAGCAGGAATTTGGGAAACTAGATCTTTAAGATCGTACTTGCCTCGAATTTTACGAACAGGTTTGATCACAATCTGCTCCTTTGTAGTGAGAATCTCTAGTGTGTCACCAACCAGAATATTAGCCTCAGCTAAAACCTCTTTACTGAGTCTAATTCCCTGACTATTACCCCATTTCTGGACTTTGACCAGCATAACTTTTGACGATTATTTTTGCAAAATGTGTATAGCCTAAGTATAGCCTAAAGTTTTAAAATTTTGACAAGCGATCGTCCTTAACTTCCTGAAAACTAAAGCAGCAACTAGACCAAACTCCTCTCAAGGAGCGATCGCTGAAAACTTAATCTCAACCTTCTGATTGAGAGCGCTAGCAATTTTCTGTAACATTGACAGCGAATGTCCATCATAATCAGCATCCTCAAGCCTATCGCGATCGCCGATAGTTTAGTCCCAACACGATTATTGGGTTTTGTTTGGGTTTTATGTGAGGCGATCGCCCTTAATCCGCCGAAAATCAAAACAGTGATTTATATTAGGCTAATATATAGCCAGTAAACGCTTCAGATTCCTATGGAGGTGCAAAATAAAACAAAAAATCGCAATTGTGAAAATGAGGATTTAAACCAAATATGAAGCGTACACAAGTAAAAGTAAATCTATCTCTTCCTTTCAAAGCTCTCATAGAAATGATGAGTTCCCTAGAACTGCGCGAAAAAATCAAACTGCGCGAGCTATTAGATCGAGACATTACCGTAGCTCAACGCAAAACTCAAAACCTACCCTCACAAGAAACATCTCAGGAACTCGAACCTACCGTAGAAAGTTTTCGGCGTGGTTGGGATGACGTAATGAATGGCAGAACTAAGCCAATTTCAGAACTATGGGATGGAATTGATGCCGATTGATCCATTAGTTGAGCTTAAATTCTCAGAAGAGTTCAAAAATAAACTTCGCGATTTATCAAAAAAGTATCGTAATATTCGCGCAGACTTACAGCCAGTTCTTGACGACCTCCAAGCTGGAAACTTTCAAGGCGATCAAATAGCTAACGTTGGCTATACGGTTTTCAAATTGCGGATTAAGAATCGAGACAACAAAAAAGGTAAAAGCGCAGGTTACAGAGTCATTTATTACGTCAAAACAGCTACATCCGTTTTTCTAGTTACGATTTACTCAAAATCTGAGCAGTCAAATATCCCAGCCGCAGAAATTCGCCGTATTCTGACTAACTATGAATAAAATAAAATTACGATAAGAGGATGATCATCATGGCGATCGCAACACCAAACGCACTAACAGATAACCGTATCCGCTACGTCACCAACAACGAAGGCAAAACAATAGATGTAATTATCCCTGTTGAACTCTGGCAACAAATCATCGTGAAATTTTTTAAATTTCACTGGGTTTTACGATAGAAAAAGAATTGGCTAAATAAATTTGCGATCGCTATTGCATTCTTGTAGTACGTGTAGTATAAATGTAGTGCAGCGTAGTTCAAGCGCGTAGAACGCCTAGTCTCATTGCCATTGCAGGTACTACTCAAGTAGTTGTATAGCAGTTAGAAAAGGAGATGCAGCCTCGCAAACTGCTGAATTTCTTTATGCAATGACTTGCCTATCTGGGCTGAAGCATTCAGGGTTATTGCTACCAGATAGGTGCTGCTTGTTCGCAAGTGGCATCTATCACCAAACCAAAACTCTCATTTTAAATTTTGCCATAGGCAAAATTTAAATTCGCTAAATATTGACGGGTAGCTCAGTGGTAGAGCATTGAAAACATCCTTTTTCGTCACTTACCTGCAAAGGTCGCAGATTTAGGGTTATCGCCTGAAACGCCAAGTGTCGAGGGTTCGAGTCCCTCTCCGTCAATTGGGAGTTTGATTTTGAGTAATGTTTTGGAGAGATAGTTATGCGATCGCAATCGAAACTTCTCTTTGCCCTAGATTACTGTGTGGCGCTTCGCGTCATGTAGTAATTAAAGGGACGAATTGGCTAGGGTTATCGCTTTGGTTGCATCACCTCCATGAGGTGATTGGGTTCGATACCCAAAATCCCTTCCTAAACTAGAGGTTTTGCCTGCTGGTTGCCATCTTTCCTTAACACAACACAAAAGCTAAATCCCAAATCTTGGGGTGGATAGTTCAACTGGTAGAACACACTTTTGCCCGCAAGGGACGCAGACTTAAGGTTATCGCTTTTAACGATCCCCTCCTTTATGTCGCGAGATGTGGGTTCGAGTCCCATTCCACCCCCTCTAAAAGTTTTTAGCTGTTGGCGATTAGCTGTTAGCAATTAGCTTTTAGTTGTTCAAATTCTCGGCAGGTGGCGAAAATTGGTAGACGCAGTTGATTTAAAGCCTTTATGGGAACCCTTGTCTGCAAAGACCGAACTGTAGAGGGTTATCGGGATCAAATAATCGAAAGATTTTGTAGGTTCGAGTCCTACCCTGCCGATTCCTTCTCTTTGGTCGAGGCGAAGGAAGTTCTCTTTAACTTTTCCCTGACGGGACAGAGAATGTCATGTCTTATAAATTTTTATTCCAGAAACCCAAAGGTACTCCTCAGACTCAAGCGATCGCAGATCGTGAAGCCGAAATGATCCAAAGGAGATCGGGTGGCTTTGCCTTTGATGCGGGTATCTGGCGCATGTTGCGGCGTTGCTTGCTGATTGGCACTGCCCAAAGCACCTACTACGCTGGCAAGCACGAACTGTCCGCCGATTTCATCGATACGGTACAGAAATGTGTCGCCGCAGATGCCGATCGCGTGAAGAGCGAAATTCTCTATGCTAGCGATGGTCGTGCCGTGAATAACAGCGCTCCTATTCTGGCTCTAGTTTTGCTATCGATGGGTGACAGCCAAGCGGCGAAACGGAACTTCGTGGAAATCTTTCCGCAAGTTGTCCGCACGGGTGGCCACTTCTATGAATGGATGAACTACACCAAGTCTATGCGTGGTTTCGGTAAAGTCATTCGTGAAAGCGGTAAGGCATGGCTCTCCACTCCTGACACCAAGGCACTCGCCTATCAATTGTTGAAGTACCAACAACGGCAAGGCTTCTCGCACCGTGATGCGCTGCGTTTGTTTCACGTTAAGCCTGAAACTGATGATCAACAAGCGCTCTATCAATGGGTGGTCGAGGGTTGGGATGAACTTCCTTCAAAAATTCCATCGGATGCTTTGGCGCAAATCTGGTGGTATGAATGGCTGAAGCGTCACCCTGACAAGACCCATGAAGCGATCGCGAAGGGTAAACTCACCCATGAAATGGCGGCTCCGATCGGACAGATGGATTTACGCGCATGGCAGTTGCTCTTTAACGAAATGCCCATCGGGGCGCTATTGCGGAACCTTGGTTCTTTGACCGAAATCGGTGTCTTGACTGCAAAAAACAAAGATAACTTGAAGCATGTCGCCAATGTGTTGAACAATCGAGATCGCCTCAAGAAGGGACGTATTCACCCCATTGATGTTTTGAAAGCTCTCAAAACCTATCAGTCGGGCGGTGCGCTCGGACGTAGCCAAAAGACTTGGGAACCAATTCCTCGCATTGTCGATATTCTAGAAACTGCTCTGGAAATGTCCTTCGATGCGATCGCGCCTACAGGTGCGACTTTCCTCCATGCGATCGATGTGTCAGGTTCGATGTCTTCCTACACCGTAAGTTCCATCGGCTTGACCTGCTGCGAAATCGCGGCAACGATGGCTTTGGCGACGGTGAAGGCGGAAACCAACTATGCGATTCGGGGATTTGCGACCGACTTCCGCGATTTGGGAATCACCAAAAAGGATTCCTTCACATCGGCAATGCAGAAGGCAACGAACCAAAACTTCGGTGGTACGGATGCGTCGGTGGCTTACGATTGGGCGATTAAGAATAAGTTCTATGCGGATGTGTTCTGCTTCTGGACTGATTCCGAATCTTGGGCAGGTCGTCGTCAGCCTAGCGAAGCCTTGGCTGAATATCGCCGCAAGGTGAACGCTAATGCGAAGGCAATCTATGTGACCTTGGCTCCCTATAAACTTTCGTTAGTCGATCCCAAAGATCCTAATTCTTGGGATATGGGAGGGTTCGATCCATCTATGCCCCGTGCGATCCAAATGGTAGCAATGGGTGAAGTCTAAAAAAAGGAGTCGCAAAGCGACTCCTTTTTTATTAGGCAACCTCGGCTGGTTCCCTTGTTTCTAAGGAAAGCCCACCTGCACGGATTCCTTCCATTTCCTCTAATACTTGTAAGTATCTACCAGTAATAATTCTCGCGCCGCGTCGATGGGTGAAATAGTTCCATCCCCATTGGATCATCACAAGAAGTTTATTATCAAATTCAATCAGATAATAAACATGGACAAATGTCCAAATAAACCACGCTAACCAACCCTTCAGACGGATAAACTTAAAGTCCGCAACTGCCTCATGGCGACCAATTACAGCGAGACTTCCAAAATCCCAATACTTGAATTTTGAGGGTTCCTTTTCTTCTATCTTCGCTTCAATATGATGCGCGACGTATTCACCCTGCTGCATCGCTACAGGTGCAACCCCCGGCAGTGGGCGATCGCCTTGGTGGGGATAGTTCGCTAAGTCACCAATCACATAGACATTAGGATAATTAGCGATCGACATATCAGGCTGAACAACCACACGACCAACTCGATCTAGTTCCGCATTCAGGCGATCGCCTAATACTTTGCCCATCGAGGAAGCTTTCACTCCAGCCGCCCAAAGAATTGTTTGCGCCTTAATTTGCTCGACTTGATCGCCACATTTGATGGTAACGACATGTTCTTCAATGTTGGTCACCATAGCGCTAGTTTTGACCTCTACGCCCAATTTAAGCAGAGATTGCTTAGCGGCTTCAGAGAGATCGGCATGGTATGGCGGCAATACGCGATCGGTTCCTTCGATCAAGATGATTCGTGCTTGCTTAGTATCAATATTCGCAAATTCATCACTGAGGGTGCGATGGGCAAGCTCGGCTAAGGTTCCCGCGAGTTCTACGCCTGTTGGGCCTCCACCGATGACCACAAAGTTCATCAATGCTTCTTTAAATTTGGGATCATGGGTCTTTTCGGCTGCTTCAAAGGCGCTCAGGATGCGGCGACGCATATTAATCGCATCTTCAATGGTTTTTAATCCAGGGGCTTGCTCTGACCATTGATCGTTACCAAAGTAATGGTGACTAACTCCTGTTGCCACGATCAGCGAGTCATAGCTTATGTCTAAGTGATTTTTTAATTTAACTACTTGCGCTTGAGGATCAATATCTAGTACTTCGCCCATCACGACGCTGGTATTTTTGTTTTCGGCGAGGACAGCCCGCAATGGTGAGGCGATATCGGCGGGGGAGAGGCTGCCTGTGGCAACTTGGTAAAGTAGCGGCTGGAAGAGATGAAAGTTACGTTTGTCGATGAGGGTGACTTTAACAGGAACCTTTGATTTGCCTAGCTTTTGGGCGGCATAGAGTCCTCCAAACCCGCCGCCAATAATAACAACATGATGGGGTGCGCTTTCATTTTGAGTACTTAGAGACATGGCAAGTTTTAAGTTGGGTGTGATGATTTTGCTGGTGGCATCTTTAAAAAATTATTATATATGTAAATAAAAATATCTTTTTGTATCTTTTTATAAGCAAAGTTGATTTTCCAACAAGAGCGTCAGGGAAAAGAAAAACTTGCCTCATATCTGCGATCGCTTGGAATCAATTCAGATTTCATCTGAATCTTATTGGATATTTTTTGGATATGATGCGATCCAATAATACTGGTGATCGCTTTCATTTTAGATACTTATTGACATGATACTCCCTTCCCACCAAAGAAATAGCCATATAAAACCAAGAATTAGACGTTGCGGCGCTTCGCGCCGCAACGTCTAATTTTTCACTGGGAAGGGAGTAAGTATCTAAAATGAGTAGAGTGATTTTGCATAATTTTTATGGAGTAACTTACTCTACTCTAAATTTACTAATTCTTATTTATCAGTAAACCAAGGAATCTGCATAGGGTGCGACCTTGACTTAATACGAAGATTACAGAATAATGAAAAGAATAAAGAAGGAAGCAAGAAAGAAAATGTCGGCAAAATTAATAAGTGTAGAAGACACAAAAGTAAACATCGAACTTACAATTGAATTGAGTGAATCGATGTTAGATAGTGAAGGAAAGATTCAAGAAGGATTGAACAAAGCAGGGTATATAGCAGCTAAGGAAGCAATGAAACATTTAGATACGGATGGTTCAGCAATAAAACTAGGAGAGAAAACATGGCGAACAAAGGGGCAGGAGATGTGAAGATTGAATCCGTTGGTATAGGGTTAGATAGAACCTGTATGTTGATGTGTGAGGATGGCTGGCGAGAAGCTATGGTAGGTACGATATCACTATTACGATGGCGAAGGAGAATGTCAGCACACGATATATCTGGGTGCAACGCCAGAATATGGTAGGAAGCGATTTTTAGAACGATTTGAGCGAGAAGTCACACAAACAAAAGATCGATATCCTAGTGCAACCTATGCAGGAATTGCTGGGGCGAATATTATCCCCTTCTTTGCTTTCCCCTCTGAGATTCGCAGAGCGATTTACACCACCAATGCCATTGAGTCGATGAATAGCAGTTTACGGAAAGTGATTAAATCTCAACAGATTTTTCCCTCTGATGAGGCTGCTTTCAAGCTGGTTTATCTTGCCATGCGGAATATTTCTAAGAAGTGGACGATGCCCATTCGCGATTGGAAGCCTGCTCTTAATCGCTTTGCCATCCTCTTT
>JADBWK010000091.1 GCA_020404895.1 Pseudanabaena sp. M085S1SP2A07QC | reverse complement strand
TCTCATCAGTTACAATAACCAAACAGGATGTAAGCTTTAATACAATCTTGTAAAGTTTGTAATCATTTTTTAGAGGGCAAGACGTGCCACAGGCTAAGCATTTGTTGATTGGTTCTACCAGAGCAGGTAGTGGGAAATCAGCAACTATTTTGGGTTTAACATATCATTTGCAAGCCAAGGGTTACAAAGTTGGCTACGGTAAACCAATTGGCACTTTTACGACCAAAGAATTACCCGAATCAGCAGAGCATAACGAAGCTGATGTGGACTTTATTCAGCAAACGCTAAATTTGCCATCGTCACTGTTGCGTCCCACGCTACTCAATCTTGACCGCGCCGCCCTCCAGCGTCGCCTATCTGGTGAAGATAACAATGATTACAGTACCAAACTAGAGGAATATAAAAAAATTATTGAAGGCGATCTTGTCCTTTTAGAAGCGCCTGCAAATACTGCTGAAGGAACTATTTTTGGACTGTCCTTAGAGCAGATGGCAAATAATCTAGATGCGCCAATTATGTTAGTAATGCGATTTGGCTCATTGCTGGTAGTTGACCATATCCTGATGGCAAAAAATCGCTTTGGCGATCGCCTCTTGGGTGTAGTCATCAATGACATTCCTGACGATCAATATGAAACGGCGATTGAAATATTACATCCTTACCTTGAAGAACAAGGCATTCCAGTATTTGCTCTCATGCCTGAAAATCGTACATTACGAAGTGTCAGTGTCTCCGAACTCATCGATCAACTTGGCGCAACCATTCTTAGCTGTCCTGAAAATATTGATTTAAGCAAAGTGATGGTCGAAGAGTTAAAAATTGGGGCAATGGATGTTAACTCCGCCCAAAGCTATTTCCGCAAGTCTTACAATAAAGCTGTCATCACAGGTAGCAGTCGCATTGACCTTCAGTTTGCAGCGCTAGAAACTTCTACTAATTGTCTAATTCTCACAGGTCGTCCCTATATTAGTGATGATGTTGCTCACAAGGCTATGGAACTGGGTGTACCTGTGCTTGCAGTCAGCAAAGACACCCTCAGTACTGTCAGTATTATCGAAAGCTGCCTCGGGCAAGTCCGCCTACATGAGGGCGTAAAAGTTACTAGCATTTGCGACATGATGGGCAAACACTTTAATTTTGATCGCTTCTTAAAATTAATGAAAATTAAAGCTTTAGCCACTGCTTAAACTAGGAATAAAGTTTGTGTCACTACCGAAGGTAGTGACACAAACTTTATTCCTAGTTTTTTTTTAAATTTCCTTGAGGGGTGTCCATCCAGGAGTCCATAGCGATCGCTGCTTCAAAGACTTGGCATTGAGCCAGAAACGAACCGAATCATCACAGGCAGCCTTAATCTCCGCAAAAACTAAATCCCCCTCATTTTTGCGATTTATCACAACAAAATGCCTCCAACCAAAGGTTTCTTGCATGGAAGTCCATTTTGAGCCAACTAGATGTGGAAATTTTTGTTTCTTGGGCATAAGCCTTTAGCAAACAAATACCCTAGGGCATCTGTTTAGTCAACATCATCATCATCGAGATCATCATCATCATCATCGATGTAGCTAGCATCGTCACCGAGCATCAATTCGCTGAGTTCTTCAGCTTCATCATCAAATTTTAAGCTAGATTCAGTGCCTTCTCTGGCAATGAGGCGACCTGTAGATTCGAGCCAGTCAAGGATTGATACTTCCTGTTGGGTAGGAATGAGAGCGGCTGGTTGGTTGCGACGTTGAACACGCAAAGCTGGGTTATTCATATCTTCAATATATCTAATGAGGAACAATGCAAGAAGAAGGGCGCTTTGCGCCCCTTCTCAAATTCTTTAGAAACCTGCGGGTAAGCCAAGCCCACCAGTAAGCTCTTCCATTTTTTCTTTCATAGTGCCAGTCGAAAGCTGATAGGCATCCTTAAGCGCTGCAAGCACTAGGTCAGATAAAACTTCTGCACCTTCATTCAAGGCTTCAGGAGCAATTTCTACACCTTGAGGTTCTTGGTTGCCACTTAGAGTTACTTTGACTAAGCCGCCACCCGATTCGCCAGTTAGACGTAGTTGATCTAATTCTTCTTGTAATTTTTTAGCGCCTTCTTGAATTTGCTGCGCTTTTTGGAAGGCTTCTTTCATTTTGCCTAAACCAAAGCCAAATCCTTTTCCGTCTGACATAGCAGTATCAGTCTTGTTCTAAGTTTTCCCGTATATTATGTCACTAATCGTCACGATTCGGTAAGTACGGTCATTGCTAATACCTGCTAAAGCTCAACATTATTGATGGGTAATTTCAGGACTAAAATCATTGATTTTTTTAAATTTGTAAAAGTCCATGATTGCGCCCCAGATGGCTGTACCTGTTTCAGGCTCAACTCCGCGATCGCCACTCCAGAATTCATCAGCGCTAACCTCAAAACCTAAAACAACTTGGCGCGATTCGTTTAAATATTGAAAACAACATTTTGCATCTTTGGGCATTTCGGCTTTGTAGCGACCATTGACAAATGAGATAGCTAGTAAGCAACCAGCGAGGGGTTCGATGTCATTAATGTTGATTTGATTTAGC
>JADBWK010000090.1 GCA_020404895.1 Pseudanabaena sp. M085S1SP2A07QC | reverse complement strand
TAAGCAAAGCTTACATTGCTATATCAGTAATCCTATTATCGCTGGCACTGGTCAGTTAATGAGGGATGGGTGCTGAAATGTACATTTCATGCCAACAAAAAAGACGCAAATACGTCGATCACGTTTTAGCTGACCAGTGCCAAGTAACTCGCGATCGCTATTTTGAATTGTGTATGCGATCGCCAATCTCCTAGTTTTTAAAAAGTAAACTGCGATCGCTATTTTGAATTGTGTATGCGATCGCCTAAATCCTAACTTCCAAAAAGTAACTCGCGATCGCTATATAAAAAAGAGGCGTGCAAAGCACGCCTCTTTTTTAAGTTGTGTATTCAGCGTTGATCTTGACGTAATCATAGCTAAGGTCACAGCCCCATGCAGTACCATCACCACTACCATCGCCGACACCGACATTGATGATTACGGTGTCATTTTTGAGATAGTCACTAGCTGCCTTGCGATCGTATTCCTGCGGTGTGCCATCCTTCATCATTACAAAATCACCCAGTTGAATATTCAACAGATCTTGATTGAAATCAACGCCTGATCGTCCTGCGGCGGCGGCAATTCTGCCCCAGTTCGGATCGTTACCAAAAATTGCGGATTTTACAAGCGATGAACCAACAATGGTTTTGGCTATTTGACGCGCAGCCTCAATGCTAGATGCGCCAGTAACATTAACTTCGATCATGCAGGTTGCGCCTTCACCATCACGGGCGATCGCCTTAGCTAAGCTCATGCAAACATCTTTGAGCATGGACTGTAGCTGCTGCGCTGCATCAGAATCTTCATCATCAATAGTTACGCCAGACTGACCATTGCAGAGCGCCAACACCATGTCATTGGTGCTGGTGTCGCCATCAACAGTAACCTGATTGAAGCTGGCATCGATAGAACTAGACAACATCTTTTGCCAAAGCTTTGGCTCTACTCCCGCATCGCAAGTGACAAAACCCAACATCGTTGCCATATTGGGGTGAATCATCCCTGATCCTTTGCAGATACCGCCAATTCTAACTGGCTTGCCGTCGATCAGTGTTTCTAAGGCGATACTCTTGGGCACAGTGTCGGTGGTCATGATTGATCGCGAAGCATCTTCACCACCGTCGGGTGAAATTAATGGAGCAATTTTGGCAATGCCTGCCCGCATCTTGTCCATCAGCAATTGCTTGCCGATGACACCAGTAGAAGCCACCAAAACGCCATCTGAGGTATTTAAAGCTTTCTGTACAAGTTCAGCGCATTCAACGGCATTACGCCAGCCTTCTGCACCTGTACTGGCATTGGCTTGACCCGCATTGCAAAGGATCGTGCTAATGTAGCCGCCCTTAGCTAATACTTCGCGGTTAAAGTCCACACAGGCGGCTCTGACGCAAGACTTGGTAAATACACCTGCGGCAATCGCAGGGACATCGGAGGCGATCAAAGTTAGGTCAGGTGCGCCTGATGGTTTCAGTCCTGCTGTAATCCCTGCTGCTTTATAGCCCTTTGCTGCGGTCACACCGCCTGCAATTACTTGCCAATTTGCCATGATTTGATTGATTTCCTCAGTTACTATGCATTTAAACCTCGCATTGCGAGGTTTAAAACTTAAACTCCCGTAAGTTTAGCGATCGCCCCTTCTAAGGAGCTTGGTAGCGATCGCAACAACTTACGTTTTTCAAAATCTACAGGTACGAGGGTAACCACTGCTGTTACACATAGATCCGTTTCGGTGCGAATTTGATATTCCCAGTTCAGGCGGACTTTATCTGGTACAAGCCTAGTCATTACCAGCACATCATCGCCCATTCGCGCCGAGCGGTGATAGCGCAGATTCATCTCGGCAACGGGTAAGTCCACACCCGCTGAAACTAACTCCTCAAAGCTCATACCTACAGTGCGTAAGCATTCTACTCTTGCCTCTTCCATCCAAGTTAGATAAGTACCATGCCACACTACACCCGCATAATCAGTGTGATGAGGATAAACACGCACAGGATAGTTAAACCAACCATCACTTTCATTACCTTCAGCGGTTGGTTCAAATTTGGTAATGACGTTAGTTAAAGTATTGGAAGGTAGATCAGACATCGTGGTAATACCTATAACAAATTCTAATCAGGTTTTGTAGTTCTGAGTTTGTCATCGATATGTGGAAAGACAAATTGAGAATCACTACAGTAAATTCTCTAGACGACGACGCATCATGGCAATTACGGGATCTTCTACCTCATCATCATCATCTGATTCTGGTAAATTGCGATCGCGATCGCTAGACCAATCAGTTTTGTCAACATTTTTCTCAGGAGGAACCAACAAAGCATCGGTCGGTACGATGTTTAAGTCATAGCCTGATTCTTCACAAAATTCTTCTAAATCTTGCTTGTCGATGCGTTCAACTGTTGGAGACAAAAAATCTTGAGCCTCCAATAGACCTGCATAACGAATCGCGTCATCCTCTTGCTCAAAGGCGACAATAATATTGTTGCCTTCAATTTCTAGAGTATAAATACCTTCGTTATCGGTGTTAGCGTTAAACAGCAATACCCAAACTTGCATAGAAAAAACTCGACCATTCAAAAAGCTCTAATATTGTATAACATGCCTACTCCAAGATTTTTATTGAGAGCATTACTTTGCAATGCTCTCAATAAAAATCTTGGATTTTATAGCAACGTAAGAGATAGATAGGACAATTCAAAACCCAAAAGATGGCAGAGCGAAGCTCTGCCATCTTTTGGGTTTTATGTCCTAAGCAAAGCTTACATTGCTATATTTCAGTGTAGAACGCTGTAAGGAGTTACAAATTTGCGCCTTGATCGCTACACAACGGGTACATATACAATAGGCTCAACGATCTGGAAACAGGTGCTTTGATACTTTGCAGGAGCGCCATTAGTGCGTAGTTATTTAATCCCTTTTTCGGGTTTGAAGGTTAATATTTTGCGCTGGTTTGGAGCAGAAATTGGGCAAGGTGTGAGGATTAAAACTGGGGTGCGGGTCAAATTTCCTTGGCAATTGGTGATCAAAGATTTTGTTTGGATCGGAGAAGACGCTTGGCTTGATAATCTTGATTTGATCACGATTGAAAGCAATTGCTGTATTTCGCAAGGGGTTTATCTCTGTACGAGCAACCACGACTGGGGCGATCGCAGTTTTGCCCTTAGCACCGCTCCAATTGATATCGAATCAGGTAGTTGGATCGCAGCGCGAGCGAGCATTGCCGCAGGGGTACGAGTCGGACAGAGCACTGTTTTGGGCTTAGGTAGTGTCGCGACGCGATCGCTAGAACCAATGACAATTTACCTCGGCAATCCTGCGATCGCCGTGAAGCCACGTAAAATCAGAGAGTAGCAAGTTAATCCTGTTACGCTTTAATTTCAGGGAATTAAATTTTTAAAATTAATTATGACTGTTGCAACTACAAACCCGACCCCAAAAATTGGACTAGCTTCCCGTTTAGTAAATGGTCTTTTATCGATCGCGCCTTTATTTAACATAGCTAAGCAACGCGCTCGGAAAATGATGATCGAACGAGCTGAGTCGATGGGCGTAAACTGGCTTCAAATTGCCGCCGATCTCCAAAAACAAGATCTTGAAGCTGAACTAACCCAAGTTCAAAATCCCAACTTAAAGTATCCCGAATATTATCTTAAGCCTTTTCATGCTTATGAAGAAGGTAACCTAGGCTGGTTGCCTGCAACTGAAGTAGAATCTGCGGCATATGCTGTTCACTCTCGGATCTGGAAGGATGAAACACCTCCAATTGAGGGTGATGCGAGGTTGCGTCAGAGCTATTTTGATATTGTGAAAGAAAAGATTAGCACTCAGCCTCAGGATATTCTCGATATCGGTTGCAGTGTGGGCATGAGTACTTTCGCGCTCCATAGCGCTTATCCTCAAGCCAAAATTACTGGGCTGGATTTGTCACCACATTTTTTAGCGATCGCAAATTACAATACTCGTACCAAACATCCTGAATTAGCAGAAAATCAACAAGTTCAATGGATTCATGCCACCGCAGAACAAACTGGTTTACCTGATAGTTCCTTCGATTTTGTTTCCTGTTTTCTGCTATTCCATGAGTTACCTCAAGAGGCTTCTCGCCGAATCCTGCGGGAGATGCGCCGTGTTTTGCGTCCTAATGGTCACTTTGCACTCATGGATATGAATCCCTATTCAGATATCTATGTCAAAATGCCACCCTATATTTTGACTCTACTAAAAAGTACGGAACCCTATCTAGATCAATACTTCTCTTTTGACCTCGCATCCGAATTAGTCGCCGCAGGTTTTGAGGCTCCAATGAGCATCGCTAATACGCCACGTCACCGTACTGTGATTGCTAAAGCCGCTTAAAGTGCTTTGCACCTAAACCAGAACAAATTTTTAAAAAGTGTTGCTTTGCAGCACTTTTTAAAAATTTGTTCTGGTTCATTTTCCATGCAAGAAAGATGGCAGTATTGATTGGGCAAAAGTAACTGAAGTCTGCATTGTATTTATGGGCGATTAGCATGACTGAACAAGAGCTTTCCTTTACTCAAGAATGGGGGAAAGGGAGACTATTACGGATACGAAGAAATTGGACGCAATCATAAATAGCTGAGTGGGCTATACCGAAAAAAACGTTAGTTTATATCATTATTTTCTACAACCAAAGATTCGTGGTGTCTAAATGAGTAAACTGGTTTAAGTAACGTTTAACTCGAATTTGGTGATATAGACAGAATGGTTGATTTAGTAAAAAGTCTGACTGAGGTTATCGATCAATTAAAAATGCGATCGCGTTTATCTATACTCGACAATTGGCAAAGAGAAAATGAACAGGGTGCTTGGGAGACTTTGCCAACGGTAAATTCTAAGCAAAATAAGCCGATGGTAGCCTTTTTGCAATGCGAGCAAAACATTCATCTAAGGCAAGTTTGGCAAGTATCAGAAAGCCATGTAGGATTATCGATCATCGGCTCCACCATTCGGCTAAATTTAATATGGTGGGTGGATATTTGCGAGGTGTGGATAAATGGCAATAAAGTCCAAGAAGGAGATTTGTTCGATCAGAAATGTCGGATTTTATTAACTAATGATGCGGAACCTCATGAAGAATTTATCCTAGAAATCAAGCTGAATAGTCCTAAACACGATATAGGTGCATTACAACTTTCAGAATTAATCTTTGAATATTTGCGTCAACCATGCGATCCTGATCAGTTAGCGATCGAATTAGAAATTCTCCAGACTTATATTCCAATTTTTACTAGGCATCAAGTTGATTTACAACCTCTTGAAACTGCCGCAAATAGATTAAGTAATCTATTTGCAATGTCTGCATCGATTACAAGTGAAAGCTTTTTTGAGCAACTAGCGGAAATCCGCAAGCCGCTTCTGCAATATAGCGAATTCCTGAAACAGCGTCAGATTTATATGCTGGGAAATTCGCATATTGATGTCGCTTGGTTATGGGCGATCGCAGAAACTAAAAATGCAATGCAACGCACATTCACATCGGCTTTAAACCTCCAAGAGCATTACCCAGAATTAATCTTCAATCAAAGTACGGCTGTCTCTTATCAGTGGATGGAACGCGAATATCCTGAATTATTTGCCCGTATCCAATCTGCTGTTGCCGAGGGTAAATGGGAGCCGATCGGCGGCATGTGGGTGGAGCCAGATGGGAACTTGCCGAGCGGAGAGTCTTTGATTAGACAAATTCTCTATGGTCAAGAATATTTTCGAGGGAAATTTAATAAAGCGGTCAAAATCGCATGGTTGCCAGATACCTTTGGGTTTCATTGGCAAATACCGCAGATACTGTTAAAAAGTGGCTTTGAAGCATTTGTTACCCAAAAACTAATGTGGAATGACACTAACAAATTCCCGCATCAAATTTTTTGGTGGGAAGGCGTAGATGGAAGTCGTATTTTCACTTATTTTAGTAATGAGATTGGTCTGGGACTAGAGCCAGTCGCGATCGCAAAATATCTTGCTACTCAAGAAGAAAAACACGATATCCCTGAGACGGCATGGCTTTATGGTGTTGGCGATCATGGTGGTGGCCCAACTGCGGATATGCTCGACATGGGACGCAAGTGGGCGAATTCGCCCACCTTCTTTGAGATGCAGCCCAGCACATTAGAGGATTTTCTATTAAATCTCAAAAAGAAATTACCTACAGATTTACCAGTTTGGCAAGATGAACTCTATTTAGAATTTCATCGTGGCACATTTACATCCAAAGCTGAACAAAAACGGCAAAACCGCCAAGTTGAAGTCCTAATTGGCAATGCCGAAAAATATAGCGCGATCGCATCTTTAATTATAAATATTCCCTATCCTCAAGCTCAATTAGAGAATGCTTGGCAAGGATTATTGCTCAATCAATTTCACGATATTTTGCCTGGAACATCTATCAGTGATGTTTTTGACGATGCTAATCGCACATGGACTGAGATCAGAGCAATCTGCGATCGCCTTCTTCCTATTGACATCGAAGAAAGCACTAATTTGCAAGCATGGAATTTTCTCAACTGGCAGCGATCGCAGTTAGTCAAAAAGCAAGACGGTTCATTTTGTTGGCTAGCGAATATTCCTAGCTTTGGATTTGCTGAGATGGAATCTGTAGAAGTTTCCGAGACAGATGAGCCTTTAAGTATTACTTCTGATAGCGAAAAGTTTTATCTAGAGAATAGATATCTTAAAGTTGAGGTTGAGCTTAAAACTGGTGAGATCGCGCAAATATTTGACAAGCGATCGCAAAAAGCGATCTTGCGATCAGCGGTTACTCTACAGTTCTTTGAAGACAAGGGACAATATTGGGATGCATGGAATATTGATCCAAATTATGAAAATAAAAAATTAGAATCGACAACACTTGAAGCAATTGAGATTTCTAGCAATAGTAGCCTCCAAGTATCAGTCCGCACTGTCCAAAAGTTCCGTAATTCAACGTTTATCCAAGAGATTCAACTATCAGCCTTTGAGCCATTTATTACTGTTAAAAATTGGGTGGAGTGGCAAGAGGAATACACCTTAGTCAAAGTAGCTTTTCCAATAAATTGGCGATCGCCCTATGCTACTTACGAAATCCCAATGGGAACGATTCAGCGTAGTACGCTTGGCGAAACGCCTGAAACTAAAGCAAAATGGGAAGTCCCTGCTCAATATTGGGCAGATATATCTTCAGAGAATGTTGTTGCTCCGCAGGAGCAACAACATTCTCTAGGTTTAGCAGTTCTCAATGATAGTAAGTATGGCTATGACGCAAAGCCTGACTGTTTACGTTTAACTTTGCTGCGTAGTCCTAACTGGCCCAGTCCAAATAGCGATCGCTCTCATCACGAATTTACCTATCGCTTAGTTCCCCATCAAGGAGATTGGCATGAAGCAAATATTGTTCAACTGGCTCAAGAGTTAAATAACCCTCTGGTTTTACATTGTTCACCCATTCCAACTAAAGAACACAGTTATTTACAAGTTTCTGCACCAAATATTATTCTTTCAGCTTTTAAGCGATCGCAGGATCAGTCAGGCTGGGTAATGCGTTTTTATGAGGCGCATGGACAAACAACTGAGGCAGAAATTGAGATTTCACTCAATTTATTGCAAGCAGAGAATATTTGGGAATGCGATTTGATGGAAAACAAAAATGCTTTACTGACTATAGTTAAAGGTACTTCCAATTACTTACAAGTTATATTTAAGCCCTATGAAATTAAAACTTTTTTCTGGCTGCACAAATAAAAAAGAAATGAATAGCGGCTTCGCGCCGCTATTCATTTCTTGGGGCTATAACTTAAGGAACATTTACTGTTCAAAAATTGTCCAGAGTTATCAAGTTTAACTTCAGCCCTAATAACTTTATGCCATTTTTTTCAGTTCTTATTGACTTACTTAGCGATCGCGATCAGTTCATTCAAGAAATCTATGACGGCATCAAAGTCAACACCAAAATATTTGGCTTGTTAGTTTGTAGCTCTATATTTTTGGCGATTTATGGCGGCTTGATTGGTGCTGTTAGTTCTTGGATGCAGGTTTTATCCTCGGCAGCCAAGTTGCCATTCTTATTCCTCATCACCCTAGCAATTTGCTTGCCTGCGCTTTATTTCTTTAATGTTTACTTCGGTGCAAAAACTCGTCTGAGTCAATATACGGCGATTTTACTTTGTGCGGTGACTATTACGAGTACTTTATTATTTGGCTTTGCGCCAGTCACCTTATTCTTCTTGATTACGACAGACAGCTATTCTTTTTTCCTACTGTTAAACGTTGCCATATTCACGTTAACAGGAATTATTGGAGTTTACTTTCTCTATCAAGTTCTACTGCCAAAAGTAGAAACTATTGTCTCAGATAAAAGCTTAGTGATAGAAGATACCGCAATTGACAAAAACCGCAAAGTTCGGATATCAATTTTGAAGTTTTGGCTAGGGCTTTATGCTTTTGTTGGTAGTCAGATGGCTTGGACACTCAGACCATTTTTTGCCTCCTTTGGCTCCAAATTCGATCTTTTTCGTCCGCGTGAGGGTAATTTTTATATGGCGGTCTGGAATGCTATTAAGCATTTATTTGTCTCATAAATTTGAACTTATACCCAAAACCCAAAATAGAGTTGCGGCGCGAAGCGCCGCAACTCTATTTTGGGTTTTATTTCTTGATACACTTGGCGACAGCTATACCAAACAACCATGCAAACTGACATCAGGAATTTGCAGATCACCGAACAGGATCTAGAGAGGGTAACAGGAAAAGAGATTAGCCTTTTATTTATTGGAAGAGCTTATAGGATTTCTATGCTCCAAAGAAAAAAATGCTTGGTTCCTTTTTTACTGAGCGAGGCTATCATCATATTCTTAATTTCAATTTTCAGTTTGCCAATTAGCATTTTGATCTTTCAATCTCTTGGGAGACCCATAGATAATCGTCAAGATCAAGTTGGGTTTGCCATTTTTGTCTTCGCATTTATATTAATTCTGTTCGCTGGTTGGAACCTGTTTGCTTGGAAGAGAGCTAAAAAAATGGCTTGTTTATCACATCTTCTCGATGAAGTGGATAAATATAATCAAGTAATCGCAGCTATCGATATTTGCGATCGCCTAAAGTCTGCTAGTAATCAACCCGTAAATCGCGATCAGCACCTCGAGCATCGCGAAGATATACTGCAAGCTCTTGAGCTAACTAGAGATAGTCTAATTTGCGGCTTAACTACAGAAAAAATCCTCCGAGAGCATTGTAACTTTGTAAGTAGTCATCGCCAGCTTTTTGACAATATTGAGCAAAATCTAATTGCATTAGAGTCCTTAGAAGTGAAGAATCAAGCTGATCAGTATAGTTCTATGCTGAATGATGCATTAGTCATTGGTATGAATGTCCAGAAAGAGATGCTGAACTTACAAAAGCCATAGAGTGACAACGCTTCACGTCGTCACTCTATGGCTTTTATGTGCCGATACACTTGGCGATAAATTTATCGCCAAATGTTGTAGTATCAGATAAATTTCACTGCTAAGATCTTGTCACAAAATTATTTAGATTTAGTTCATGATTTGCAAAATCAGTTAGAAATATTGCAAACAGCGATCGCCTTACAGCAAGAACCTGCACCTGCGATCGCCAAAGACTGGCTGCGATCGCTTAGCAAAATTCAAATATTTTTTCAGTCAAACCTTGTAAATGCAAATTTAGAGATCACGCCGCAAAATTTATCTTTACAAGTGGAAATTGATAAACAATTAAAAATGCTTGGCGTAGATTTAACCATGTTGCAAACCTCACGTAGTCCCACCACATGGCTAAAACGACATCAACAAGCCTGCGATCGCTTTGTTTTATTAGATCGCTATTTTCAAATGCATTAATTACATGAATTAAACACATGAATTAATCATATAGCAACGTAAGAGATAGATAGGACAATTCAAAACCCAAAAGATGGCAGAGCTTCGCTCTGCCATCTTTTGGGTTTTATGTCCTAAGCAAAGCTTACATTGCTATATATATTAATCACTTGGATTAAACAAAGGGGTGCAAAGCATTTTACGGTAAACTCTTAGAATATCTAATAGATTTTAAGATAAACATAGTAAAAACTCTATAGTAAACTCAATGATCCTAGAAACAGCTTGGCTACTTCCTTGCTATGGTTTGCTGGGCGCAGGGCTAACACTCCCTTGGTCATTAAGGATAGTGCGTCGTACAGGGCCACGTCCTGCGGCTTACCTGAACATATTGATGACTGTACTAGCACTAGTGCATAGCTGTTGGCTGCTGACATCAATTTGGGGACAACCTTCTCAACAATTTGAATTTATTTGGTTTCAAGCTTTTGATCTAAATCTTGCTTGCTCCTTTGATATCTCCACGATTAGTGTCGGTGCGTCAGTAATGATTGCCGTGATGAGTCTGATCTCACAGGTCTATGGGCTAGGATCTCTCGAAACTGATTGGGCGATCGCCAGATTTTGCGCCTTAATTGGTTTTTTTGAAGCTGCAATCACAGGGATTGCCTTTAGTGACTCACTATTTTTCAGTTACGCCCTGCTGGAAATGCTCACCCTATCAACTTATTTATTAGTCGGATTTTGGTATGCACAGCCCCTAGTAGTAACTGCCGCTAGAGACGCATTTTGGACAAAGAGAGTCGGCGACTTATTTTTGTTAATGGCTGTAGTTACACTGTCCAATCTTACAGACAGTTTGAATTTTTCCGATCTCAAAACATGGGCTGATGCGCCGCAAACAATTGCCTATTTTGCCGAGCATCAACAATTTGGCACATTATTAGGACTAGCTTTAATTGCAGGACCACTGGGTAAATGCGCCCAGTTCCCATTACATCTATGGCTAGATGAGGCGATGGAGGGACCAAACCCCGCTTCGATTTTGCGGAATTCTGTCGTTGTGGGCGCGGGAGCATATGTCCTAATTAAGTTTCAGCCAATATTAGCGCTGTTCCCATTGGCTGCCGAGGTGTCTGTGGTGATTGGCGCAATTACAGCGATCGGGACATCATTAGTTGCGATCGCCCAAATCGATATGAAGCGAGCTTTGTCCCACTCAACCAGCGCTTACCTTGGTCTAGTTTTCATTGCCGTAGGGATGCAACAACCCGATCTAGCATTGGGTTTGCTTTTTAGTCATGGCATCAGCAAAGCGCTGCTATTCTTAAGTTCAGGCGCTGTGATGATATCCACAATGACTCAAGATCTTACAGAAATGGGTGGCATCAAAACTCGAATGCCCGCCAGTCTAGTTGGATTTATTGTTGGTTCACTGGGCTTAGTGGCTTTCATTCCCTTTGGCGGATTTTGGACACTCTTACGTTGGGAAGAAACATTTTGGAATAGCGACCCTTGGTTAATTGCGATCGCCCTATTAGTAAATAGCATTACTGCCTTCGGACTAATGCGAATGTTTGCACTCGTATTTCTTGGTCCCACCCAGCCCAAAACCCGTCGTGCACCCGAAGTTGCTTGGCCAGTTGCACTTCCATTAGTCTCACTAACGATCATTACTTTGCTTGTGCCAATTTTGTTGCCATCATGGAAATTCGTAGATATTGACTTAGATACAGTGCATATCTGGGGTAATGTCGCACTTTCTGCTTCTGGGCTTCTGGGCTTTGGATTAGGTGCATATATCTACATCAAGCCATACGAAACTGGTAGCTCAGTACCGATGTTGCCCAAAGCTACTCGTCAGGTATGGAAAGCAGTACAGGATTTACTAGCCTATGACCTCTATGTACAAGCCATCTATAAATACACAGTGGTCTTGATTGTGGGCGGTGGATCCAAATTTTTGGCTTGGATCGATCGCTATTTAGTTGATGGTTCGGTCAACTTTGTTGGCTTTGCCTCAATATTTAGCGGTGAAAGCTTGAAATATACAGTGACAGGTAGGTTACAGCAGTATGTGCTAACAATCATGATCGGTTTAATTCTGATCGGATTTGCTGCTTTTTACGGTCTTCAATAAAAGTTCAGCGCATATGGCGCTGAACTTTTATTGGTTTTAATTATTATCTTTTAATCAAATATGCTTAGTACATTAGTTTGGGTACCGATCGCAGGTGCGATTCTTATCATTTTAGCGGGAGCAGCCATTGATTCCCAGCGGTTACGTCGATTGTCATTGGGAATTGCGATCGCTACATTTGGATGGTCTCTCTTCTTAATCACCAAATTTGATATTAGTCTATCCACAACCCAATTAAGCGAGTCCTTAGCTTGGTTAGATCCGATCGGACTCACCTATCGACTAGGTGTTGATGGTCTATCCTTCCCACTAGTTCTAATGAATGGATTATTGCTGATTGTCGCTACCTACATCAGCAATGATGTCCAACGTCCTCGACTCTATTTTCCATTGCTATTACTGCTTGGGGGCGGTGTCAATGGAGCATTTCTTTCTCAAAATTTACTCCTCTTTTTCCTTTTCTTTGAAATTGAACTAATCCCACTCTACCTATTAATTGCAATTTGGGGAGGAGAAAAACGTGGTTATGCGGCTACCAAGTTTTTAATTTATACTGCCATCTCAGGGGTGCTGATCTTAGCGGCTTTCTTTGGTATGGCGTTTTTGGGCAGTGGTGATACAGCTTTTACATTTAATTATCAAGACTTAAATCTTGAAGGCGTATCGACAACGACCAAAGGAATTTTGCTAGTTCTGCTACTCCTTGGCTTTGGCATCAAAATTCCCATCGTGCCATTGCATACATGGTTACCCGATGCTCACGTTGAAGCCTCAACCCCAGTTTCTACGTTACTCGCAGGAGTTTTGCTGAAACTAGGAACTTATGGTCTATTGCGATTTGGACTGGGTTTACTGCCCGAGGCATGGCAAGCAATCGCCCCGTTTCTAGCTGTTTGGGCTGTTGTCAGTGTCATTTATGGATGTCTTACCGCAATCACCCAAACTGACATGAAAAAAATGGTTGCCTATAGCTCTGTAGGACATATGGGTTATATCCTGCTAGCCTTAGCCGCTGCTACGCCATTGTCACTAGTAGGGGCTACTTTTCAGATGGTCAGTCATGGTCTCATCTCGGCACTACTATTTATTCTGGTGGGTATTGTTTACAAGAAAACGGGAACCCGAGATATCAAATCCCTCAATGGTTTGCTCAACCCTGAACGTGGTTTACCAATTACAGGTTCGCTGATGATTTTGGCGGCTATGGCAAGCGCAGGGACACCAGGAATGATTGGGTTTATTGCTGAATTTGTGATTTTCCGTAGCAGTTTTGCGGTGTTCCCAATCCAAACGCTTCTCTGTATGATTGGAACTGGATTAACTGCGGTCTATTTCCTCATCATGATTGATCGCGTGTTTTTTGGTCGGCTTGCTGTCGAAAAAGCTGCCAGTCAACCACCGATCAGTAATTTTCCCTTTGCGAAATGGCAAGAAAAATTTCCTGCGATCGCTCTCGCGCTGATCATCGTGTTTTTTGGACTAGTTCCCAACTTTGCCACCAAAATGATCGAGAGTTCCGCCGATGCGATCGCTTCTAATCACACCAAGCCTAGTCATATTGCTCTGGTAGAATAGCTCAGCAAGAAGCGGTGCTTTGCAGCGCTTCTTGCTTTTGTGATTTAAATCAAAATCCGCCAATTCAAATCTGAAAACTCTGTAACTCCAAAAGCAAAAATCATCTCTTTTAACACTTTAGATCCATCGCTTATTGAATCTGGGAAAATCCAAAAAACTGAATTACTAATGATTTCTGGCGTAGCTCAATTCTTCCCAGAAGACAATACTCTTAGAGCTTTTCATAAAGGAATATGTGCTGGCGGCTGTGGATCTGCTGCTGAATATAAACTTATTGAAGAAAAATTTGAGCTTCAAGAATTTAGGAAATATGATTGCTATAGTTCTGGGGCTGTACAAGTAACCAAAAGTCCTGAAGAGTTCCCTAAAATTTATCCCTAGTTAGGGCTTGCTGAAAAAGAAACTAAGCGGAAAGGAGTGTGCAAAGAGGAAGGGGATAATACTTTGACTGTCTACTAGGAAATTGCCAAGAAGAAGAATTAAAGTTAAAGAGTGGTTTCCGCGAAGGAAGAACAAATCGACGGATATTGTCTCTCTGTATATATCCCAGACTTTACTCAAAATACTCTACACTCTCTGATTCAAGCGATCGCAATTTCATATTTGCACTAACTTTTGTAGCGATCGCATTACAGATCATCAGGATTAATATCCAGCGATCTGAGCTTTTCAGCAAGACGTTTGGCTTTTTGTTCTGCTTCTTGTTTGGCAAGACGCTCTTGATCAGTGATCGCAGTTTGTTGATTTGCGATCGCCTCAGCATCTAATCGCGCCTGTTTTTCCGCGATCGCCCTTTCATCACCCGTCAACAATAAATTACCCGACTCATCCCACCAGCGCAACCAAGACACACCATTCTCTAATATCAACCCAAGTTCCACACCCATTGGCGCGATCGCAAAATGTCCGCGATCATTAGGTTGCATTTTGACATAGCGACTTCCAGCAAATGATAAGCCTCAAGATTGTCTCTAAATCCGTCAAAAATCACATAAAAGGGAACCCGAATCGCTTGCTCGTAAACCCAGAATTTCCCAGCTTTTTCAGTCTCACTAGGTGGCGTTGTATCTCGTTCTTCTGATCCATTACCAGAGACAAATTCGATTGCAATTAAAGGCGAGACAAATTCTTTCCACAGTACATAAGAACGACGATATTCGCCATCGAGAAGCGGCGATACATTCGGCACATAAAACCATTCTGGTGCTTCGGCTCCTTTTTCAGGTGGCTCCATCATTCGCCAGTAAATGCCGCTATCTTGACCAATGCAGTAACGTCCATCGGGATGTAATTTCTCTAAGACTGGTGCGATCGAGCTAGTTAAAACGATACTTTGTGGATGTTCTTGAAAATTTTTCACAAAGGTTCCGTCTGAGTCTGGGAGTTGTTTATGGTCGGGGAGATTGATTTTAGCCTCTTGAACGGGTTGGGGAGCAGTCGGCTTGAGTAGAGTTTGAGTGCTTTCCATAGTAACCCTGAGAGATACGTTGGCTTAATTTTAGCATGGGATATAGTCAGGGGGACGCGGCAAAGCCGCGTCCCCCTGACTATTCACTGAAATTGAGTGCCAAACCAAAAACTAGAACCCTCGTACATCTTGCGGTAAAAATGTGCGATCACTTGGCAACATTGCTACAGGTTCTGTAAGTGTAAATTCTCCTTTCACAATCCAATCCTTCAGGGTTTTAGCGGCTTCTTCGGATAAATGTAAACTAGCTAAAGGCGCAGCACGAACTGTTGAACCTGCGATCGTAATTTTGCCAGACTTGAGTTGAGCATAGGAAACAGATCCAAAAATAGGGCGTACTCGTCTGGGAATTGAGAAATCAATTATAGGTGCGACTAACTCTTCATCCAAAACAGCCGCCCTCGCTACCACTTCTTCATTAATTACAGGAAGAGGGACAGCTACACCCATCATCAATGATGCACCATAATTACGGAAATAGCAACCACGTACCCAATCAGAGGTCATTTGCTTAGCATCACCAATTAGAGCCAGAGTAGCCGCAGGACCAATGGGAGTACGATTTTCTAACCGCTTTTGTAATGGAAAATGTTGCGTACCTTCCCAGGCAACATAACCAATGCCACCACCCATAAAGATTCTTGTACCAATACCAATTAATTGCAGATCAGGATCGTTCCACAATGGCGAAATTGCTCCAGGATTAGAATAAACAGCATTGCCTAGTCGGGGCTGAAGTGGTCCCAAATAGGTGTAGAGGGTTTCTTCGCCACCATTGACCCCGACAATAAAATTCTGATAGAGATTACGGGGATTAAATAGATAGAATTGATTAATGGATTCCTTAGTAATCGTTGTTTCAAAATTAGCGCGAGGATAGCAATCATTGGGATGTCCGATCGCTTTAAAGTTCACAGTCTTTCCTGCAATCAAATCAGCGATCACATGACCACCGCCACGATATTGCGGTGCTTCATCGGTAGGATCAGCTTCTTGAGTTGCTCCTAAATAAATATCTACTGCCCCAAATCCTGCATAAGCAGGCACTCCATCAATCCAGCAAGTTCTGATCTTAATCGGTGGATCAGTATGTCCTAAATTGAGCACAGCCCCCGAAGACTCCATCGGCTCGAATGTACCTGTGACGATCACATCTACTTGCTTAGTAGCTTGAGTTACCCCGATATCTACGACAAGAGATTTGAGTTCGGTAGCAGTAAGGACTTTAGCTTTGCCAGCTTTGATTTTGGCATTAATATCAGCGATCGTTTGAGGCATAGGATTTTTCTGGGTTTTTAAATTATGCCAAGGTGCTTATCTAGAATATAGTGCTTTGCGCTCTCATAAAAAGGAAAGGGGGCACTTAGTGCCCCCTTTCCTTTTTATAATGACCAGCCATTATTTGATAGTGTGCCTGCATGAATACGATCTAAGGCGCGTTTGCCACCCCAGCGATCGACAATTTTGTCATCATATTCGTCAGCAATTTCCATCACCGCTTTAACTGAGGCTTCTAGCTCTTTCATGTCACAAGTCGAGCCAACGATTGAATGTTCAAACAGAATTTCACTATCTGGCGATATGCCAAAGGCTCCAAAAATCATCTTGGCATTTTCTTCAAGCAAATATCGCATCAGGTCTGGCTTTAATTCTGCACCAACTACCACATATGATCGCGTGTTAATAATTGCATCATCTCCATCCCAAGGAAAAACCAATACTTCTACTAACGCCGATCCCATAAATATGCCTAATCCTGGAATATCTTGGCGAGCGCAGGGACATTTACTAAATATCTCTTGCATCCACGTTACTACTTTTTCATAACAGGCTTCTTGAGCAGTAGTTTGAAATTTCAAGTTATTTGCCTCCATAGGTTTAGACAACTTTTTGATTTTGGCAATCAGATATTAGTACTTAGATTAATCAGACTATACCTATATACAGGTACATTTTAAAATGAAACCCTAAAAATAGGATGGGGCGCTTTGCGCCCCATCCTATTTTTAGGGTTTCATTTGACCCCTTGTACTATGATGGATAAATCTTAAGAGATACCAAAAATTTGCCTTATTACTTCTTGCGTTTAGGAGGAAACATAGTTGGCTAGTCGCTTCTTATTTACATCTGAATCAGTTACGGAAGGTCACCCTGACAAAATTTGTGATCAAATTTCCGATACGATTCTTGATACCTTATTGGCTCAAGATCCGCGATCGCGTGTCGCAGCTGAGGTTGTGGTTAACACGGGTCTGGTCTTGATCACGGGGGAGATCACCACCAAAGCGCATGTCAACTACGTCGATATTGCTCGTAAAAAAATTGCTGAAATTGGTTATACCAATGCTGATAATGGCTTTTCGGCAAATAGCTGCGCAGTAATGGTAGCCCTTGACGAACAGTCTCCAGACATTGCTCAAGGGGTGAATGTTGCCCATGAAGTCCGCACTGGAGCGGAAGAAGAAGCGGACATCGAAGCTGTAGGTGCTGGTGACCAAGGCATTATGTTTGGGTTTGCTTGCGACGAAACACCCGAGTTTATGCCGATGCCGATCGCGATCGCTCACCGTCTTGCTCGTCAGTTATCAGTGGTTCGTAAAAATAGCACATTGCCATATTTGCGTCCTGATGGCAAAACTCAAGTCACCGTGGTTTATGAAGGTGATAAGCCTGTAGCGATCGATACGATCCTGATTTCGACTCAGCATGATGCTGCGATCGATGGACTTAGTGATGAAGCCAAAGTACAAGAACGTATTCAAGCCGATCTCTGGACACATGTAGTTTTACCTAGCTTTGCTGATACATCAGTCAAGCCAAGTGACCAAACCCGTTATCTGGTTAACCCCACTGGAAAGTTTGTGATTGGTGGACCTCAAGGTGACTCAGGGCTAACAGGGCGTAAAATTATTGTTGATACTTACGGCGGCTATGCGCGTCATGGTGGCGGTGCTTTTTCGGGCAAAGATCCGACAAAAGTCGATCGCAGTGCTGCTTATGCTGCTCGTCATGTTGCTAAAAATATTGTGGCGGCAGGTTTGGCTAGCAAATGTGAGTTACAAATTAGTTATGCGATCGGTGTGGCTCGTCCTACCAGTATGCATATTGAAACCTTTGGTACAGGAAAGGTTGATGAAGAGACTTTGCTCCGATTAGTCAAGGATCATTTTGATTTGCGCCCTGCGGCAATTATTAAGAATTTTGATTTGCAAAATTTACCTAGTACTCGCAATGGTCGTTTCTATCAAGATGTCGCGGCTTATGGTCACATGGGACGCAACGATCTAGACCTTCCTTGGGAACGTCTGGACAAAGTGGAACTCTTGAAAAAGAGCGTTTAATATTCCATAAGGCTTGCTTAGCAAGCCTTATGCCCAAAAGATAAAAAGGCAGTGCGAAGCACTGCCTTTTTATCTTTTGGGCTTAACCTTCATCTCCCAAATAAGCTTCAATTACAGCCCGATCGCATTTAACAATTTCAGGCTTGCCGATCGCAATTAATTGCCCAAAATCCAAAACTGCAATGCGATCGCATAGTCCCATTACTAACGGGACGTGATGCTCGATCAGAAGAATTGTGAGTTCAAAGTGATCGCGCAAACTGCGAATAAAATCACTTAATTGCCCTTTTTCATTAGGATTCATCCCTGCGGCTGGTTCATCTAGTAGTAATAGTTTTGGTTGTAACGCAAGGGCGCGAGCAATTTCTAGGCGGCGCTGATCGCCATAGGAGAAATTTTTGGCTTTAACTTCAGCGCGATCACTTAGTCCCACTAGTTCTAATAATTCTAAGGCGCGATCATAGGTTTGCTTCTCTTCATTTGCCGTTGGTGGTAGTCCTAAGATTCCATTCCAAACTCCAGTTGATGTACTGAGATGTCTTGCGATCGCAACATTCTCTAAAGCAGATAGTTCTCCGAATAAACGGATGTTCTGAAATGTTCTTGCAATTCCAAATTTAGCAATCTGATGCGGACGGCGGTTAGTGATTTCTTTCCCATCGTAGAGAGCCTTGCCACTCGTCGGCGAAATTAATCCTGTGATTGTATTAAACAGTGTCGTCTTACCTGCTCCGTTTGGTCCAATCACGCCAAAGATTTCATTTTCTTGCACATCAAATGACACTTCATTCACGGCAACTAAGCCCCCAAAGCGACGGGTTACTTGCTGAATAGCTAAGATTGATTTGCTATTTATATTCATGACAATGGTGATGTGCTTTTGCTGATTTTCGGTAAAGTTGTTATTACATCGCTTTGCGCTGTAAGCGATACGCTACCATATTTCACGATGTTCTATGAATACAATCATAAGTCCTCTTCGGTTAAGCTTTGTAGCATTGGCAAGCATAGCGATCGCTGTGACACTTCTTTCGCAAATCTCTGATGCATCACCTAATTTACCTCTCATTTGATTGGGTAAGGTTTTAAGCCACAGTTCTTTGTATTTATATATACAGAAACTTCCTGTCTACTCGCCTTAGATACAGCAAGAACTTGTATACAGTATACGCATTGATCTTTGAATGTTATTTATGAGCACAGTTTTGATAGAGCTCACACTATCAGTGAGATAGGGATAGGAAAGTATGGCTTTTGTCTTAGTAATATCTACAACACAGTGAAATTCACTTGCAAAAAACTTCTCTATCCTAGGTTTAATATTCATGTTGGTTACCAAACAACCTGTACTTAAGCGCTTCTGGTATCCAGTGATGCCGATCGCACAACTCTCTGCTGACAAACCCCAGCCATTTCAATTATTGGGACAAAAGATTGCCCTCTGGATCGATAAAGATGGAAAACCTGCTGCTGTTGCTGACCAATGCTGCCATCGATCAGCCCAGCTATCCAGAGGCGTTGTGATTGATGGCTGCATTCGTTGTCCTTACCATGGCTGGTCGTACAACCCTGAGGGAACCTGCGTGAAAGTACCTCAGCTAGAGAATGAGAAGATCTCAAAAACCTACAGGGTGTCATCTTATCAATGTGTCGAGCGATATGGATATATTTGGGTGTGTTTAGATCCGCAGCCATTGCATCCAATTCCTGAGATTGCAGCAGTGACAGACCCATCTTTCCGCATGATTCATGAGTTTTATGAAACATGGAAAGTAGGAGGCTTAAGGGTGATCGAAAACTCCTTTGATAGCGCTCATGGACATTTTGTCCATGCCTCATCATGGGGTGATCAGAGTAACCCAGTGCCACCACCTATCGACGAAACCATAGAAACTGACACTGGCTTTGTGATGAAGCATTGGGTAGAAGTTCTGAATCCAGACCTCCAAAAAAAGAATTTAGGAATCACTTCCGAAAAGACGATTCGTACTAACGAACGCACTTGGTATATGCCATTTGCCCGCACGCTGAAAATTCAATATCCCAATGGCTTGATTCATCTAATTTTTACGGCTTATACTCCCATTGATGATCAGACGACTCAGTTAGTTCAGTTCTGTTTACGAAATGATACAGAAGATGATGCAAAAGCGGCTGACATCATTGCCTTTGATCGTCAGGTGACGCAAGAAGATCGTGATGTATTGGAAACCACTGAGTTTGATGCGCCATTGTCTCTATCTGAGGAGCAACATATGCCGTCGGATAAACCAGGAATCATCATGAGGCATCGACTAGCGGCTTTACTGAAAGAGCATGGCGAAGTGGAGCAACGTTTGAATTACCCAAACCTATAAGGTTGCGCTCCGAAGGAGCGCAACCTTATAGGTTTGGCATCTACACTTATGCAGCATGAGGGAATATCTCAATGTTAGTTACCAAACAACCAGTACTCAAACGGTTCTGGTATCCCGTTATGCCGATCGCACATCTAACCGCCAAAATGCCACAGCCGTTTGAGCTGCTAGGACAAAAACTAGCACTTTGGCTAGATATTGATGGTCATCCAGTCGCAGTAAGCGATCGCTGTTGTCATCGAACAACGCAACTTTCCAAAGGCGTTGTCATTGATGGGTGTGTTCGTTGTGCCTATCATGGTTGGCAATATGATGGAAAAGGAGTTTGCGTGAAGGTTCCTCAATTTAGCCCAGATCAAAAAATTCCTGCCAATTATAAAGTTGACTCCTTCAAATGTGCTGAACGCTATGGATATGTTTGGGTATGTCTAGACAAGGAGCCATTATTGCCGATTCCTTCTATTCCTGAAGCTGAAGATCCCGCCAATCGATTAATTCCTCAATGCTATGACCAGTGGCAATGTAGTGGCTTGCGGGTAATGGAAAACTCCTTTGATAATGCTCATTTTAGCTTTGTCCATGCCGCATCATTTGGCAGTATTGAGCAGCCAAAGCCAGCATCTTCCGAAATCACAACTCTCGAATTTGGTCTGGTGATTAAATCAGAGGTTCCAGTAATTAATCCGCCTGCGCAACAAAAGAATCTCGGCATGACCGAAGCTTTTACAACTCGATTTGTCGAATCGACTTGGCATATGCCATTTAGCCGCACATTAAAAATTATTTATCCCAATGGATTAATGCATTCGATTTTTACGGCGGCAACTCCTGTAAGCGATCGCATTTCTCAGATCGTGCAGTTCTGTGTACGCAATGACACAGAAGCTGATGCTAGTGCCGAAGATGTGATTGCATTTGATCGCCAAGTCGTTTTGGAAGATCGAGTTGTTCTGGAAACGACAAACTACGACACTCCACTTGATGTGGCAGTCGAGCAGCATATGCCATCTGACCAGCCAGGAATCGTAATGCGGCGTAAACTGCTTGCGCTATTTCAGCAGCATGGTGAGACGGAGCAACATTCTTAAAAGCTATAGATTTTTGCGGGAATGTTTTGCCCATGCGTCTGTAGTGGTTTTAACTACGCACCAAGTTCTAAAATATCTGCAAATGGCAAATCTTCGGAAACTTCTATGACCGTGATTTTGCCATTTTCCACTACGGTATTGCCCATAATTGTGTCGTGCATTGCCTCAAATTTCGATTCTGCGTCAATAGTGCATTCAAAATGAAGTGTTACATGGTAAAGCTTGCTAATTGCTTCTCCGTCAGGCGATCGCTCCACTGTCAGCATATCTACATTTTGCTGGTCTTCAACTATCTGGCGAAACCGATCGGCTAACTGTTCGAGGGCGATCGCGATCGCGTGTTCTTGGGTTTGACCGTAGCGATTAATTGTGCTTTGGGATGGATCTGGTAATGGGTTTGATAAGTGGCAAAGATAGTAACCGTTGTTTTCAAGGGTTACATTAATGGAAATATTTTCATTAATCAGTTTGGGACTGGTTTCAGTCATATAGGACTACTTTTTACTTTTTGATGAGTTCTATTCCTAGTTTGCTACCGATTTCGAGGACGTTGTTGGTGAAGTCGGTTATACCTGCGATCGGGGTGGCGATGACTGTAGCGGCAGTTAATAAAGCTAGTAGACGTTTTTTGAGTTTTGGTAAACTGCGTTCTTTTTCTGGCTTTTGAATTTCGGTTTCTACGTCATCGATATCAATGGTGATGTCTTCTCGCACATCTGACGGAAATTGTGTGGTGGTTTGACGGAGATTGTTGATTAGTTGCAGTAGTTCGGCTACGCTTGCGCCGCTTGTTTGCGTGAAGTTGGAGGCGGTTTGTTGGGCGTTGTCTTTGACTTCATTGGCAAAGTTAGCAATGTTTGCGCCTTGCAGATGGTTATTGAATTGTGTACCGATTTTATCGCCGATGACTTTATCACCTGCGATGTTGTCTCCTGAGCCGTATTGATGAATATTGCTAGACATAGGTTTATAGTGAAGTTTTAGAAGTTGATGGGCTGGTAGGGCTTGCATGGCGTATGTTTGACCGTCATTATCGCTAAATTCAATTTCGTAGACTTCGGGGGCAAGGATTTCGACGATGGTTCCGACTTGTCCTGATTGTAAGCGATGTTGGGGTAGGTCGTTTTTTAGGGCAACGATATCTAATAGATTGAGTTTAGTTAGGGTGAGCATTGACTTTACCTCAAGATATAACAACTAACGAGACGGGGGAAATCTTCATCGGGACGGATGATCCAAGTGGTGCGAACGTTGGCGATGTTTTGGTTGCGGGTGATCGGGAAATCGACGATGTAGCGTTGACCATATTGATCGGACTGGCTGGGGATGGCTTCATAGTTCTGAATTGCTTCTATGATAAGAGTTTGCAGAATTTCAACATCGTTTTCATTTCTACCTAAATCTAGGATAGCGGCAAATAACCTTGCCTTGTGTTTTCCGCGATCGTGTTGGGTGTTGAGGCTGTAGTTCCAGAGTTTGTTGCGATCGATAAACGCTGAGTTAAGGTTTGGTAATCTCATCCAATTTTATCACGCTTAACATTATCTCCTCCAATATTGTCATTTTTCCCATATTGATGGTAAGTAATATTGTTAGTAATATTTTTTGAATTTTTATCTATATTTTCTCTTTCTTTTGCTAAATTCCGAGCAATAGTCAATACTTCATAAATTTGCAACTTATCACTAGCAATGCAACTCAATAAAATACTATACAATTCATCACTTTTAGTTTTAAATAATTGAGTTAAAGTGTCACTGCTACTGCTTTTCTCAAAGCTCATTATCCGCTCTCTAAAGACATTAAAATCAACTTTATCTATAATATGATTCGTCTTCTCTTCTAAACGTTTACAATAGATTAAAGATCTATGATATAAATCGTCAATTAAGTTGTTATCGGCTAATATAATTTTAATTGTTTGTTCTAAATCTATGAGTAGATTTCTGAGATTATTTCTTAGATCAACATTTTCATTCTCCAATAAAGTTAAGGAGTAATCATTTTTAACATAGGGAGGTATTTCTTGCATATTTTGAATTTTTGACTGAATATTAATTAATATAATTGAACTCTTTTTTTCAAAAGCAATACCTAGCTTATAAAAGCTTTCAGAAGGTATTACATCCCAGTATGCAAGAATTAAAATGCTCTTATCATCAAAAGATTTTGAAATCTGATATATATTCTGTAAATCTAGAGTTGACAAGTTATAATTTGTTTTTTGGCAAGTTATTTTCAACATTTCCTCAAGACCTTGACTGACTATATCGCAGAGTGGTTTGTGGGTATCTGGAAAGATAAGATATAGCTTATTGATGCTAGACATTTTTACTGTATATCCTCTTCAACCAGAGACTTTATTTCTGAGGAGGATATATCACCCAATACATCTTTTACAGAGAAATTTTGATAGATTGTGGTCATTTTGTTAAGTGACTTCTGACGGCTAGGCATTGACTCATAACCATCTAACAATTTACTTATATCAATTTTTCTCCTGATTTTTGGGACAAATACGGTTGATTCTCCTACATCTTCAGCAATTAAGAGATCTTCATAATTTAGCGGCTCAATGTTGGGGTATTCAGGAATAGTTATCCATTCGGTGATATCAAGGTTGCTAAAGTTTTGGTGGATTTTATTGAGTTCTTTGCGGATGATGGCGAGAAATTCGCGGCGGGTTTCTTTGCGTCCGCTAATGGCGATGAAGATCTTTTTGTCTTCGGTATCGGCTTTGATGCGAGCGATGTTGTAAACTTCTCGTGATTCTGGATAGGCAAGCATTACGCCACTGCGCCAGTAGGTTTGATTGTGGATATAGTCACTAGTATTGACGATAAAACGGGAGATGATACTATTGGGAAGGATGCGGTAATGATATTGAAATTCAAGAGTATCACCTTCTAAATTGGTATTCTGTGGCTCATCCTTGGGCAAAATGGCGGGAATGAGAAATTGCTTGGGGGTGGAGTCAATATCAAAGCAAAGCTCAAATTCTTTCATCAGCTCGATGAGATAATCATAGCGATTGACTGGGTAACGTGCAGGATCGAGAACACGGCTAAGATCGGCAAGGGTAAAAATGCCTTTGTTTTCCTTCTTGAGGGTTTCATCGCTGAGTATGGCATAGATTCCTTCTGTGACCCAGTTGGGTTTGAGGACATTGGTACTTTTGAGAATAGGATGATCGCGGAAGTTGAGAACTAAGCCGAGACGATGGAGTAGGTCGATTAGTTGTTCTTGGTTTTGTTCTTCGGGGATTTTGTTTTCGTGACAGATGCCGATATAGCGGTTATAGCTAATAAAGTCTTCGGTCATGGCTTCGAGTTGTTGCTTGACACTAAACCACGACAGGGGGATGAGATCGTAAATTTCTTTAAGGTTGGCAACTTGATCCAAAATAGCAGAGCGAAGTTCATCTATGCCAATGTTTTCTGAGCAGGAAGTTTCAATGATCGCTTGAATATTAGGATATTTTTCACGGAGCACTTTGCGATTGATGTCAAAAGGCTGCTCATCTTTTTTATTACCGACAATAATCACAGGAGACTGATCACCAAAGATTTTTATTAGTTTCAGCCAATATTCGATGCGGTTCTCTGCTTCGCTGGTTCGACAGTTGCAAACTAATAGATAAAGGCTACATTTGGTTAGGAAAAATTGATGGGTGGCATGATAGATTTCTTGTCCGCCAAAGTCCCAAGAATGTAAGCGAATGTCTTTGCTATTAACTTGTATTTCCCAAGGTTCAACATTTAGACCATAAGTTTGCGGTTCGTTAGGATCATAGCGATTGTGAACTAATTTTTTGATTAGCGATGTTTTGCCAACACCACCCTGTCCAACCCAAATTAGCTTTGCTTCATTGAGTGGACGGACTTCACCGCTACGAAGTTGGCGTAAGTAGTTAAAGATATCTTCAACTGCACCAGGATCTTTATAAAGTTCTTGTACGCCTAGAATTTCTGGAGAAATTGGTAACGGATTTCTTCGCAAATCTAGTTTTTTTAGTTTTGGTAAATGTTCAAGTACCTCTGGTATCACCGTAATTTGGTTGCTATTGAGGGAAAGCGTAGTCAGATTGGCTAAGTTGGCGATCGCGTCTGGTATCGCCGTGATTTGGTTGCCGCCGAGGTAAAGCTCCGTCAGATTTGCTAAGTTGGCGATCGCGTCTGGTATCGCCGTGATTTGGTTGCTATTGAGGGAAAGCGTAGTCAGATTGGCTAAGTTGGCGATCGCGTCTGGTATCGCCGTAATTTGGTTGTCAGAGAGGTTAAGCGAAGTCAGATTTGATAATTTGGCGATCGCGTCTGGTATCACCGTAATTTTGTTGCTAGAGAGGTTAAGCGAAGTCAGATTTGATAATTTGGCGATCACATCTGGTATCGTCGTGATTTGGTTGAAATGGAATTTAAGCGTAGTCAAATTTGCTAAGTTAGCGATCTCATCTGGTATCTGAGTAATCAGGTTGAATTCAATGGAAAGTTCTTTAAGATTGATTAATTGAAAAATCTCTTGGGGAATAGCAGTTAAACGATTTCTTTTAACACCTCCATCATACTTCCCTAAAATCAACTTTTCTAGGCTTTGCAAACGCCCAATTTCGCTCGGCAATCCTTCCAGATCGTTCCCCGACAGATCGAGTTTCGTCCAGCCCTCTCGTTCTGCTTGTGCGATTATTGCCAATAACTCTGCATCTTTCATAAGGAAAAATTAAAAAGGAAAAAGGAAAAAATTTTCTTGATAAAAAGCTTAATCATCATCAGAAAGAGGCTGGTGAATGCGAATACGTCCGCGTTGCACTATCCAAAGCTTACCAGTTATATCCTCGCGATCCAAACCACCGATCAAAGTCTTAACCGCATCATTCAAATCACTTGGAGTTGCTCTAGTCGGCAGCCGTAAAACAGCAATGCCACTATATTCTTGAGGATTAAACTGCAACGGATTGCTAAAGTCTAAATCTAGCGTCACTAAACATCGCTTCTCAGAATGACAGACCTCAATCAAAACAGAATCATCAGCCGATGTCAAACCTTGCTCCACCACAGTCGCCACATCATGCCCCGCTTGTCGTAATTGCATGATACCGCGATCGCCCAAATTTTCATCTAACTTCAGCTTCACGCAGACTGCTCCAAAGGAATATCAATATATCGATCCCGCGACATTTCAGCACCATAGGCAATACAAGCATAAATATCTTCTACCTGTAATTGGGGATACTCTTCAATTAATTCAGCGATCGTCATTCCACTTGCCAAAAAATCAAGAATCAAAGACACCCAAATCCGATGACCTCGAATGCAAGGTTTACCAAAACAAATATTTGGATTTATGGAAATTCGAGCTAAAAGTTTTTGTCGATTCATCATTTTTCCATTCAAAACAAGTTTTGTAGATCTGCATCACTTTACTAATGACATTTTACAAGATTTTTTAGATAGGCGATCGCCTATATTTTCATGCCGACACCAAAGCAACCTCAACCTGCTCCGAATCCTTGTTTTTCAAAGACACACATCCTAAAGTCCAGTTGATTGTGCGATCGATCAGCCAATCATTCCCCTTCTCTACACCATGAATTCCAATCTCGTCTCCAATCCCATCTTTCGCTGTTACCTCACCTCTAGCCTTAGCCTGAGCGAATTTGCGCCATGAGTCCTGAGTGGGATAGTCTAGCCAGATAAATTTTGACCATTCCGAATGGTAATAAAGCTCTTTAACCCGAAATATTCCCTCTGGGGTGCGCTTATCGCCTTGACGCAATTTATCATCCTTAGGATTACCGCCCAAAACAATCGCATAGGATTTAATCGGCTTTTTTTGATAATAGACAGTTAGTTTATATTTAGATTTTTCGACAACGAGCTTGATCGCCTTTTTATCGAGTTTTTTGAGCTCAATTAAATCTGCGATCGCCTTATTTTTATTGAGAAATTCATTTGCCGCCCTTGCCTCACAGTCTGTGATACATGGCAGTTCAAAAATATGAGGATTTGTGATCGCATAAAAGCAACTCAAGCTTGCCACTAAAGATAAGTATCCTAAAAATTTCTTCTGAGACATAACAACCCCGAATTACCTAGATCAAGGTGCTTAAGCACCTTACTTATTTTTGGCAAGTACTTTTTTAGTTGTGAGTTTGCACCAACCTAAGAACTCTGGAGTAATGATCCCTTTAGGATAGAAAATTGTTCCAACCACAATCAACACACCAAAAATAATTAAACGTCCATCTTTTAAGAATTGCCCTAACCATAAAGGAACACCATTAAAACTAGAAATCCCTCGCAATACCTCAGGTAAAGCGGTTAAAACAATACCTCCTACCACTGGTCCCCAAAATGTGCGCGAGCCACCAATTAATACAAAAGCTAAAAAGATAATACTGGCATCAAAGGTTCCTTGACGAGCATTCCATGTATTTAGGAAATGAGCATTCACGGCTCCCACCATACCCGCCAAAATGGCAGCTAGGGTAAAAGCTAAAACCTTATAGTAAGTGGGATTGATTCCCATCGAGTCTGCTGCTAATTCATCTTCCCGAATCGCTACGAGAGCCCGCCCAACTCGAATTTTTTCCAAACGATACATAAATATCATGCTCAACCCTAATAATGGCAGAGCAATCCAGAGATACTCTAAGGGTGACTGAAACGGCTGCGGAATCCCAAAAATCCCCACTGCACCACCAGTAATATCAAGATTGAGAGCAACTACTCGCAAAATCTCGACAAAGGCAATTGTAGCGATCGCCAAATAAATTCCTCGTAACCGCAACACAGGAATTCCTAAAACTATAGCCAAAAGTCCTGAGATCAGACCCGCTGCCAACATTTCCAGTAATACCCACCAGACTGGCAAAGTCCCTGTTGTGTCCGTTAGCATCTTGGTCGATGCGATCGCGGCAATATATCCACCTAGGGCATAAAATCCTGGAGTTGCCAATGACAACTGCCCAGCCATCAATGGCAAATAAACAGAAATTCCAAGGATTGCCCCAAAAATTGCCGATACAATTAAAAAACCGTAGGTGTTAAAAAATTCAGCCATCATTTAGACTTTGGTTACTTTTTTTAGTTATTTTTGAAAATCAAACCTATGCTCATCTCTTAAAAAATAGCCTTCCATCACACTAATTAGCTATCATTAGTCAATAAGCAACATTATCTTAAGAAACTATTAAGATTTTCTGTAAGCATAGACACAACTCAAGCAGCAATCACCATAGCGATCGCCGCTTAACACATTAACCCTTAGCGTAGATCTTAAATGCAAGATTTTTACGTAACCCTTAGCAAATATCAAATTCTAGAGAGTACAAACAGTGGACATTCAAATTGGGCGCGGTAAAACTGCACGCAGAGCCTATGGTATCGACGAAATTGCATTAGTACCAGGGGGTAAAACTCTCGATCCCAACGTTGCCGATACATTTTGGGAGGTTGGAGGAATTCGTCGCGAAATTCCGATTATTGCTAGTGCAATGGATGGTGTTATCGATGTTGATATGGCGGTAAAACTTTCGGATTTAGGTGCATTAGGCGTAATCAACCTTGATGGTATCCAGACCCGATATGACGATCCCACTCCAATTTTAGACAAAATTGCCTCAGTTGGTGTTACTGAGTTTGTCTCACTTATGCAAGAACTCTATGCCGAACCCGTTAAGCCTGAGCTTATTCAAAAACGTATCCGCGAAATTAAAGAAAAAGGTGGCATTGCTTGCGCCAGCAGTATCCCAGTTAATGCCTTTAAATATGGTGCGATCGCTGCTGAAGCGGGTTGCGACTTGTTTTTCTTACAGTCAACAGTTGTCTCGACTACTCACATCGCTGCTGAAGGATTAGTCTCCCTCGATCTCGCTAAATTCTGCCGAGAAATGCCAATCCCAGTCCTGATGGGCAACTGTGTCACCTATGATGTCACCTTAGAACTTTTAAGAGCAGGTGCAGCAGGTGTACTTGTTGGTATTGGACCAGGAGCTGCTTGTACATCTAGAGGTGTGCTTGGGGTAGGTATTCCTCAAGCTACAGCTGTAGCCGACTGCGCGGC
The DNA here is from genome assembly GCA_020404895.1 of Pseudanabaena sp. M085S1SP2A07QC. Classification (GTDB taxonomy): domain Bacteria; phylum Cyanobacteriota; class Cyanobacteriia; order Pseudanabaenales; family Pseudanabaenaceae; genus Pseudanabaena. The sequence goes on along the minus strand of JADBWK010000090.1, from coordinate 69,052 downwards.
TGCTCGCGAAGACTTTTTTCAAGAAACTGGCAAATATGTATCAATAATTGCTGATGGTGGCTTGATTACGGGTGGCGACATTTGTAAGTCGATCGCTTGTGGAGCCGATGCCGTTATGATTGGCTCGCCCTTTGCTAGAGCTAAAGAAGCTCCTGGTCGGGGCTTTCACTGGGGGATGGCAACTCCTAGCCCAGTCTTACCTCGTGGAACCAGAATTCGTGTCGGCACTACAGGCACACTAGAGCAAATTTTGCGTGGGCCAGCGGGGCTTGATGATGGCACTCACAACCTCTTAGGAGCACTTAAGACCAGCATGGGAACTCTCGGAGCTGCCAATATTCGAGAAATGCAACAGGTTGAAGTGGTAATTGCGCCTTCACTTTTAACTGAGGGTAAGGTTTACCAAAAAGCTCAGCAGCTTGGAATGGGCAAATAAATAAGGTAAGTACAACGCACAATTAAATATAAAACCCAAAAATCTATATTGCCCACTACGCGGGCGGTATAGATTTTATCTTTATTTTTTTAATCATGCGAAGCACGTAAAAGGCTCTCATAGTGAGCCTTTTACCTTATTTACCAAACTATAGTAATCTAGGTATTATCAGAAAAATCTTTATGCCAAAAATCCTGCTGGTAGAAGATAATGAAATGAATCGCGACATGCTGTCACGAAGACTAGTTCGTCGCGGTTTTGACGTTATAGTTGCTGTTGACGGGGAGTCAGGTGTAGTAACTGCCCAAACAGAGCTACCTGACCTGATCGTTATGGACATGAGTCTACCAATTTTAGATGGATGGGAAGCTACAAAACGCTTGAAGCAAATAACTGCTACTCAAAATATTCCGATTATCGGTTGCTCAGCACATGCTATGGTCGGAGATCGCGAGAGAGGTATCGAAGCTGGTTGTGATGATTACGACACAAAGCCCATAGAATTTGCACGACTATTAGGCAAGATTGAGCAGTTATTAAAAAAGTATGTCAGAAATTAGTAATGCGAAGCTATTAGTTATTGATGATGATCCGATGAATCGAGAGATTCTCTTTCGGCATTTAAAAAAATTAGGATATTCAGATATTACCTTGACGGATGGGGGCAAAAGCGGTCTAGAAATTGTTGCTTCAAATTCTATAGATTTAATCTTGCTGGATATGATGATGCCAGTAATGAATGGCTTAGAGACATTAACTCATCTTAAGGATAATTACCAATCGCGAGTGATGCCTGTAATTATTATTTCAGCATTAGACGAGAAAGAAATGATGCTTGCGTGCATTCAAAAGGGGGCTGAAGATTACTTAATCAAACCATATGATCGTGTCCTTCTCAAAGCAAGGGTAAGTGCTTGTCTAGAGAAGAAAATATGGCGCGATCGCGAAGTTTTAAATAATCAGAAACTAGAGGCGGCATATAAGGAACTTGCTGTCGCATATCACGAATTGGAAGTTGTTAAAAATGAGTTGGAAGCGCTTTCACATCGTGATGGATTAACTGGTATTGCCAATCGTCGTTGCTTTGATACTGTCCTAGAAAGGGAATGGAACGCAGCCCACAGAGAAAAGAAATCTCTTTCACTCATATTATTTGATATAGACTACTTTAAGAAATATAATGACACCTACGGTCATTTAGTGGGAGATGACTGTCTGTGCCAAGTTGCGATTGCTGCTTCACAGGTGATCAAACGACCTAGGGATACGTTAGCAAGATATGGAGGTGAAGAATTTGCAGTAATTTTGCCAGATACGGATGCATCAGGAGCAGAGTTTTGTGCAGAACAAATTCGTTATGCTATTAAAAATCTTAATATAAGTCATAGTTCTTCGCAAATAAATTCTTGTGTCACGGCTAGTTTAGGAACGGCAACTATCAGCCCTCACACCCAAATTTCCACATCTCAACAATTAATTAAAGAAGCAGACTTAGCACTGTATCAGGCTAAACGAGAGGGGCGAAATCGTGTAAAAGTATGGTCAACGGACAGATAATCAAACATTGAGATTTTAAATAGCGGTTGGCAAAAATGGGAATTCAAAATTTTCAAGTATTGATTGTTGATGACAATGAAATAAATCGCGATATGCTTGCTCGGCGGTTGCATAGAAGAGATTTTAATTTATCAATGGCTGGTGATGGCAGAGAAGCTTTATCAATGATTCAAGCGAATCTTTATGATCTAATCCTTTTGGATATCATGATGCCTGAAATTGATGGATATGCAGTTCTTAAATATTTAAAGGAAGACTCAAGGCTCCGTGACATTCCTGTAATCATGATATCAGCGATCGAAGAAATGGATAGCGTTATGAAATGTATGGAAATAGGAGCTGATGACTACCTTACCAAGCCATTTGATCCTGAGATGCTTAAAGCAGCAATTAATCGTTGTCTTCCTGACAGGGGGAGGTCTGTAAATCCTCCGATGATTCCTAATCAGTCTATTTCTGGATTATCTAGTCCTAGTTTTACTAATGCTAGTACACAAAGTTCTGAGTTTAAACTGCCCGAAGAGACTACTCGTGGGACTTCAACTAATTCAATTAGTATTGATGAAGTTGTTCATCGTATTATGCAGTCGGGGATGATTAGCCGTAAAGGTTACTTATATTTTAGTAAAGCAATTTTCAATGCTTTATTTGAGAATTCAGGGCTAACCTATCAGGAGGTTTATCAAATTCACTCAGTATTTGATGCAATTCAATCTGGGAAGGTTAAGGTAGTTGAATGAAACTACTCGCCAAAGAGAGTTGCGCCGCAAAGCGGCGCAACTCTCTTTGGGGTTTTATTTCTTTTTAGTTATGCTGTTGAAGTATTCCTTAGCCTTAGCAAAAGCGTACTTCACTCTATCGCCAATTGTTGGATCAGGCAAAACTGCAACTGTAACTTCCTCATCAGGAAACTCTTTCAGACGATAGCCATATTCCAAATTGTCTTTGAACTTCCGCAAAATAGGATATAAACGGATTGCGCTTTTCAATAACTCCGCTTCCTGTTGAAAAATTGCCTGACTAATTTTATTACTGCGTTCCACTGCCATCGAACCCGCAGGAACCCATTCCTTACCCTTAATACGGATAAAAATGTTGAACTCAGGCAAACCCTTACTCTTCATCTCATCATATTTACTAGCAGCAGCCTCACGCTTGTTTGGCGCTTTTTTCTTCTTCTTGGGCTGTCCAGAAACATGACCAAACCCAGATGCCTTAGTTTCAGACATTTTTTACCTTCTAGATTTCTAAAAATAAATTTTTTATAAATATGTAAATTAAGTTGAATCACTTAGGTTTTTACATTTAACAAAAGTTTACTTTAGTCTATGGTTCAAAAACAATCTGTCTTTAGAAGCGCGATCGCTGTCTCACCATCAACCTATTCCCTTCCCAGTGAAAAATTAGCGCTGCGTGGCGATGCCACACACCGCTAATTTTGGAGTAATACCAATTCACAAAAGTGTGGCAACACTTCTGCGAATTAAAAACTCAACCCAGTAAGAGTTTTAAAAGCACAAAATGGCGTAGCCATTTTGTGCTTTGGGATAATTACGTAGTCATAAAAAAGCCGACTCAAGGCGGCTTTTTTATTTACCCTTCTTTTAGTTGACTCGATGGCGAATCTAGATCAAAAAGTACTTGTAACATTTGCATCGCACGGCGGCGCGTCTCGATGTCTTGCTGAGCGCGTAACTGCACCATCGGATCATGCAAGATCTTGTTGATAATGCCGCGAGTCATGCTCTCGATAACATCCTGATGCTTGTCTGCAAAATCATTGCCGAGGCGAGATAGGGCTTTTTCCATTTCTTGTTCGCGGATGATTTCTAGCTTTTGACGGAGCTTGCTGATCGTGGGTACAGTCTCGAGCGATCGCCACCACATATCAAATTCAGCAACACAACCTTCTAGCAAAATCTCAGCTTGCATCGCCATTTGACGACGGCTTTCTTGATTTCCTGCTACCACTGCTTGCAAATCATCGACGTTAAAAGCTCTGGTGTTTGGCAAATCTTTAACATCAGAACTGATATTGCGGGGTACAGAAATATCAATAAGGGTCAAACCTGTGTGATTTTGGGCGATCGCATCGAGATTTTGGTGGCTAAGAATCACTTCAGTCGAAGCTGTACTAGTAAATACAAGATCGGAAATGGCTACACAATCCAACATTTGATCTAATGGACGGATATCAAACTCCGCATCACTTGTCTCAAATTCCTTGAGCATTGCCGCAGCGCGATCGCGAGATCGATTTACGAGCGCAATTTTTAGGGCTCCTTTAGAAATCAAATGCTTCACCAACAGGCGAGACATTTTGCCAGCACCGATGATTGTCGTATGCTTATCAGATAAATTTTGTAATTTAATTTGGGCAAGCTCAACCGCAGCAGAACTGATTGATACTGCACCCGTTCCAATTTCGGTTTCAGTCCGAACTCGCTTACCTGCAGACAGAGATTGTTTAAAAAGTTGGTTGAGAATTCGACCTGCGCCATTATGTTGCTGAGCGAGTCGATGGGTGTTTTTGACCTGTGCGAGAATTTGTCCCTCGCCTAGAACAAGACTATCTAAACCCGAAGCAACTCGCATCAGATGAGTTACGGCATCTTGACGGAGGAGAATAAACAGATAGCGACGTAGATACTGTAGAGGTAGTTGGCTAAACTCTGAAAGAAACTGCATAATTTCGCGAATACCACTTTCGGCTTCGCTAGTAACTACATACAACTCTAAGCGGTTACAGGTGCTTAAGATCGCAGCTTCTTCAATACTCGGATAGCTCATTAGTTGAGCGATCGCAGCTTCCATGCGATCTTCAGGAATACTCAACTTTTCCCGTACTTCCACAGTCGCCGTTTTATGACTCAAGCCAACAACTGCAATATTCATATCGTAAATGCGTTTCTTAATTAAGAACTGGACTAGAAATAATTATCTTATGGGAAGAGCTTATCAGGAGATAGCTACCAGTGTAGTAGGTACTTATTACTCCTTAACGTTCTGTAATATAGCTGCCTCCATTCTTTAAATACCAAATCACAAAATGGCATAGCCATTTTGTGATTTTAAAACCCTTACTGGGTTTTTCTTTAATTCACAAAAGAGTTGTCACACTTTCGTGAATTGATATAAAGCCAAAAAGATTAGAGGCAGCGCAAAGCGCTGCCTCTAATCTTTTTGGCTTTATATTTTTAGAGCCTACGGCGATTGTAGTTCTATATAATTAGCGCAGATTAATCGTTTTAGGTTTGTCGCTTGTCAAGTGAATGGTGTCAACGAAACGAGCAGTCTTAGATTGAGTTGAAATAACCAAAGATTGTGTACGGCAACCGCCAGCAAAGAAACGTACGCCTTCCATCAAAGTGCCAGGGGTAATACCACACCCAGCAAACAAGACGTCTTTGCCGCAAGCCAATTCGTTTGCATCATAGACTTTATCGCCATCAGTGATGCCCATTTCCTTGAGACGAGCCAAGTTGCCTTCACGCGTCCAGCTAGCACTTTCAGGAGTATTAACTTCGGCAGGGTCATAGACTAGACGACCTTGGAAATGTCCACCCAAGCAACGCATTGCAGCTGCGGAGATTACACCTTCAGGAGCAGCACCGATACCCATCAAAGCATGGATGTTTGTACCAGAAAAACCACAGCAAATTGCTGCCGATACATCACCATCGCTGATCAAACGTACACGAGCGCCAGCAGCACGGATTTCAGCGATCAAGCCTTTGTGTCGGGGACGATCCATAACGACAACAACTAACTCTTCGATCGCACGACCCAAACAGTCAGAAAGAATTTGTAGATTTTTGGTAGGTGTGTTGCGAATATCGACATGTCCTTTTGCCGCAGGTGGTGCAGCTAGTTTATCCATATAAAAGTCGGGAGCTTGGAACAAACCGCCACGCTCAGAGATGGCTAGAACTGCCATCGAGCCATTTTGGCCGTAAGCAACAAGGTTTGTCCCTTCGCAAGGGTCAACAGCGATATCGATTTCCTGTAATTCTTCGATTGTGCAGAACTCGGCAGCATTTGCCTGTGTGCAGATACCAACTTCTTCGCCGATATATAGCATAGGTGCTTCGTCACGTTCACCTTCACCGATGACGATCCGTCCGCGCATATGAATCTTGTTCATACGTTCGCGCATTGCTTCAACTGCGGCTTCGTCGGCTTCGTCTTTTTTGCCCAAACCCATCCACTTAGAAGATGCGATCGCCGCTTGTTCAACGACCTCAATAATCTCAAGACTGATTGTACTATCCATGTGTAGAAATACCTATTTACCTAAATTTTATAAACATTAAGACTTCGTTACGTTCTAGAATTTCTTTAGAACCAGAAAACAAAATATAAGTTTGGCTATGTCTTACTACATAACCTTGTAATTAAGTTTACAGGGCAGAAGGACAAATTCAAACCCAAAAGATAGAGTGCGCCACTTCGCGGCGCACTCTATCTTTTGGGTTTGAATTATTAATTTTGGTTAAGAAATGCTTAACACTGGTAGGATTTAGGAAGGGGCTTTTCTCTTCTACCCAAACTAATGTATTGCGTATAACTGCTATGTTGCCAGACCATTCTGACCATTCTGTTTTTGCTGATGAGATGCCTAAAAACCTTATAAATCATAGAGATTTTGAAGATCTAGATTTTAATGATGACAATGAAATTGAGACCGACAAACCACAGGAAGCTTGTGGCGTTTTTGGGGTATTAGCGGCAGAAGGAGATGTTGCTAAACTTGTATATTTTGGACTCTATGCCTTACAACATCGTGGTCAGGAATCAGCAGGTATTACCGTCTACGATGAGCATGGTACGACCCATACACATAAGGCGATGGGATTAGTTGCTCAAGTATTTAATGAAACGATCCTCGCAGAAATGAAGGGAGCATTAGGGATTGGTCATAATCGCTATTCGACTACAGGTTCGAGCAAGGTTTGCAATGCTCAACCGATTGTTGTTAATACCAGACTGGGTGATTTCTCACTTGCTCATAATGGCAATTTAGTCAACGCGACAGAGTTACGCGGCGAACTGTTAGCTCAGGGGCACGCACTAGAATCAACTACTGATTCTGAAGGAATAGCTTTTGCCGTTAGTGAGGCAGTAGAAGAAGGTAAGGATTGGCAAGAGGCGATCATAACGGCCCTGCGTCGATGCCATGGAGCTTTTAGTTTAGTAATGGCGATGCCTAATGCGATCGTAGGAGCAAGAGATGCTTATGGTGTGCGTCCTTTGGTAATTGGCAAAACTGAAGATGGTTCTTATGTTTTGTCGTCTGAGACCTGTGGCTTAGATATTATTGGCGCTGAATATGTGCGTGAGGTTCTTCCTGGGGAACTGGTGATCATCACGATCAAGAATGGGATTCAATCCTTACAATGGGTGGAGGCTAAACCGAAGCTATGTGTATTTGAGATGATCTATTTTGCTAGACCTGATAGTGTCATGCATGATGAAAGTCTCTTTAGTTATAGACTGCGAATCGGTCGCGCTTTAGCTAGAGAAAGCTTTGTGGAAGCCGATATTGTAATTGGTGTCCCAGATTCAGGGATTCCTGCGGCAATCGGATTTTCACGAGAGTCAGGGATTCCTTATGGTGAGGCTTTGATTAAAAATCGCTATGTAGGGCGGACTTTCATTCAGCCAACCCAAGCGATGCGAGAGTCAGGCATCCGCATGAAGCTCAATACACTCAAGGATGTTTTGCAGGGTAAACGGGTAATTGTGATCGATGATTCGATCGTAAGGGGAACGACGAGTCGTAAAATAGTAAGAGCATTGCGTGAAGCTGGTGCAATTGAGGTACATATGCGTATTTCTTCGCCGCCCGTTACTCACCCTTGTTTTTATGGTATTGATACAGACTCGCAAGATCATTTGATTGCTTCACATAATTCTGTCGAGGCGATCGCCAAACAGATTGAGGTTGACACGCTTGCGTATCTCAGTCATGACGAAATGTTAAAAGCGACACAAATTGATACCACGCATTTTTGCACAGCTTGTTTTACTGGGAAATATCCGATTGAAGTTCCTGATAAACTCAAGCGCACCAAACTTATGCTAGAAAATACGGCAACATGACCAAGATCCTCTTTCATCTCGCATTTCCAGTAAAAGATATTCCAAGCACCAAAGCTTTTTATATTGATGGTTTGGGTTGTTTGGCGGGACGCGAGTCAAGCGACTCGCTGATCATGAGTTTGTATGGTCACCAGTTGGTAGCGCATGTTGATCACGAGAATATTGATTCTCAACGTGGCATCTATCCGCGACATTTCGGGTTAGTTTTTTATTCCGAAAATAACTGGATGGCTCTGTTAGAAAAAGTCCATGATAAGCGTCTTAAATTTTATCAAAAACCAAAAATTCGCTTTGTGGACACTCCTTTAGAGCATCGAACCTTTTTCTTGGCTGATAATTCAGGCAACATTTTAGAATTCAAGCATTACAAATTTGAAAATGCAATTTTTGGTGAGACTGATTTCAACAAAGTCGGAGATTCAGACTTTGCTCAACAGATTCCTGTGGTTTCGCATTAACCTGTTGGCAAAAAACAAAAAAGAGATGGCGCTTGCACCATCTCTTTTTTGTTTAGGATTAATTCCTGCTTTTAATTTCTTACGAAGCATTTGCATTTGCTTTTTCTTTTGGCGTTGGCGAGCAGATCCACCCTTGCCTTTATCATTTCGCCCTTCTTTGCGTGGGGATTCCCATCGCTTGAGTCTTTGGCTCATATTTTTGTACCGATATTGATTTTTTACAGATAATTTAATACCTATTAAACTATTAATCTAATATTACGTTAGCTGACGCAAGAATTACTATCACTCTTGAGCATGAGAGCGCACTGAGAACGCTCCCTCTTTTAGGTTAATGTTTAGGCTAGTTTTTGCTTGATCTCTTCAGGGTTTCTAAACCCGATCGCGATCGCTTTACCATCTTTGACAAATAAAGGTCGCTTTAGCAACATTGAATCTTTGGCGTAAGCTTCAATCCATTGGATATGTGACCATGTATCTTTTTCAGTGCCGAGCGATCGATAGGATTGTCCAGAGGTGTTTCGCATTACTCTTTCCCCTAATGCATTTACCCATTCGGCGATCGCAGTTCGAGATGGCGGATAGTCTTTGGTATTGATAAATTCGTAGGTAATTCCTTGATTGTCTAACCAAGCGATCGCTTTTTTGCAGGTTCCACAATTGGGTATGCCATAAACTTGAACAGACATAAATTTTCTCAGATTATGACTTGTTAAAAAAAATACAGGAATAGGCAAGCCCACTCCTTTAGTGGCAGATAAAACACGACAAGGCAGCTTTGACTACCTACTGCTATTGTATGGCATTTATCGCAACCCTCAAATAGTGAGTAGGCGCTTTTCTTCTACTCACTATTTGAGGGTTGCAGCATTAATCGATATTCATTGGTTAAATACCTCATAAAAAAATCATATGCCAAGTAACATTATGAGTACTGCTCCCTTTCCAGTGAATAGTTGGGGATGACACAAAAAATGTAGGGGCAATTCATGAATTGCCCCTACATTTTTTGTGTTTTTAGCACAGCGGTTATTTGAAAGCCTCTATAATCATAGTGATCGCGACGAAAGCTTCCGTCTTCTACTACGCAGAAATCGTTTGCGAAGTTCTTCTGCACCTAGTAAGATTGGTGGACAGACTAGCAAAAATAGCCATTGCCATGTTGTCAGTGGGGCTGTAGAGAAAATTTGTCTTAGGGACGAGACTTCAATAATTGAGATAATTAATATCCATTCTGTAGCAATTCCTAGCCAAATAAAAGGATTAGAAAAGAATCCTAATCGAAAGATGGAAGTTTGTTCAGATCGGCAGGCGAAAACATTTCCATCTTGACAGGCGACGATGATTGCTAAAGTCATGGTTGTGGCTTGAGCATAAATGAAAGTAATCTCTGGGTTAGCTGTACGAGAAAGAATTGATGGCGCAATTGCTTGCAATGATTTGAAGTCATAACCATAGCTGTGCCACACCCAAAAGAAACCAAGCATTCCCAATACTGCTTCGATTAAGCCTAGAAAGCAGTAAGCACGTAGAAGCAGCGACCGATCAAGAAGAGGTTGTGATTTTGAGCGGGGCGGTAACTGCATCGTTCCTAATTCCGCACGTTCAGTTCCTAACGCTAGGGCAGGTAAAATATCCGTTCCTAAATCAACAATTAGAATTTGCATGATAATTAGGGCAGGAGGGATTTTGAGGATCACCATAGCGAGAAATGGTACTAGTTCCGCAACATTGGATGCCAAAATGTAGGTCATAAATTTGCGAATATTTTGATAAACCGATCGCCCTTGCTCGATCGCTACCACAATCGTGGCAAAGTTATCATCAGTTAGCACAATATCAGCAGCTTCCCGCGCTACATCCGTACCGTTCTGTCCCATCGCCACACCAATATTCGCAGCGCGTAAGGCAGGGGCATCATTTACCCCATCCCCAGTTACCGCCACGATTTCACCAATATTTTTATAAGCTTGCACTAATCGCAATTTATGTTCAGGTGACATCCGCGCAAACACTAGTCCATGCCGATATTTCACAACTTGCCTTAGCTGTGCGTCGGAAAGATGCCCCATCCCTTCACCTGTGACTACCCGTACACGATCCCCAACTAGTCCAATTTGACGTGCGATTGCTTCGGCGGTGAGTCCATAGTCACCCGTGACCATCGTCACCTTAATTCCTGCTTGATGACATTCAGCGATCGCTTTTGGTACTTCGTCACGGGGTGGATCGAACATGGCAACTAGACCAATGAAAATCAGATTCTGCTCTAATTCCTGCGCTTTAAGATCGATCAGTTCTTGACCACCACGACGCGCCGCCAGTCCTAACACCCGAAATCCCTGCTTGGCTAAATCATCATTTGCCGTAACTACTTCCTGCCAATAGTCATGGGTCAATTCTTGATGCTCGCCATTACGCAAAATCCAATGACAATGTTTAAGAACTTCTAATGGTGCGCCCTTAGTGAAGGCAAGATTTGGAAGTTCATCTGTCCATAATTCCGATAATTGCCAATTTAGAATGACGGTCATCATCAGACGACGTGAATCAAAGGGAATTTCCCGTAACCGTGGAAACTTCTTTTGCAAATCCTCCAAATTTAGTTCTGCTTTTGCCGCAGCTACTAATAGAGCCGCTTCTGTCGGATCGCCAATTTCTTGCCAACGACTAGGCGCATTAAGATGAACTAAACGCGCATTAGAACAGAGCGCCGAGCCAATTAGCAGAATTTGAGCTTTCCACGTAATTTCGGAATCCGAAGGCATATTGACCTTGCCACTGGTGGGATCGTAGCCTGCGCCAGTAACTTCAATTAATCTATTGGGCGGCTGAGCATTGGTCTCAGCATTAGGTTCGGAATTATCTTTTAGGTCTGGTTGTGTCGGTAGCCACAAATAACGCACCGTCATTTCATTTTTGGTTAATGTGCCAGTCTTATCGGTACAAATAACCGTGGTAGCGCTCAGAGACTCTACAGCCGAAAGCCTTCTCACTAGAGCATTTTTCCTTGCCATTCGCCGTACACCGATCGCTAAAGACAACGTTACGGTTGGTAATAATCCCTCTGGTACTAATGCAACAATGATCCCGATCGCAAAAATAAAACTTTCTTTTACTTCTATACCTACCAGAAAGTAAGCCAGCAAAAAGACAAGCACTCCCATACTGACTGCGATCGCGGTAATGATCCGCACAATTCGCGAAACTTGAATTTCTAACGTACTGGGCTCACGCTTTACCTCTGTAGTTAAATGGGCGACCTGTCCAAACTCAGTCTCAGCACCCGTTGCATAGACAACTGCCACTGCTCGTCCTGCCGCTACCGTTGAGCCTGCCAACACAAGGTTGGCTATTTCTGATGGATTCACTTTTTCCTGCATCGGCTGTTCGCCTTGACGTAGCATCGTTTTACCACCACGCACTGACACTGTCTCGCGCAACCTCACTGGATAAGGACTTCGTGCTACGGGTAAAGATTCTCCCGTCATTACAGATACATCTAGATACAAGCTTTCTGCTGATATCAACCGCGCATCTGCGGAAATGCGATCGCCTTCTTCCAATTGCATGACATCGCCACGTACCAGTTCCCTAGAGGGAATTTGCTTTAGTTCACTGTCTCGATAAACTTTCACCTGCATCGGCAAAACTTTTTTGAGAGCTGATAGTGCTTTCTCCGCTTGAAACTCTTGCCAAAAGCTAAAGATGGCATTAATCCAGATCACTGACCATACTGCCCAACCGAGTTCAGGAGTACGGGAAATAAAGGCAAGAATTCCTGCGATCCAAAGTAGCAGAGCCATAAAATGTGTTAATTGATCAGCAAACCGCAGCCACAAAGGACGATGAGCAGGTTCAGGCAATTCATTTGCGCCAAATTTCTCTAATCGCGATTGCGCTTCTATTTGCGATAATCCATCAGCAGCAGTGCCAAGAGATGCGTAGACTTCTTCAAAGGACAATGCCCATAGTGGCTGGTGAAGTGATGCCATGCTGGTCTACTCCTATTAATTCCTCGAATAGCGGTTTTGAAATGAGTACATAACTCATTTGAAAACAAAAACTCAATCCCAGTAAAATTTTGAGTTTTTGTTTTGCCTACGGCAAAATGAAAATTACTATAAATATAAACCTAGCACCAGAAGCTTTAGCGAAATCTTAAGACTATAACAACCCACACAAAGATTATTGAAAGCGTTGCAAATCAATGCTTTCAATAATCTTTGTGTGGGTTTGTTTGATCGAAAATTACTGTATAATGCCAATATGTTAGGCAAGCTACTTGATCGACGCTATCGTATTATCAGAGAATTAGCTGAGGGAGGTTTTTCGCAAACTTATCTTGCTGAAGATACACGCTTGCCCAAAAATCCTCAATGCGTAGTCAAACATCTTAATCCCACGATTGATGATCCTGTTTTTACCCAGAAGGCTCTGGAACTATTTAAAACCGAAGCCGAAACATTACAAGAATTAGGAAAACATGATCTGATCCCTCAACTTTACGCATATTTCCAAGAGAATAAAGAATTCTATCTCGTTCAAGAATTTATCGCGGGACATCCACTCAGTAAGGAAATGTCTCCTGGCAGCCAAATGGCAGAAGCCAGAGTTGCCCAAATTGTCAAAGAAGTATTAGAAATCCTGCAATTTGTTCATAAATACAATGTCATTCATCGCGATATCAAACCGAGTAACTTAATTCGTCGCCATAGCGATGGCAAACTGGTGTTGATTGATTTTGGCACTGTCAAGCAAGTCCAAATGGAAGTCGCTAGCGCCCATCATAAAGCCAAGGTGACATTGCCAATTGGTACGCCTGGATATATGTCATACGAACAAGAGCGCGGTCAATCTGTATCAAGTAGTGATATCTATTCTTTGGGAATGTTGGCTCTGCAAGCTCTTACAGGTAAGCACCCTAGCCAGTTTCCGAGAGATCGCGATAACGAGATTACTTGGCGCAGCTATGCCAAAGTTAGCCGAGAATTTGCTACTGTTTTAGACAGGATGACACGCTGCAATCCACGCGATCGCTATCAGACTGTTGATGAAGTTCTAAAAGACATCGCGAAACTATCAAAATTAAGTACAGCTTCTCCTCGAATTACTGATGATCGAGAGGTTAAGTCAAGTTCTCTATTATTGCCATCTGCGATCGCTTTGTTAGCTTTAACTGGTGGAATTTATCTATTTAGTAAAGGATGGAACCCTCTCAAAAGCAATAACCTGCCAATTAACAGCCTTAGTCCTACCCCCAGTCTTTCTGTCTCCACGACTGAGACTTCACCCTCTCCTTTAGTTCAGCCTTCAGACGTACCTATATCAGATCGCAAGGCTAACTATGGGCAATTAGGTATCTATCTCAAAGAAAAAAACTGGAAAGCAGCAGATCAAGAAACCTATTTATTACTTCTCAAAGCTTCAGGCAGTCAGTCTGAGCGTGACGGAACATTTCACCCCGATGAGTTTAATAAAATTACTTGCGCGGATTTGGTTCTAATCGATCAGTTATGGACACAGGCAAGTAACGGCAAGCAAGGATTAACTGCTCAGAAAAAGATTTATGAAGATTTTGCTAAAGATATTCGTAAAACATACGAAAATATTGGTTGGTTCAGTGCATCTGGTGAACTAGCGATCGATACTACCTATGATCGCAAAACTTCACGATGGGAATATCTCGAAGGTCGTCAGCCCAATTTCAAATCTCCACCTGTTGGGCACTTGCCATTTTTGCTACGCGATACCAGCAAAAATCTTGAACGCATGGCTACTTTATATCGTTGTTCATCTTAGTTTTTTAAAAGGATAAAAATATGAGGTTAAATTTGCGTAACCTATTTCTCCAATTAATAACCGCAAGCTCAATCAGTTTTGTAATGTTGAGTCCTCATCCAACGATCGCGCAAGTTGCTGAAGTGCCTAATCCTGATAGTAGTGGAGACTTTAGATCCGCCTTTCAACGAGGTAATCGCGGTTTCTATACCATTAGCAAATGGCTAGTCGTGCAGCCGATGGGATCTGGTGCAGAAAACTATGATTTAAATTGTCGATACACGCCGAATGGACAGATTAGATCTCGAATTTTAAGAGGTGCGATCGTTACGGCAGTTTTTAAGGGAAACCCAAATCTGAGTAGAGCTGAACCTCCTGAGCCTGCTAGTGACGCGATTATTATAGATAGTGATGGCTCTCCTTGGCTAAGGGTAAAGGGTTCACAGAATGAGTTAGCTTACCCAGCTAAGCCCGCTAGTTTTGAGCAACTAGGTGAATGCTACGTCAGAGCTAACTTGAAGTACATTGCCCCAATCAATCCTGATTCCCTGATGGCTTATGACACTCAGACATATTGCAAAGAGCAGCCACTTTATTGCCAGCCCAAACATCTAAAATGGTTGTCATTGGGGCACACACCGTAGTTTCCGAGTAATACCAAAGCTCAAAAGGGCTACGCCCTTTTGAGCTTTTAAAATCCTTGCTAGGTGTGGGTTTTATAGCCTTAGCCACTTTTATCAAGACAAATCAAAACCCAAATAGTGAGAGGCGGCGCTTCGCGCCGCCTCTCACTATTTGGGTTTTATGTCCTAACAAGAATGGCGACAGCTATAGCAACGTAAGAGATAGATAGGACAATTCAAAACCCAAAAGATGGCAGAGCTTCGCTCTGCCATCTTTTGGGTTTTATGTCCTAAGCAAAGCTTACATTGCTATATAATTCACAGAAGTGTCGCAACACTTCTGTGAATTGGTTAAAAATCGTTTTTTGAAAGCCCACCGTAGGTGGGCTTTCAAAAAACGATTTTTTGATGAGAATTGCTGGGCAAAAATCTTCTGGTTGGGCGAAACTGCCCACTATAATTTACAGTTGTTATAGATAGGGTAAAGCATTGCTCTATCTAAGTTCTATAAACCACTTTTTGAGATATGTCATGCTCTGCCCGTTTTGTCAGCATACTGATAGCCGTGTTTTAGAATCTCGTTCGGCAGAGGCAGGCTGTAGTATTCGACGCAGACGCGAATGTCTTAATTGTCATCGTCGGTTTACTACTTACGAACGCATCGAATTTGTACCAATTACAGTTTTGAAACGGGATGGAGCTAGCGAATCCTTTGATCGTTCTAAGCTTTTGCGTGGCATGATTCGAGCTTGTGAAAAGACAGGGGTATCACAAACAACCCTAGAATCAATTATTGACGAAATCGAAGCGCAACTCCAAGTCCGCGACTGCCATCAAGTTTCGAGCGTGGAAATTGGTGAGATGGTGCTGCAATATTTACAAAATGTCAGTGAGGTTGCATATGTGAGATTTGCTTCAGTATACCGACAGTTTCGGGGGGTTCGAGATTTTGCCGAAGCCTTAAACCACTTCGCCGCAAATTAATGTCAAGTTCGTTACAGAGATCGCTAAATCAAAATAAAGATATCTACCTCTCACTGTCTATAGCTTCTGGGGCGTAAATCTATATTTGCCTATATCGCAGAAAAGGTCTAGTGACAAAAATTTGTAAAGAAAAGTTGAAATTTTTTATTGACCCTAGTTATAATAACAATGTTTTGTAATCCCGATCGCATTTCAGGGTCTAAATTAGGAGGTATCAATTTGGCAAGGAGACGTAAGCGCAAAAGTAGACGTCGCCAAGAAGGGCGCAAAATCCTAGAACATATTCCTCAATTTAGTATCGATAGCGGTGAAGACAAGCCTGTGACGGCTGCACGAAAGTACATCCATACACATGGCATTCTTCCACCAGCACTGTTGCTTGTAAGACGTAACGAGCATACAACAGATCGATACTTCTGGGCGGAAAAAGGACTATTTGGAGCACAGTATGTTGAAGAAAATCACTTCTTGTTCCCTAGTCTAAAACCACCCGAAGAAAGAGAAGTTGCATTGGCTGGATGTAGATAAATTTTTATCAGCCTAGTCAGAGCAAACATAAATCTCGATTTTTCTATAAGTCACTTTTTTGGCGTTTTTACATATAGATCCTTATTTCTTCTATAAACGGCGTTCACCGTGGCAATATGAAGAAATGTGGGTTTATTTATAAACTTCTTTAAAAAGTAACACTACTTATGCTAAGTATATTTGATCCGTTGTCTTATTAAATATACTTAAAACTCTTACAGTTATTTTTAGATAGCTGCAAAATAGGGATTTTGTTTATCTGTACAGATACTAACTGTTGATCTGTTTTATTACATCTTCCAGAAGTGACATTTCACTTCTGGATTTTTTTGGCTTTTAGAAAGGGGGGGCACAACCATTCTCTCAAGGTCTACTTTATAGCGTAAAGCGCTGTAAATTATCTTTAACTCGCGCTAATGTTAGAATATGAAATGTTACAAAAATTGCATGAACTGCATAGGCTAGAAATCTAGGTAATTGTAAATATGGCAGTCAAACCAGATTGGTTGCGAGTTAAAGCCCCACAATGGGAGCGCGTTGGAAATGTTAAAGAAGTCTTGCGCGACTTGGGGCTAAATACTGTGTGCGAAGAAGCATCTTGTCCAAACATTGGCGAATGCTTTAACCAAGGTACTGCCACATTTTTGATTATGGGGCCAGCTTGTACTCGTGCTTGTCCTTACTGCGATATTGACTTTGAGAAAAAGCCTCAAGCTCTCGATCCGATGGAGCCAATTAATTTGGGAGAAGCAGTGCGACGGATGAAGCTTAAGCATGTCGTTGTTACTTCTGTTAATCGAGATGATTTGCTAGATGGAGGTGCTTCTCAATTTGTGCGATGCATCGAAGAGATTCGTAAGTTGATGCCACAAACAACAATTGAACTTCTTATTCCCGATCTTTGCTCTAATTGGGAAGCTTTAGAAACGATTCTGGCAGCGCGACCTCATGTACTTAATCACAATACGGAGACTGTGCCAAGGCTTTATCGGCGAGTGCGTCCACAGGGAGAATATCAACGTAGTTTAGAACTATTACGACGCGCTCGTGAAATTGCGCCTTGGGTGTATACCAAGTCAGGTGTTATGGTGGGAATGAGCGAAACCTACGAAGAGGTTTTGGAGGTGATGCGTGATTTGCGAACAGTTGATTGCGATATTATTACCATTGGTCAATATCTACAACCTTCTGCAAAACACTTGACTTTGCATGAATTCGTAACGCCTGAGCAGTTTGAAGCATGGCGGATTGCTGGTGAAGCAATGGGTTTTTTGCAAGTGGTGTCTTCGCCGCTTACGCGCAGTTCTTATCATGCCGAACAGGTGCAAGCGTTAATGAAGCTATATCCAAAAGTTTAACGAAATGGTAGTGCTAAAGAGTTAATGATAGGCGACGCAAAGCGCCGCCTATCATTAACTCTTTAGATACTTTCCTTTTTAGGACTACCACTTTTTGGGGGGTGATGGTTTTCTACTCAGTCATAGGCGAAAATTCCGAAGGATTTTTATCGAAGATCCAAAGGCGATCGCATTACCAGTCGAAAGCTGTGAGTAGAGACTTAGTGATCAAGACACCTAAGAAAATATCTAGCCTAAATCTTGGTGTGACAGTAGTATGGTATACCTTAGCTAAATCTAAGATTTAGTCCATACGATATTGGGATTAAAAAATGTCCGAACCTCTGCAAGATTTTGTTAATTTCCATTCCACTTTAAAGGGTGATGAAAAATCAGAATCACAGATATTTTTAGATCGCTTTTTTCAAGCTTTTCACCATAAGGGGGCGATTGAGGCGGGTGCAGTGTATGAGCAAAGAGTCAAAAAGGGTAGTGCTAAGGGTAAGACTGGCTTTGCTGATTTAGTCTGGAAACGTCCTGAGAGTAATGGTAAGGGCGGCGTTTTGATCGAGATGAAAAAGCGGGGTGAGGATCTTAATAAGCATTATTCGCAAGCTTTTCAATATTGGACTTATCTTGTACCCGATCGCCCCAGATATGTAGTGCTGTGCAATTTTGATGAGTTTTGGATTTATGACTTTAATCTGCAAGTTGATACGCCTGTAGATACTGTTGCGATCGCTGATTTGCCTAGTCGGTCTAGTGCATTTCGCTTTATGGAGATTGCGGTCAATACAACACCTGTATTTAGAAATAACCAAGTAGAGGTGACGATTAACACGGCTAAGCGTTTGGGTGAGCTTTACAGGTTACTCAAGGCGAGAGCCGCTAAAGATGGTTTTACAGAGCTAATCGCGCAGAAGTTTATTTTGCAATGTGTGTTAGCCATGTTTGCAGAGGATCGGGGTCTATTACCTGATGATTTGTTTATTGCCTGTGTGCAAGATTGTATTAGTGGGGCAAGTAGTTACGATCTTTTGGGTGGTTTATTCCAAGAGATGAACCATAAGGGGATTACCCCAGCAGGTCGTTATAAAGGTGTTGATTATTTTAATGGGGGCTTATTCACAGAGATTCATGCGATCGACCTTGAAAGGAATGAGTTAGAAATTTTAGATACTGCGGCTAGGGAAAATTGGGGCAAAATTAGACCTGCTATTTTTGGCAGTATTTTTGAAGCGACTTCAGACTCTAAGGAACGTCATGCAAGGGGGATGCACTTCACGTCTGAAGTGGACATCATGAAGATTGTTGTACCGACAATCACTCGGTATTGGGAAGAGAAGATCGAGGCGGCTAATAAAATCGATGATCTTAAGATTTTGCAATTAGAACTACAGAGTTATCGAGTTTTAGACCCTGCCTGTGGGTCTGGAAATTTCCTATATCTTGCTTACCAAGAGCTAAAGCGGATCGAGGTGATGTTGCTTGCTAAGTTGGCTTCTAGACAAAAATCGCAGCAAGTGCAAATGGGGTTAGTTACACCTAATCAGTTTTTTGGTATGGATATAAATCCGTTTGCGGTTGAGTTGGCTAGGGTAACTTTGATGATCGCTCGGAAAGTGGCGATCGATAAGCATGGTCTATTTGAACCTGCGTTACCTTTGGATACGTTAGATCAAAATATTGTTTGTCAGGATGCTTTGTTTTCTGATTGGTTTGAGGCTGATGCAATTATTGGCAATCCGCCGTTTTTGGGCGGTAAAAAATTTAGACAAGAATTTGGTGACGACTACGCTCAAAAAGTTTATAAGCAATTTCCTGATGTGCAAGGGCAACCAGACTTTTGTGTTTTTTGGTTTAGAAAAACAACTGATTTAATATCTGAAAATGGTAGAGCGGGTTTAGTTGGTACAAACTCTATTGCTCAAGTTTCAGGCAGAAAAGCAAGCTTAGATTATGTTGTTAGCAATGGGGGGATTATCCATGATGCGATCGCAACTCAGGAATGGTCTGGAGATGCAGCCGTTCATGTAAGTATTGTTAACTGGTCTAAACAACCTCAAAAGCAATTATTTCTTGATAGCAAACAAGTCCCATTTATTTCTTCATCTCTTAAGTCTGAAATTTCTGTTTCAAGTGCAGTAAGGCTTAAAGAGAATAAATTAATATCCTTTGAATCCTGTGGATTAAGGGGTAAAGGATTTATAGTTTCTGAAAAAGAAGCACAGTTATGGATACAGACAGATCCTAAAAATTCAGATGTTCTTAAGCCAATGATAGACGGGAAAGGATTAATTAACCCTTTTGAAAAACTAGACTGGGTGATTGACTTTAACGATATGTCAATCGAACAAGCATCTGAATATAAATTACCTTTGCAAAGAGTTAGAGAAAAAGTTAAACCTGAAAGAGATAAAAATCGACGAGATTCTAGACGAATATATTGGTGGAGATTTGGAGAACATTGCCCTGCAATGAGAAAAGCTTTACAAGGTTTATCATGCTACTTTGCACTACCTAAAGTAGCTAAGTGGGTAATGTTTACCCCTGTAGATATTTCTATCTTGCCTTGTGAGGCAAATATGGTTATTGCTTCTGATGATTTTTATATCTTAGGTATCCTCACATCAAAATTACATCGCTTATGGGTAAAAGCTCAAAGTTCAACACTTAAAGGCGATACTCGCTATACCAATACAACTTGCTTCGAGACATTCCCATTTCCTGCCCTCACCCCCCAGCCCCCTCTCCCTAGGGGAGAGGGGGAGCAAGAAGACTCAGAACCCCTCTCCCCTAGGGAGAGGGGCAGGGGTGAGGGCAATAAACTTGCAAGTGAAGCCTCCCAGATTTCTAGGGGTGAGGGCAATAAACTTGCAGGTAGAGAACGACAGATTCCTCAAGTTCTTTTGCAGAGAGCGCGGGAACTTCGCCAAAAGCAGACTCCTGCGGAAAAAGTATTATGGGAATGTCTACGCGATCGCCGTTTATTTGAAGCAAAATTTCGCCGCCAGCACAATATTGGGCAATACATCGCAGATTTCTACTGCCATGAAGCCAAGCTAGTCATCGAACTCGATGGCGACATCCATCAAAATCAACAAGAACGTGATGGCGATCGCGATCAATGGATGCAATCCCACGGATTTAACGTAATTCGTTTCTCCAATCAAGCTATTCTCGACTATCCAGAAGAAACCCTAACCCAAATCTCCTCGTTTCTCCCCTCTCCCCTAGGGAGAGGGGCTGGGGGTGAGGGTCTTGTCCAACAAATCCGCGCCGCGATGCAAGAGCTACATCAATATCGCACTGAGCAGATGGAGAGCAAACAATGGGGCATCACCAAACTTTATAACGAATACTTTCACGAACCCGCCAGCCAACTCTATAAACTCCATGCCAAGCTCGACAAACTCGTAATGCAACTTTACGGCTTTAGCGACAGTGATGACCTACTAGAAAAGCTATTGCACCTTAACCAAGCGATCGCTGCACAAGAAAAAGATTCTAACCAATAGAAGCGGATTGGAGTACCGCTTCTATTACCGATATTTAAACTAGGCGATCGCCAAGGTGCGATCGCATTACCAGTCAAAAGCTGTGAGTAGTGACTTAGTGATCAAGACACCCAAGAAGCCGACAGGAACTAGCCACCGTAGATAGCTGACGAGTTCGGCGACGATGAACCGATCCATCTTTTTAGCTACATCTGGATTAAACAGAGTTATCGATAAGAGTACTGAGATAAGCTGAAAGGCATGTCCTGCGGTGAATATCTGCGACACGAGGCTGTTGCTGCCGAGCCAAGGGTATCGCACTGAGAATGTGAAAGTGAGCGCCACCAATGCCAAGATTGAGCCACTCCAAGCGACCAGACGGGGAGCTAATTCTACATTTGCGAAGAATGTAAAGATTGTCGGTACGATTAAAGTCAAGAAGAATGGCGTGAAGATCGAGCCTAGAATCGCATTCGGGATACGTTTCATACCCACGCGAGCTTCAATCTGACGGAGAAATGCGCCATTCCAAGCGCGTAGCTGTGTCATTTTAAAGGATATTCCCTGTGGCTTCCATCCATTAACTTTGAGGTCTGGATCGAGTCCTGATTCGTTAAGATCATTCTGATCCTGCGTCAATGCAATCTGATTAGAATTGTATTTAGATGACAACATAGCTACGAGCAGAGACTGGGAGTCAAAGGGGAAAGCATCTAAATTTAATTTGGTCTCGAAGGTCGCCTTGACACGCTGGATTAGCTCCACTTCACCATCATAATGAATGAATAAGCCTGGAACAATTTGCGCATCTTTCTCGATGATGTTAGTGATTTTAATCTGCGGATTCCAGATGGTGGCTAATTTTGCTACAGCAGCTTCTTGTCCAAACTCCAAACGATTTGTTCCCATCTCGCCAGTATCGAAGGCTAAGCGAGGATCTTTCCAGTTATACCTTAAATCAAACTGACTCTCAAAGGTATTACTAGCTTCGTTGATTTTGCTGATGTTATTTACAAATAAGGCTACACCTACATTTATAGGGAGAGCCACATTAGAAGGAAAAGGAACAAGATTATTTATCTCCAGTGGGTTTTCGTCTGGTGTAGTAGTTTTTTTGACGTTATCTTTAACTGGCGGCTTTGTTGGATTAGCAGCACCATCTTTGTTTGCTGGGGGCTTTGCTGCATCAGTAACTATGGGGTTTGCCACTGACTGATTAGGTGCAGATGTTGTGGGATTATTTGTCGCTTCAGGATTAGATTGAGCAAAGATAGCAGTCGTTGCGATGTTTGCTCCTGCCCCAATATAGGTAGCAAAAGTGAAGGAAATGCCCAATAAAAAAATGGCGAGGATGCGGGATAGCGAAAATTTCCATGGTCTACGCATTTTTTGACTCCTTCACAGCATCTTTAGTATTGCCCTTCCCATTCCCTTTAGAGGCAACAAGAGTTTGTAGCGATCGCGCCATGCCGCCAATCTCATCGCGGCGGTTTGCCAAATCTTCGAGATCTGGGGCTGGATTTCCATCGGCAAGCTCATTACTGGCACTTGCGATCGCGGCAAAGGGCTTGAGTAACATGGCATTAACCACGATTAACAAAGCACCAGTCAGCAATACTATCTGTAATCCTGCCATCGCAACAGTACCTGTGAGTGCCCACCTTTGCTGATTCTGGAATTCACTAAAGTCTCGAACTGCCACTACCGCACCGATACGTTCGCCCTTGTAGTCAAGCACTGGCACTAAGACCAGTCCATAGTCATTGCCATTGACGGTGAGAAGTTCAGTGGAAACATCACGCGCCTTGGCAAAGACTGCGGGAGATAGTAGTGGCTTGAGAGCCGCCCAGTCTGTGACTTCGACGGCTTGGTATCCACCGATAATGCGCTCACTATCTGGACGAGGCTGCAATTTGGCGACCTCAGTCATCAACTTATCGTCGATGAACACACCCACATCAAAGCCTGTATTTGTCTTAGTTTGCGAGAGCACCGATGAGAAACTTAAGCCTATTTCAAAGCTGCCGATCAACCCCTCATCATCTTTGACTGGATAGACTGCGCGAATGCTAAGCCCGCGCCGACCGATTTCCATACCGCGTTGAGGTTCCCCAGTGCGATTAGCTACAAGTAGCATCTGACGAAATCCGCTCAGATCTTCACCATGTCCATCCTTAAGAGCATAGATGCGGAGAAAAGAGACGGCAGGTGGCAGAACAAACTGTCCTTCTCGCACGCCAAACTGATCGCGTTGGACAATCATTGCTGGCAATAGACGAGTTGCGATCTCTTCGCGGTTTTTTGCCCGAAAAGCTTGCTTGATCGATGGCAATGAAGACACTAATGAAGCGCGGGCAGATGCTTTATTAATCTGTTCGGCGATGTTGCTCTGGATCAATGTGGATGTAACATTCAATTCTCGTTTCTTCGCACTTTCGATCATGGCATTGTTCGCCTGAAACCCCGAATATGCCGACACGATCGAAGTGGTTATAGCCACCATAAACAACAAAAGTTGGGACTTCCACTTAATATTCATATTTTGCTTGCAGTTAATCTACTGGAGGCTGATTATATTTTTTTAGAGAGCTTTACACTCAAGCCAAAACCAATAAATTTTTAAAAGTGTTGCGAAGCATTAGTTTTAAAAATTTATTGGTTTGCTCGAAAATTGCTGTAGTTGCTATGCTTTGACATTTCTAAAACAACAGCAAGATAGCAACGCAAATCGTCACCACTTTACTGTTGGCTTCTATGCTAAGCGATCGCCATAATTAATTAAAAAAGTGGCAAATGTGACAATTACAATCAATGGATAGAGAATCCAAGACGCAATATTCAAATATTTAAAGGCTTTTTTATGTCCCTCTTTATCTAGCTTCGTCCCGATCGCTGTGACGATAATTGGTAGTAAACACAGACAGAAATAGACATAAAACACATATTCCATCACAACGGTATAGCCAACTTCAGGCAGTTGATTGTTAAAAGATAACAACAACACAATTCCCGATAGTAATGCTGATGCAGGAGCCATTGTGCGAGGCACAAACATCGTATAGGGGAAGAATAAGCAGCAATAGGTTAAACCTGACAACAAAATCAGGGGTAAACCATTCTTAGATAGAAATACTAAGGTCTTGCGCTGAAACGTCATGCGTATACTTAACCCAGGGTATTCGACCTGCACATTGGACTGAAACAAATCAGGATCGCCTTGAGTGGAGGTACTGCGCGATGAGTCTTGGAAATAGGTAATACTTTTAAAATTCCAAAGCTGAAGCCCTTGAAATGGTTTACGTTCTTCGGCTTCGGGTCTTGGTAATTTTAAGCCAACCTTATCGATCGCATAGATCAACCGCTCAGTCGATAGATTGGGATTATCAAAACGCAAGTTTAATCTTTGTGAATCAAAGGGATAGTCACGAAAATCAAAGGCATTCCGAAATTCACCGCGTACCCGATAGAGACGATAGTTTAAGCCATTGACGACCTGCGCCTTGATTGGGGCTTTGCCATCAAATACTGGAGCTGTGGGGTTGACGCTATTGGTGACCGCATCAGGAAACTGAATCTCCGTAGGCTCATCATTGCCGCTATAGCGGAACCACACGTAAAAATCGGCGGTAAAGGTAGATTTATCAATGCGATTTAGTTTATTGATATCCATGCCTGAGTAAACTACACGCTGCCGCCAAAAATATTGATCGCCCGATTGAACGATGCTTCCAGCTTGGATTTCTTTCGGTAAATTCAGGCGTTCTGGGTTAGGAATTGGTGTAAATTGCTGGGATGCGGAGATCAGTTTGTAATTTTGAAATTGAGCAAGACGCACAGGTTGATCGCTATTGCGATCGCTATTGAAATATAGCAAACCCGTTAAACCTCGTATCCCGACCTTACGATTGTTTAGCTTTGCTAAAGCATCTCGCACCTGTTCGCGATCGCTTTCTAAGCTTGCTGTCGTTAATTTTGGATTAGCTTTGCGAATTGCATCGACTGCCGCGATCGCTGCCTCATAAAACTTAGCTCCTAAATAGGAAGGAGTCTTGTTATAGGCTTTTTGATAAGCAGTGAGAAAATCTTGGGCATCAGCTCCAGCACTATCAAATAAGATTGGCGCTGGCACATACATGCCATCAGTAAAGAAACCTGCGCTTTTCTTTTCTTCAGCGTATTTTTCAAAACGCTTTGCAAAAGATTCTCTTGCTAAAGCTTGTTCACCTAAAATGATGTTTTTCAGCCCCTTTTGTTTCAGCGCCACTAAAAAATCTTCAGCAACATCCTCTTTGCCCAAAGTTAAAAACAAAATTCCTGCATCAGTCTCGGCGGCAATTTCATTGACGATTTGTTGCACTGACGCTTTCCGATTAGATGGCTCAGAGTCAATCGCCCAAGTTTTTTGAATTTTGCCATTACCATTAGCTTCAAAAGCCGATTTAATTACTTCAGATTGGGTCTGTTCATTTTTGCTGGCTTTGTCATAAATTACACTAGCCGTCTTGAACTGTAATACCTGCTGTGCATAGAGCGACAGCGTTTTTGCCAAGTCAGGATTAGTATAAATTATCCGAAAATAGTAAGGGCGATCCGTGGTAACTTTAGGATTATTTGCCGTACCTGTAATTGCTGGCAACTTGCGTTCTTGGTAAATGTTACCCGCCGCGATCGAAGCATCAGAAGTGCGATGCCCCAACACCACTAGAGCCTCACTTTTAGAAATTTCGTTAGCAACTTGAGTTGCCCCATCAGCATTGCCCTTGTCGTCAAAAACATTTAATTTAAGCTGACGACCATTGATGCCCCCATCGCGATTGGTCGCATCAATATATAGCTTGATACTATCGACGATTTCTTGACCGCCACTCGCGCCATCACCACTAAGAGGTGCAGCTACGGCGATCGTGATCGGATTGCCATCGGCTCGCGAACTCTGAGGGTATAAGCCGCCAAGCGAAACCACTATTAAAATCGTGATCAATGCGATCGCGCAAAATCTTGCAACTGTCTTTCTCATGAAACCTTCAGTCGTCCTATTTAAAAAATCTCTAAAGCAGATTAAACTCTCTCGCAATTTTAGGGCTTTGAGCTACCGTCAAAACACCAAAAAAGAAAAGAGGTCACTTTGTGACCTCTTTTCTTTTTTGTGGTGTTATTTGGATTTTAATTTGAGGGCGAATGATGGGAATTGAACCCACGAATGGTGGTACCACAAACCACTGCCTTAACCACTTGGCTACACTCGCCATTTAACCGTTATTTATAGTACTACTGATTTGTACAATTACACAAGATCTTTTGGAAATTTCTCCAAAACCCCAAAGAGCATTGCGGCACTTCTCGCTGCAACCCTCTTTTGGGTTGCCCTCGTAGGGTGATTTAGCGATAGCGTAACGCACCCCAAAATCCAATCACCGCAAGGGTGCGTTACGCTGACGCTAACTACAACTAATTTTGCTTTTTGGGCTTTTAATGTTAAGTGGCGATCGCTATATTCCCGACCCTAGGCATCAATGGATTTAGACAATATTCTCAACAAGCGTTATCGCATAAGTCAAACCATTGGTATTAGACAAGTTGGCACGATCGCCTTGTCGGTTTATCTAGCAGAAAATTTAGAGATTCCAATTGCGCCCAAGCCTTTATGTGTGATTTATTTCTGGCAAGTTTCAGAAAAGGATGCGCTAGACCATGGGTTGCTTGCCACAAAGCTGTATGAAATCGGGCAAGACTATACGCTATCCCCAAAAGTGCAAGCTTTTTTTACAGAAGAAGAGAATTATTATTTGGTACGCGAATATCTGGAAGGCTATGAATATATAGAAGAATTTAGCCGAATTGTTAATGATTTTAATACTCTAGAATCAAAAAAGACTTCGGAAATCTCTACGGTTAAAGCCTTGCCAATCGCACAATCATGGATGAAATCTATTGCAAAAGTCCCAATAAAGATTAATCGTCGTCAGTTAATTATTAGCACTAGTTCCGCGATCGCAGGTTTTACCTTGGCGATATTGCTAGAAAAACTCAAACCTCAACCAGCCCCGATCATCATTGCAGAATCGCCGCCAATCCCTGAACCGCCAAGCGATCCAATTAAGAGAGGAGATAAAGCTTTTCGGGATGATTTTGGGAATGGAATCCATATGGAAATGGTACGGATCGCATCGGGCAAATTTGCCCTAGGCTCACCACCCAATGAAATTGGCAGGCGAGACAATGAATCACCAATATCTGAGGTCAATGTTCCTGCTTTTTACATGGCAAAATTTGTGGTTACGCAAGAGCAATGGGTTGCCATTATGGGCAGGAATCCCGCCATATTTCGCGAAAACCTACAAGCGCCTGTGGAAAATATTTCTTGGCTTGAGGCTCAAGATTTTTGTCGTAAATTAGCAGCAAAAACACAACATCTTTACCGTTTGCCTAGCGAATCAGAATGGGAATATGCTTGCCGTGCTGGTACTAATACGGCTTACCATTTTGGTGATAGTTCCACACAACTCACTGAGTATGCATGGTTTGCTGACAATGCCAACAAGCGATCGCAACCAGTCGGACAGAAAGTACCAAACCCTTGGGGACTATACGAAATGCATGGTGGTATTTGGGAATGGTGCGAGGATGTGTGGCACGATAATTTTAATGGTGCACCTGCCGATGGATCGGCATGGGTGTTTGATGGCTATACCAGTCGGCGTGTGCGTAAGGGCGGCTCTTGGAGCAATGAGGCGAAGCTATGTCGAGCGGCAAGTCGTGAATGGCATTGGCAAAGCGATCGCTACAATGACATCGGTTTTCGCGTAGTTATCTCCGCAATGTAGAGATGCAAAGCTTCTTGACCATTGCTATAACCCCCTTGCACTGTATATGCTTATTTCAAGTAAGGCTATAAACCCAAATATGAACGCTAGTCAATCTGCTGAACCAACTGATCGTCCTGATCGCCAAATTTCCACTCAACTTATTCTCAAAGCCCGAAATGTTGTGGCAGGATATGTGGATGGGGTAGATATTTTACAAGGTGCGAATTTATCAGTATATGAAGGTGAGCTTGTCACCGTGATTGGCTCCAATGGTGCTGGCAAATCGACCTTTGCAAAAGCAATATTTGGTCTAGTGCCAGTGCGATCGGGGGAAATATTATTTGGCGATCGCAACCTGATCGGACTCAAGCCTGAGCAAATCGTGCGACAAGGAATTAGCTATGTGCCTCAAGTTTCTAATGTATTCCCATCATTAAGCGTATCTGACAATCTTGATATGGGAGCCTATACCCGCGAAGGAAATATAGCAGCAGTTAAAGACAAAATATATACAACTTTTCCTGTGCTTGCTAAACGTCGTAATCAGCGGGCTGGGACACTATCTGGCGGTGAACGCCAAATGCTAGCGATGGGAAGGGCGCTGATGCTAGAGCCGAAATTGTTGATTTTAGATGAGCCTTCAGCAGCGCTATCACCGATTTTGGTTCAGGATATTTTTAATTTGATTCAAAAAATTAATCAAACAGGAACATCAATCATTTTGGTGGAGCAGAATGCGCGTAAGGCTTTAGCGATCGCGGATCGCGGTTATGTGATGCATTTGGGCAAAGATGAGTTTACGGGCAAGGGTTCCGATCTATTGAACGATCCCGAAGTTGCCGAACTGTATTTGGGCATGGGTAATTTTGGTAAAATAGTGTAGGAGACCCAAAATTATCAAAGCCCGTCGCAATAATTTGGGGTTTTATGGTTAGTGCGATTTGGAATACATTGCGATCGCTTAGATTGTCGATAGAATATTAGACTAAGGCTTTTTTATAGAGGAATTTCATGGCAGTCGTAGGGGTAAAACTTTCGTTTGAGGAACTAACCAAAGCACAGACTTATTTGCAGCAGTTAGGGCTATATGACGGTGAAGTGGATGGCATCTATGGCAGATTATCGGAAGCTGCTTTTGTGCAGTTTGCTAATGCCCTTAGTATTGATACGATTTTGGATGCTAACTCGCAAGCTCTTACAAATAACCTCTTACAAATTCCTGCGGTAGTTAGACATTTACTCAAAATTATCGGCGAAGGCGATCGCTTATTCCCAAAATTTACTAACGCGCAGCGGATTTTCGTAAATATGGGGCAAGCCGACTCTAATTATCTTGGCTTCCTTGATCGTGGGGTCAATGGCAGTATTGCAGGTTCCAAAAAAGGTTTGCCAAATCGCAATTTTGCGCCATCGCCATTGTTGAATCATATTCCCGCCTATGCCGATCGCCTTGCTAGTTTGCCAGATGGAGTAAATGTAGTTTCCTATGGTGAAGTTGCCATGTTATCTGGTAGTCAGGTGCGGGTACGATTTCGTCCTTATCCAGTGCTCGGGACAATTCCCAATATTGAAAACATTGGCTTAGAATTTCTCCATAGCAGTATTCAAGAGGCTTGTATCTGCATTGGCAGCGTGGTTAATGGACAAATGTTAGCCCGTTGGATTGGACGAAATGCTCTAAGTAATGTCCAGTTTTGGAGTTCCACCAAAATATTGCCATTGCTCTATACTATTTGCCAAGCCAATCAAGTACAACCCAATCAAGCGATCGCTAATTGTGGAATCTTCGATCCAAAAGGAAGCAAAACATCTCGTACATTTGCCGAAATGGCTCAGCGGATCTGTGCTTACGAAGAAACGAATGGCATGACCTCCAATGGATTGTCGGCAATGTTCAAGCAATTTACTACGCCTTTAGCTTTACAGGATTGGCTCAAAAAAATTACAGGTAATCAAAAGCTAACTTTTCAAGGACGTTACGGCGAAGCCCCTTACATTGAGCAGCCAATTTTACGTGATGTTACTGGTGCAAATGTTATCAGTGGAGTCAAAGATCCACATCGTGGAGACAATTTAATTTCCGCCTACGACTTGACAAGAGTTGTTTCGCAAATCGCATGGCATCGTCATCTAGCTCCTGCCAACCGATTGCCTGCTCAGTGGCATAGTTTAAGTACTTTGATTAATGCGATGGGACAAGACACAGCGAGGTATATAGATGCGGCGATCATGGCTCTAGGTTTATCATATTTTATTGACAAACCTGTAGTGTTCTCCAAGATGGGTTTTGGATACAGTGATCAACGTAAACAAACTGAGCTGACCTACACCGCTTGTATCCAGTTTATCGATCTCCTTGCCAAGTCCCATGATTTGCCCTTACCAAAGGTGCGATCAGTGAATATGACTTTACGGGCTGTCCTTAATCTTAAAGATCCTGTGCGCGAAGCTCTAGAAATTGATGCGAGAATGGCTGCTACAGTCGCAGATATTTTGCGTAGGATTGTTACAGAAGAGCTAATCTAGAAATTTAATGCTGTGCTCGAACTCGAATACTTCGAGCGCAGGCAATGCGGGATTGAAATACACAATGCAAAAACAACGCACTTTATCTGCTGTCGGTCTATGGTGGCGATGGGTACTGACTACGCTAGCTGGTGCTGCGATCGGTATTATATTTGGGATTGCTGCTTGTTTAGCGGGAGTTCATTACCTAAGCGATCGTCTAATGGATCTCCGCATTTGCGATACGGGTTTCGGCAGTCTGAACTGTCCTGTATCAACGGGCATTGTCAGTGGAGCGATTGTAGTAGGCGCATTTGTGGGCTTAATGCAATATCTGGTTTTGCGGCGATTCTTTAAATCTTCAGTCTGGTGGATTTTAGCTAGTACATTTGGTTGGACTTGGATTGTTTTTGCGGCTACAAGCTTAGCCTATACAGCCCAATTTGGTTTTGTGCTTAATTCAGATGGTTCTTTTGCCGAAAGCAACATTATTGATCGCATTCCACTATTAGCCGTAAATTCTTTATGGCTAGTTTTGTCGGGAATCATCCTAGGAGTCTTACAATGGCTAGTTCTATGGAATAGTCAGCACCCAAAATTCTCTAATCCTCAGATCTTGAAAGGGAGAGCTATTTTATGGCTGATAGTTAATATTGTTCTAGTAACATTCATGGCGATCGCCATTATCGCTATTTTTCGAGGTCGGGGTAGTTTATATGGGATTCTATTGTTCTTTTTAGGATTTACTCCTTTTTATGCCACGATTACGGGGGCAACTCTTGTAAAAATGCGTCTACACAAGTTAAAACGAAAAAATACAGAATTAGATACAGATTCCCGATTTCCTGCAAGCGAGGGAATAGATGGAATCAATAAAATGAGTAGTGATGAAACCTGAACACGATCTAATGTCGAACTTACCGCCTGAAGTTACCCAACTGCGATCGCAACTCACAGAAGCAACCTCGATCGCTCTTGTTGATAATATTCAATTTTGTCTTGTCTCAACGTCTTTCACTAGTGAAGTGATTTTGACGAGCTATGTCTGCGATGGTATGAGTAAAGATGAGCAAGACATACCGATTTTGCTCCTGCATGGTTTTGATAGCTCTCTATTAGAGTTTCGACGGCTAATCCCAAAACTAGCGACTTCACGCCAAACATGGGCTTTGGATTTGTTTGGATTCGGTTTAACTGAGCGTCTTGCAGATAGCCAAGTTAGCCCAGACTTGATCAAAGAGCATCTATACTATTTTTGGAAAACGGCGATCGCTAAACCAATTATTTTAGTTGGAGCATCAATGGGCGGTGCAGCTGCGATCGACTTTGCGCTTACCTATCCTGATGTAGTGAAAAAATTGATTCTCATTGGTAGTGCAGGAATGAGGAAAGGAACTGCTGCTGGTAAATTTCTTGTACCACCATTAGATCGTATGGCAACAGATTTTTTGCGAAGCCCCAAAGTCCGCCGTGAAGTTAGTCTCAAGGCTTATGCTGATTCTAGATTTGTCACGCCCGATGCCGAAGTTTGCGCGTCGCTCCATTTGGCTATGCCACGCTGGAGCGATTCTCTGATTGCGTTTACTAAAAGCGGTGGCTATGGTTCCTTTGCGAAGCAATTAGCACATTTGACACAGGAAACCTTAATTCTTTGGGGCGATCGCGATCGCATTCTCGGCACAAAAGATGCAGCTAAGTTCCAATCAATCATTCCTAATAATAAGCTTGTTTGGATTGATAATAGCGGTCACGTTCCTCATTTGGAACGCCCCGAAATTACTGCCCGAGAGATTCTCAAATTCATCTATAGCTGTAGCTAATTATGTTAGGGAAAACCCAAAGCCCAAAAGAGAGTTGCGGCGCTCCGCACCGCAACTCTCTTTTGGGTATCGCACTTTCGGGCGGAAAAAGCTCAAGGATGGGAAGAGATAAGGCTTTATTAGAAATTAATGGTGAAACTCTATTATTAAGAACCTGTCAAACTGCTTTAGGAGTGGCTGATTCAGTGTATGTAGTGGCGCGAAGTCAGAAACAATATCAAGAAGCGATCGCCCAAAATTTACCGCATTGTTATCTAGTTTTAGATCAACAATTTGATGGAGCATTAGTTGGCTTTTGGCAAGGAATTAGGGAGATCGCAAGTCCTGTCGATTGGATCTTGTTGCTTGCCTGCGATTTGCCAAATCTGCAAGGTGATATTCTCCAGATTTGGGCTAGTCAGTTAGCGAGTTTACCTGAAACTGCGATCGCTTATTTACCGCGATATGTAGATGCGAATTCGCAAAAGCAATGGGAACCTCTATGTGGTTTCTATCGTTGGCAATGTCAAGATTCTCTTAAAGAATTTATCAATATTGGTGGGCGATCGTTTCAAAAATGGTTAAGTACTCAAGAAGTTATTGAGATAGAAAATCCCCCTTTTGCGATGCTGTTTAATTGCAATACTCCAGATGATTTTTACTCGATAAAATAAAGGCGCACCCTTAGGGTGCGCCTTTATTTTATGTAATCACAGTAGGGCGATCGCGTCCTGTTAGAGTCTTGATCTGCGCGATTTGGTCGGCTATCTCAATTAGTTCCTTCAGCGCTTCCTGAGTGTCGAGAGAATGCTTTGCAATATTTGGTTCATAGCTTTCTACATAGAGTCGCAGAGTTGCGCCTTCAGTGCCAGTCCCAGACAGACGGAATACTATGCGCGAGTCATCGGTAAAGCCGATCCGTACTCCTTGCTTGCTGCTAATGCTGCCATCCACAGGATCGGTATAGCTAAAGTCATCGCAAAATGCGACTTCATAATTGCCAAACTTCTGACTTGGCAAATCTGCAAATTTATTGCGAAGATTATCAATCAGGGTGTTGGCGCGATCGCTATCGACACCTTCATAATCATGGCGAGAATAGAAATTGCGTCCATAAAGCTGCCAATGTTCCTTAACGATCGCTTCAACAGATTGTTGACGAGCCGCTAAAACATTCAGCCAGAAAAGTACCGCCCAGAGTCCATCCTTTTCGCGGACATGATTGGAACCTGTACCAAAGCTCTCTTCGCCGCAAAGAGTT
Organism: Pseudanabaena sp. M085S1SP2A07QC; assembly: GCA_020404895.1. Taxonomy (GTDB): domain Bacteria; phylum Cyanobacteriota; class Cyanobacteriia; order Pseudanabaenales; family Pseudanabaenaceae; genus Pseudanabaena. Next base: position 35,378 of record JADBWK010000090.1, on the reverse strand, counting down.
GCCTTACCTGCATCTAGTAAATTTCCGAAGAACTTCCAGCCTGTAGGGGTTTCGTAGCATTCAATACCTAAACGAGCTGCTACGCGATCGGGAGCTTGGCTGGTGGGCATGGAACGAGCAATACCAGCCAGTCCACCTTTATAAGCAGGGACTAGATGAGCATTAGCTGCGAGGATGGCTAAGCTATCGCTAGGGGTGACAAAAAATTTGCAGCCTAAAATCATGTTGCGATCGCCATCGCCATCAGATGCTGCACCAAAGTCAGGAGCATCTTCACCATAAAGAACATCGACTAAATCGTGGGCGTAAACAAGATTCGGATCAGGATGTCCACCACCGAAGTCTTCGAGAGGTATGCAACATTGCAATGCACTTGCGGGTGCGCCGAGGCGATTAACAAGAATTTCTTGAGCATAGGGGCCAGTTACCGCCTGCATTCCATCGAAGCACATCCGAAAGTTAGGGGAGGCTAACAATAATTTGATGCGATCGAAATCAAATAATTCACCCATCAATTCTGCATAGTCAGCAACAGAGTCGATTACTGCGATCGTGGTTTCACCTAATTGAGATTCACCGATCTGGTCAAGATCAAGATCATCAGCTTCCAGAATCTTATATTCAGTGATGCTCTTAGTGATGTTGTAGATCGCATCAGTAATTTTCTCAGGTGCGGGGCCACCGTTGCCTGTGTTGTATTTAATGCCAAAGTCGCCATCTTTACCTGCGGGGTTATGACTCGCCGAGAGGATAATGCCACCAAAAGCATTGTATTTACGAATAATGCAAGAGGCAGCAGGTGTCGATAAGATCCCTCCACGTCCAACAAGGATTTTGCCAAAGCCGTTGGCTGCTGCCATTTTCAGAATTACTTGGATCGCTTGGCGATTGTAGTAACGTCCGTCGCCACCGACGACAAGAGTTTGTCCTTGAAATCCTTCGAGGCTGTCAAATATTGATTGAACGAAATTTTCGAGATAGTTAGGCGTTTGAAAAACGGTAACTTTTTTTCTGAGACCAGAAGTACCGGGCTTCTGATCAGAAAAAGGGACTGTAGGAACGACTTTGATGCTCATTAAAATTGCTAGCTAAAAATGCTCTGAGTAAATGCTCTAAATACTGAAATGCCCATACCTTTAGGCTTGCTTTCATTTTACGAGTCATTGGTCAGTCAAGCAAAAAAAGAGGCGACACAAATAAGTCCCCTCACAATAATAAAACGAAAAAAATGATTACGGAGGGCTATGCCCTCCGTAATCATTTTTTTCGTTTTTATTTAGAACTCATCGACTTGGGTAAAGGAACCAATGGCTCTTCCATAGCAATTAAGATTGGTTCTGGTTTTACTTGGGTAGGAGCAGGAGACTTGATGCTGTTTGCCACTGGGCTGAATTGAGGGCTAGAGTTGAATGTGAACATCGAGCCGAATACTCCAATTACAGCGGCAACAGATATACCAATACCCGCTAATTTCCATTTACGACGCTGCGATCGCTTGTCAATCTCAGCAAGGACACGATTAATCATCACATCTGTCTCTGTTTTGACCGATGAATGTGCGGCTACAGGTACTGGGAGATCAATTAGCGATTGACGTAGCTTTAGTTGTTGTTGATAGAGGCGACGGAAATCAACATCATCGGACAACCACTGTTCGACAAGTTGTTCTTCAGCTTCAGTTACTTCGCCATCTATATACGCACTTAGTAACTCAAAGCGCTCCTCTGGGATAATCATAGAACTATTAAAAATTTGGTTAGCACTCATAACTTAAATACACCCCTCGTTACATATTTGACAAATAGGGTTGTAGTTGCGCTTGTAGTTTCAATCTTGCTCTAGCTATACGTGACTTTACTGTACCAAGCGATACACCTGTTAATTCAGAAATCTCCTCATAGGACAAACCTTGGATTTCCCTTAAAACGATGGTTTCGCGGAAGCTAGAAGGTAAATCTTGAATAGCCTTACGAAGTTGTTCATAAAACTCTTGCGTAGACATATTGTCTATAGGACTAGGAGCCGCGCTAGGCAAGTCCCAAGTCATTTCATCACCATCGCCAGACATAAATGGTGCGTCGAGAGAAACTGAGCTACCAACACGCTTACGCTTACGCAATTCGTCATAAAACAAGTTGGTAGCAATTCTACTCAGCCAACCACGAAACTTTTCAGGTTCTTGCAAGCGCTTGATATTACGATATACGCGCAACCAGACTTCTTGAGCAAGATCAGCACGATCTTGCCAGTCAGGAGCAAGTTTATACAAAACTTGATCGACATAGGATTGATTACGTCGCATGAGTTCTGCAAACGCAGACCTGCTGGTTTGCGCTTCAGTTTGGCACAGTTGTACCAATTCAACGATGGGGAGCTTATCAACGGACACGGAGTTGGAGGGCGCGTACCCTCCGATGCTGGTTGACCAAGATAGGCTATAACTCATCAATTACTTGCTCCTACTGGACTTAAATCTGCACATGACTTAAAAAAGTCTGTGTCTTTATGTTCAAGTTTTAGGACGAAGAATTGAAAAAGTTTGTTCCTATCAAAATAGAGCTTTACTTGATATACAGCACTTTGCGGATTCACTAAACTCACAGATTGCCTGAGAAAGTTCTACCATGCAGGACTTTGTCAGGCAATCTGTAATTGATTAAGGCAAATTACTGTAGGTTTTACCTAAATCAGGTTTTACTTAAATATCAATGATTAAAGATATTTCAAGAGGGATAATAGCAGTTAGTTAGGATATTTTTTCTAATTCATCGATTTACTTAAATTTTTCATTTAGACTTAACTTATGCAGCGATCACAATGGATATCAGTTTTGACAGGCGTTGTCGCCGTAATTTTGGGTGTGGGCTATTTGATTTTGGTACAAGTACTAGATTGGCGCGGCGGTGAAATGTTGCCCGCTCCTGTCGATTTGTCTTCGGTTATTCAAGAATTTTCGCAAACTTAAAAAAGCCAGAAAAAATCAGAACATGCTGCGAAGCAGCATGTTCTGATAAGCAAGCCGATGAAACTAACCAGAAAAGGTCATTACAGTGTGAAGGCGATGCTCGATCTGGTGGTTTGGGCAAAACGTAAACCTGTATCAGTTCGTGAAATTAGCGATCGCCAATCAATTCCTGCGCCATATTTAGAAAAAATTTTAATTGCCCTGCGCCAAGCGGATTTAGTCGAGTCAGTGCGTGGTGTTCAGGGGGGATATAAGCTAAAGCGATCGCCTAAAGATATCTCTCTGGGCGAAATTTTGTCAGCAGTGGGCGAAGATACTTATCCCTTGCCCAGACTAAAGCCACAGGAAAAACTTGCCTCTGATTGGGTAACATTTGCGCTTTGGCAAAGACTTGATCGGAAGCTTAAGGATGCTCTTTATAGTATTTGTTTAGAAGATTTATATTACGATGCCCGCAGTTGGCAAGCATCCCAAGGACAAAGTGCAGGATTTATAGTTTAAATAAGCGAGCAAAGCTCGCTTGTTTAAACAGATTTCGAGCGAATTTGGCGCATGAGATTAGCCATTTCGATCGCACCCATGCCAAACTCCCAACCCTTATTACCTTTAATGCCAGCGCGTTCTAGAGCTTGCTGCATTGTGTCAGTGGTCAATACACCAAAAATAATCGGTACACCAGTCTGAAAAGAGGTTGCAGATACACCTTTAGAAACCTCATTAGCCACATAGTCAAAATGAGGCGTATCCCCACGAATGACAGCTCCTAGGCAAATGATTGCGTCATAACGTCCCGAGGTTGCTAATTCTTTTGCGACCATCGAGATTTCGAGACTTCCAGGAACCCAAGCATAATCAACTTGGCTGCCAGTTTCCGAAACATCCACCCCATGGCGAAGCAATGAATCTTGACATCCTTGGAGGAGCTTACCGACGATCAGGTCATTAAACCTCGCTACCACGATCGCAAAGCGCAAACTATCTGTGTTAGTAAAACTACCTTCAAAAACGGTCATAGAATTAATTTATAGCGATTTTCAAATGATTAATCAAAGGAGAAACTTCCAAAAATTTTGCTCAGCAAGATTTTTGGAAGTTTGTTCTGGGGTTATTGGCTATATCTAAGCTACAAAAGCGTTCAAAATGCCTATGACAATTACGAATGCTAACCAAATTAGAGAGCCAAGAAATAAAAGTGGCTTTGTTTGGTTCCAAGAGCTAGGGGATGCGTAAGCTACAGGTACACCAATCACCAAAACGAAGGAAAACAAGACAAAAGCAGCCAATAAAAGTTGGAATAGAATAGTCACTTTATTTAAACTCCGAATACTAAAACAAGATACTAAGAAAAATCCTTCACACCAAATTAGCAGAAAATGCGTCTCTCTTAAGGTTTGAAGTAAATGGTGTAGCAATTCTCATTAAGAAACTAATTCTGTTTTTTGCTGCACCTTCGGCGCAGCAAAACCCAAAATTGATTTTATTGGCTTCAATTATATTTCAATTATATTTAAAGAGCGCCTGCGGCGGTGCGATCGAGCACACCCTCAGATAGATGAGTGGTAATATTCCCAGACTGTAGAACTGGAGAGCCCTGTCCACCTTGAGGATAATCGATTACGCTTACTCCACCATTTCCTTGCTTAAAGACCCAAAATTGCTCAGGAGTAAAATCGAATAATAGGCAAAGAATCGCTTTGTTTACAGCATCATGGGCGACAACTAGAGCAGTTTCACCAGCAGGAACTGAATCGACAATTTTTTGCCAAACGATCGCCACCCGATCCCAAACTTGCTGTAAATTTTCGCCCTCAGGCATTTGCACAGTTTCAGGCTTGGCTTGCCAAAGAGCTAACTGCCCTGCAAACTCAGCTTCGATTTCATGTTCAAATTTGCCTTCCCATAAGCCATGGGAAATTTCTTTGAGTTCATCAAATAGCTCAAGCTTGATCTGGGGATGTTTGTTTAAAATTTCTAAAGCAGTATCTTTAGGTCGCAACATGGGGCTGCTAAAGGCTTTATCGATTTTAACTTTTGCTAGAAATTCACTGGCGCGTCTAGCTTGAGCATGACCATTATTATTAAGTGGCACATCGATTTGTCCTTGAAAACGTTTTTGACGATTCCACTCGGTTTCACCGTGACGGACTAGCAATAAACGCGGCCCATTGTGATTTTTCTTGACAGGGGGTAGGGGTGAGCCTGAAATATCCTCAAGATGACTGGCAAGATTGAGGGATTCAAGTTGCACGCCCTCAGTGATACTTTCGCCCTGAAAATTAAGGATACTAATAGCGCAGTTGACTTGCTGAATATTGTGATAGAGGTCAACGGGAATGCCGATCGCGGAGCAAATCAAAGCGCGATTAATACCGCTATGCCCCACAAGCAAAATCGTTTTACCTTGATGTTTAGGTAAAATTTCTGCCCATAGAGTTTTGGCTTGCTCAAATAGGTCAAGAATTGGATAGCGATCGCCTAACTGAAATTTCTCTGGCTCATTTTGCCAGAGATGATATTTTTCAGGAAACTGCTCTTTAACGTCACGAGAAATCATCGATTCCCACTCGCTAAGGTCAATCTCTAATAAACCTTCAGTAGCAACTAACTCAGGCGGATTAAAATTTTCAGCCAAAATGAGTCTGGCAGTGTGCTGAGCGCGGACTAAAGGACTCGCGTAGGCAGCATCAATACTTAGGTTTGCCAGAGCTTTTCCCGCGAGCTTAGCTTGCTGTTTGCCCTTTTCGGTCAATACAGACTGCAATTCTGGGCGATCATAATTACCCCTTCCTTGGATTTTGCTTAGGATGTTGAAATTACTCTCACCGTGACGGACGATAACTACTCGCGTACTCAGAACCTTACCCTCATTTTTTTATTTTTTAAAGTTGGAAATACAGCCCAGCTGTATTTCCGTCGTAACCACTTTAAAGTTGGAGATGCGGCTGCACCGTATTCCCAACATAACTATCAATATTAAAACACTATTAAGAAATAGTTACGCCCAATGCTGCGCTATAATACTACGATAGGCTTAAGCTGGCTGCTAGCTAAAACGCATCTAGCTGCTAGTTAAGCGATCAAGCTTACAAACCATAATCATAAACTTGAATTATCAAGTACGCTGTTTTACCTACAGGCTGAATGCTGTAGGCAGATGGTGTAAGCAACTTTTAGATAGTCTAATAAACGCCAGTCTAAGAAATAACTTAATTCTTTTAACGAAACCCCACCAATTTTCCATACAAAGCAATATGTCTTGTTATCGTGATGTCAGAGCAGACACAGCGACTGATTACTAGCTTCGGTACATAGCTATGTAAACGGTCAATGATAGAGACAGGTTGCGATCGAAATTTTTTTCTTGTTTTCGTTATTGGTATGTTCTGTTGTGAAGCCCCTATTCAGACTTTTTTGAGTCTATTTAAGTAAGTAGGCGCAATTAAATATAAAAACCCAAAACCTTTGCCACACGCACAGCGGACGACATAGGTGTTGACTCTAAGTTTTAATTACGTTGATTTACTTATATAAAGGGTTTGAAAGATATTTTTTTTAATATTTTTTATATGAAGTTTTAGAAAAAATTTTTTCAGGTAGGTTCTTAGGCTGGCTCTCTTGAATCGAAGAAATTCTGAGGAAATTGAATGCCAAAGCAAATAATTATTGCCGAGCAGTATCGAATTGCTGCTGTATTTAGCGAAGATCAAATTGAAGAAATTGTTGTTGCCGCAGGAACTCACCAAGTTGGGGATGTTTACTTGGGCGTTGTCGAAAATGTTTTAACCAGTATTGATGCGGCGTTTGTAAATATTGGTGACGGCGATCGCAATGGCTTCATTCACATTACTGACCTAGGTCCTTTAAAAATGAGGCGATCGTCTGGCTCGATCAGCGATCTAGTCGTACCGCAACAGCGAGTGCTGGTGCAGGTAATGAAAGAACCAACTGGCAACAAAGGTCCCCGCTTAACAGGAAATATCTCCTTGCCAGGTCGCTATGTGGTGCTGCTGCCTTTTGGTCGTGGCGTAAACCTATCTCGACGCATTCGCAGTGAGTCTGAGCGTAATCGTCTACGTGCCCTTGCCATTTTGGTTAAGCCTGCGGGTATGGGCGTTTTGGTACGGACTGAGGCAGATGGAATGCCTGAGGAGCAGATTATTGAAGATCTCGATAATTTGCAGCGCCAGTGGGAAGGCATCCAGCAAGATGTCGCCACTACACGCCAGCCAACATTGCTAGATCGCGAACGAGATTTTGTCCAACGGGTATTGCGCGACCTGTATAGCACCGAAGTTAATCGGATCGTTACCGATACTAGTGACGGTCTGCGCCGCATTAAACAGCATTTACTAGGATGGGCGGATGGCAAAATTCCTAGCGGTTTGATGTTAGATCACCATCGTGAACGCACGCCAATCTTAGAATATTTTCGTGTTAATGCTGGCATCCGTGAAGCGCTCAAACCTAGAGTCGATCTGCCTAGTGGTGGCTACATTATTATTGAGCCAACTGAAGCCTTAACCGTAATTGATGTTAACTCTGGTTCCTTTACCAAGTCCCAAACCTCTCGCGAGACAGTGTTGTGGACAAACTGTGAAGCTGCTGTGGAGATTGCCCGTCAAGTTCGTCTGCGAAATATTGCTGGCGTAATTGTGGTGGACTTCATCGATATGGACACTCGCCGCGATCAATTACAACTACTTGAACATTTTAATAAAGCTTTGCGATCGGACAAATCTCGTCCTCAAATTGCGCAGCTTACGGAATTAGGGCTAGTGGAGCTGACTCGTAAGCGCCAAGGTCAGAGTATTTATGAATTATTTGGTCGTCCTTGTTCTACCTGCGGTGGCTTAGGACATTTAATGCATTTACCAGGTGAAGCGGCTGGACAACCTGTTGATGCGACATCTCGTACTTGGGAATCCAAGCAATCTAATCAGCTTGATTTTACCTCTGAGTACGAAGACGGGGATTCTGACTTGGGCGGTGGGCTAGAGCCAAACTTAGTGAACCATCCGAGCTATCAAGAGCGGGGAAATCTGCGTAGACGCGGCAAACGCGCCATGCTCAATAAAGATTCGCGTGATTCGCGTGAGCCAGAAAAAGTTGCACCAATGGATGTGCGATCGCGCTTTGAGCCACGCATTGAACCATTAATTGAGCCAAGGTTTGAGCCACGCATTGAGCGTGAAATTGTTACTGATCGATCTGTTCCAGCTAAATTGTCTTTGCCTAGCATTGCTAGTAATATTCCTGCAACTAAAGCGATCGCTGAGCCAAGTGAAGAATTGCTTGAAGTAGTAGATACCGTACCTGTAGTTACTACTGAAAATTTACCTGAGCGTCCTAGCAAACGGGAAATTCGCACCAAAGTCATTGAACCACCAGAGTTAATTGTGGTGGAAATGACGGAAGAAGAGCAAGATGTTTATTCTCTAATCGGCGTTTCGCCTTTGGTACTGCTCGATCGCGAAGTTAAAGATCCTCGTAATGTAATTGTGACGGTTGCTTTACCAGGACAAGCTCCTAAGATTGCCAATAACATGGGCAACCTGAGATCAAATTCAAATAATGAATCAAGTGCAGAGTCAAGTTTTGATGCAAACGCGGAAACAAATGACTCGGCAGATCGAGATGATGACTTTTCGGAAAGGTTTGTAGAGCCAGAAATTTCCGAGTTACCATCTGAAGTGGTTCCCAGCATTCCAGTCATTAGTCCTGTCAAGGCTAACGGCACTTCTAATGGAGTAATTTTGAGGGTAAATCGACCACAACCAATTGAGTCAGCGGATACGGATGAAAATTCTGATCTAAGAAGTGAGCCTTCAGAAGTTTCCAAGGAATTTGTGCCAATTCAATCGCCTGAAGCTTCACGACGTAAGCGCTCCTCCGCTTCCCAAAACTAAAGAAGGCGGCGCTAAGCGCCGCCTTCTTTAGTCTTACACCAAAACACAAAATGTCGTAGCCATTTTATGTTTTTAGAACCCTTAATGGATTTGGGTTTTAATTCACAAAAGTGTTGCCACACTTTCGTGAATTGGTATAGCAATGTAAGCTTTGCTTAGGACATAAAACCCAAAAGATGGCAGAGCTTCGCTCTGCCATCTTTTGGGTTTTGAATTGTCCTATCTATCTCTTACGTTGCTATATTATCCAAAAAGAGTTGCGGCACGAAGCGCCACAACTCTTTTTTGGATAATTGGTATTAAAAAACAAGATCAATTTCTAGCTTTTTAAGATCAATGGCATATAGCTTATAGCCAGATATTTCTGAAGTGGCGATCGCTAATAAATTAATGTCAATCGGTGCGATCGCTGTCACTTCACCATCAATAATCAAATTATTGATATTGTTACCTCGCAAATCTAACAAGATCAAAATTGTCTGCTCGTCATTGTAATGAGCTGTAATTGCATATCCCCAAGGCGTTGCCACCATAAGTAAGGCTTCGTATTCTAAAGGAATCCGTAGAAGTCGATAAGGGGTGAGATCGAGCAAAAAGATATTTTTATGATTGCCAGCTTCTAGCAGAAGTAAACGATTATGAGTAAATGTCGCAATCCCAGAATTGATTGCGATAGGCAGAGCTAATCGGTACATTACATTACAGCGTCGAGAAATAATGATTGCCCGACTTTCATTAGTTTCTGGTTTATTGGCGATTGCTAATAAATGATGTTGATCAAAGGCAATTATGCAGCTTAAGTCTCTAGTGGCAAACTCCAAGCGCATAGCTCGGTTATAGACTAAATTTCTGATTTCTAATTGTTTACCTGTAGATACGGCAAACCAGTCACCATGGGGAGAAATTGCCCATTTAAATGGCTGGACTGAATGATGTAAAGATTTTGGCTTTCCCTGACCAAATTGATAGATGGATCGATTAGTAATCGCAAATAAAGTCTTACGAGCAAAGGCGATCGCCTCAATCTCATATTCAGATTTAGCAATTTGTTCTGACTGATCAAGGCTCAAACTATGCCAATGCAAAAGAAAACTAGAAGTACTATAAAAACGAGATTTTTCCGCGCCAACTAGCCCAATAATTTTTGCATCTGTTTTTTTCTGAGCGAAATGTTCAGACTTATTAGAGAAGAGGATAGTCTCACAACTTTCGACATCGCCCCCCATTTTAATCTGGCTAAAATCTTCAGAACGAATTTCCTCAAGATCCTGCCGCATTTCTTTTGCCGAAGTATATCTGCGCTTTGGCAGTTTCTCGAGTGATTTTGTAATAATCTTGGCAAGCGATCGGGGCAAGCGATCGGGAATAGTAATCCGATGATTTAAATGAGCATTCATTAACTCGTTGGGCATTCCTGAAAAAGGGCGCTTACCAACAAAAAGCTCATACAAAATAATCCCAACTGCATAAATATCTGAACCTGCCGAAAACTGACCATAAAATCGTTCAGGAGCCATATATCCTGGGGAACCTGCATTGTTGCTATCATTTCCTGTTTCTTGACTGAGCCGAGCAATCCCAAAATCAGAAATTTTGGCAAGCCATCCCTTAGCTGTAATTTTTAGCAATATATTTTCAGGCTTGATATCGCAATGAATAATATTTTCCCCATGGGCATGTTCTAGACCCAGCAAAATCTCATTAATTAAATCAAAGCATTGCTGGACTGATAATGTCTTGCAATGGTTCATTAGATCTCTTAATGTCCCACCCTCACAGTAGTCCATCACTAAATAACGATAATTTTGGTGATGCATAAGTGCAGTGCAAGTAACTATATTTTCGTGCTGTAAAGTCAACAAAAAACGTAGTTCGCGGAGGAGTTTACTAGTGGGAAATCGCTTGTGCTCTAGTTCCTTGAGCGCAACCAATTTTCCTGTATCTCGCATCCGCGCACACAAGACCTTGCCAAATTGCCCCCTGCCAACTAAACCCAATATCCGATATTTAGAAAACTGTGAAGTGAATTTTTCATTCATATGGGCATAATTAAGTCTCAGAAAATTTATAACTAGTTTTTGAGAAAGGTTACGCTAAGCGTAACCTTTCTCCTTTCTCAACCCAAAACACTTAAACAGAACTGACGTTTTAGCAATTCTCATTATAAAAATCGGTTTTTATGAAAGTCCGCCGACGGCGGACTTTCATAAAAACCGATTTTGGTGTTTCCAGCGCTATAGACGCTGGAAACACCAAAATCAGTTTTACAATTAGAATTACTTACTGTCGTTAAGCTTAACAATATTCGCTAAAATCACGGCGCTTAACATTTCGTTGCAAAACAACTAGAGAGATGTCCAAAGATTGTCGATATCATGGTAGGAAGCGATATATAAAACGTAATATTTCTCAGCAAAATCCTTAGTCAAATTTATGAGTCAAGCTTCTACATCCGCCGATGTCCCTAGCATGGGTCGTCGCCAATTTATGAACTTAATTTTGGGGGGAGCTGCGGCAGTAACCACCCTTGGTGCGGCTGTTCCTTTCTTAGCCTATTTTGTACCTCCTTCTCGTGGTGGTACGGGCGGTGGTGTTGCAGCTAAAGATGCACTTGGTAATGATGTGGTTGCTTCGACCTTCTTAGCTAGTCATCAAGCAGGCGATCGCGTACTTGCCCAAGGACTCAAAGGCGACCCCACTTATATTGTCGTTACCGACAACAAAGAAATTGCTTCCTACGGACTAAACGCAGTTTGTACTCACCTTGGTTGTGTTGTGCCTTGGAATGTTGCCGAAAACAAATTTATGTGTCCTTGCCATGGATCTCAGTACAACGCTGAAGGTAAAGTTGTACGTGGTCCTGCACCACTATCTCTCGCTCTTGCCCATGCCACAGTCTCCGATGATGTTGTGCAATTTAGCACTTGGACAGAAACTGACTTCCGCACCAATGAAGCGCCTTGGTGGTCTTAAAATAAAGGGTTTAGGATAGACGGCGCGGAGCGCCGTCTATCCTAAACATATCCAAATTGATCTTTGAAATACATTTGAACTTATACATGAAAAAAGCTTTGTTCCGTGCCAACCGTTTGATTGTGGGAGTCAGTCTTTGTATCCTCACAAGTTTAACTTTACTATTTGGGCTGAATACCGAATCAGCTCTTGCCTATCCTTATTTTGCCCAAGAAGCATACAAAAATCCTCGTGAAGCCACTGGCCGTATCGTTTGTGCTAACTGTCACCTAGCTCAAAAAGGGATCGAGTTAGAACTACCTCAAGCTGTTCTTCCCGACACGGTATTTGAAGCAGTTGTCAAACTTCCTTATGACCACACCAAACAACAAGTAAGTGCTGATGGCAGCAAAACAGGTTTGAATGTTGGTGCAGTTTTAGTATTACCTGAAGGCTTCAAGATTGCCCCTGAAGAGCGCTTGTCTGAGGAGCTTAAGGAAAAAGTCAAGGATACCTATTACCAACCCTACAGCGATACTCAAGAAAATATCGTATTAGTTGGGCCAGTATCTGGTGATGATTATTCGGAAATTGTTTTCCCCGTACTTGCTCCTGATCCTGCTAAAGATAAGAGCATTCACTTCTTGAAATATTCAGTAAGTGCTGGTGGTAACCGTGGTCGTGGACAGGTTTATCCTACTGGTGAAAAGAGCAATAACAACGAATATAATTCTTCGGTTTCTGGTCTAGTTACTCAGATCAGCCCGATCGCACCAAATGAAGATGAAGGGATCTACGGTGGTTATGAAATCTCAATCCAAACTACTGATGGCAGCATTGCCGTTGAGAAGGTTCCTGCTGGAGCTGAACTGGTTGTAGAGCCTGGTAGTGATGTGAAAGTTGGTTCCCCTCTAACCACAAACCCCAACGTTGGTGGCTTTGGTCAGCATGACGGCGAAATTGTCCTGCAAGATCCTCGCCGCATTCAGTGGTTGCTAGCATTCTTTGCTTCTGTAATCGTTACCCAAATTTTGTTGGTACTGAAGAAGAAGCAAGTCGAAAAAGTCCAAGCTGCGGAAATGAATTTCTAAAGACTCATTGCTATAACAAACAAAAAGAAGCACCCTTTGGGTGCTTCTTTTTGTTTTTAGATTGTAGAAATTTCTTTTTCTTTTTCGGCTGTAACCTTATCGATATTTTTAACGAACTTATCCGTTAACTTATCTACTTGTTCTTGTTGGCTTTTAGACTCATCTTCAGAAATTTCTTTTGCCTTTTCTAGCTTCCGCAGTGAGTCGATCGCATCACGCCGCACATTACGCACTGCGACCTTGCCCTCTTCTGCAAGTTTAGAAACCATTTTTACCAACTCCTTACGGCGATCGGTAGTCAATGGTGGAATATTTAGACGAATACTGCTGCCGTCATTGTTTGGGGTTAGCCCAATATCCGACTCAGAGATTGCCTTCTCAATTGCTCGCATACTACTGCGATCGAAAGGCTGAATCATTAAGGTCGTAGCATCAGGCGAAGAAATATTTGCCAAAGCTTTGAGGTGTGTCTCTGCCCCATAATATTCCACCGTAATTCGATCCAATAGCGAAGCATTAGCACGCCCCGTTCGCACACTATTAAAATTGTGCTGGGTCGCTTCTACAGCTTTTTGCATTCGCGCCTCAACATCAGTTAATTTCACAAGAGCCTCCAACATAAGTACCGATCGATTCTCCCATGATGACGCGACGAATGTTACCTGTAACACCGAGATCGAACACAATAATTGGAATACCATTTTCCTTGCATAGAGCAAAAGCCGTTGCATCCATCACTCTTAAATCATTGATCAAAGCATGATCAAAACTTACAGATTTAAAGCGTTTTGCGTCAGGATTTTTCTTCGGGTCACTATCGTAAATACCATCGACTTTTGTTGCCTTCAGGATCACCTCCGCATCAATTTCCGCTCCACGTAAAGCGGCTGTCGTATCAGTGGTGAAATAAGGATTACCTGAGCCTGCACCAAAAATAACCACCCGATTGTTTTCAAGGTGGCGAATGGCTCGACGGCGGATATATGGTTCAGCGATCTCCTGCATGGCGATCGCTGACATAACCCTTGTCTGAATCGGTTCATCCAGATGCTCAAATGCATCTTGCAAAGTCAGAGCATTCATTACAGTAGCGATCATGCCAATATAATCAGCTGTGGCTCGATCCATACCTTTATCAGCACCATTAATACCGCGAAATATATTGCCACCACCAACAACGATCGCTACCTCAGTCCCATCTTTAACAATTTCGGCTACTTGTAGGGCAATGTCTTGGACAACTTCAGGATCGATCCCAAAACTGCGATCGCCCATGAGAGCTTCGCCACTGAGTTTTAGTAAAATGCGTTTATATTTCGGGCTAGTTGATGCGCTTTTTGCTTCTTTTTCAATTTCTTTTGTAGTTACGTTCATGTTTCATTCCTAACTGATTATTTTCTAGTGCGATCGCTTTTTATGGTTTTCTCTCTCTAGACAAGACGTACCTACATACCATTACAGTTTCTACGGCAAATGGCTTAATTTTTACGAACCGTTCTACTCAGTTACATACTCTGGATTTCGATCTGCCTCTTGATCGACTGTTTGCAGAGAAGCATTGGTGAAATCTGTACAGTTTAAATTTGCACCATTTAGATTTGTCCTTAGTAAAAATGCACCTTTAAAATTCGCTTTATAGCAATTGGATTTACTAAGATTTGCTCCATCTAGACAGGCTCGACCTAGCTGTGCATCAACCAGAAATGCACCATTAAGATCAGCATCATTAAGGTTTGCCTCATTAAGATTTGCCCCACTTAGATTTGCCCCACTTAGATCAGCTTTGACTAATAAGGCATCACTGAGATTGGCCGCATATAAATTTGCATGGGAAAGATCACATGCCGAAAAATTTGTATGGCTAAGATTAGCTTCACTAAAACTAGCACCACTTAGATTCGCACCTTCAAGATTAGCTCCATTTAGTTTTGCCCCATCAAAGTTTGCTCCTTTCAAAAATGCTTCTGTAAGATTCGCTCCCTCTAGGTTGGCTCCGACTAGAGACACACAACTTAAATTAGCTCCAGTCAAGTCAGAGTTAGCGAGACTCACCGCATTGAGATTTGCGCCAGTTAGGTCTGCATCTCTTAGATTCGCTCGTTCCAACCTAGCACCATGCAAATCAGCCTTAATCAGACTAGCACCATTTAGATCCGCATCACAGAGATTTGCGTCACTGAGACTAGCACGGTGTAGGATGGTCGTACTTAGCTTTGCACCATATAAATTCGCCTCGTTTAGAGTGGTGGAGGATAGGTTCGCTTCACTCAAATTGGCATTAGCCAGATCGATCGCGGCTAAACCCATACCACTGAGATTTTCACGATTGAGATCGGTCTCACTAAAATCTCGAAATCCTTGATTATAGCGATCGACAAGTTCTCTAGCTTTCATTACTCTTTCACACCATATTTTTATGTGGAACCCTCACCCCTTGACAATCTCTCTGAGCGAGAGGGGAACCAGAGTCTTTCTCTGACCCTCTTGGAGAGGGTGCTAGGGGGCGAGAGTCTAAAAACTTTTTATTTGTCTGTAGGCAAAATTGCGCCTGTCATATTTGCGCCATCCAAATTTGTCCACAACATAAAAGCCCCTCTTAAGTTTGTCCACAACATAAAAGCTCCTTTCAAGTTTGCGCCTGTTAAGCTGGCTCTAGTAAGATTTGCCCGATTGAGATTTGCCCTATTTAAGCTGGCTCCATTTAATACCGCTTCATCGAGATTTGCACCAGTCAAATTAGCTTCATTTAAAATTGCATTATGTAAATTGGTGCGGATTAAGTAAGCTCCACGCAGATCAACATTACTTAAATCAGCACCACTTAAATTCGCACCCATCAAATTTGCGCCACTCAAATTTGCGCCACTCAAATTTGCATTAGAAAGATTAACCCCATTCAGGTTTGCACCACTGAGATTAGATTTCATCAAAAATGCACCCGTCAAATTGGTCCAGCTCAAATCTGCTTCGGTCAGGTTGGCTTCGTTCAAATTTGCCCAGCTCAGGTCAGAACCAACTAAATTAGCTTTTTCTAAGTTTGCGCCCAATAAATTTGCCCAGCCCAAGTTAGCGCGACTAAGTGAACCACCACTCAAATTTGCCTCGACAAGCTCGACGGCATTGAGATTTGCTGCATTTAGGATTGAGCCACAAAGATTAACTCCATGCAATTCCGCGCCTGTAAGATTAGCTTCTGTCAAATCAACATTCATCAAACAAGCTTGACTGAGATTAGCTCCACTGAGATTCGCCTTGATCATCAGTGCCCCAGTAAAGTCAGAATCACTAAGATCGGCTCCCAATAAGTTCGACTCAATAAAAAATGCGCCATTCAGCTTGGCTCGGCTGAGATTTGCACCATTGAGACACGCTCCTGTGAGGGTGGCAAGACTGAGATCGGTATTAATCAGAGATGCGCTAGTTAAATTTGCCGAGTTGAGATTGGCGGCAACTAGATAAGCTTCATTGAGACAGGCTCGTTGAAGGTCAGCACTAATTAAAAATGCTGATGTAAGATTTGCTTCAGTCAAATTTGCTTCGACTAGATTGGCTCGGCTGAGATCGGCTCGATGAAGGAATGCGCCTGTGAGGTTTACTTTGGAAAGCATAGAGTCTGTCAGCTTAGCGTTACTAAGATTAACGCGCTTAAGATCCGCTCCTTTGAGGTTGATTCCTTCTAGACTTGATTTGGTAAGATTTGCTTTGGTAAAGTCGATAAAATTCACGCCTGCCTCATTTTGATTCGTTGTAATCGTTACAGCTCAAGAAGATTTTTAGACATACCCTTATTAATTGATTAATTAAATTTAATTTAATTAATCAATTAATTCTGTGAGTGTTCTTCTGTTCTCCTTGATTTGGCTTGACAAGATGGCTGCGTCTCAACATTTTTAACGATCAGGATTTGCGAATAAAAGCTTCGCTACTCCCGATCTCTCCAATTTGTCACAGACAAATTGAAAATCTCAATAAATTGCTATAACAAATAGAATACATGAGGAAAATGAAGATGCGATCGCCTTGCAATATTTGGCTTAGATACTCAAGTTTTGATTAAAGTTTTGATAACGAATGACAAATACAGATTTACAAACAGATTTACAAGAAGTTATTCAGCCTGCCTTAGATCGGATTTTAGGTAAGGTTTATTTAGTAGGAGCAGGGCCTGGTGATGCAGGATTGATGACACTTAAGGGCAAATCCTTGTTGGAAACTTGTGATGTGGTGCTTTACGATGCTTTGGTTAGTGATGAAATCCTTGCCATGATTAATCCGATCGCAGAAAAAATTCATGCGGGTAAGCGGCGAGGTAATCATTCGCTATTGCAAGAGGAGACTACGCAGTTATTGATCGAGAAGGCGCAAACTCATGCGATCGTGGTGCGCTTGAAGGGAGGTGATCCGTTTATATTTGGGCGTGGTGGTGAAGAGCTTGCCGATTTGCGATCGGCTGGGATTGCTGTTGAGGTTGTCCCAGGAATTACGTCAGGGATTGCGGCTCCAGCCTATGCAGGAATTCCGCTTACGCATCGCGATTTTAGTTCGTCGGTCATTTTTGTGACTGGGCATGAGTCGGCGGGAAAATATCGACCACAGATTAATTGGACAGCGATCGCCCAAGCCGCCGAAACGATTGTGGTGTACATGGGATTACATAATTTAGGTGAAATTGTCTCTAAAATAATTGCAGCAGGCTTGCCCGAGTCTACACCTGTAGCTTTAATCCGCCAAGGAACACGTGCAGACCAGTCAGAATTAATTGGCTGTTTGGGTAATATTGTAAAACTTGTGCAAGAGAGTAACTTTGCCCCACCTGCGATCGCAGTCATTGGCAATATTGTAAACTTTCGAGATGTCTAAAACTGGTGGCTCTTCACAAGTCTCCCTAATTCTTAATGTATGGGAAAAAGCTAATGAATATAAGTAAAGTGAGTATTCCTGTGGAAATCGAGAATAATAACCATCGGCTGGAAGTGCAAATACATGACATTTTAGAAGCGATCTCTGCTGCGGAGTTATTTGTATCCGAGATAGATTTTATGCAGTTTAGTTGCGATCAAAAAACAATTTTTGCTGTAGAAAGGGCGATCAGTCTGATCGGCGCAACTGCGAAGCGGTTGCCAATTAGTTTTATGGATCAGTATCCCCAAATTAATTGGCGACGTTTGACTAGTGTTGGGGATAGCTTGATGTTTGGATATTTAGAAGTAGATCTCAATACTTTATGGGAGTTGATCCAGCAAGATGTGCCTTTTATTAAAGAGCTAATGCAAAAGGCGATCGCCAATCTATAGAGCACAAGGTCTAATTGTCGAAATAACCGCCATAACTCGATGGAGTCGCCACCCTAAGTCCCGACTCTGCATTGATATATAATTAATGTAACTATTTACAAATCTTAAAGATTACTTGAAAGAAAATTTATGAGTGAAGTTAATAATCCTCTCCTGATAGGCAAAGGGTTACCACCATTTCCAGATATCAAGGCTGAACAGGTCATTCCTGCAATTACTCAATTGCTCGAAGAAACAAGCAAGGGATTGACCGAACTGGAAGCCAATCTTCAGCCTACATGGGCAGGGCTAGTAGAGCCATTAGAGCGTTTGACTGAGCGCATTGGTTGGAGCTGGAGTGCGATCGAGCATTTACTTAGTGTCAAAAATAGTGCCGAATTGCGCGAAGCTCATAAGGTAGTGCAACCTAAGGTAATTGAATTTTTTAATCACTTTAGCCAGAGCCAGCCAGTTTATAAAGCCTATAAAGCAATTTATGGATCATCGGAGTGGGATAATCTTGACCCAGCCCAGAAACGGATCGTCGAAGCCGCGATGCGGGATGCCGAGCTATCAGGTGTTGGTTTAGAAGGTGAATTGAAAGAGAAGTTCAACGCGATCCAAATGGAACTTGCTGAACTTTCTACTAACTTCTCAAATCATGTGCTTGATGCCACTAAAGCCTTTAGTATGACTTTGACTCTACCCGAAGAAATCGAAGGTTTGCCTCCTAGTCTTCTTGGGCAAGCCGCTCAAGCTGCTCGTTTGGACGGTGATGATAAAGCCACACCTGAAAATGGACCGTGGTGCATTACCCTTGACTATCCTAGCTATGTTCCATTCATGCAGCATAGCTGCCGCCGAGATCTCCGAGAGAAACTCTATCGCGCCTTTGTCAGCCGTGCCGCCAGTGGTGAGTTTGACAACTCGCCATTAATAGCTCGCATTCTTGAATTGCGTAAGCAAAAGGCAGAACTGCTGGGATATCCGACCTATGCAGAACTCAGTCTTGCCCGAAAAATGGCTCCCAATGTTGAGGCAGTTGAGAAATTACTAGAAGAATTGCGTCAGTCTAGTTATACTGCCGCAGTAGCCGAGTATGCAGAACTAAAGGAATTTGCCAAGACTCAAGGCTCATCGACATTAGGTGATCTTAAGCATTGGGATACCTCCTATTGGGCGGAACGTCAGCGGGAAACTAAGTTCAATTTCACTGTAGAAGAATTGCGTCCCTATTTCCCTCTTCCTCAAGTTTTGGAAGGTTTATTTGCCCTTGTAAAGCGATTGTTTGATGTGACAGTAGTTGCTGCGGATGGCAAAGCTCCAATCTGGCATGAGAGTGTCCGTTTCTTTGAAATTCAAAACGAACAAAATCAAGCGATCGCCTATTTTTATCTCGATCCCTATAGTCGTCCTGCGGAAAAACGTGGCGGTGCATGGATGAATGATTGCATCGGACGAGCTAAAGTGATCGAAGATGGTCAGCCCATTACTCGTTTACCCGTTGCGTATCTAATTTGCAACCAGTCACCTCCCGTTGATGGCAAGCCTAGCCTGATGACCTTTGGGGAAGTAGAAACTCTTTTCCATGAATTTGGACATGGCTTGCAGCATATGCTGACTAAGGTTGATTATTCAGGCGCTTCAGGCATTAATAATGTGGAATGGGATGCGGTGGAACTTCCTAGCCAGTTTATGGAAAACTGGTGCTATGATCGCGCTACTTTGTTCGGTATGGCGAAACACTATGAAACTGGCGAAACCCTGCCCGAATCCTATTACCAAAAACTGATTGATTCCAAAAACTACATGAGTGGTTCAGGCATGTTGCGACAGTTGCATTTCAGTCTTGTGGATATTGAACTGCATCATCGTTATCAAAGCGGTGGCTCTGAGAATCCAATCCAATTGCGATCGCGTCTTGCAGAAACGACGATGGTAATCCCACCCTTGCCAGAAGATAACTTCCTCTGTTCTTTTGGTCATATCTTCTCTGGAGGATATGCCGCAGGTTACTACAGCTACAAGTGGGCTGAAGTCCTCAGCGCAGATGCCTTTGCAGCCTTTGAGGAAGTAGGACTCGAAAATTATGAGGCGATCGCTTCAACTGGTAGGCTCTATCGCGATACGGTGCTTGCCCTAGGTGGTAGCAAGCATCCAATGGAAGTCTTTAAAACCTTCCGAGGACGTGAGCCAAGTACCGCACCTTTGTTGCGTCATAGTGGTTTAGCTAAGGTTTAAAACCCAAAAGCTAGTTGTGGCGCTACGTGCCACAACTAGCTTTTGGGTTTTTAAGTTATTATTACATTGTTCGCTCTAGGTAATTAATTATGAAATGGGAAGAAGTTTGTGCGAATAAACAGCTACAAGATTTACCCTTCAAAATTGAATTAAATAAGTGGGGGCAAATCATAATGAGTCCAGTAAAGATTAAGCATTCTTTTCATCAAGGAAGAATCCAACGTTTATTGGAGTCTTTATTAAGCAATGGGGAAGTAATGCCAGAATGTGCGATCGACACGACCGATGGGGTTAAGGTTGCTGATGTTGTCTGGTGTTCGGAGGAAAGATTTGATAAAATCCAAGATGAAGTAGCAGCATCTATTGCACCAGAAATTTGTATAGAAGTTAAATCTATTGGCAATACTTTGGGTGAAATGGAATTCAAAAAAAAGTTGTATTTTGAAGCCCAAGCTCTTGAAGTATGGCTATGTAATGAACAAGGTCAAATAAGATTTTATAATGAACAAGGGGAGTTAGAGCAATCTTTATTAGTCCCTGATTTCCCGAAGCAAATTAAGCGATAATTATATTTTCCGTAACTTTTTATGGCTTCAGGCATATCATCATGGCACAAATGGCTAAAACCAAAACGTCTAGCCATTTTTGAAGCTTGTTTGATAGGGGTAGTGGCAGGATTGGCTGCCGTTATGTTGAAACAGGGGATAGGCTGGATCGGGGGGTGGCGACTGCAAATAGCTAATGACTTACCAGCATGGATTGCATTGCCTGTAATCGGATTGACTGGCGGATATCTTTCAGGATTTTTAATTGAGCAATTTGCACCTGAAGCCTCAGGCAGTGGCATTCCTCAAGTCAAAGCAGCCCTTGGTTATGTTCCGATCGCACTAAATCTGCGTGTTGCAGTTGTTAAAATTGCCAGCACGATTTTGGCACTCGGTTCAGGATTGGCGCTCGGTCGTCAGGGTCCAACGGTGCAAATTGGCGCTGCGATCGCAGGACAGGTAAGCCAATGGATTCCAACCTCGCCTGAATATCAACGTCAACTGATTGCCGCAGGAGCCGCCGCAGGACTCGCCGCAGGATTTAATGCGCCGATCGCAGGCGTATTATTTGTCATTGAAGAACTGCTGCATGATGTCTCTAGCCTGACTTTAGGAACTGCCATTCTCGCTTCGTTTATAGGTGGTGTCGTTTCTCTGATGTTGTCTGGGCATAACCTCAACTCAGTTATTCCCATTATTCAATTCTCAGCTCAAGAAATTCCTTTTCTCCTACTATTGGGGTTGCTAGTTGGATGGTTTGCCGCATTCTTTAATCACAGTGTACTTGCTGTCATCAAATGGAATCGCAATTTTTTTAAAATTGGATTTGCATGGCGGATTGCGATCGCAGGTTGTTTGTCGGGACTTGCGATCGCAATGTTGCCTAGTGAATTTCGTGACAGTACTGGCTTGCAGTTATTTCTGGCAATGGGACAATCAGACTGGCAAGTTACGGCTGGAACCTTTGCAGTACGATTTGTGCTCACTTTAATTGCCTGTAGTGCCGAGACTTCTGGAGGATTATTTGTACCTAGCTTGATCTTAGGATCGGCTCTCGGCTCACTGGTGGGGAATTTAGAACATTCTCTATTGGGTGTGGGAACTCTCTCAACCTATGCACTTTCGGGAATGGGTGCATTTTTTGGGGCAGTCGCCAAAGTACCAATTACCGCCTTTGTGATTGTATTTGAAATTACAAGAGATTTTAATATTATTCTGCCATTGATGATTACTAGTGTAGTTGCCTATCTCTGCACAGAAAAATATGCGCCTGGATCTCTATACACCCATTTATTGGAACAGAAAGGCATTCATCTTGAAGCAGAAATTGTCACTGATGGATTATGGGATGGGCTGAGAGCCATAGATGTGATGCAGCAACAGGTAGAGACCCTCAATAGTGACATGATCATCAACGAGGCAATACAGACATTTGCGCGATCGCGACATCGGGGCTTTCCTGTCGTCACCGATGGGCATCTAGTCGGTATTATCACGCAAATGGATTTAGTCAAGGCTCAAGAAAGCAAGATATCGGACTCTGTAGCAATCCGCCAAATCATGACCCCAAAGCCGATTACTGTGAGTCCTGAAGAGAGCCTTTCTCAAGTTCTCTATCTACTTTCCTATTACAAGCTTTCGCGGTTACCTGTGATTGATCGCAATAATCTGGTTGGTATTATCACTCGTAGCGATATTTTACGCGCTCAGTCAAAGCGATTACGTGGAGTCAGTTCTCAAACATCTAAATCCTCCTATCTTGTTTACCAACAACGCGGAACTGCTACAGGCAAAGGTCGATTATTGCTGCCTTTGAGCAATCCTCAAACTGCGATGTATTTGATTGAAATTGCGCTTGCGATCGCAGAAAAGCAAAACTACGAATTAGAATGTTTGCATATTATCTCTATCTCTCCCCATCTTTCTCCATCAGCAACAGCTGTTGATTTAAATCCTAGTTTAGAATTATTTCAACAGGTGACTAATGCTGCTAAGACAAGGAAAGTTTCTCTCCATTTGCAAGTACGTATCGCCCATGATGAGGGTCAGACGATTTTAGAAGTAGCTAGCGATCGCCAGATTGATTTGTTATTAATCAGCTGGTACGCTAAATCGAAATCTCCCGATCGCATATTTGGGGACACAGTGGATACTGTGGTAAGGCAAGCAAATTGCGATGTAATGCTCGTCAAATTTAGCGATCGCTTACAGAAAGTTAATCCATTTAATCAA
Organism: Pseudanabaena sp. M085S1SP2A07QC; assembly: GCA_020404895.1. Lineage (GTDB taxonomy): Bacteria > Cyanobacteriota > Cyanobacteriia > Pseudanabaenales > Pseudanabaenaceae > Pseudanabaena. Next base: position 12,173 of record JADBWK010000090.1, on the reverse strand, counting down.
GAGTTCAAGAAACCAAATATTTCTTTCAATCGTTGGTTAATTCCGATTGCTGGGGGACCAAATACTGAGAGTGCTTTGTTATTACTTCCTGCACTGATGACACTTTCTGCTTATCCAGAAGTCTGTCTATGTCAGATTTTTTCTCCTGCGGATGAAAATTATCAGGCAAGTCAGTTAGAGAAATATGCAGATTTTTTATATAAATCGCTTCGCTTTTCTGTTGGTACGATTCCCATTTGTTCTAAATCAATTGCCGATGCGATTCTTGATTTAGCTAATCAGGAGAGAAGTGATGTAATTATGTTAGGGGCAAGTCGTGAGGGACTTGTGCAGCAGATTATGCATGGAAATATTCCTGATGCAATCGCTCGAAACAGCAACAGAACTATCATCATTTTTCGCAAAGCGCTATATGATCTTGTCAAATCCTGATTTGTCAGCTATATTATATTTCAGGTTGAATAAACCTTCGGTGTCAAGCCGAACCACACTTGATAATAAACATTTAGATAACAGGAGGTGATGCCCATGCAATCAGATAGTAGTAGCGGTAAACGTATGGGTCTTCAGGTTTCCGAGCTGTGTGCTGGGGCTGTTCTGTAAGGTATTTAGTTAATTATCTCTAGCTTGCTAGCCTAATTTACTAGTAAACCTGAGATCCTTCCAGCAGTTGACTGTGACCTAAAGATCCTAAAGTATTCCGAAACAAAAAGACCTAGACAATGGCTAGGTCTTTTTGTTTTGCATACAGTGCTTTGCGCTCAAGCAGTTGCCTTGACCTAAAGTCTACCGTGTACGCACAAGTCGGACTTACCCCCTTTAATTCCCCCTTGCAAAGGGGGAAGACCAGAGATATTGTTCCCTCCCCTTTGCAAGGGGAGGGTTAGGGTGGGGTAATTTCTTTTTCAGTAGACTTGAGCTTTTAGCCAAGAAATTGAGTTCTTGGTTTAGTGTTTAGGCACTGGTAAGGAATAAAATTACATCACCTTCTTGTACGACATATTCTTTGCCCTCACTGCGGAGCAATCCCTTAGAACGAGCAACACTCATCGAGCCACAATCCACAAGGTCTTTAAAGGCGACAGTTTCTGCGCGAATAAAGGCTTTTTCAAAATCAGAGTGAATTACGCCTGCGGCTTGAGGGGCTTTCATGCCTGCATGAATTGTCCATGCACGAGCCTCTTTCGGCCCAACCGTGAAATAGGTGCGGAGTCCTAAAAGGTGATAGGTAGCGCGAATTAAAGACTTTAAGCCGCCCTCTTTGACTCCGAGAGATTCCAGAAAGTCTTGACGCTCTTCATCTGTTAGCTCCAAAAGTTCTGACTCGACCTGAGCCGAAACAATTGTTACTTCAGCATTTTCGGCAGCAGCGATCGCCCTTACTTTATCGACAAAAGCGTTACCTGTAGCAAGATCATCTTCCGAGACATTCGCAGCATAAATCGTCGGTTTTAGAGTGAGCAACTGCAATACTGAAATTGCTTCTTTTTCTTCACCGGTGAGATTAGCTAAACGCGCAGGTTTACCAGCATCGAGGGTCTCGCGGACTTTCTCAAGGGCTGCTAATTCAACTTTGGCATCGGCATCGGCGCGGGCTGCTTTACGAGTACGCTCAATACGTCGATCGACCTGAGATAAATCGGATAGGGCAAGTTCGAGGGTGATGATTTCAATATCACGGCCAGGATCGATCGAGGTCTCAACATGGATAATGTCATCATTTTCAAAACAACGTACGACATGCACGATCGCATCACAGACTCGAATATTTCCTAAAAATTGATTTCCTAGTCCTTCGCCTTTGCTTGCTCCTCTGACCAGACCCGCGATATCGACAAATTCGACTCTGGTGGCGATGATTTGCGCAGATTTACCAACTGCAGCGAGGGTATTTAGGCGATCGTCAGGGACGGACACCGAGCCAACGTTGGGTTCAATCGTACAAAAGGGAAAGTTGGCTGCTTCCGCCTTGGCGTTGGCAACTAGGGCATTAAATAACGTAGACTTTCCCACATTGGGTAGTCCGACAATCCCAGCTTTGAGCATGATGGCTATCTAAACGAAAACTTTTTGACATTGTGCTTATAAATTCTGTCATAAAAGTCTCACTTGATCAGACTTTTACCAAAATATAGCGATCAATTCAAACCCAAAATAAAAGTGACGGCGCGAAGCGCCGCCACTTTTATTTTGGGTTTTATATCCTAAGCAAACCTTTTATTACTTCAGCCCTGGGCACTGGTCATTGAATTAGTGATATGAGAAAATAGAGGCAGAGAAAAGGAGAAAGCTATGGGATGCCCCCACTGCCAGAGCCAAAAGATCATCAAAAATGGCAAACATCACCACCAAGATGGCAAATATCCAGAACTATTTGTGTAAAGGATGCGGCAAGAGATTTAGTGAAAGGCCAGGAACACCAATGTCAAGGCTGAGAACATCAGCAACAAGCCGAACTAGAAATGGCGGAACTCCGAAAGACTATTGAGCAAACTAATAAACAAATTGAACAAACTAACAAACAAGTCGGGGGACTAACCAGCCGATGGGCAGAATTTGTTGAAAATCTAATCAAACCTGCCGCTGCTAGAATTTTTAGAGAACAGGGAATTGACGTTCATTACACCGCTATGCGCGTAAAGAGTGATGATGATCGAGGCTCAATGGAAATTGATATTCTGGTGGAAAATAGTAATGAAATAGTAGAGATCGAAGTTAAGTCACATTTAGAAATTTGCAATGTGAAGAGATTTTTAGAAGTATTAGCAAGATTTAAAGAAGCATTTCCAAAATATAAAAATTACAAGGTTTATGGAGCCGTAGTAGGAATCAAAATTGATGAAAAGGCAGATGAATATGCAACACAAGAAAGACTGTTTCTAATCGAACCCGCAGGCGATTCTGTAATTATTGCCAATAGTGAAAGTTTACAACCGAGAGTCTGGTGATTTTTATTGATTGATAGGAGATCAGTTTTGTGAATGATGAGTGGAGATTGCAGTTTGATATAGGGAAAAGGCGATCACATTTATGTGTTGTGAAGGGTGATCACTATGAATTGGTGATCGCTATAAACTCTGACATTGAGAACAAAAATGTGTCGAGCGCCCACCGAGCTTAATTCTTGAGATTAATGTACCGCAGACATTACAAGGCTGACCAGTTCGTCGAAATACCCAAGCTGTATTGATGTAGTTTCCCTTCAGACCAGCCACATTCTGAAAAGAACTAAAAGTCGTTCCACCCTTCGCTATACCATCACTCAGAGAACGGATAATTCCTAGACGTAGAGATATAACCTGTTCCAAACTAAGAGAATTTGCAGCTTTTTGAGGATGGATTTTGCCCAAAAATAATGATTCATCAGCATAGATATTCCCAATCCCTGCGACAGTTTCCTGATCTAGGAGCACAGTTTTTATCGGGCGACCAGTACGGCTAAATTTTGCGGCTAAATGATCTGACGTAAACTCAGGATCAAAAGGTTCCAAACCTAAATTCTGTAAACCCGTAATAATTGATTCTGTTGGTTGATGAGATGGAACCCACCAAACCTTACCAAAAGTTCGCTGATCATCAAATCGCAACTCCTTCAAGCCTACCTTTTTTTCCTTTTTCCCTTTTCTTTTTTCCTTTAAAAACAACCTCACCCGCGTATGCTTGCCCACGGCAGTATCGCGATCGTACCAGAGCAAACTCCCCGTCATTCGTAAATGTACCCCCAACCGATCGCCCTGCGAAAGCTGAGCAATTAAATATTTCCCCCGTCGTTGCCATTCTGTGAACTCAGCACCAATGACCGCCGCTAAAAATGCCTCTGAATTTTCAGGATAGGCGATCGCACGGGGCAGCAATACCTCACCACCTTCAATCTGCCAACCCAGCGTATTTTCATTTAAACCAATACGAACTGTCTCAACTTCTGGTAATTCGGGCATTTGACAAGTAAAAAGTAAAAAAGTAAAAGTAAAAGTAAAAAGTAGTTTTCAGACCCATAAAAACAAGAAGGGGCGCAAAGCGTCCCTTCTTGTTTTTGGGTTTTGAGTCAGAAGAATCTAGGCGACTTCTTCAACTTCATCGATCGCAAAGTTGTTGGTTGCGATGTTGGAGTAGTTTACGCTGTCAAAACGAACAATCACTGGGTAAATGATGCCGCTTTTATCAACGGAAGCCACAGTACCGACTTCGCGATACCAGTAGGACTCTTTACGCAAAATGCGAACTTTAGAACCACGTGCAACTGCCATAGTTTTATCCTTATTCCTAAAGACTGTAATGTGAAAAATAAAATGATTACAGATACTGTCTCTAGGTTACTGTGAGGCGATCGCCTCTGTCTATTTCTAGCTCGTTAAGTTTTATTTAGCAAAAACCTAAAAACTGTACCGCCCACGTAGCGGGCGGTGCTGTTTTTAGTTTTTTTTTGCTAACGCACAACCACAGGTGTGCCCACAGAAGCCCATCGATACAGCCACGCCGCATGATCGGGGGCGACGTTAGTACAGCCATGACTGATGGGTATTCCAAAGCTACGATGCCAATATGCTCCATGAATGGCATAGTTGCCACTGTAATACATGATATAAGGAACGTCTGGCACGTTATAGTCTTCACCTTGCATTCTTCCCGTAGGATATTTCGACTGAACATTAAAAAGCCCTGTAGGCGTTGGCGTAGCACTTTTGCCCGTCGAGACAACTACTGCATAAACGAGTTGGTTTCCTTGCCACGCTAATAGTCTCTGACTACGCAAACGAATTTCGATCCAGCGCTGTCCTGATCGCCTTAGCTTTTCGATATCTTGGCTACGAATAGTGCGAGATGTGGTTTGAGCGATCGCCCTATCTAAATTAATTGAGTTTATTCCGCCGCTCAGTCCCGTTAAGAGCAAAGCGGTAACTAAAGCAGTAGATCTAGCTTTCCAATACTTAATCATGTTGATCGCATGGTTGCATATCAACAAGTATGCCCAAAATTTACTGGAAATTCCGCCAAAAGGCTCAAGAAAAAAGAAAGGTTTCGCTTGGCAAAACCTTTCTTAAAGAACAAGTTATTTATTGTAAAAAAAGGCTATGTCTTTGTCCTTTAGTGGGGCAAATCCTGCATCCAGCAACTTTTGATTGAGTTCATCTTGAGGGATGTGTTTTGCGCCAATACGGACAATGCGCGATCGCATGGTATTAGTTACGCCACTGCGCTGACGATTGCCTTCAAGCGCCATTACGCTGCTATAGAGATCAAGTTTCTTAGGGTCAATTGGTGTGCCATCAAAGTCGATACCCTGCGCGATCGCGACATCGATCGCATCAGCACCCGTTGTTTGAGAATTTTCAGACATAAATAAAAACCAAATACTTGTTGAGAGCGGCGCATTGCGCCACTCTCAACAAATTACCACTGAACGCGATACATACAAAATAGCAACCCATCTTTTTTGGCAGTAATTTTGCCACCCATCGACTGTACCAGTTCCGTAACTTCACTAAGGGGTGTCAGAAAAACCTCAGCACCTAAATAGGTTTCTAAAATCGCCCAATTTTCGGCAAACTCCAAATCAGGATTGATTGCGTCAAAAATCAATACCCCATTCGGTTTTAATACTCGCTTAGCCTCACGCAAAACCAATTTCAAATACTCAGGAGGGTAATAGCAGCTAAACCCAGTGGCAATTATGCGATCAAAAAATCCATTTTCATAACCTAACTGGTGAGCTGCTCCATGCTGCACACCTTTAAATAATTTGGAATTTAGTTGCGAACCCCTTGAATTAAGAGCTTCTTTTGCCACAAAACTAATTTCCTGTCCGTAAAAAAACACTTCCCAGTCGCGCCAAGGATAAATCAAAAAACTTACCCCACAGCCAATATCTAAGCAACGCTGATTTTTTTGAAATTGGGCAAGTTCCCAAAATGGCGAAGCAATTTTGCTAGACAGAGCATGACTTACCCACTCCCGAAACAGAGGCATCGACTCCACCTCTTCAGGCAAATCAAATGCTTCATTGCGATATTCGCGATCGTAGCGCTTTTGCACTGTAGTGATCGCAGGTGTCCAGTCATCAGCTTGAGAAGTAAAAGCTTTATTCATAAATATTTATTATGCCTATGAATAAAAATATAGAGAGCGTTGCTTTATAAATCTTTTTAGGCATGGACTTTTTGAGGTAAAGCCACAAGCATCTTTGGACAAACCAAAACCCAAGAATTGATTGGCTGCGCTTCGCGCAGCCAATCAATTCTTGGGTTTTACGTCCTAATTGGGGCTAGTTTTTAATTTCCGAAAGTGCAGCCACACTTTTAGAAATTATTATGCAGCTTGCTGCTTACTAAGTTTTTCAGCTTTGAGGTAGGCAAAGACCGACTTATCACCAATATCAGGTGGAATTTCTTGAGTCACTTTACGAATCGCAAAGATTACAAACAAAACTGCCCAAGCAGCTAATAGTCCGCGCTCGATCGCTACAGGCAAAATATTCACCAAATGACCAAGAATTAGCAGAGGCAATAGGGGGACTAAAAACTTTGTTTCAAAACGATTAAAACAAAAAGTCTCTTTGAAAAAAATTCCAGTTAGAGCAGCAAAGCTAAACCCGACACCAATAAGCGCGAACGGATTATTGTAAATAGCGATCGCTAAAGGCTCAGGAGAGTAAAGTTCTACAACCACTGTAGCGATCGTCCCAATCGCCCAAAAGCTCTGCAAAACCCGATGCAGTAACTCCAGATAAATATGAATCGTCCATAGCGCAACACCTAACCCGACAGAAAATCCGATATACAGCAAAGTCAACCAACTTAGGATTTCAGGATTATTGGGCTGCAACAGCACTAATATTGCTCCCAAGCTAAAACATAGGGAGGCAATCGCTAAAGAACTGCGGTACACAATTACCCCAAAGCGATCGTCTTTCGTAATCGTAAACTCACCAAATTGACCTTGATAAACTTCAGATGTAATTTCCACAAATTTCTCCGCCAATCACTATTAAAAGTATAAATGACAGCAATCTGACTCTGTACCTACAGCAGTTTCACTGAAGCGCAAACTGCCATAACTTAAAAGCCTTACTGGATTTGGTTATACCAATTTCAGTAAGGCTTTTAAGTTATCAAAATGGCAACGACATTTTGATAATTGGTATTACAGCACTGTAAAAACTACAACCCCAGAATTGGATTCATTATGAAACTTGGGTTATCTCTTGTTAATGATTGCCAAAATTACCATAATGCTTTAGTATCTTGCAGTCAAAATCGACAAAATTTGGATGACGCTGTACCGAAAACCAAGTAGGCAGCAGAGGAACTTTATTATGCGTATTTATTACCTAGCTGGCGTGATTCTTAGCGTTACTACAATCCTTAGTGCTTGCGGTGAGGGTACACCAGTCCAATGTACGATCAGCACAGCAAGAGAAACCAGACAAGGCATCATTAAGACAGGTATGTTTGCTTCTGGGACAGATTGTGAACAAATGAGGTTACTTGCCGAATCAGGGCAGCCATTGCCTACTCTTGCTGGTAGTGCGCCTATAAGTACTGCCCCCAAGGTTGCTGAAACCCCTGCCGCACCGACCTTTAACACTCCATTTGTGGCTGGTCAAAAAACACAGGATCTGATTGCCATCACGGATAAGCAGGCAAGAGTTCAGGAACTAGAACAAAAAATTGGCGTTGACTCTAAACAATCTCGCGATCCCTTCACTAGTACTGTGATTAATCCAGTACCAAAGTTGGAAACATTGTTGGCAAAGAAAGTACAAGTACAACCTAATCTAAGGGCTGCTGTAGTTGTAAGAACATCTAACCGTCCGAGTAAAATAGTGTTGCCACCTGACACTAGAGCTGCTGATGGTACAAAAGTCACAGGTACTGTTGAAGTTGCAGGTACAATCTACGCAATTATTAGTGCCTTTGGTGAGTCAACATCTCGTTATGTTAGTGCTGGTCAAATGATTTCTAACGGTAGAGTATTGGTGAAACGAATTGATACCAATGCAGAGCCACCAATTGTTGTGTTACAGCAAAATGGAGTTGAGGTATTACGTGCTGTAGGTGCTCCTATTATTAGTTCTAATCCTGATCAACCTGTTGACCCTGCTGTTGCTCCAGTAGCCCCTGTCCCAGCAAACCCTCAGCCTACCACTGCCCCATTTACGCTATTGCCTCCTGCTCGATAATACTAATTCTCAAAATGGTGTTGTTATTTGGGGTTTTATCTCCTAGCTATCTCTTTGTATGCCAAAGCAAAAAATGGCTACGCTAAAGACAGTTATAAATCAAAAAGCCCCGCTTTGCGAGGCTTTTTGATTATTTCTTGGGAGCCATTAACATAGTGATGTTTCTTCCTTCGCGCTTAGGATATTGTTGGATCTCAGCGACAGATTCTAGATCACTAGCCATGCGATTCAACAAAACCTCAGCAAGATCAACGTGCTGAATCTCGCGTCCGCGAAACATAACTGTTGCTTTGACCTTATCACCTTCTTTCAAAAAGCGTTCTGCATGATTGATTCGCACTTTATAGTCATGCTCCTCAATTTTGTAACGCATCTTGACTTCTTTAACATCGGAAGTATGTTGCTTTTTGCGAGCTTCGCGTGCTTTCTTCTCTTGCTCAAACTTGAATTTGCCATAGTCCATGATTCGACAAACAGGAGGATCAGCTTTATCGCTGACCAGCACAAGATCTAGCTCTTTTTCTTCAGCCATTTTCAAGGCTTCTTTGGGGGTTAGGATGCCGAGTTGCTCCCCCTCCATATCAATGACTCGAATTTTTGGATATCTGATGCGTTCGTTGATTTGGGGAAGGTCTTTAATTGGCTTTTTAGTCATGAAATCTCTGTTGTCTAGACTCTTGGGGGTATTGGTTTAAATTACTAATGGTTGACAAATATATGCCGATCTGAAGCTTAATATTCAAATTAAGAGTTTAAAATATTTGGGCTTAGCAATTTTTTGCTTGACATAAACGTTTAAGTATAGTACGAACTACCACTTCATGTGTCAAGTATTATGCCATTATTTTTCGTAAATTTTGGTTAACTAGATCTGAGGTTACCCGATCGCTAAGCGTTACTGATCCTATCGCCGTTGGCAAAATAAAGCGCACTTGACCAGCTTCAACTTTTTTGTCGGTGGATAGGGACTCAATAATTAATTCAAGATTAATATCCGCAGGTAAAGTCTGTGGTAATCGAGTTTTGGTGATGATTGCAACCTGTTGAGCTTGATCGGCTTCAGTCCATAGCCCCAGATCGACAGCGATCGCACCCGCAATGACCATGCCTAAACCAACAGCCTCACCATGATTGTAAAGGCGATAATTGGTAACTGATTCGATCGCGTGACCGACTGTATGACCATAGTTGAGAATGGCGCGAAGATTTCCTTCTTTCTCATCCTTAGATACGACTTCTGCCTTGGCTTTGGCACAACGGTACAAAATGGTTTGAAGCAAATCCGATGAAATATAGCGCAACTGATCGAGGCGATCGCATTGAGAAAGCAAATCAAATAATTCCCGATCCCAGATTACGCCATATTTAATGACCTCTGCCATCGCTGAGCGAAATTCGCGGGCTGGCAAAGTTTTTAATACTTCAGGATCAACCCAGACGAGTCGTGGCTGATAGAAAGCCCCAATTAGGTTTTTACCCTGTGGATGGTTGATCCCCGTCTTGCCACCGATCGCGGAATCTACCATTGCTAGCAGTGTAGTCGGCACTTGGACGAGATCGATTCCTCGCAACCAAGTCGCCGCCGCATAGCCTGACATATCGCCAATCACGCCACCACCAAGAGCAACAATCATTGATGAACGTTCTAAACGATGGGCAAGAGCCGCATCATAAATCTTTTGAAGTGAATTAGCAGTTTTAAAGCGTTCACCTGCGGGCAATATTAAATGAGCAACATCAAAACCTGTATTACTTAGGGATATCTGGACAGTCTCGCCATAGTGCTTATAAATGACAGGATTCGAGACAATGAGAATTTTTTTGCTTTTTTTGCCTAAACCAATTTCTACTAATTTATCGCCTAAGTTTTTGAGACTATGCGATGCGATCGCAATGTCATAACTGCGATTAGGTTGGCTATCACTATTGAGTGCAACGGTAACTGTTGCGGAATGTTCGGACATACTTCTGATTAAAGGATCTATCTGCCATGTTAGCAGCGATCATGTTTTCAAATCTCGCAAATAAGAAAAAGCAGCGCTTCGCGCTGCTTTTTCTTATTTGGTCATTGCTTGGCACAGCTCAATAATTGCAGTTTGCAATGTTGCCGTTTCGTCTTTGCCATGCTTGAGATCGGCTTCTAATCGCAACAAAATACTTAGCGATCGCATTAGCTTTTGACTATTTAGCCCCTGCACTTCTTGCTTCAAGAAATACACGCGCTTAGGATTACCAATCTCCGCAGCATCAGCGATCGCCTTATCATCTCGCTCACCCGATTCTTGCATCAGTTTAATCCAGAGCCATGTGCGAAACTGTCCCACCAAAGTTGCACAAATCCGTAAACCCACTTCGTTGTTTCGCAGTAATTCCGCAATCAATGAGAGTGCCTGACTAGTATTTGCTAAGCGAATAGCACTTGCTAATTGCAAACTATTGTGAGCCGAAGCTTGCACTAATGGGGAAATCTCTTTAGCAGTAAGTGGCTTCGTTTTTCCATAATGCGATAATTGCAACTTTTGCAATTCCATTGTCAGTCGGCGGGTATCATTGCCAATCGCATCAACTAGTAAATCTATGCCATCTGATGCTATTTTTAAGTCAATTTCTGCGGCAGCTTGTTTCACTAATTGAGCGATCGCATCGGTTTTCCAAGGAGGGATTAACGAAAACTCTAAAATCTGGGCATACTTCTGCAATAACTTGGTAGATTTGGCTCTCCCATCAGGCTTATTTGATGATGTAAACAAGATGTAGGAGTCTACAGGTAAATGATTAAAAGTTCTTTCTAACTCTGCTAGTAGTGATTCCGCGCATCGTTGGGCGATCGCAGTATCGGCGAGCCAAGTTAAACGACTACCATTACCAAAAGGCGAAGTCACCGCTTGGTTTAATCCGTCCATTACCACAAGATCCCCCGTAGCATTGATTTTTGCATAATTAAAATCTCGCCACATCGGATCGATATGGGTGTCTATCAGTTTTTTAACTGCTTGAGAAATTTGATAGTCGTCATCGCCCCAATAAAAGTAGACAGGCATTGTATGATTAGTTCAACTATGTGGTGTGGTGTAAAGATTTGATGATTACTAGAAGCAAAGCAAATAGTCAAGTTAGCCTCCGTACAAAGAAATCGGTTGCAGATCGTACAGATCATTATGCAACTTGGGGAAAAAGAGTCTTTGATATCATATTTGCATCAATCGTTCTAACTGTGTTTTCGCCAATTTATCTGGCAATTACGTTATTGATTTTCATTAGTTCTCACGGTTCAGTTTTATATATTCACCCTAGAGTTGGTTTAAATCGTTCTCAATTTAATTGCATTAAGTTTAGAACGATGATTAATGGGGCAGATCAAGCTCTTGAAGATTATTTAAATGCCTGTCCGATTAGCCGAGCTGAATATGAAGCATCTTTTAAACTTAAACACGATCCTCGGATTACTAAAATTGGTAAGTTCTTGAGGACAACTAGTTTGGATGAGCTACCCCAATTTTGGAATGTGCTCATAGGCGATATGAGTGTTGTTGGTCCAAGACCACTAGTGCAAGCTGAACTTAGTAAATATGGCTCAGCGATTGATCGAGTCCTCAGCGTTCGACCTGGTATTGCAGGACTGTGGCAAGTTTCGGGGCGTAACGATATTCCTTATGCGAAGAGAGTACAGATGGATGCCAGTTATGTTAAACGCATGAGCTTTTGGCTCGATCTATATTTAATCTTTAAAACTATTTTAGTTGTGATTTTTCCTAAGGGAAATGGCGCATACTAAAAGAAAGGGGTGCTTAGCACCCCTTTCTTTTTGGGCTTAAAAACTTAAACATAATTGAATTGGTTAGAATTGCTGATATTTAACCCAAGTTGCTACCTATAGTAACAAGAAAAAAAAGCTGCTACAAAGGACAAGAGCCGAGTAGCAGCAAGAAAAATGAATGATGAAATTGTAGCGATTTATTGCCTATGTGACGACATTCTCCGAGCGATGAATCAT
>JADBWK010000009.1 GCA_020404895.1 Pseudanabaena sp. M085S1SP2A07QC | reverse complement strand
TACGGCACTTTGCTCTTAATCTCTTAAGCCGTGATAAGTCTTCTAAGTCCAGTATGCGAGCTAAACGTCATAAGGCGGCTTGGGATCTGGCTTATCTTGAACATCTCCTTTCCCTTTGATTTTTTATGCGGTTGCCCTGAAAAGATGGCAGAGCTTCGCTCTGCCATCTTTTGGGTTTTGAATTGTCCTATCTATCTCTTACGTTGCTATAGCTACTGACACGATTAAAACCTTAAACCTTAACTATTCCAGACTAATGGCTATGAGAGGAGAAGCAATTAAAGGAGCTCTAGAAGCAATCGAAGGATTGACACAAGAAGAAATAGAGATATTTATCAGATCCTACGAACAGACAAATCAACAAGCTTTTAGCTTTGCGATTGCCTATATTCTTCGGTAATTTCTAGAGCCAAATTGAATATATAGTCGCAGAAATTTGCCTGAATGCGATCATTAAGTTGTTTTTTGCTTTACCAACACCATCACTCGATTGACGGCATCTTGCACAAAAATCTTGAGAAACTCATCGCGGCGATTTAGTTGAAACTGGCGCTGAACGACCTCGGCAATACCGCCATCTCCCCAATCGCGATCGCGACTAAAATATTCGATAAAACTCTTACCCGCAATGCGCGTAAGATAAGCAGCCGTAACTGATTGAACTGTTGCTTTGAGCACTAGCCCGACTACAGTTACGGAAATTAATGTGGTAATGATTTGGACAACGCCTTTGACGATACCAAGGCTAACAAGAGTGCGGGTGAGCGAATTGGCTAATTCTTTACCGCGATCAATATTGATCTCACAGCCATAGACTTTACCAATTTCTACAACCATTTGGGCGTTAATCGCCGCTGTAGCCAAAAGATCGACCACTGGCAAAGGGGTAGCAAATACCACACCAACTACTAACCATTGGAACTTCTCCACTACTTTTTCGGCTTCGGCTTGTTGTTGCTGTGAGAGCGCTTCGCGAGTTGCCTCTGTAAGACGTTGCGATCGCAATAACACATTGTCCGCCACTAGTTCATCACCTTCATAACTGAGGATATCGAGAATTCTGACTAAAAGTGGTCGGATTTTGGGATTGGGAGTGACGACTTCACCAGTGTCGAGGGTAATTGCCGCAGGACTTGCTGCGATCGCAACGACATCTTCAGGAGCAATAAAATCTAGTACTCGCGATCGCAGACTAGTTTGAATGATTTCGCGATCGCTCTTAGTTAAGCGATCGATTTTATTAAATGCGAGAATTGTCCGCTTGCCGATGTCAGTAAGGGCTTTGAGAACTTCATATTCTGAACTGCGTAAATCGTCATCAACGACAAACACAATCAAATCTGCTTCTGTAGCAATTTTTCGCGCCTTCTGTTCACGATCGCTTCCCAAAGCACTTGCTTCTAATATGCCTGGACAATCAGTAAATTGGATCGGTACTTCTAAACCCTGAAACCTCACAGGTGCATATACTTTACCCAGTTGCGTAGTTCCCATGGTTGCGCCGACTTCGCCTCTGCTAGAGATAGCTTGAAGTGATAGATCAAGTAATCCATTTACTAATGAAGTTTTACCTGCGGAACCAACCCCAAAAACAACTACACGCAATTCTTGTCGGATGAAGTTCTTTTTAAGTTGTTCAGTTTGTTCAGATAGCGAACGGCGCATTACCTCATCTTGGATTTGCTCTACCTGTCGCTCTAAGGCTTCGAGACTGTCTTGGGCTGCTTCAATCTTGTCGGTGGGAGCTTCAGGAATGGGGCGTGGTTTATATGGTTCGGCTTGAAATAGGCGTAAATATCGCCAGATGATCAAAAACAAACCAACAAATAGCCATATTAATAAAAGAACTACGAATCCACCCAAAATCGGGGAAGAGGCTGCCACGAGTTGATATATTTGAATAATCCGATCTAGTAAGGGAATAACAAACGAAATTACTAGACCAAAGCAGCCTAAAACAAGTAGCGATCGCAGCCAAGGAAATTTTCTTTTCATTGGTTTAGGGCTGAGGTTTTACAGTAGATTTTGAAGGATGAGATTTGCGCCACCATCTTGAGAAGAGTTTCTCTGATTCTACCCACAAGACTAATAGCATACTAAATCCAAAGCATAAGCCGAGTTCTGAAGCAGAAAGAGCATCTGTGCCGAAAAATTGTCGTAGGGATGGAACATATAGCAGGGAAAGCTGGAATCCTGTGGTAAACATCACGGAAACTAATAGATAGGGATTAGAGATCGGATTTAACTCAATAATTAGTTTAGAATCAGAACGACAAGCTAGGGCATGACCCATTTGAGCAATACAGAGCGTCGTAAATGTAATTGTCTTCCAATGTTCGTGCCATGAGGAATTACCAGAATTATAGACGAGTTCCATTAGAGCGATTGTTTGCAAACCGAAGATAACGCCGATGCGCAGAATATACCAACCTAAGCCCCGTGCAAAAATATTTTCTTTGGGGCTAAATGGAGGTCTTTGCATAATATCGGCTTCGGATGGCTCTACAGCTAATGCTAAAGCTGGTACACCATCAGTAACTAGATTCATCCACAAAATCTGTAAAGGTGTAAGCGGAACTGCGCCAAAACCTAGAAAGGGCGTCGATGCGATCGCAATTACTTCACCGACATTACTCCCAAGAATATATTTAATAAAGCGGCGAATATTAGCGTAAACTGTCCTTCCTTCTTCGGTTGCTGCCACAATCGTCGCATAGTTATCATCCAGCAAGATCATATCACTTGCCTCTTTAGAAACATCTGTTCCCGTAATGCCCATGGCAATTCCAATATTCGCCTGTTTTAGAGCAGGTGCATCATTTACTCCATCACCTGTCATAGCAACGATTTCCCCGCTTCGTTGTAATGCTTGTACAATCCGTAGCTTATGCTCTGGCGAAACCCTAGCATAGACAGCAGTTTGTTGAGCAATCGCCGTTAGTTCATCGTCATCCATTAGCTCAATTTCTTGTCCAGTTAATACGCGATCACTGTCTGAATAAAAAATATTTAAATCACGAGCGATCGCTTGAGCCGTCAGTTGATGATCGCCTGTAATCATCATTGTATGAATTCCTGCATTACGACTGATTTGCACGGCTACTGCTGCTTCAATTCTTAGGGCATCCCGAATTCCGACTAGTCCCAGCCAAACTAGATTCTTCTCTATATCTATAAGTTCATCTTCTATCGGTAAATTTTCTAAGGGAAGATAGGCAAATCCTAATACACGCATTCCTTTGGAGGAAAGCAGCGTATTTTGAATATTAACGGCTGTTTTATAGGAAGTTGTAATTATACCGATTTGTTTATCTATTTGAATGTGATCGCATCGACTTAATACTAGCTCAGGAGAACCTTTGCAAAACAAAACGTAAGGCTTATTAGACAATAAAGCAGCGATCATTCTCAAAACTTCGGGGGTATCTTCAGCATTCATATCTTTGATCGCCGTGATCACACTCATCAGTTTTCGCTCTGGAGTAAAGGGGATCTCAGCAACTCTGGAGAAATATTGCGTAAAGTGTGACTGCCAAAAGTTCGCTTTCCCAGCCAAGGTTAGCAGCGCTCCTTCAGTAGGATCGCCGATGATTTTCCATAATGATTCTGGAGCGCGAATAGGCAAGGGGCTTAAGTCCTTTTTGCCTCGTGGAGACGGGCGATCGCTTATTTGTTCGATGGTTCCTTTTTGCAAATAGGAATCATTACAAATTACACTTGCCGCTAGTAAGATCTGTAATTCTGGACATTGATAAATATTAAGATCACTAGCCAGCATATCTCCTGCTAGTCGGGAGAGGGCAAATTCACCAATGGGTTCATAACCAGTTCCATTGACTTGAGCAGCATAATTAGTAGTGAAAATATTTTCCGCAACCATTTTATTTTGGGTCAATGTGCCTGTCTTATCCGAACAAATCATCGTCACAGAACCCAATGTTTCTACCGCAGGTAACTTGCGAATCAGAGCCTTGCGGCGTACCATTCTTTGTGTTCCTAGTGCAAGTGTTACGGTAATTACGGCTGGCAGCCCTTCTGGCACAGCAGCAACTGCCATACTTAAAGATGTATTTAACAACTTCACAAAATCACCATTGCGCCATAGTCCTACCGCAACCACGATCGCAACTAGCAACAAAGAAGAAATAACTAGGGCCTGTGAAAGCTCACCCATGCGTTTTCGCAATGGAGTTTCTTCTAGTTTCACATCTTGCAATAAATTGGCAATCTTTCCCAATTCTGTCTGCATTCCTATAGCAGTGACTAGCATCATTCCCCGGCCCTGCAGTACCTCTGTCCCCTGATAAAGCATATTGCAGCGATCGCCTAAGGATTCGTCTTCATCAAATGTCTGATTGGCAAACTTGTTCACTCCCTGTGATTCACCTGTAAGGGCTCCTTCTCGCACTTTCAGCTTGACGGCTTCTACTAAACGCCCATCTGCGGCAATTTGCATTCCCGCATCAACAAATACAATATCCCCTACTACCAGTTCTACTGATTGGATTTCGGCAACTTTTCCTTCTCGAAGTACTCGTACATTTGGAGCTGCCATCCGTTTCAATGCAGCAAGAGCTTCCTCAGCACGACTCTCTTGTATATAGCCCAAAATGCCATTGAGAATAATGATCGCGGCAATCGCGATCGCGTCTTTAGGAAAGTTTCCCACGCGCAGATCTAAGCCTGCGGAAACAACCGCCACCCCCATCAACATCAACAACATGATGTTAGTAAACTGATCAACAAAAATACTTAGCTTTGAACGCCCTGATTTTGTATTTAGCTCATTGCGTCCATAGACAGCTTGGCGATCGCTGATCTGCCATGACTCTAAACCCAACTCTGGGTTTGTATCCAAAGCGGCGATCGCTTCCTCGAGCGTAAGCGTGTGCCAAACTTGATTTGTTGGTAAATTACTCATTTTGGGGTTTGTCGGCAATCAGGATGATCAAATCTCTGTTTTAGCCTATCAGAGTCTATAGCTATTACTAAATCCTCTTTACAACTCGTTTAAGCTTTATATAGCCCAAGGGATTTTTTGAAAGCCTTGCTTTGCAAGGCTTTCAAAAAATCCCTTGGAAAAGTGTATAGTTCTTTATTAAGAACGCTTACCAGATGTAACCCATACCACTCTCCTTTAATGGGATAGTATTCGTAAATATCAGAACCAAAGTGATAGTTTCCATAGGGATTAGGCTGATAGACAAATCCATGAAATTTAGCGCTATCCATAGTGCTAAATTTCTCAGTGCTGAAATAGATGCCGCCACGACTGTCGCGATCGCACTCTATAACGCGATATAAACCTAACTGTTGGTTAACTGGTTGGCTATTACAGATTGATTGGAGCTTAAGGGCATCTCTAAAAAAGAGTAAGAGAGACAAACATGAAAATCAAGAGCAATTAATTATCTAGACAACAAGATATTATCATGAATATTTCCTAGAATTAGCTATGCTATCTCTTTAACTTTGCCAATCTATGTTTGACTTCTCGATTATTCTGTCTCAAAAGACAGAATAACCCCTTGTTTTAAGCCGACTTTGTCTTCAACGTACTCAAAAATACAAATCGATGCATGTTGTAGACAAGATTGCGTAAACCAATACAAGCCTTAACTCTGGTCATACCAATACAACGCATCAGCTTACTTCCCATCATCATCATTTGATTGCCAAATATATGCATCATCATCGCTCTGACCTTCGAGCGATGATGATGCACCTCTTGCTTGAATTCTGATAGAGGTTTAGATTTTGTGCCCTTGTGATGTACATTACTGCGATAACCATCAGCCACAAACTTCTCCTCTTGCGCGGCGGAACGATAGGCGCTATCAGCATAAACATCAGCATTGGTATTGTGGGGGGCGATAATCTCATTGATTACCTGCGAGTCATGGACAGCAGCATGGGTTATTTCATAGTCCCTAATCAGTTTGTGTTTGACATCAATATCCACATGATTCTTGTAGCCATAGTAGCTGATGTCATTTTTCTTTGTCCATCTTGCATCAGTATCTTTCTGCTCTAGTTTATTAGGTTGTTCTTTCCATGCCTCGGGGATGACACCTTCCTTGAGTTGGGCATTTTCTTCTCGACTATTTCTTTGTTTTGGTACGGGGATAATACTTGCATCAATGATTTGTCCTTTCTGCGCTCTATATCCGTTTCCGTTGTTCTCCAAAGTGAGAAAACAACTTTTTCACAGTTCCTTACTTTGCTAGTTCGTCTTTAAAATAGCCAGATTGTTTTTGCATCAGGAATATCGTCTCCGATGCTCAGTCCTAGAAATTCCCTGAAGCTTCAGCGATCATAGGATTTTCTGCCTCCTGTGCTTTTCTTCTCTTTGTTAAATGTTTCATTCAGGATTGGCAGAAATGATGAACAGTCGATTGTGTTTTACTTCGTACTTTTCAAAATCAAAAATATTTGTCTGCCTTTTCTGCATTGCTTTTAACCTCTTCTATCTCTTCATTATTGTAATATATGTCTCTCCCAATCCCTCAAATCCCTTGCTCTATCTAAACCTATTTTTAGAGATGCCCTGAAGTTCCTCTCGGACTTTTATCCCTCCGAGTAGCCAACTAAACCAATAAAATCACTTGTAAAGGTAGTTGACCTGCTTCTCTTGAACCAGCACTTAATTTTGAGGTATGTAGTTGTTACCTTAACCAAATCGGAACCCTAGAAACAATTAAATTTTTTCTAAGAAGTTAGTAAGACAGTTATTCCTCAGAAGTTTGTGTTATTGATCAAAACTTTTCTAGAAAACAAACTATCAAGTAGACTAGAAAGTATTTGTGCTTGAATATACAAACTTGAGATATTATTGAATATATATAGCAATGTAAGCTTTGCTTAGGACATAAAACCCAAAAGATGGCAGAGCTTCGCTCTGCCATCTTTTGGGTTTTGAATTGTCCTATCTATCTCTTACGTTGCTATATGATTAGAAAAAAAGTAATTTTTAATACAATTTGCGTTGCTGATTAAAGAGTATTTAATGTATGATATGCAATGTTAAGTTCATTTAACAAAAAGTATTCGTTTCTAGGGTTCCGATTACATTCAATTTCAGTTTAAATAAATTGAGTTGAGAGTGATGACTGGTCCAAGAGAAGCAGCCATTTTCAATCGATTAATTTGAAATAATTCTTATTCGATTCGGAATTGGTCACACGGAGGGATAAAAGCCCGGGAGAGTCAAATGACAGCAAACTCAATGGCGAGTTACTGTTCAGGGCTACCTGGGCTTTCGCTATTGTAGGTATGCTCTTCATAGCTATTTCTTTAAGGAGTTAATCATGCTTACAAAATCTAACCTCGATCCAACATTAGTAATTTGGGACGAAGCTATTCCCAGTGGAACCTATTGGTCACGCCTGATTAAGAAGGGAACAACACTGCGGATCTCTGCACCTGAAAGTTTTAGGGGCTTATCTTTTCTTTGCTACAACGCAGATAATGTGATTAGCGTTACAATGCAGCCGACACCGCTAAAATTCAATTTAATGTATTCCTTACAAAAGGTAAATTGCTATATACCGACATGGGGCGGGTCTTGTTTTCGATTACAGAAGATACTTGCGGAAGTCATGACACCCTATCTGGATGTAGTAATGTAGCAACTAATTCGGCAAAATATGGAGAAGAGAGTTTCTATCGCAGTGCGCGGGATAATTTTCTATTAGCATTGGCAAAACGGAATATGGGTAAACGCGATATCATGCCTAATGTGAATTGGTTTGCCCATGTTGCGGTGGATGGGAACGGAAATCTGGTTTGGGCTGAGCAGGTTGCCCAAGCTGGAGACTTTATTGATTTGCGTGCTGAGATGAATGTATTAGAAGTAATTTCTAATACTCCACATGTACTTGATCCTAATCCTATGTACGATCCTAAACCGATTCAAGTCACTGTTTGGAAATCTCCTGCACCTACAAGCGATGATCTCTGCCGTACAAGTTGCCCAGAGGCGATCAGGGGATTTCAAAATACTGATGCCTATTTTGAAGAATTATCGATTTTAGCCCACTAGTTTAATTTCGACTCTATATAATCACAACATTCAATTTGGAGAAGTATATGTTAGCAACTTTAGTTGAACTCGCTCCTCAAAAGGCTATCTACAATCAAGTCCTACCTGCACGCCGCCCTTGGATGCAATTGATCAAGAAGGGACAAACATTACGCATCGCCGATCTTGGCGGCAATCAGGCGGTGGATGTGCTGATTTATAATGCTGCTGATACTAGCGATCGCTACAGTGCACCTGATACAATCCGAATGCAGGGGAACATTTTTATCACGACTGGTACAAAGCTCTATTCCAGTGATGGTAATGTACTGATGACAGTTGTAAAGGATACTTGCGGTAAACATGATACCTCTGGTGGAGCCTGTAGCCGAGAGAGCAGTTCGGTGCGGTATGGTTTGGATAAGAAATGGCTACATGCCTGTGTAGAGAACTACTTATATGCACTCAAAGATTATGATATGGGCAAGAGGGATTTGGTGAGTAACATCAATTTCTTCATGAATGTGCCAGTGAGTGAAGATGGAACTTTAGAAATTGTTGATGGTATCTCTGACCCCGATAGTACAGTTGACCTTATGGCTGAGATGGATGTACTGTTCTTGATTTCCAATTGCCCTCAGATTAATAATCCTTGTAATGCTTACAATCCTACTCCAATCCAATTGATGATTTTGGATGCGTAGCTAGGCGAAAAATAGGGCAGTTATGAGCAGTGCTTCGCACTGCTCATAACTATTTACTAAATCTTCATCATCTTAATAATACTAAATAATACTAATTATGTTCTCTAAAATTCTAATTGCGAATCGTGGTGAAATTGCTTGTCGGATCATTCGCACTTGCGATCGCTTAGGGATTAAATCTGTTGCTGTTTATTCGCAAGCGGATACCTATGCTCTGCATGTATCCATGGCAAGTGAGTCGGTAGAAATTGGAGGAGCATTGGCTGCCGAGAGCTATTTACGTTGGGAAAGAATTTTAGAAGCAGCAAAACAAACAGGGGCAGAAGCAATTCATCCTGGCTATGGATTTTTGAGCGAAAATGCTGAATTTGCGGAAGCTTGTGCCAATCAAGGGCTCATTTTTATTGCGCCTACGCCAAGCCAAATGCGTAGTTTTGGACTAAAGCATACAGCTAGAGAATTAGCAGCTCAGAACCAAGTGCCATTACTGCCAGGGACTGGACTCCTGACAGATGTGGAGGAGGCTCTAAGGGAAGCTGACAAGATCGGCTATCCTGTGATGCTCAAAAGTACGGCGGGTGGGGGCGGTATTGGTTTGCAACTCTGTCGCAACCAAGAGCAGTTACCAGATTTATTTGCGACAGTTAAGCGATTGAGTCAGAATAACTTCAAACAAAGTGGCATTTATTTAGAACGGTATGTGGAATCGGCTCGTCATATCGAAGTGCAAATTTTTGGCGATGGCAATGGACGTGTTTTGACCTTAGGCGATCGCGATTGTTCGGTTCAACGCCGCAATCAAAAAGTAATTGAAGAGACTCCTGCGCCTAATATTTCCGATGCTTTGCGCCAACAACTTTACGAGGCAGCTTTCAAACTGGGTGCATCGGTCAATTATCAGTCAGCGGGGACTGTAGAATTTGTATTTGATAGCGATCGTCAAGAATTTTATTTTTTAGAGGTAAATACGCGACTCCAAGTTGAACATGGAGTTACAGAGGCGGTTACAGGGATTGATTTAGTCGAATGGATGATTCGGCTGGCGGCGGGTGATGCTAGTTTTTTTGATACCTATGACCATTCTCCTCACGGTCATTCTATCCAAGTCAGAATTTATGCCGAAGATCCATCCAAAAACTTCCAACCCAGTTCGGGCGTTTTAACTGAGGTGAGATTACCAGAAGATATTCGTTGCGATCTCTGGATTGAGACTGGCACTGAGATCATGCCCTACTATGATCCGTTGTTGGCAAAATTGATTGTCTATGGAGAGACAAGAACCGATGCGATCGCCAAATTACAATCAGCTTTAGGTAATACCCAAATCGCAGGGATTGAAACCAATCTAGATTATCTTTACCAAATCCTCCAAGCACCTGAGTTTATAGCGGGACATATTCATACTAAATTTTTGAATTCGTTTAGCTATACACCCCGCACTATAGATGTCTTAGAAGCAGGTACTTTCAGCACTATTCAAGACTATCCAGGGCGTTTCGGTTACTGGAATATTGGTGTGCCACCTTCGGGAGCAATGGACACTTTAGCGTTAAGGTATGCTAATCGTTTGGTTGGTAATTATGAAGCGGCGGCGGCTCTAGAATTTACAGTGAATGGAGCGACCCTCCGTTTTAATGTTGATACGATCATTTGTCTGACAGGGGCGGCTATGCAAGCGGAATTGGATGGAAATCTAATTGACTATTGGACAGCGATACAGGTAAATAAAGGCAGCATTTTACAAATGAAGGCGATCGCAGGCAATGGGCTGCGATCTTATCTAGCAGTCCAAAATGGTTTTGATGTGCCTGATTATCTGGGGAGTAAATCAACATTTACTCTAGGTAAATTTGGTGGACATTGTGGAAGGATTTTACGAATTGGTGATGTGCTTAAGCTTAATCCTTCTGACAGGCAAACAATTGATTCCGCAACACTTTTGCGTCTACCCCCAGCCATGATCCCTGAGTATCCACAACATTGGGAAATAGGAGTGCTTTATGGTCCCCATGGCGCTCCAGATTTCTTTACCGATGATGATATCGAAATGTTCTTTGCGAGTAATTGGGAAGTGCATTATAACTCGGCAAGAACTGGTATCAGATTAATTGGAGCGAAGCCCCAATGGGCGAGAACCGATGGCGGTGAGGCAGGACTTCACCCTTCTAACATCCATGACAATGCCTATGCGGTGGGGGCGATCGATTTTACTGGCGATATGCCGATCATTCTCGGTGTTGATGGTCCAAGCTTGGGCGGGTTTGTTTGTCCTGCCACTATTGCCCTCGCCGAGATCTGGAAGATTGGTCAGCTAAAGCCAGGGAATACCGTCAGATTTGTGCGGATTAGCCATGAGCAAGCGTTACAGCAAAAAATTCAACAAGACTATCAAGTCGCGACCCTAGAATTCAGTACTGCCGCTATTGAAAGTAGATCCACAGAATTCTCCCTTTTGCCTAGCTCGTCCTTAAATATCGCAGCATTGAGTACGGCGGCGATATTGCATGAATTACCCCATAACGAAATTGCCGTAAAATATCGCCGTTCGGGAGATGACAATATTCTCATTGAATATGGAGAACTAGTTCTCGATCTGAATCTTCGTTTTCGGATTCATGCTCTAATGGAATGGTTAGCTCAAAATCCTCTAGCTGGAATTTTGGAATTAACCCCTGGCATCCGATCGCTGCAAGTACATTACGACAGTCAGATCCTACCCCTAGAAAAATTACTAGAGAGCTTGATTGTCGCTGAAACTGAAATGCCATCTGTGACAGAGATGGAAGTGCCGACGCGCATTGTCTATCTGCCCCTATCTTGGGATGATGCCTCGACTAAATTGGCAATTGAGAAGTATATGCGATCGGTTAATCCCAAAGCGCCTTGGTGTCCCAGTAATATTGAATTTATTCGGCGCATCAATGGTTTAGATGATATAGAAGCTGTTAAGCAAATTATCTTTAATGCTAGTTATTTAGTGTTGGGGTTAGGAGATGTGTACTTAGGCGCTCCCGTGGCGACTCCTATCGACCCCCGTCATCGTCTTGTTACTACTAAATACAATCCTGCCCGTACTTGGACTCCCGAAAATGCCGTTGGCATTGGTGGCGCATATATGTGCGTGTATGGGATGGAAGGCCCTGGTGGCTATCAGTTTTTTGGGCGCACCGTACAAATGTGGAATACCTATCGCCAAACCCCTGATTTTGAAGCAGGAAAACCTTGGCTGCTCCGATTCTTCGATCAAGTTCGTTTTTATCCTGTCTCCGAAGCAGAGTTACTACAGCATCGACAAGATTTTATCCACGGCAGATTTAAACTGCGGATCGAACATGAAACTTTCAGTTTGAAGAAATACAATGATTTTCTGGCAGCTATTGCCGATGAAGCGGCTATATTTAAATCTCAACAGCAGCAGTCCTTTGATGCGGAGCGCGATCGCTGGGTAGCCGACAATCTGCTTATCGATGCAGACTCCGTACCCGATATTATCCCTGACGCAGATGAATTTATTCTTCCACCCAATAGCGAACTGGTAATTTCTCATATTCCTGCTAATGTCTGGCAAGTTGTAGTGCAAGTTGGTAGTGAGGTCAAAGTAGGCGATCGCCTAATCGTTTTAGAATCCATGAAAATGGAAATGACCATAGTTGCTAATGTGACGGGTACGGTAACAGAAATCCTCTGTAATGAGGGGAAGATGGTGTCCGTAGGGCAAGGATTATGTGTGATTTTAAAAGCTTAAAGCAATTTCTGAACCAACGAACCACAATAGATTCTTTTAAAAATGTTACTTCGCAAGCCCAAACCACAAAGAGAAGTAATAGCGCTTCGTGCCGTCACTTCTCTTTGTGGTTTGGGCTTGCCTCTCTTATACCTTTGAAGAAAAACTATGGGCTTTGAGAATTGCGGCAACCAGAAATGCATAGGAAATCCCGCCTACTATTGCCAAAAGCCAAAAACTTACTAAGGCACTTGTATTCCAAAGCGCATGGAGCAAAGCGGAACTAAGATATCCAATCGTCAGAATTTGCCAACGGCGAGAAGGTTTCATAATGCTGAGACCGATAAAATAGCCGAAATAACCGCTATAAGCCATATGTCCTGCCACTGAGCCAAGCACACGGGGAATCAACAATTGCAAACCTGTAAGCTCAGCAATTTCTAAACTACCTGCTTGACTGCTAATACTTTGGACAATACTCGGTACATACAGCCCCAGAGTTTCCGTCAATGTAAAACCTACAGCCGAAGCTGCACCAATCAAAATTCCATCCAATGGCTCACTAATGCCAAAACGCGATCGCCATTTCTTTCCAAATTGCAAACCCATAAACCAAAGTGCAAATATCGGCAAAGCCTTGAGCAATTCCTCCATTAAGCCTGCCCCAAAAAACATGGCAATCAATACATTGATAAAGCTAACCTGCCCTGTCGGCGCAGTACCTGGTAAAACCTTATAAAAGAACCATAGAAAAAGATTCAAAATAGGACTTCTGAGAGTCGCAGCCGTAAATACCGCCGCTCCTAAAATTACCCACCAAGGCTTATTCTTGCCACAAAGTTGATAAACAAAATAATAGGCTGCAAGGCTGATATATACCGAAATCGTTAGATTAAATAATTGCGGTTGTCCTAAAAAAGCAAACATCATCACCACAAAACCTACTGTTAAGATCCCTGGTAAGAGATAGGCTTTTTTCCAAAGATTGTTATCCTTTGAAAAAATTGGCAATAACTTAGTTAGTGTAATGCTTGTAATTTGCGATCGCGGACGCAGCCTATGATTAGTTTCTAAAGTTGTCTCAGGGCTAGTCTCTAGTTCAAATACAAATTGGGGACCATCTTTCGTTAACTGAATGCGATCGCCATGCTTAAGCGGATAGCAACTATATAAACGGCGATCATTGATAAACGTGCCATTGGCGCTGTCGAGATCACAAATTTCCCAACCCTCGAACTTTTGTCTCACAAAAATGGCACGAATCTCAGCATGGCGACGCGACACTGAGCCATACATATTAATATCAATCGCCACTTCACAAATAGGATCGCGCCCCAAAGTAATCGGACGATCGCCTAAAGGCACGACAATTTCACTGCGATTAATATTTTGGTGATCGGCAGAAATTTGCTTGAGAAAAGCTATAGAAGTAAGGCGATCATACATATCTTCATTTATATCATTAGTAATGTATCCCACTACTTGAGGCTGATTACTAAATCAGAATTCTTTCGATGTCTAACTCTGAAGCTGCAAGAGACAATTGCGAAATATCACTTAAATCGTTTACATAAGGCAGAATACCCAAAACAGGAACCGAAGCAAGACGAGAAATCATCTGCGGCGGTGCAAGTTCTTCAATCTCTTCGGTCGTATAGACTTGAGAACAACTCAGCACGATTCCTCTGAGCTTCACCTTTTGCAGGTTTGCTAAGGCAACATTGGCGATCGCTTGAGAGATAGCCCCCAAGCGCACAGGCACGACTAAAATTGCCTCCAAAGCCCAATCTCGCGCCAAATCTGCCACGATGTACTCATCAGTAATAGGTGACCCCAATCCGCCCATCGATTCGACTAGCAAACATTCTTTTTGTTTTTGCAGCTTTTGGAACTGTTGCCAAATCAAAGCTAAATCAATGGGTTTCCCTTCTTTGTGAGCCGCGATCGCAGGTGCGATCGGCGTTTCAAAATACAAAGGAGTGATTTCTGCAAGGTTTTGAGAAAGATTAAAAGTCTGATTATAAAACTCGCGATCGCCTTCTCCCGATTGCAAAGGTTTATAAATACCTAGAGATGTACTAGGCATATTTTGGGATACATTGCGATCGCGATAGGTTAACCAATAAGCCGCCAAAGCCGCCGTTAACACAGTCTTACCCACACCCGTATCACTACCAACAATCAATAGAGGTTTTGTCATTATTCTGTAATACTCGGTAAAATCTTGCTAAGTTCTATTTGCAATTCTGGAAAAGGTGGTAAAGAGATAGCTTGATGCGATAGAACATACTTGCGTTGTGCATAGTTTCCCTTGCCCTGAGCGTCACGATAAGGCTCACTGTAAGCTTCCAATCGATTGTCAATCAAATTAAATAACCAATAATACTCAATTCCTGCTTCTGCATAAAGCGCCCCTTTGATTTCGCGATCGTAATTTAGCGAAGAATCAGCAATTTCAATCACTAGCAGAATGTCATCAGTTGTAGGATGTCCAGTTAAGTAGTTGTCAGAGCGATCGCGCAAAATCACAAAATCTGGTTCAGGCTCGCTGTCGGTTGGCAACAAAATCGGATCTTGACATTGCAATATTGCTCGTCCCTTTATCAGCGTTGACAATTCATCTAATAAATTGCGACAACAAAATGTATGTCGAATTCCCTTAGCTACCATATAAGCAATTTCTCCTCTAATTAACTCAGTGCGCTCCTCGTGATTACCTTTTTGTAAAAAACCAAGTTCATCAAGGCGATGATATTCTGCGATCGTAAAACGTTTTGTTTGAACTAACATTAGCGAACCTCCTCAATTGTTTACTATCCCAAGCAGCGTAATGATTCCAACATTCCCTTTGCTTTATTCAAGGTTTCTTGATATTCCTTCTCAGGATCAGAATCGGCGACCACGCCAGCACCCGCCTGAACGCTTGCTGTTCCATCCTTCGTTACCATTGTCCGAATTGTGATGGCAGTATTTAGCTGACCTTCAAAGTCATAATAGCCATAGGCTCCAGCATAGGTTCCTCGGCGATCGCCTTCCAAGTTATGAATGATATCCATGGCTCGAATCTTTGGCGCACCGCTCACCGTACCCGCTGGGAAGCAAGCCTGAAGCAAGTCCCAAGCGGTCTTTTCAGGACGAATTTCGCCAACGACATTACTGACGATATGCATCACATGGGAATAAAGCTCAATCGACATCAATTCATCGACTTTCACCGTGCCACTTTTACAAACTCGACCAAGATCATTGCGTCCCAAATCCACGAGCATCACATGTTCGGCAACTTCCTTCGGATCGGCGAGTAAATCCTTGGCTAGTTCGGCATCTTCCATAGGTGTTGCACCTCTAGGGCGAGTTCCTGCGATCGGGCGGAGAACTGTGCGCGAGACTCCATCGATTACTTCCGCTTTGACCATGATTTCAGGGCTAGAACCAATTAGCTGCCAATCCTTAAAGTTAAAAAATGCCATATAAGGCGAAGGGTTGACCACGCGCAAAGAGCGATACAAACTGAATGCTTCTCCCTTAAACTCTGTCGTTAAACGTTGTGAAAGGACGACTTGGAAAATATCTCCAGCCTTAATATGCTCTTTGCCCTGTTCGACCGCTTTGCAAAATTTCTCGCGAGTTACATTGCTCGTATAACTTACGGGTGGCTGCAAGCGAGGATTTGTCCAAGTAATCGCTGTTTTTTGGCGATCTAGTGGCGATCGCAATTTATCCACCAACACCGTCAATCGATCGCAAGCCGATTTATAAGCAGTTTCAGGAATCTCACCGTTACTCAAATCCGCATAGGATATCGCCCAAATCTTGCGTTTAACCTGATCGAATACCAGCAAACTATCCACCTGCATCCAGACACCATCAGGTGTGTCACCCTCCTGACAGGGATAAACAGGCACTTTTGGCTCGATCCAATTAATTAATTCGTAGCCCCAATATCCAAACAGTCCTCCCAAACTTGGTGGCAATTCTGGTAAATGCACAGGTTTAATCGACGCAAGGCAATTATTTAAATGCTGAAACGGGTTCCCAACAAACTCTTTTACCTTGCCATCACGAAATGTCTGCGTAGTGCGATCGCCTCTGGCTTCTAATACCCATAGTGGATCGCAACCCAGTAAACTATAGCGCCCAAGCCTCTCGCCGCCATCGACTGACTCTAATAAAAAGCTATAGGGCTGACCTTGACATACTCGATACCAAGCCGACACAGGTGTATCAAGATCCGCAACCAGTTCCATATATACAGGTACAAAGTTGCCCAGCTTAGCAAGTTCAATAAAGTCAGAATACTCGGGGAAAATCATGCGATCGGAATTTTAAAATAAATTGCTGCAACTAAATTAAGATTTTATCTTGATTTTCAGCAATGCTTAACAAAAGCTTCTCAAAACCTAAAAGACAAGAGGCGACGCGTCGCGTCGCCTCTCAATAAAAGAAGAAGGTTCGCTTAGCGAGCCTTCTTCTTTTATTTGCTTAAACTTGGTGCAGCCTGAGCCTGTAGACTTGCCAAACGTTTGTTATCACGTTTATTAGCTAGGGCAGGAACCGCATCACGTAGAGTTGTCGCTAACTGAGTCGTAGTCGAATCATAGATTTGAGTCACAATTTTGGGATAGAAGCCAATCCCAATAATCGGAATCAACAGACAAGTGATGATAAATACTTCGCGAGGTTCTGCATCCACAAGATCTTGATGTGATGTGAGTTCAGTATTTTCTTTACCGTAGAAAATTTCACGCAACATTGATAGTAAATATACGGGAGTTAAAATCACACCCACTGCCATCAGCAATAGAGCAATAACTTTAAATGTACCGCTATAGGCATCGCTAGTGGCAAAACCGACAAAAATCATCACCTCCGCCACAAAACCACTCATCCCTGGCAAAGCCAGAGACGCGAGGGAGCAAGTAGTAAACATCGCAAAGATTTTCGGCATCTGCTGACCAACACCGCCCATCTCATCAAGGATTAAAGTATGGGTGCGATCGTAGGTTGCTCCAACTAAGAAAAATAAGCTCGCGCCGATTAGTCCATGCGAAATCATTTGCAACATTGCACCGCTAGTACCAAGATCGGTAAATGAGGCTAAACCGATCAATACAAATCCCATGTGTGAGATCGATGAATAGGCGATTTTGCGTTTGAGGCTGCGCTGTGCAAAAGATGTAAGCGCAGCATAAATAATATTCACGATCCCTAAGATTACTAAGATTGGGGCAAAGTAAGCATGGGCTTCAGGCAACATCCCTGCATTCATCCGCATCAGGGCATAACCACCCATTTTTAGCAGGATACCTGCAAGGAGCATGTGAACTGGTGCTGTTGCTTCACCGTGAGCATCAGGCAGCCATGTATGCAATGGGAAGATCGGCAGTTTGACTCCATAGGAAATCAAGAATGCACCGTAGGCTAGCAATTGGAAGGTAAGGGGATAGTCTTTATTGGCAAGAGCCTGCATATCAAAGGTGACAGTATCACCATAGAATGCCATGGCAAGTCCAGCGACAAGGATAAACAGCGAGCCGATCGCTGTGTAAAGAATAAACTTCGTAGCGGCATATAGTCGCTTATAGCCTCCCCAGATCGATAGCAATAGGTAGACGGGGATTAGCTCTAATTCCCATGTTAGGAAAAACAGCAGCATATCCTGTACCGCAAATACGGCGATTTGTGCGCCGTACATTGATAGCAACAAAAAGTAAAATAAGCGAGGCTTCAGGGTGACGGGCCAGGATGCCAAGATTGCTAATGTGGTGATAAATCCAGTCAGCAGGACCAAAGGCATCGAGAGTCCATCAACGCCCACTGACCAATTTAGCCCCAGTTGTGGAACCCATGAATAGCTCTCAGCGAGCTGGAGGTTGGGGTTGCTGTAGTCATACTTTGTGCAGAAGGCATAGGCGATCGCCGCAAAGTCAATCAGTCCAACTACAAGTGCAAACCAGCGAATGGTTTTGCCGTCACCTTTGTCTGGCACAAAGGCAATCATGAGGGACATAACTATGGGAAAGGCAATGATAAACGTGAGCCAAGGGAAGTTTTCGAGACTTAACATATTCAAAAGTAACCGTTGTAATTACCCACCCATTTTCTAGACAGTCATTTTACCTATGGTCACTTACCGACTCTGTAGTTGTTTATAGTTACTTAAACCTAGGCGATCGCTACAAACTTCAAAATTACGACTGGGATCATTACAGTGAAGAGTATTAAGCTTGTTTGATGAATTTCGAGATATTTCTAAATTCATGAAGAAATGTTAACAAATAGAGACAATTGTTTACATATTCTCTATTTGCAAGCCCTAAAGCTTTGGGTTTCCAATTTTCTGCTAATCTCGAAAGTGAATAAATTATTTTTTTAATAGAGAGATTTTAGGCATGAAAGCACTTATACGCTTTTCTGTTTTATTAGTGGCGATCGCGTCAATTTTGACAACTGGCTTTTTAGGTTCTTTTGGCAGTAACGCTGCATTTGCCGAAGAATTACCTGCTACTAATTTTTACACACAGGATCTTAGCAAAATCGACCTGAACAACGCTAATATCAACACTTTTCGTCAAGTACGTGGCATGTATCCCACCTTGGGGCGGATCATCATCGAAAATTCGCCTTACAACTCACTAGATGATGTTTTAAAAATTGCTGGATTAAATGAATCGCAAAAAGATCTGATCAAAGCAAATGCTGACAAGTTCACCCTCAAAAAGCCTGATGAGTCCATGGGACGCGAGCGCATTAACAATGCTAACTACAGGTTGTAAGTAGACAGTCGCTTTTACGCCGTTAATAAAAAAGCAGCACTTAGTGCTGCTTTTTTATTGCTAAAAATCATTGCGATCACTAATGCCCAGAATATTGTTAAAATGTTACATAACGCAATATAAAAACAAATTCGACCAAATTTTAGTAGATTTAGGTATAAATACATGGCGCTCTTCGGCTTATTTGGCAAAAAAGATAAAAAAGACAAATCTGAAAATACTGAATCTTCTTTCTTCCTAGATCAAGATTCGGCAAAAACTCTTGGCGACATTGACTACATGCGGACACCCAAAGCTGTCAGAAGAACATTTCCTACCATTAATGGGGTCAAGGGTGCTGACATTACCAGCGCTTTTACTGCAACTGAAAAAATAGAAGATGCTAAAATAGAACCCATGAATAATCAGCCTTCTGAACCAATTCCTCAATCTACATTTGAGCCCAAGAAACTAAATACTCGTGTAGATTCGAGCATGGATATATTCTTAAACATGGCAAAAGATATTAAAAAGAAGTAAACCTATAAAAAAGAAGCCACGCAAAGCGTCGCTTCTTTTTTATGGACTTCGGAAAACCGTCTAGATCCGATTCAGTGCTAATAACCCATACACCGTAAACTATCCTAGTAAGCTGATAATAGACTCAATATTAGTTTTTAAGAGAGCTTATAAAAGAGCTTAATGATTTCTAAAACTACCATTGAGTTTGTTGTAGATTGAGGCATTGCGCGAGGTTATTAGTATGGTGTTTAACTGGTTTCGGCGAAAGTTTGATGATGACAAAGATGCAACTAATCAACCTGTAGAGCCAGCCCAAACTGAAGAAAAAACGCCTGAATCTGTTGACGAGCCTAGCCCAATCGCATCGCCAGCATCTCAAGATTTATTGAATTGGGCTAAAGCAGCCTATGCCAATGTCCAACAGCAGACAGATGTTGCTGAAGAAAAAACGACTGAAGCAGAAGTTACTGAGCCAGAAGTTTTTGAGACTGAAATTGTTGCTGTTACGTCAGAAATTATCGAGCCAGAGGCTGGTCAACCTGAAATTGTTCAGACTGAAATAGCAGAGCTAGAAGTTGAGCAAGAAATTAATGCTCCTGACGTTATTGTCACCAACTCTCAGATTGTAGAACTTACAATCGTTGAAGCTATATCAGATCCTACAGAATCAGTTACACCGATCTCAGATGAGTCACCTTTAGAAATATTTTCAGCACCCGAACCCGTCACGCCAGTAGAAACTGCTCCTGAAATTGAAACTGCGGAAGTTCCTTTTTGGATGCAGTCAGAAAGCGATCGCCTTGCTCGCATCGCTGCTCTTGAAGCTACTGCAATCGTTGAGCCAGAGCCAGAAGTTAAACCCGCCGCTCAATCCAGACGCAAAGCGACCATCAAATTTGATGACGATTTCATCTGGTCAGCCGAAGTTCTCGCCTCACAAGGTCGTCGCCCCGAAGAAATTTCTGTCGAAGAGATCACTTGGCTCAACCGTCTACGTCAAGGCTTAGACAAAACTCGTTTATCACTAGTTAATCAGCTTAAGGCAATAGTTGGACAGGGTCCCCTCAGTGCTGACTCTGTTGATGATATTGAGGCTTTGCTTTTGCAGGCAGATGTTGGGGTAAAAGCAACTGACCAAATTATTGCCAAGCTGCAAGATAAGCTCCGCAAAGAAGTTTTACCACCCGAGGAAGCGATCGCCTATCTAAAACAAATCTTGCGCGAGATGCTTGATGTATCAGCCCAAAAAGGTGGCGAACCGATTCCAATGCTGATTCCTGAAAAAAACCAGCTAAATATTTGGCTAATTACAGGTGTAAATGGAGCTGGTAAAACCACGACCATTGGCAAACTTTCTCATCTCAGTGTTAAGTCTGGCTACAAAACCCTCATTGCCGCTGCCGACACTTTCCGCGCTGCCGCCGTTGAACAAGTCAAGAGCTGGGGACAAAGATCTAATGTAGATGTAATTTGTAATCCAGCCCAAAATGCTGATCCTGCCGCAGTTGTTTTTGATGCGATTAGCTCTGCTCAAGCCAGAGGTACAGAGCTTTTACTCGTTGATACTGCTGGTAGACTGCAAAACAAGAAAAACTTGATGGAAGAACTCAGCAAAATTCGCCGCATTATCGATAAAAAATCTGCCGATGCCAAAATCGAATCTTTGCTGGTTCTAGACTCTACACTCGGTCAAAATGGACTTAAACAGGCGGAAATCTTTGCTCAATCCGCAGGGATTACGGGTGTGATTCTGACGAAATTAGATGGTACTGCGAAGGGTGGTGTAGCGATCGCAGTAGTGCAACAACTTGGTCTGCCCATTAGATTTATTGGCGCTGGTGAAGGTATTGAAGAC
The DNA here is from genome assembly GCA_020404895.1 of Pseudanabaena sp. M085S1SP2A07QC. Lineage (GTDB taxonomy): Bacteria > Cyanobacteriota > Cyanobacteriia > Pseudanabaenales > Pseudanabaenaceae > Pseudanabaena. Next base: position 11,432 of record JADBWK010000009.1, on the reverse strand, counting down.
TTGCGACCATTCTCTAGCTACGAATTTGTCGAAGCATTACTAAGTAACTAGTTTTTAGCAGCGCAAAGCGCCACTAAAAAACTTTTTTAGAAAATTACTGACATCGATTGTTGTTTTTTGTCCAACTAAGGCTACACTGTTTGACTAAATTAGCTTTAGTTCAAACCACCTAGCGTTGCAGCATTGGTATGTCTCTATCATTGCCACCTAGAAATAGATCCCTCCCACCACAAGACATAGACAATACGTCTGTGATGGTGATGAAAGATCTCAAAGACCTGCTCAGACAGATGAGTCAGGATCAAAATAAAATCCATGAGCTGCTTAGCTTTTTGGGTTACGCTCTTCGCAGCTTTAGTAACCTCAACCAATTTTTAGAATTAATCCCCCTAATCGCTAGCCGTGTTACTGACTCCGATGGTGGTGCGCTAATTTTGTTTAAAGCAAGTGGACAAATGCGCCTAGAGTCTCTGCATTGTCCTGAGCGCAATCAAGGCGGCATGAAAGCGCAACAAGTAAGAACTGCGATCGAATGTGCTATACAACAGGTTCTCACAGGTAGTCCAACCGCTCTTGATGAAATGGTCAGCCGATATCTAGGTGCAGATGTACATTTGTACGGCACATCGGTTTTAGTCAAAAATGCGGTACGTGGCCGTCTTTATATATTTAGTCGCAAGCCAGATTATATCTGGACAGATAATAAGCGCACTTTGATGCGCCTAGTCGCCGATCAAACTTCAGTGGGGCTAGAAAATCATGAACTCACAACCGAACTAATCAAAAAAGAGCGTCAAGATCGGGAGATGGAGATCGGCGCAGAAATTCAACGTCAACTCCTACCGCGCAATTGTCCTAAAATTCAAGGCATTGAGATTTCAGCTAAATGTTCCACTGCTAGCCGAGTTGGTGGTGACTATTACGACTTTATCCCCATGCAAAAGGGCGATCGCTGGAGCTTTGTCGTCGGTGATGTCATGGGTAAAGGTGTCCCCGCAGGCTTAATCATGACCATGACAAGGGGCATGTTACGAGCAGAAGTATTAAATAACCATTCTCCCAGTAAAATTTTGGAGCATCTTAATGAAGTGATGTACGAGGACTTAGAGAAATCCCATCGCTTCGTGACCATGTTTTATTCGGAATATGATCCCGAGACCCAAATTCTTTCTTTTAGTAATGCTGCTCATACCCCTGCATTACATTGGCGAGCCAAGACCCGATCTGTACATGCTCTTGACACAATGGGAGCTTTGATTGGCTTAGAAGCTGGCTCTAAATATGAAGAAAGTAGTACTCATCTCAATTCAGGCGATATCGTCATATATTACACTGATGGCTTCACAGAGGCAGCAAGTCCAGAAGGCGATCGCTTTGACGAAGAAAACCTTCGCAAAGCTTTAGACTGGGCTTGCCAAAATTGTTTCCCCCTTTCTGATGATGTAACTCGCCCACAGATGATTCTTGATTACATATTCCAAGAAGTGCAAAACTTTATTGGAGAAGGGCATACTCATACTGATGACATGACCCTCGTGGTTCTGCATATCAAAGATCAAGCTCTAGTAAATTAACCCAAGACTAAAATATTATGTTTGACTTATCCCAAGCCCAGCATTTGGCAACTATTGTAACTGGTGTGACTAGCGCTGACTTATCGTTTCATCTTTCAGCGATCGATATTCCTATGAATTTCAATATCGCCGATCTGCATTCACATATAAATATGGATTTACTTGCTCAACAATTTAAGCAAGATGTAATGGGTGACTTAGGAAAAGGTTGGGATGGTTTTGTAAAATCTGGTCAAATTTGGGCGCTGATGATTGGTGTCGTAGTCGGGTATCTGTTTAGAAGTATCACCAACTCTTAGAACACAAATATTAAAACAAAAAAAAGCTGCACATAGTGCAGCTTTTTAATTAATGGCGGGGGACGGATTTGAACCATCGACCTTCGGGTTATGAGCCCGACGAGCTACCAGGCTGCTCTACCCCGCGTTGTTTCGCTTAGCTAATATAGCATGGTTCCATATAATTGCAAGCATTTACCTAAAGTTTTTTAAAACTGTCTCTGTGCAAGGCACAGAGACAGTTTTAAAAAACTTTAGGGCTCACCCCTCCGCAACGCCGTCTTACCTCAGTTGTTTGACCCGGTAAAACCAGGTGGAGCCAAGGCGCAACGCCTAACTTAAGTTCTCAGATGCGTGTCTGGTATACTGCGGCGAAGACTGCCAAAGACTCCTAGAAAACAATTATCGATCAAGACACATTATCGGTAGTCACGCACGCCACAGAGGAGCTTGCACTAATTATAGCAATCTAATAGCTGTTGTCGCTTGTGTTAGAACAAAATCAAACCCCAATAAGAGAATGGCGGCGCGAAGCGCCGCCATTCTCTTATTGGGGTTTATGATTGCTTAATTATTTGAGACTATCAGCTAACCAGTATACTAAAGGCGCGATCGCTAAAGCAGGCAAAAAAGACGCAACCCTTACCTTGGCTAGTTCTAATAAATTCAAGCCCAGCCCTAACAACATCAAGCCACCGACACCAGTAATAATTAACACCGATGGAGCATTAGCTGGATCAGGTAAGCTTTGAGCTAAATTTCCTGCTAAAAGTGACAAACTGCCTTGATATAGGGCAACTGGCAAAGCTGAGAAACCAACACCGATCCCATAAGTGCTGGCAAATACAATTGAGATAAACCCATCTAGAGCCGACTTGAGCGCCAAAAGATTATCATCACCTCTCAGCCCATTATTGAGACTGCCGATAATTGCCATGGGACCAATACAAAATAATAAACTTGCCGCCACGAACCCTTCAGTAAATTTCCCTTTGCCCTTGAATTTCGCTTTTAGCCAATCACCAATCGATTCTAAACGCTTCTCGATCTGTCCTAACTCGCCGATGATGCCGCCAAAAATCAAGGAAATCAACGATAGGATCACGCCGTCAAGAGCACCAGCCTTGACTTTGAGTAAGCTATTTGCCATGTTAATACTGACAAAAATAGTGATTAGCCCGATCGCTTGTTTGAGAATTGGTAAAATTTGAGAGAGAAATCGTCCACGCAAAATTAGTCCTAAAAATGTACCGAAGGCGATCGCCAAAACGTTAATCCAAGTCCCACTGGTTTTTGTCCAAAAATCTAGCATTTAGTTACGGTTATTTTGTGGTGATGAGAAAGTCGTAGAATTTCTGAGCAAGCTTGTAATAAGTATATTTACTTGCGATCCCCATGGAATTCCCATAATAAGGATTGTAGATCCTTATACTCCTGTAAACCTTTGCAACTTTTTACTCAGTCTCTAGGTTTTACTAAATATAGTAAAGAGAATTAATTTATTGATCGCGTTGCGATCGCATACTTTTGACAGCAGACATCGGCTAGCCCATTAAAAATCAGGGCATAGATAGCCATTTAAGAAAAACTAGGGATTTAGCCCAAAAGGAGAGCAAAACATGGCTCTAGAGCCTTGCACGGAATTACCTGTCAAAATTACTGCTGATATTCCCGTACTTAAGGAACGGGGACAAAGAGAGGTGTTTTGTGGCTTGACGGGGATCGTTTGGCTACATCGCAAAATGCAGGATGCTTTTTTTCTGGTAGTCGGTTCTCGTACCTGCGCCCATTTAATCCAATCAGCAGCAGGCGTAATGATTTTCGCCGAGCCAAGGTTTGGTACAGCAATTCTCGGCGAACGGGATCTTGCTGGGTTAGCAGATGCTAATGAAGAACTAGATCGCGTTGTCGATCAATTGCTTGAACGTCGCCCTGATATTGGCACGTTGTTTTTGGTAGGATCATGTCCCTCTGAAGTAATTAAGCTCGACCTTGCCAAAGCCGCAGAGAGACTTAGTACGCGTTTCTTTCCAAAAGTTCGGATTCTCAATTATTCTGGCAGCGGAATTGAAACAACATTTACCCAAGGTGAAGATGCCTGTCTGGGGTCTATGGTTCCAGTATTACCTCGCAGCGATGAAGCTGGGCTAATGGTGGTTGGTAGTCTGGCGGATGTCGTAGAAGATCAATTTCGCCGACTATTTGACAAAATGGGTATTGGTCCTGTTTATTTCTTTCCTCCTCGCCGTGCGGCTAATCTGCCACCAGTGGGTAAAGGTACAAAACTATTGCTTGCCCAGCCATTTTTAAGCGATACGGTGCGATCGCTAATTGCACGTGGCGGAACGTTATTGCCATCAACATATCCGTTAGGGATCGAAGGCACTACAGCATGGCTCAAAACAGCCGCTGATGCTTGGAATGTTGATAGCAAAGTTTTTGAAGAAGCGATCGAGCCTCCTGTTAAACGAGCCAAAATAGCTTTAGAACGCTACCGTCAATCCCTGACAGGTCGCAAAGCATTTTTATTCCCAGACTCACAACTAGAAATTCCTTTAGCGCGTTTTCTATCAAGAGAATGTGGCATGGAACTTGTCGAGGTGGGAATGCCCTATATTGATCGTCTGTTGATGGACAAAGAAATTGCCCTGTTGCCTGAGGGAACTGTCCTATCAGAAGGACAAGATGTAGAGAAGCAGCTAGATCGATGTCGGGAAGCTCGTCCCGATATTACAGTTTGTGGTCTAGGGCTTGCTAACCCTCTCGAAGCCGAAGGTATGGCTACCAAATGGTCAATCGAATTAGTGTTTTCACCGATTCATGGTTATGACCAAGCTGCTGACCTTGCTGAATTGTTCGCGCGTCCGCTTGAGCGACGCAGAAGATTAACGGTGTAGTTAGTAGGAGCGCGAAGCGCTCCTACTAACTATGCTTTTGTAACCTAAACTCATCGAAGTAACTTATGGAATTGACTCTCTGGACTTACGAAGGCCCTCCCCATGTGGGGGCTATGCGAATTGCCACTGCAATGGAAGGTGTGCATTATGTGCTTCATGCGCCACAGGGCGATACATACGCCGATTTGCTATTTACGATGATCGAGCGCCGCGATCGCCGTCCGCCAGTAACTTACACCACTTTTCAAGCTCGCGATCTTGGTGGTGACACGGCTGAAATGGTGAAAACTTCGGTGCGCGATGCCTATGACAGATTTCAGCCTCAAGTCATGCTTGTTGGCGAAAGTTGCACAGCTGAGTTAATTCAAGATCAACCAGGTGGCTTAGCCAAGAGTATGGGACTGCCGATCCCAGTTGTAAGTTTAGAGCTGCCCGCTTATTCAAAGAAAGAAAATTGGGGAGCAAGCGAAACTCTATATCACCTAGTACGGACACTCCTATTACCAGTTGTCCCAGCCCCAAATACGCCACGTCCCAAGCGCGATCCCAATATCCGTCCCAAAGCAAATATAATTGGACCAACTGCATTAGGCTTTAGATGCCGAGATGATATTCGTGAAGTAATCAAGTTATTGGCGGAGATCGGCGTAGATGTAAATGTCGTTGCGCCGATGGGATCAACACCAGATGATTTGCTACGGATTCCAAATGCAGATTTTAATATTTGTCTCTACCCTGAAATAGCACTGACAACTTGTACTTGGCTCAGCCGTAGCTTTGGACAACCAATTATTAAAACCGTTCCTATCGGAGTCGGCGCGACTCGCGACTTTATTGCTGAAATTGGCAAAGTTGCCGATATTGATGTCAGCCAAGCTCTAGCGCGATCTCATGCCGACACTTTGGGTAATTGGGATGCAGTGCGAGTATCAACTGCAGCCGAAGTGGGCGCTTCGAGACTCCCTTGGTATTCCAGATCAGTTGACTCTACCTATCTCACAGGCAAGCGTGTATTCATCTTTGGTGATGCGACTCATGTTCTGGCGGCAGCAAGGATGGCAACTGAAGAATTAGGCTTTACCCTCGTTGGTATTGGCACCTACAGCCGTGAGTTCGCGAGGGAAGTACGTGAAGTTGCCAAGAAGCATGGCATTGAAGCCGTGATTAGTGATGACTATCTGGCTGTGGAAGCCAAAATTGCTGAAGCCGCTCCAGAACTAGTGCTTGGCACTCAGATGGAACGACATATCGCCAAACGCTTGGGTATCCCTTGCGCGGTGATTTCTGCACCAATTCACGTTCAAGATGTACCTGCTCGTTACTCACCACAAATGGGCTGGGAAGGCGCAAATGTGATTTTTGATAGCTGGATACATCCTTTGATGATGGGGCTAGAAGAACATTTGATTGGAATGTTCAAAGAGGACTTTGAGTTTGCAGAAGGTCATATGAGCCATTTGCATACTGCCCCATCACAAGAATCTCGTCGGGATCTACCTAGTGAATCAGTCGCTACTGATCATGCGATCGCCTCAACAAACAACTCTAATCAAGCCGTTCTCACACCTGTTGCTCAAGCAATTGAGGGCATTACTTGGAGTGCTGATGGTGAAGCTGAGTTGAAGAAGATTCCCTTCTTTGTTCGCGGCAAAATCAGGCGTAATACTGAGAAATTTGCTAGCGATCGCGGCATCACTTCGATCACTGTAGAAACTCTCTACGATGCAAAAGCTCAGATTGGTCAATAGAAACAGAAATGAAGTTTGGTGCGTAGCAGCAAACTTCAAATAAACAGTTAATTATTAATAATAGGAGTCTATTTTGGCAGTTTTAACAGCACATCCACCATCAATTACTAAATGTGAAGACGGCGAAGGCAGCGTCCAAGTCCATCAAGATCCAGGGATGGTGATTGAAGGGGCTTTGGTAATTGCTGTCTACGGTAAAGGTGGCATCGGCAAATCCACCACTTCTTCTAATTTATCGGCAGCTTTCTCTCATCTCGGTAAGCGTGTACTTCAGATCGGTTGTGATCCCAAACATGACAGCACCTTCACCCTCACAAAGAGAATGGTTCCCACCGTCATCGATGTGCTCGAAACCGTTGATTTCCATTCTGAAGAACTTCAAACTAATGACTTCATGTTTGAAGGCTATAACGGCGTGATGTGTATCGAAGCTGGTGGTCCACCCGCAGGAACTGGTTGCGGTGGCTATGTCACAGGGCAAACCGTTAAGCTTCTTAAAGAACATCATCTGCTCGAAGATACTGATGTCGTGATTTTTGATGTATTGGGTGACGTGGTCTGTGGTGGATTTGCTGCGCCATTGCAACATGCCCATTATTGCTTGATTGTCACTGCTAATGACTTTGACTCGATCTTCGCAATGAACCGCATCGTCGCCGCAATTCAATCAAAAGCGAAAAACTATCGTGTTCGTCTCGGTGGTATCATCGCCAACCGTAGCGAAGGAACCGATCAAATCGACAAATTTAACGATCGCGTTGGATTGAAAACCTTAGCGCACTTCCGCACAGTTGATGCCATCCGCCGTAGTCGCTTGAAGAAATGCACTGTATTTGAAATGGACTCAGATCCTGAAGTTATAGAAGTACAGCAAGAATATCTGAAGCTTGCCAAAGGTATGCTAGAAAACGCTGAGCCACTTTACGCTCAACCTCTAAAAGATCGCGAAATTTTCGACCTACTTGGTTTTGACTAATCATCAAAAAAGCCCTCGCTTAGCGAGGGCTTTTTTATTACAGTTCATCTTCTGTTAGTTCAGCTATCTTCATTAACGCCTTTAAAGTTCCGATCTTTAAATCCTGATTTTTGTGAACAGGAATAGAGATAATTTTGTTCTCACCTAGCTTTTCGTAGATATGGTGACTGCCAGTAATTTTTTTGAGCGTCCAGCCTTTCTGCTCAACTATTTTACATAGCTTTTTGCCTGAGATTGACTTCATACTGTAATTTCAACTACCTTTGAAACAAGGTCTATTTTTTTGCTTTCATTAGCTACTTCTAACCAACCTTGTATGGCATCTTGCAGATTGCTGAGCAATTCATCCATGCTGTCTCCCTCTGTAATACAACCAGCGAGTGCAGGAACTTCAGCCCAGTAACCGCCTTCTTCAGCGGGATAAACAATTGCTTTGATTTTCATTATGTGTATGCGAGTTACAATCCATGTATTTAGATTCTAACAGATTGCTTTTTCTGAAGACTTCACAATCAAGCTATTTTACTCCTTTAACTCTAGTTTTCTAATCACCTCTGAAGGTAGATCTAATATATCTGCAATTTCTTCATCAGTTAAACCTCGCTGCCGTAGCTTTGCGGCTGTTTTTTTGATGTTAATCAAACTGGCACTAAAATTAGAATTTTCTAACGGATTTTTTTCGGTGCTATTTTCAGTGAGATCGGAACCAAAATCTATGTAGCCAATGATATGACTGTTAATACTTCTATCCCCTAGAGACAAATTTATGTTGCCTTGTCGTTCTAACACTGATTCAAGATTGCCTTTATGAATAGTTTCGTTAAAAGTGTTAGACATCATTTGCAGAAGTTCGTAGCTAACATCTCTAACATGACCTTCACTCAGATTATAGGAAGCTGCAATATCAGCATATTTTTGACGGTCTAAAACTCCCTTAATAATCTCACGCTGCAAATCATTAAGATGTTTACCAGACTTAGCATACATAGATGTGTCAACAAATTCCAATAATTCACCAATATTCATGTTTAGAAAAGTCATATAAACTCTTTTATAATAACCGATCTTTTCCGCTTTACGATTTCGAGAAAGTCAGATAGCTTAATATTATGGGGCGGTTAAACAGAGATTTGAAGTCTCAGTGAGCGTTCTGCAAGTTATATAAGTGGTGAGATACCATAATGTCAAAACGGGCTTTTTTAGCAACCGTAGTTTTAGTATGGTTTACGACGGCAACAGCCTCAATGATTGGTAATGATGCTGCCATGTCTGAGCCAGTATTAATTGATCCTACCTCACGATACTACGGTGAGATCAACAGTTATAGGAGAGAGGGATATGCCTATGATTTCTGTTATCAGCAAAACACTCTCGGATATATTGTTGTTTCTAGACAAGCTGCTGCGAGATTAGAAAGATGGTATGCAGTGTCTAGTGCCAGAGTTTGATCTGCATTGGAAAACTGAACAGGATGCAAACATTCGTAAACCCCAAGAAGGTGATCTAATTCTGCTCCGCCAGCGTACAAAAGTAACTCATTTGGTTATGGTTCTGGATGACCAAATCCGTGATGCTCCAAAATCCCCTACCCATAAGCTTATTCGCCGTGTTCAAGTGTTGTGGATGGCAAATGAATCTTTAAATACGCTAGATGCTCAGATTTGGGATAATGCACCTAGTCAGAATGATGTTTTTGGCTTTGATATTGAACTACAAGGTGGTAAAGCCATAGAGCTTGATCACATCAAGGATCTGAATGAGACATTCAAAGATCAAGGTGGACTAACTGCATTTCAGAATCGCGTAGCTGAGAAATTGGGGTTGGAAGTTTAAAGTTTTAGATCAAACAAATCTAAGGAAGAAGATGTATGCGATCGCGTAATTGCATACATCTTCACATCCCACGGACGATTTTTTGTGAAAACATAATTATGCAAAATCCCTTCAAACTGCATTCCTGATTTCTCTAGAACCCTTGCCGAACTTATATTTTCTACAGCGCAATAAGCTTGAACCCTGAGTAATTGCATCACATGAAAGCCAAAAGCGATCGCTACATTTACTGCCTCAGTCATCAAGCCTTGCCCCCAATAATCCCTTGACAGTGTGTATCCTAGTTCAGCCCTTCGATGAACAGGTGTAACATGCAAGCCACAAGTTCCAATTAATTTGCTGCTTCCCTTTTCTACTATTCCCCAAGTCATTCCTGTGCCATTACGATACATTTTAAAGACAAAATTGTTTAAATATTCATAAGTCTCATTAATTGACTGATGTGCTTCCCATAAAGTGTAAGTACTTACCTGTGGATCATGGGCATAGGCAAAAATATCCGCCGCATCAGTGATCTCCAATTTACGAAGAATCAATCGAGGTGTTTGCAAAGTTAGAAATTGTTCTGGCAGATCAATCATAAGTTGGTATTTTCATAAAGTCAGCGCAAAGCGCTGACTTTATGATACGAGTTCGCGATCGCGATATTCTGCTACACAATGCTTTACATTTGCCCCAGTCAACACAGACTAAATGTAAAGTATTTAACAGTGATATAGCAATTCTTAATGAGATTAAGGAGTCTCAGCCTGCGGGTGCGCCTTCTCAAACTCATCAACTCTTATAAAAATTTTAAGTCCAACCTCTGAAAACTAATACGAAACGATTATGACTATCGCCCCTGTCGCTCCTAGTAAGGTTTTACTCAAAGTTCCTGTTGACTCTAAGGCTCGCGTGAAACAGTTCATGCAAGGCTTGCAAGACAACATTTGCCAAGGTTTAGAAGAACTAGACGGCAAAGCAACATTTAAGCAAGATCAATGGGAGCGACCTGAAGGCGGCGGCGGACGATCTCGTGTAATTACCGATGGTGACTATTTTGATAAGGGCGGTGTAAATTTTTCTGAGGTATTTGGCTCTCAGTTACCCCCAGCTATTTTGCGCCATCACCCAGAAGTTGCAGGCGAAACATTTTATGCAACTGGGACTTCGATGGTGCTACATCCTAAGAATCCTTACGCACCGACAGTTCACCTTAACTACCGTTATTTTGAAGCAGGTCCAATCTGGTGGTTTGGCGGCGGGCTTGACCTCACCCCTTATTATGGGTTTGGCGAAGATGCAAAACACTTACACACCACACTCAAAGCTGCTTGCGATCGCCACAATCCTCACTACTATCCTGTGTTCAAACAATGGTGTGATGATTACTTTTACCTCAAGCATCGCGGCGAAACTCGCGGCGTAGGTGGTATTTTCTTTGACTATCAAAATGGCGAAGACGGACTTTACAAAAACAGCAATGATTCAACAACTGCTCAAGTAATGAGTGATGAAGTCGGTGATGTCCCTCGTACTTGGGAAGAGATTTTCGCTTTTGTCAACAGCTGTGGTAATTCCTTCTTGCCAGCCTATACCCCGATCGCAAATCGTCGCCGCAATATGGAATATGGCGATCGTGAGAAGCAATGGCAACTATACCGTCGTGGACGCTATGTAGAATTTAACCTTGTCTACGATCGCGGCACAATCTTTGGTTTACAAACCAATGGACGTACCGAGTCAATCCTGATGTCTTTGCCTCCTTTAGTTCGTTGGGATTACGACTATCATCCTGAGCCAAATACTCCTGAAGCTGAACTGAATGAAACATTCTTGAAGCCTCAAGATTGGGTTAATTGGGAAGCTTAACCCAAAGGCACTCCTCACGGGGTGCTTTTTTATTGGTTTGGAGCAATCGCTGACTTAAAACCCAAATAAATTTATGAAAGCGCCGTTTTCACAAATTTATCTGTACTACATAAAGCCTCAATAGGTTGTAATGAATATGGAAATAGACAGTGAAAAACTATGCGCTTCATAAATCCTAAAACTGACTATGCTTTCAAAAAAATCTTTGGTTCCGAACAAAGCCATGATATTTTGATCAGCTTTCTCAATGCCATGCTCTACGAAGGCAATGACAC
>JADBWK010000089.1 GCA_020404895.1 Pseudanabaena sp. M085S1SP2A07QC | reverse complement strand
CGAACTTTGAGCACTCAACAGTCCAGAAATACGATGGGATAAACGGCATCAAGGGGACGATTTTGCTATTGTTTGACTTCATCAATTACCTCATCAGTGACATTGGAGATTAGTGTCGGTGATACTTCGACACCATACATTGGGGCGGATGCGATCGCTACAGCAAAGTCTCAATTTTGAGCAGCTTAGAATTTATTACGAGGAGGCGGGGGTTTCGTTAGGCGATCGCTTTGCGGCGAATTTGGAATTGCTGACTGAGGATGGTGCTTATAACTATTAGGACTTACGCAAAAACGCCTTGAAAGCCTCATTTTGCCGTAGGGGCAATTCATGAATTGCCCCTACGGCTCGTTCTTTTGAGTAAGTCCTAACTATGCAGCCTATTTGCTAAGCGATCGCAAAGGGAATTCGGTGCAGGTGGCAAAATATCGAGGTTAGGATCGCTATGATTTGATTGATACTAATGAGTATGGGTATTGCTCATTAATTAAGACTTGTAAGCAGGTGCTCGATCGCTTAGATGTAGAAAATCGCACGGCTACAAAAATTACAGGGAAAGAGAGAATCGAGCGGCGGTTGTGGAATGTAGTGGCGCTGCGCGAGGCGGTGAGCAATGCGATTATTCACAATGATTACACTAATGAGGCTGTGCCTAAGTTTGAGATTTTTGATAATCGCCTTGAAATTACGTCTGCGGGGTCGATTCCTGAAGGGGTGGCGCGTGAGGAGTTTTTTGCTGGTTATTCGCTTCCACGCAATAAGATTTTGATGCGGGTTTTCAAAGATCTCGATATTGTGGAATATCTGGGTTCTGGGATGCCTCGTATCTTGAGAGCCTATCCAAAGGAGTCTTTTATTTTTACGGCTAATTTTATTAGGACTGTGTTTCCGATTTCGCTAGAGGCTCTAGAGCTAGAACGGGGAGCATCAATACAGTCTGAGGGGCAAGCTGACTTGCGGCTAGAGTCGCGGCTAGCAACAAAGGTGTTTTTGCATCTGGCACAGGATGCTGACAACAAGGCTGGTATGTCGAGAATGTTGGGGCATAAGACAATTTCTGGAGAATTGAATAAGCAGATCAAACGTTTACTCTCACTTAATCTAATTGAAATGACTATTCCCGATAAGCCTAATAGCCGTTTACAAAAATATCGCTTGACTCCAACGGGGCAAGCCTTGCTTGCTAAGGAAAAATATCGCCATGAATAACGAAACAATATTGCTCGAACAGGGGGAACAGTCGGAAAAACATATTTAGTAAAAAGTATTAACGTAAGATCAGTTTTTGCATCATATTTGATTAGAGTTATTCCATCAGTACATATTGATGTTGACTGCTTAAAGTACTTTCTCGAAAGTCCATTGTACTGGAGACAACTGTATGAAAAATGCTCTGGTACAGGACAGCCTAACGTCAATGGAACATCTTTAAGTACTTTGTTTTTATCTCTTCCACCACTTGCAGAACAACGCCGTATTGTTGCCAAAGAGGAAATACTATGACTATCTCGCCCAAACGTCTTGAAGAACTTCAAAATATACCCGATGATGAAATTGATACCTCAGATATCCCAGAATTAGATAACCACTTTTGGGAAAATGCCAAAATGGTAACGCCAATCACTAAACAAGCTGTATCGATTCGTTTAGACAGTGACATTCTGGACTGGTTCAAAAGCCAAGGTAAAGGCTATCAATCAACCATTAACAACGTCCTGCGTACCTACATCAATCATCAGCAGACAATCAGTAAATAAAAGTGATTTATAGGGAAATGATTTGGTTGCGATCGCACCGTAGATATAGTGAAATGCGATCGCAACCAAACATCAAATTATAAATTAAGGAACAGGCACAGCATCTAGTAATCGTTGAATGATCTTTTTCGGTGATCGCCTTCCTGCCGCCATAATGCGATGTCCTAAAACATAGGGAGCAAGGAACTTCACATCATCAGGCAAAACATAATCAGACTTGCGATCGCGATCGAGCATTTGTTGAATAAAAGCGTAACTCTGAACCGATCTCAACAACGCCGTCGTCCCTCTAGGACTTACGCCAAGAGAGATCTCTTCATCATCACGAGTAGCACGGACAATATTAATCATATATTGGCTAGTTGCATCACTGACAGGAACTTTGGCGCAAAGTTGCCGGATTTCCAGTACTTCCTCAGGAGTGATGCATGGTTCCAATTGAGCCGAACCAATTTTCCCAACTTGCATCCGTTTCAGCATTTCCAACTCTTCTGACTCGTTGGGATAGCCAATGCTAAAAGACAGAGCAAAGCGATCTAATTGAGCTTCAGGTAATGGGAAAGTCCCTTGATATTCAATTGGGTTTTGAGTAGCGATCGCAAAAAACGGTGAGGGAACTTTCCGAGATATCCCATCAACAGTGACTTGACTCTCTTCCATTACCTCTAGCAATGCAGACTGAGTTCGTGGAGTCGCCCGATTAATTTCATCAGCCAGCAACACATTTGCAAATACTGGCCCTGGCAAAAACTGAAATTCACCTTTTTGGGGATTCCAAATATTTGTCCCCGTAATGTCGGTGGGCAATAGATCGGGAGTACATTGCACACGCTGAAATTTACCAGAAATAGAAGCAGCTAGGGATTTGGCGAGTAAAGTCTTGCCCACCCCAGGCACATCTTCTAGTAACGCGTGACCGCCCGAAAATAGTGCTACTAAGACCAGTTGAATGGCTTCATCTTTGCCAACTATCGCCTTCGCCAGATTGTCAACTAACTGTTGTACTTTGAGTTGCTTTTCCATGTTCCCCATCAAGCTTGTGAAGATCGAATTTTGCAATACTTGTCATACTAGCCTATTGCGGCTCGCTTGCCCATGAAAGCAGCAGAGGCAAAAGTAATTCTCAATTTTGGGTTGTGCTACGCCGAAGGCGTAGCACAACCAATTATAGTAGAGACAATTCATGAATTGCCTCTACTGCTTTCATGAGCGTGGATCTGCTAAAATCAACAGCGTGAGGACTCAGGAGTTACATGGCTGGATATACGCTGATTTTAGCGATTTTGATCTTAGGAAGCATAATCGCGACGCTAGGCGATCGCATCGGCACTAAGGTTGGAAAAGCGCGGCTTAGCATATTCAAATTGAGACCGCGTGACACCGCCACAGTCGTCACGATCGCTACAGGCGGAATGATCTCTGCATCCACCTTAGGAATTTTATTATTGCTAAGTAGTCAGCTAAGGGATGGATTATTTCGTCTTGAAAGTATTCGCTCAGAGTTATCTAGTAGCCAAGAACAAAAGCAAAAAATTGAAACAGAGCTAAATGCGGCAAAAACCGAACAGGAAAAAGCGCAACAACGTTTAGGTGAAATTAATAAGTCGTTAGTCCAAGCTGTACGGAAACAGTCAGAAACTCAGGCTTTATTACAGTCAGTCGAGAGCAAATTTGAAAAAGCTGACGAACAGCTCCAAAAAGCCTCGCAGCAGGAAGCCGATCTCCGCGATCGCATCCAAAGTTTAAGTGCTGAGCAAGAAAGTCTTCAAGCTGAAAGTAATCAACTTCGCGGTGAAAAAGAGCGGATTTCTACTGAGTTAGCAAGTATTTCCCGCGATCGCGAAACCCTAAAACAAAGAGTCGATGAATCCGAGCAACGCTTGGCAGAAATTGAAAAACAACGGGTAGCCCTTGGCGCAGAAGTTGCGTCCCTCGAGTCGGCTCGTGAGCAATTATTAATTAGCCTTGAGGCTCTACGCAAAGGTAACGTGGCTATTTTCGCGGATCAGATTTTATCGATTGGGGTTGTGCGTCCAAATTTGAGCCAAGCTGAGTTGCGCCAAGCCAGTACCCAGCTCCTACAGCAAGCCGAGAGAAAAGCCCGTGAACTGCTAGATTTTCTTCCTGATCAAGCACCAAAAGAACCGGTTATTAAGATTACAGAGGCACAAATCGAAGGATTGCTCAATCGGATCAAAGACGGAAAAAGCTACGTGATCCGCATTCTATCAGCGGGTAATTTTCTAAAACGCGAAACCAGAGTTGCGATCACTGCTGATGTCACCCTAAACCGTCAAATATTTGCTCCAGGAGCTGAAATCGCCTCCCTCCAATTTACTCCAGAACTATCGCCACAGGCACTTGCATCGAGAATTGAGCAACTATTTTTGTTAGTCAGTTTTCGCGCTCGTCGTGAGGGCGTTCTTGCTGACCCACTGACAGGCAAAGTCGGCAATTTCCCCCCCGAAGCTTTGACGGAGCTTTTTAAAGTAGTGAGTGAGCTTAAAACTCCCTATGAAATTAAGGCTGTAGCCAAGGAAGCCATTTTTCCTCCAAGTTCCCTGATTTTAGAGCTAGTAATTCGTCAAAATGGTATTGAAATTGGTCGCTTTAGTTAATCCATGAAAGCTTGAGGCTTTCATGGATTAATTAAGTAGCGGTACAAAGCGCCGACACTTATCTTTTATTGTGATCTATTGCGCTGTTAGGCGAAAGCTATAAAATATATTTATGGCAAAAATATCTTTGTGTGATCGCTGTAATTTTTACTCTCACAGCCAGCTTTTAGTCTGTGCAGTACATCCTTATGGGCCAGAGTGGGGAATTTGCTCAGATTTTGTCTCGGCAGAGCTATGGGAACCCGACGATCCCCATAGTTATGATCCCGCTATGGAAGCAGAATGTGGCTGGCATCCCATCTTTACGGGTAAATGCCCAGAATGTCGCACTGGCTTTTCACGAATGCGGATTCCACCAAAGCAATGGCGTTGTAAGTGCTGTGGCTGGGAAGATGATCTGTAATCAAAAGTTGCTTCGTAACTTTTGATTACTCTTTGCGATCAATCCCATACACATCCCGCCCTCTGACATTGCTAATCGTATTTAAAACTGCCTCCGAAGCCGCCATAATATCTCGCTCTTCGCCACCGAGATATAAACGCCCAAAGCTACCCACAGCGACAATTTCCAAAATATTAATGGAGGCAGCTTTTTCGGCTTCATTTGCAGCAAGAGCCGCATAGGCAGCAGGTTCTACTTCCATGATGTACAGAGTTTGTCCAGACAGCAACATCTGCCCTCGCCGAAAGCGATTAATTAACTGGGTTTGATGCGCATCAATATTACGAATAATTTGACTAGATAGCAATCTTGGCTTAATCCGATCTTCTTCGGTTACGCCCAGCATCTCCAAAATGGCTCGACCTGCGGCTTGGGTTTCCCCTTGACTTGCCGAATGAATTTCTAGTAGTCCATACAAACGTTCGACAATTTGCACACCTGGACGTACTGAAGTTGATTTCAGGGCTACATCGGTAATGCGGTTAATTTCAACACCTGGGGAAATTTCGATCCAGAGGGATGTGTCACCTGGTAAGGGCAAAAAACCTTGTGCGACCGTTCCTAAATAAGCAGCATGTTGTTTTTGAAGATTGTCTAAGTAGACGTAGCTGCGTAAATCGATACCCAAAAAAATTTTCTCCCATGAGGCTTTTACTTGGTTTTTCTAGCTGCCTGAATCAAAAAATTAGTTAGCTACCCAATAAGTAATTTTATAGCAATAGCAACAAAAAAGAGAGAGGACGCTTCGCATCCTCTCTCTTTTTTGTTGCTACGCAAAATTAAACCCAAAACCAAGATATTTACAGCCCGCCTAGCGGGCTGTAAATATCTTGGTTTTGTTATAAGCCAGCTTGAGCTTTAGCCACTACTTGACCATCTTTAAACTCAATGACCGCATTACTGCCTTCAGGGTTTTTCCAAGAATAAACCTGTCCGATACTATTACTTGAGTTATTCTCAGCAATAATTTTGCCAGATGTCCCAAAAACTTTTTCTACCTGCTCAATAGTCATTCCTTTCTGGATACGATTAAACTTTTCTAAAGTTATGACTGGCTCTTGTTCTAGCTCATTTGGGGCTGATGCGATCGGCTCAACCGAAGGATTGGTTTTGGGAGTAACTTGAGTCGGAGCGACAGATGGTTGAATAGTCTCACTAGGAGAGCTTTTGGGAGTAGTGATTGTACTTTTTATTTCTTTATTTTCAACTGATGGAGTTGCTAATGATGAGGAAGAACTTGATTCAACGGCTGTTTTTGATGTGAGTGCTCTCACCAAGGCTCCAATCCCCAATCCTAGTGCGACAATCGATAAACCTACAAACAATAACTGCCAATAATTACTATCCGATGTCGGAATCTGGGGTTTATTAACTTTGACAAGATCGCTTGATTTAACTGTTTTGCCATTGGCTAAGGATTGCTGCTCTAGATCAGTAGCTAAAAGGTTTTTTCTAGCTTGAGAATTGCTTGAGGCAATTTTCTTAATCGCATTTTGCAAGACAGACTGCTTAGAAAGTTGTGGTTCAGGCGATCGCGCTTCAAATTGCTGACTATCCGATTTTGGATCTATGTCTGGAATTGCTTTCAGGGATGATTTTGGGAGATCTAGCATAAATTGCTCCGTCCATAGCGGGCGCTGTTCGTGCGTTTCTTCATCATTGCGCCAACAGTGAATTCTAAATTTAGCTACTGATTCTATATGCAAATTTTGAAGTTTGCTATGGACTAATGCCAGCAGTTTTTCCTTTTCAATGACAGAATCTGCCCGAATTTGTATCTCTAAACTGCTATCGACAATATCTACAGCAACATCTAGCTGCTCTATGTCAAGTGGCTGTAATTCCTGACAAAGCATTTTGGCGATCGCCTTTGGATATCTTTTATGGGCAAGTTCGGCAATCGAAAGCATACTTGACTAAATCATCCTAGTCGAACTAATGAATAGTTTTACAACTACTCTTGGCTATCTTAATTTCAATACATTACACTTGCCGACTGAAAGCAGCGATCAGCTAAATCGCGTGATCGTAACAAATATACACATTACATAGACTATTCTCAAAAAGTCGAGAGCGGCGATTCGCGCCGCACTTGACTTTTTGAGAATAGTCCTCAACCCCAAAATGCTACATGTGTTTCTCGACACATACAACTTAAGAAATTTCAGTCTTGTCCATCACAAACGAGATAAATCCTGATAGGGTTAATTTGGAAACTGTAACTCAAAATTTTTGTAACCCACAGAATTCATGAAAGTACTGGTAATTGGTGGCGATGGTTATTGCGGATGGGCGACAGCTTTACATCTTGCCAATAAAGGATATGAAGTTGGTGTGCTGGATAGCTTAGTTCGTCGGCATTGGGACAATGAGTTAGGTGTTGCGACGCTCACACCGATCGCCTCTATTCAAGAGCGCATATATAAATGGCAAGCTGTTTCAGGTCAAAAAATTGACTTGTTTATTGGTGACATCACCAATTATGAATTTCTACAGAATACATTCCGTTGTTTTGAACCTGATGCGCTTGTCCATTTTGGTGAACAACGCTCAGCACCATTCTCGATGATCGATCGCGAACATGCTGTGCTGACCCAAGTTAATAACGTAGTTGGAACGCTTAATTTACTCTATGCAATTAAAGAGCATAATCCCAACTGCCACCTAGTTAAGCTAGGCACTATGGGTGAGTATGGCACACCAAATATCGACATTGAGGAAGGCTACATTACCATTGAGCATAATGGACGCAAAGACACGCTTCCTTATCCCAAGCAACCTGGAAGTTTTTACCATCTCAGCAAGGTTCACGACAGCCATAACATTCACTTTGCTTGTAAGACATGGGGCTTAAGAGCAACTGATCTGAACCAAGGTGTTGTCTATGGAGTACTTACTGAAGAAACTGGTACTGATGAGCTACTGATTAATCGCCTTGATTACGATGGCGTATTTGGCACTGCTCTTAACCGTTTTTGCATCCAAGCGGCGATTGGACATCCTTTGACTGTCTATGGTTCTGGCGGACAAACTCGTAGTTTCCTTGATATTCGGGACACGGTGAGATGTATTGAGCTAGCGATCGCTACGCCTGCGGAGGCTGGCAAAATGCGTGTATTCAACCAATTTACTGAGCTTTTCTCGATTCGAGATCTTGCCTTTATGGTGCAAAAAGCTGGTCAAACTCTCGGCATCAAAGTCGAAGTCCAAAATATTGACAATCCACGAGTTGAGCTAGAAGAGCATTATTTCAATGCTAAAAACACCAATCTTCTCGATCTGGGCTTACAACCTCATTTTCTATCCGATGCCTTAATCGACTCCTTACTCAACTTTGCAGTTAAATATCGCGATCGCATCGACCAAAAGCAAATTTTGCCAAAAGTAAAATGGCGCAATTAAGCAAATAAAAAAGTACGCCGATGGCGTACTTTTTTATTTGCTATCACATAAATAGGGTTGCAACTGCTAAAAAAAACAAAAGAATTAACGGAGATTCTCATCTCCTATGCTTTTGGGCTTTGATGTTTAGTCCCTGCGATAGAAGATTTAACTTAAAAAAAGAAGTATCTTAAATTACATAACAGAGTTATTGTCAAGCCCTTCTTACCGAACCTACCATGACAGCTTCTACAAAAACCTTGCGCGTTTTGGTGGTGGATGACCACGAACTGACCCGATGCACTTTACAGCTAGCGCTTTCACTACAATCTTGTATTGGCGCTGTAGAAGTCGCAACTAATGGCAAAGAAGCGATCGCTAAAGTACAAAACCATGAACCAGATGTTGTGGTCATGGATTTGCATATGCCCGTGATGGATGGATGGACAGCATCCAATGCCATCAAAACCGAATATCCTCATATTAAGATTGTTGCTTACTCAGCCGCCGATGGTGGAAAGGATCGAGCTTTGTCCAACGGAGCTAACATTGATGCTTTTTGTGACAAAGGAGCATGTACTCGTAGTTTGCTAGAAGCAATCAGAAGCGTTGCTTAAGTCCAATAAAAAAGAGTCGGCGTAAAACGCCGACTCTTTTTTATTGAGCAGTTTTGCTTGGCGATAATAGTTTTGCCGCAATAATGCCGCCAATAAAGCCAAATAAATGCATCTCCCACGAAATATAAGATCTGGTTGGCAATACCCCCCAAATCATTCCTCCATAAGCAATTGCGATCGCGATCGCAATTGCGATCGACACAAAGCTTTTTTCAAAGTATCCGCGAAAGAGTAAATAGCCAAAATAGCCAAAAATTACACCACTCGCGCCCACATGAACTGAACAGGGTCTCCCAACTAACCATGTTCCTACACCACCCACCAGTGCAGACATTACTGACACAAAATAAAAATCTTTAATGTTTCGCAGCATCACAAACCATCCCAGAATAATAAATGGGACAGTATTTGCCATAACATGATAGAAGCCTCCATGCAGAAATGGAGCAAACAAAATGCCGCGCAAACCAATAAAGCTATGGGGCACAAGTCCCAGAGCATTAAGTCCTCGACGCAAGCCGCATCCAGTGGAAATTACTAAGATATTCTCAAGGAGTACTTCATTTAAGATGACGATAATCCAAAAAGTTGATACCAAAGCCGCCAATATTTTAACTTGAGTTTTTAATTCTCCACTAATGGCTTTCAGATTTTGCTTCACGATTTTTACCCCACGAAAGTGATTGTACTAGGATGCTTTATGGCTATAGCCTAACGCATCCTAAGGATGGTACAAAATCTATAAGTCTAGAGTTTCTCAATAATTCGTACATTTATATATTGATCGTTTTTTAATTTTTCTTTGATTCGCTTTTCTACATCCTGTTCTTGCTTCTTTTGGGCATCATTAAGAGCCTGACCAATCCACAAACAGTAACCAAGAATAAAAACCCCAAAAAATTCCATGTAAATCCCATGTAAATTCATGGAGATGGATACTACATAGTTAAACTTCATTAGTCAAGTAATTAACCATAAAAAACATCAAAACTTAATATTTAGATCGTGACTGTCTCAGCAGGAACAAAAGAGATTTAGGGCTCTAAGCGCCGCAAATCTCTTTTGTTCCTTTATGATTGTTAAAAATATCAATTCTCGGTATTAAAACCAAATAAAACCCAATTTCTGGTTTTTCATTGCCTGCGAAAACCCCGAAATTGGTTTTAATAATGAGAATTGATGCCAAAAATAGCGATCGCTATACATTCGTTTTTTGACACCGATCGAATTTTGATACTTTCATTACATTTTATTTTTAAGACAAGCATTTTGTATGTTATGTTGGTACATGGCAGAAGAATGTCATTTCAATTTGATTAATCGCAGGTAGCACGTAATCAATAGCTCCAATTTAAGCTAACAAGTAGCAAACAAGTTTTTTAAACAAGTTTTTTGTAGCGGCTGCTCTAGTCACCTGCTGAAGATTTTATAGCGTAGAGGTTTTCTATTATCATGTCCATTCGCCTTTATGTTGGCAACTTGCCAGCAGAATTAGATCGCCAAGCTCTAGAAAAAATTTTCAATGAATCAGGTGATTCAGTATCGTTGAAAGTTATAACTGACCGCAAAACAGGCAAATGCCGTGGTTTTGGTTTTGTGACCGTGGGCTCTGATGAAGTTGCTGACGTAGTCATTGAAAAGTTCAATGGTTATGATTTTAACGGTGCTGTATTAAAGCTAGAAAAAGCTTTGCCTCGTACCAAAGGTAAAGCCGAAGATGGTTCTGATTTGGAAGATGGTTCTTCAGATGACTCCACCCAGTCAGAGAGTGAATCTCCAGCAACAAGTACAGTTGCTGCACCAGTTAAATCAGCGTCAAAACGCAAAAAGCGTAGTAACAACAACAAGAAAACTACTGGAACTGTATCTAGTTCTAGTACTTCCTCTGAAGCCCATCAACCTGACCCACGTTGGGCTTCTGATCTTGAGCGATTAAAACAGCTTCTAGAAGCTCAGGGCGCAGCCAAGTAACAAATAAAAAAGCCTCGCTAAGCGAGGCTTTTTTATAAGACAAAAATAAGATTGTGAAGCTCTGCGCCGCAATCTTATTTTTTTAAACTGGTTATACCAAAACACAAAATGGCTACGCGATTTTGTGTTTTGGTATAACCCTTTCAGGGTTTGGGTTTTAATTCACAGAAGTGTAGCCACACTTTTGTGAATTGGTATTACTTGGGATAGTAAGAACGTTCATCTGTTAATGGTGGACGCAGCCAAAATCTGAGGGTATAGAATACTAATTCTTTAATTTCTGTCCACACTCGTTCAGATTTTACAAAAGCTTCGGCATTAAACAGAAAATATTGTGGCTTGAGTCTAAACTGTTTACCGATTGGCCAAGGACATTGTTCAGCAAGGTTACTGTGGCTATCAGATGGATAGCTAGCAGTGGTTAAAGATGCATTAAGATCTTGATTTCTAAAAGACAAAAAGGCGCGAGTTGCTTCGATGGGAGACGTGATCAGCAAGATCCTTCTACTGTTACGGGCATCTTGAGCTATTAGCTTATTTTTTTCTAGAGATTTGATCAGCTTGCTAATTTCATCACCGCTACTCCGTACCGTCATCCCTGATGGCTCAATAATTACAAACGGACGAATCAAAGATATATTTGGGAAACTTGTTAAAGCACTACACATTTGATCGGCTTCGGTTAGATCTACTTGAGGAATGCCTTCACTAGGAGTAGCTAGATTGGTAAAGAACCCCTCATAGCGTGGGTCATATCTCAAGCCAATATTGGGTATACCTGCACGACTAGCTATCGCATCTCTGACATTTTCTTTGGTGCGCGTTGGCAGAGATTCTGGTGCGGTAAGACAGGCATATCCTTTTGTGGGTGGGTAAGAGGTTCGTCTACCACCACTTAAGATAATGTATGGTTTTTTGGAGATTTCAGCCTCATTCCATAATCTGATCGCTTCTTGGAGACGTGGTTCATAGGGAGGGTTTTCTGCAAGTACGACAATGAGATCGTAAACTCCGCGCCTAAAATCCAGTAGTTCTTTTTCGGTCAAATCGCGGACTGGACGACGATAAGACTGCTCGATCGCGTTTGCTCCTTGTTGTTCTAAGTAACAGGTAAATAATTCTGAGGTGGCGTTATTAGTGGCGATCGCAAAGATCAGTAAAACTATTAATATTTCCTTCCTAACTGTGGCAACTTTCTCGGAAGCAACTTTATTGTCAGCCTTATCGCCACTTTTAATGTTGATATTTTTGAGTCTCAGCCAGTAGTTAAAGAATAGCAGTAGTAGCAAAAGCCCAACTAGCGTAAATGGGAACGTGAGAAACTCAACAACAGTTTTTGGGATCGGCTCTTCCACAAATCTGAAGTTCGCAAAAATGATCGCAATTAACGCTGTAAATATTACTAATCCAAAGAGACGAAACCAGTCCTTGGGAATAGCCCTAAACAGAATTACAAAAATTGGGATTGCAATAATCCAAATCAGAATATTGGTTAATAGATCAAACACTACCCCTCCAAAATTCTTTACTGTTGCTTGTTCAGTAAAAAACAAGAAAGAATAGGGCGCGACGCGCCCTATTCTTTCTTGTTTTTTACTTGTGTCCCATACATCATGACGGCTATTAAAATGTGTCAGTGCAATATGCTAGTCAATAGGGTTACATCTGTAAAGGGTTTTAATCAGGTTTTATGAGACTTTTTCTGACAAAACTACAAATTAGAGGTGGGACAAAGCGTTGTCTCTCATTTATAAGTTTTAAATAGGTTTTAATAGGAGAGGTACTTTGTGCCTCTCCTATTTTTTATATCAACGATATGCCCTCCAAAGAAGAGTTACGTTTACCAAGTTGGTTGCGCCCACAAATCGGCAAAGCTAGTGAAATCTCTGAAGTTCAGCAAATTATTAAGCAGCGAGGGATTCATACTATTTGTGAAGAGGGGCGTTGTCCAAATCGAGCGGAATGCTATGCCCAAAAGACGGCAACTTTTTTGTTGATGGGACCGACTTGTACAAGAGCTTGTGGATTTTGCCAAGTTGATAAAGGGCATCAACCGTTGCCACTTGATCCTGATGAGGCGAAAAAAGTGGCGGAGGCAGTATGTTTATTGGGTTTAGATTATGTGGTGCTGACTTCGGTAGCAAGAGACGATTTGGCGGATCAGGGCGCTAGTTGTTTTGTGGAGACAATGCAGGAGATTAGGCGATCGCGTCCAAATGCAAAAATCGAGGTACTAACTCCCGACTTTCGCGGCGATCGCCGTTGCATTGAGATGGTGACTTTGGCTGAGCCTGTTTGCTATAACCATAATATTGAGACAGTAAGCCGTTTGCAGGGGAAAGTGCGGCGTGGTGCTAAGTACGAGCGATCGCTATCGGTTTTGGCAATGGTGAAAGAGATCGATAATCGCATTATTACAAAGTCAGGGCTCATGGTGGGGCATGGTGAAACCTTGGAGGAGCTAACTGAGACAATGCAAGATTTATATGATATTGGTTGTAGTTCCCTGACAATTGGACAATATTTACGTCCTTCTCTTGAGCATTTGCCCGTGCAGAAATATTGGACTCCTGAGGAATTTGATGAGCTAGGGGCGATCGCAAAACAGATTGGTTTTGCCCATGTGCGATCGGGGGCTTTGGTGCGCAGTTCCTATCATGCAAACCATCTTTCCCCAAAATAAAGTTAGGGCGCGGAGCGCCCTCACTTTATTTTGGGGTTTTAAAGCGCTTTGCGCAAAAAAAGCGGGTAAATGGCAACGTCAGTAAATCCATTTCCCGCCAACTCTTGTTCAATGAAACAATTGAGACGCATGTATAACTTCCCACGAAGCTAAAAAGGTTTTCATCGGCTAAAGCGCTTATTTAAAATGCTTTCTATATAAGCATTTTGGCTTGATTCACCAAATCAAGTCGGCAAATGAGTGAAGTTGCGCTCCTGCGGGGAACAACTTCACTCATACCAAATACTCTCGATGCTATCGCTAATAACTATAGCAATATCGTGAGTTTCTGCCAAAATCGTAACGTGACCAAGCTTGCGCCCAATTGCCGATCGCGTTTTGCTATACCAATGTATGTGTGTATTCGGGAAGCTTGCGATCGTCTTGCGTTTGTCTAAATAATCAGCGTCTATACCAGCAGCATTCTCAAACCCAAGTAAATTGACCATTAAAGCCACAGGTGCAAGCATCGACACATTACCAAGTTGCCTTCCACTGACGACACGTAATAATTGCTCAAATTGAGAAGTTTGACAGCCTTCGATGGTGTAATGTCCTGAATTATGGGTGCGCGGTGCAATTTCGTTAACGCTAACTTCCCCTTCGGCGGTCAAAAAGAATTCGATCCCAAATACACCGATCGCCTCAAGAGTTGTCACAATTTGTTTGGCAATGGTTTCCACTTTTTCGCAAACATTGGAATCAACACGGGCAGGCGCAATCGTACGACGACAAACTTGATTGACTTGTAAGGTTTCGACAACGGGATAAATGACGATCTCTCCTGATTCTGATCGCGCCACAATCACAGCAAGTTCGCGTTCAAAGGGAATGAAAGCTTCTGCGATCGCAGGTAATTTATGCATACTTTCCCAAGCTGCTCGTAATTCCATTTCATTGGTAATTACCCAAGTTCCTTTGCCGTCATAGCCATGTCGTCGCGCTTTGAGAACTAAGGGATAGCCGAGATGATCGGCAGATGTCAAAAGTTCTAATTCTGTTTCAACATTATAAAATTCTGGTGTGGGAATCTGATGATCGCGGAAATGTTGGCGTTGATTGAGCTTATCGACGGAGATCGCCAAAGTTTCTAATTTTGGCAAAAACAACAAACCGCGATCGC
This sequence comes from Pseudanabaena sp. M085S1SP2A07QC, assembly GCA_020404895.1. GTDB lineage: Bacteria > Cyanobacteriota > Cyanobacteriia > Pseudanabaenales > Pseudanabaenaceae > Pseudanabaena. Next base: position 15,830 of record JADBWK010000089.1, on the reverse strand, counting down.
TAGCTTGATTAACTAGATCTTGCAGAGCCGCGAGATCGACAAATTCATTCTCAAAGGTAATCACTTGGCAATTTTCAGCAAGCTTAGCTGTGGCGGTAGCATCAGCCACTTTTCCATAAATTACGCGATCGGCTACAGGCACGGCTGTGTCATCAGAACTTGCAGCTTGAATAGCCAATTCAACGCCAAGATGTTTGGCTGCGATCGCCATCATCCACGCAAGTTGTCCGCCACCAATCACCCCGATTTTTTGCCGAGTAGCCACTACAAAATCCCTAAATCAATCTAAACCACAATTCTAGGTTACCGTGAGATTGGCGCTAATAAGTCCCTGTCCCATCACTGTAAATCTCAATCTGATAAGTCACTGCTTTCCGTTTCTATCATTTCGACCATTGTCAATTCTGCTTCTAATTGTTCGATGCTTGGTAAGACATTCTGCAAAGATGCTGGTAACTCGTGCTTGTATTGAGAAACTGCAATGGGTTTGTTTACATCTCGTAGCGCGTATTCCGCGACTATTTGATTTCGTGACTTGCACAAGATGATGCCAATTGTCGGTTTATCGTCAGGATGCCGCAGCAAATCATCGACTACGGATACATAAAAGCTCATTTTGCCTGAATATTCAGGTTTGAAATTTGTCGTCTTTAGGTCAATGACAATGTAGCAGCGCAGTTTCATATGGTAAAACAACAGGTCAATATAAAAATCATCGCCGCATACTTCCAAATGATACTGACTATCAACAAAGGCAAATCCTGTCCCAAGTTCCAATAGGAAGCTACGAATGCGCTCAAGTAAGGCTTTCTCTAGATCTCGCTCCTGAGCCTTTTGCGCCAAAGTTAAAAAATCAAATGTGTAGGGATCTTTAATCAGTTGTTGGGCTAAATCGGATTGTGACTGGGGCAAGGTTAAATCAAAATTGGTAATTGTTTTACCTTGTCTTTGGTAGAGTTTCGTTTCAATCTGGTGTTTTAATACGGCACGACTCCAACCATTGGTGATCGTTTCTTGGATGTACCAAATGCGCTCTGGCTTTGGCTTTACCTTGTCGAGCAGAATGCAATTATGAAACCAAGGAATTTGTGCAGCAACTTGCTGCACTATTTGTTCGTCTGTCCAATCCTCTGCAAATGCTCGCATATATTTTACAGCAATTGCCGATCAAACGAACCACAATACACTTTTTGAAAGCGTTGCGAAGCAACGCTTTCAAAAAGTGTATTGGTTTGGCTTTGAGCGAAAAGCGCTGTAGATTGCGAGGCGAAAAGCCCTTCCTTCATTTCGGGAAATTCTTGTTTGAGGTCTTTGGCTAGGCGATCAATTACCTTGGTTCCCCAACCTTCTTGTCCCTGTCGCTGCAAAATTTCGCGCCCGATTTGCCAATAGAGTAATACCAATTCTTGGTTTACGGCTAAGGCTGCTTTGAGTTGTGCTGAACGTATGCGACTTTTTAGATCTCGCAATAGTTGCTCATAGCCTGTAGGGACAATTTGATTAGGCATAAATCTGAGAATAATGCAAACCTTTCGGATGTAGAATCTCTAATAACCATTCATTGCAGGCTTGCTCATCAAACAATTCGGTCGGGGGAAATTTGATCATGGCATCTCTGTCGATTCATGAAAATGTCTTCCTCCTATTTTGCCATTTCACCTACTTTCCCAGATGAGCGAAACTCAGAAGTGTGAGTCGCCCGCGTAGCGGGCGACTCACACTTCTGGATTTTAAGGTTACTTAATGCAAACCTTTAAGTTGGCGCACAAGATGAATAATTTCTGGCAAAATTAGCTGCTCGATCGCTAGTTTCACTGCGTTACTCGAACCTGGCAGCGAAAATACTAACTTGCCTTGATAGATGCCTGCCTCCGATCGCGAGGCGATCGCTCTAGAGCCCACTTCTTGCCAACTCAAATAACGAAACATCTCGCCAAATCCTGGGAGTGTCTTTTCCAGCAAAGCTGCGATCGCATCGTAAGTTGTATCTCGTGGCGCAATCCCTGTCCCACCATTGAGAATAATCGCGTCAAGATCAGCGATCGCAGCTAATTTATACATTTGCTCGCGAATCTTGTCTGGTTCGTCTTTGACTAGGGTATAGTAATCCAGCATGTGTCCCGCATTAGTCATCGATTGTTTAATAAAATTGCCACTTTTGTCAGATTCTGGTGTGCGAGTATCGCTGACAGTAATTACTGCAAAATGGACTTGATAGGATGGTGGATCGGGACAAGGATTTTGAGAAGGCTTCATAGTTTTTAATTAAGTATAACCTTGCAGTGTTTTAGCATTTGTGCGACTATCTGCAAACTCGTCACTAAAAATTCCCATTTGGGTGATCGCATTACTTATCAAAAATTTGCGATCGCGAAAACTTTACCCTAAGCAGAGATCTAGACCATCCCAGCGCCATTGCAGCTCAGGAGGAACAATTTCTACATCTAGTGTCTGCTATGATGCATAGTGGAAATTTAAACACTAGATTTGTTTATGGTGGCTCAAATTAAGACAGCTCAGATTAAGACGAATCCAACAAAAAACAACCAGAATCAGACCAAAACTAATCCAACAGATCTCAAATCGCCTAAAAGCGCATCTATCGTGACCCTAATTAAAGGAAATGTGCAGGTGTTTATCGCGCCCCATCGCAATCTCTACGCTGATATCATCGCACAGGGCTTGCGGGTAGCTGGTCAAGGCACACAGGTATTACTAGTACAGCCCTTTCAAACAGGGATTAATCAAGGATTGAAGAATCCTCGACGGCTGGTCGAAAACTTGGAATGGCTCCGTTGTGAAGCTCAGCGCGATTTGTCACAGGATGATATCGAATTGACGGATGTCGAGAAATTGGCGGTACTGGAGCTATGGGAATATGCCAAAGTTGCAATTAAGTTAGAGCGTGCAAGTTTAGTTATTTTAGATGAAGCAAATTTGCTCGTGGCGCGATCGCTAATCACAGAGGAAGAATTGCTAGAGGTGTTAGAAACGAGATCGCCCAAGGTCAATATCATCTTGACAGGCGCATCAATGCCTTCTCGCATTGCTGACTATGCTGATCAAGTCACCCACCGACGTAGTTAGACTACAAAAAAACTTTAAAAAGTGCTGCTTCGCAGCACTTTTTAAAGTTTTTTTTGTTAAGAAAGCTCGCTTTCTTAGTCATGAGCCAAGCTTGAAGGCTTCTAGAAATAGCCCATAGACCAAACCTAACTTAATAGAATTCAATATTTCAGTAGTTAATAGTCGCGGAGCCAAACTGCCATCTACAGAAGTGACTCTTTTAGTTCCATAAACATAGCGATTAGTCAGTTCCACAATCAAAACAACAACTGCCGCTGTCACGATATCTTGCTCAGATTTCGCACCAGATACTGTAGAGATTACCGAAGCTAAAAAGAATCCTAGCAATAGACTAATCAATATAAAAGATGATCGCCGCCAAGGGTTTCGTGACCATTGCGATAGTCTCGCAGCGCTAACACTGACAATTGTACTAAGACGAGTATTTTGCATAAAAATCTCTCAACTTCGTTATATGGTAACGATTAGCGGCATTTCGTGCCGCTAGTCCTAGATGCTTGCATCAATCACGATTCGTAGGGGCAATTCATGAATTGCCCCTACGAATGAATGAGGCTTTCAAGTCGTTTTGCGTAAGTTCTATACTAGCTAAAGACTAATTTATCATCCTCAACCGTGATCGAAATCTGATGACCTTCCGCAAAAGTTCCTTCCAGAATTTTATTGGCGATCGGATTTTCGATTTCCCTTTGAATTGCTCGTTTTAAAGGTCGCGCACCATAGGAAGGATCATAGCCAACCGCAGCAATATAGTCTTTCGCTTCTTCGCTTAGTTTTAAAGAAATCTTGCGATCGCTAAGTCGATTTTCAATGCGTTTAATTTGCAGCTTAGCAATCGAGCGAATTTCATTGCGCCGTAAAGCATGGAAGATCACGGTTTCATCAATGCGATTGAGAAATTCGGGGCGGAAGTGATTGCGAAGAACATCAAGGACTTTATCGCGCATTTCATCATAGCGAGAGTCGCCATCAAGATCGTTGGATAAATCTTTTGATACTTCAAGAATACGATCGCTTCCGATATTACTAGTCATGATGATTACCGTGTTTTTGCAATCTACCAAGCGCCCTTGACTATCGGTAATCCTCCCATCATCGAGAACTTGTAAGAGAATATTAAATACATCAGGATGCGCCTTCTCGACCTCATCAAATAGTACTACTGAGTAAGGATGGCGACGCACGGCTTCTGAAAATTGTCCGCCTTCCTCATAGCCGACATATCCAGGAGGTGCACCAATCAAGCGCGAAACCGAATGTTTCTCCATATATTCCGACATGTCGATCCGCACCATCGAGGCATCGGAATCAAATAGAAATTCGGCAAGGGTGCGAGCAAGCTCAGTTTTACCCACGCCTGTGGGACCCAAAAATAGAAATGAACCAATTGGTCGATTGGGATCATTCATACCCGCACGAGCACGACGAATTGCGGAAGCCACCGAAGTTACCGCTTCTTCTTGACCAATAACGCGATCGTGTAGATGTTTTTCTAGAGTCAGTAATTTCTGCCGTTCTGACAGTAATAATTTGTTAAGGGGTATTCCAGTCCAACGCGCTACAATTTCGGCAATATCATCTTCAGTAACTTGCTCACGCGACAGAGATCCTTCAGAACCGGCAAGGCTAATTTCTAACTCAGCTTCATCCAGATTTTTCTCTAGCTCAGTTAATTTTCCATATTTGAGTTCTGCGGCTTTATTAAGATTAAACTCGCGCTCCATCTGATCGATTTGCTGCTTAGTTTGATCGATTTGTTCTTTCAATGAACGTAAATTCGTCACTGCATCTTTTTCAAGTTGCCAACGATCATTGAGATTGGTAAAGCGATCGCTGAGTTCATTCATCTCATTGTCAAGGCGTTCCAGTCTATCCTGTACAGCTTTACTACTCTTGTTCTTATAGATCACTTTGCCGTCAGATTCCACTCGTTCGACAGCTGTGGCATCTTTTTCTTTTTGTAAAGAGAATCTTTCCATTTCAAGCTGTCTGATCCGACGATCAATTTCATCTAGCTCTAATGGTCGGGAATCCATTTCCATTTTTAACTTGGCTGCCGATTCATCCACAAGATCAATCGCTTTATCTGGCAAAAAGCGATCGGTAATATAGCGATTAGAGAGAGTCGCCGCTGCTACTAGCGCTGAATCAGAAATAGTTACGCCATGGTGTAATTCGTAGCGCTCTTTTAAACCACGCAAAATCGAAATTGTATCTTCGACAGTCGGCTGCTCGATTAAAACTTGCTGAAAACGACGCTCTAGAGCCGCATCTTTCTCAATGTATTGACGATATTCATCTAAGGTCGTTGCGCCAATACAGCGCAATTCCCCCCGCGCTAACATCGGCTTGAGAATATTTCCTGCATCCATTGCGCCCTGCTGTGTGGCTCCTGCACCCACCACAGTATGCAATTCATCAATGAATAGCACTATTTTGCCATCAGAATTGAGAACTTCTTTTAGAACTGCTTTCAGGCGATCTTCAAATTCTCCCCGATATTTTGCTCCTGCAATCAGCGACCCCATGTCCATACTAATAATTGTGCGGTCTTTGAGAGACTCTGGTACGTCGCCACGAATAATACGCTGGGCAAGTCCTTCTGCGATCGCCGTTTTACCAACCCCTGGTTCACCAATCAACACAGGATTATTTTTAGTCCGCCGCGATAATACCTGTACCACCCGCCGAATCTCATCATCACGACCAATCACAGGATCGAGTTTGCCTTGCTTCGCCTGTTCTGTAAGATCGCGACCATATTTTTCCAAAGCCGCATACTTTGCTTCAGGATTTTGATCGGTGATGGTCTGGCTACCCCGTAGTGATTTGATTGTTTCTTCTAATTTTTTGCGATCAATGCTTAAATCCCGATATAGCCGCTTACCGATGCGATCATCATCGGCTAAGCCGAGGAGCATATGCTCAACTGCCATAAAGTCATCCCCAAAGCCCTTGCGACTCTCCTCAGCGCGATCGAGCCATACCTCCAAGCTGCGCCCCAAATACAACTGCTCTGGACTCGCCACACGAGCCTGTCGTCGCAAAAATTCTTCAACCTGTCGCCGTGCCCGCGCCATTGGTACAGACATCGCTGCAAATACATTTGTAGTTAAGCCATCTTCTTGCTCCAATAGTGCCATCAGCAAATGCTCGACTTCGAGTTGTTGATGCTGCGATCGCCTTGCGACCTCTTGCGACTTGACGATCGCTTCCCATGCTTTTTCGGTAAATTTTTTCGGATCGGTTGGTTGCATTGGCTTTGGTTACAGAAGGCTTAAGTGTGATTGCTAACGTTAGTTAAAATAAGTTTACAATATAGTTTCTTGTCTATAGCAATCCTAAATAGTTTGTAAGACTATGCGACGAAAGGACGTACTCTCTTAGACTAGCTTTATACAAACTTAGATCGCGATCGCTGTTAACATCATTGATAATTTCTGGAAAGGAGAAAGCCTTCGATGTCCGTAGTCAATCAGCAAGAAGTTTTGGCAAGCTTTAAGGTCTTGGTAAGCATGGCAAAAGCCGACGGTAAACTACTTGAAGAAGAGTTTTCCAGTCTTGCCGATACTTTTGAAGAAATCCATCTACCTGAAGGCGTTACAGTTGATCGCCTATTGAATGAAGAAGATGAGCCAATCGATACATTACTGACCCAAATCACCAGCGAGATCGCGCAGGAAATGGTTTATCAGTCCGCTTATGCGATGGCAAATATCGATGGAGAGTGCAGTTCTGAAGAAAAAGAGCTGTTGGATAAAATTGGTGCAACTTTTACAAGCTCTAGGCTTTGGGGCAAACAAGAATGGTTGGAGACCCTAGAGCGGCGTTCTAGCAAATCCTCTATCTCGGAGCAGGTGCGTCAAATCGATGATCCTGATAAACGTGCTGCCGAGGTTGAGAATGCCACTACTGATGCTTGTTTTTTGAACGCAGTTTTAGGTGCTTTCCCCATTCCTGGGATCGCGATCGCCTTCGATATGTTGATCTACTGGAACCAACTTGATCTCGCTCAAGCGATCGGTCAAAGCTGGGGATACGATCGCGCCAACGAAAACCTTCGTAAAGCCCTGTTCGGGAGCTTAGGAATCACAGGTACAAGGATCGCAGTCAGTAATCTAGCTAAGCTTGTTCCTGTTTTTGGCATGGTAGTTGGTGCAACTACTGCTTATGCAAGTACATGGGCACTTGGCAAAGTTGCCAACGAATACTATGCATCAGGTGGCGAGATGGATACCTTTAGTCTCCGACAAGCTTTTAAACAAGCGAAGAAAGAGGGTGAAGCTATTTACAAAACCAAAGCTGATGAAATTGCGGCGAAAAAACAAGCGATCGAGCCTCAAGTGCAATTGCTCAATGAGGAACTAAAAGCAGGAAGTATTACTCCTGAAGAATATCAAGTGAAGCTCAAAAATCTTCTCTAAAGTAAAAAGGGGCGCTATGCGCCCTTTTTTCTTTTTACAAGAAACCACCGAGGCGAATTCCTGCGCCAAAAATGACAATTAGAACTGCTAGCGTCGTCACTCCGACAATGTGATAAGCCAAGGAATTTAAGGTTCCTTTAGTGAGATTGGGAATGATAAAAAAGCGCGCATGAATTGCCAAGGCGATCGTGCCTGACAGAAGCAATAGTTTGATGCCAATACATGTTGATAGATAGGAATCAAATGACGAATTGGATTCGCGATCGCGCCACAATGAAAATCTGGAGCTATGATGCAAGCTTCAAATATCAATTCACAAAAGTGTTGTCACACTTTTGTGAATTAAAAAGCAAAACCCTTACGGATAATCGGGAAAAAGATCTGTTGTTCTTTCTGCAAGTGAGTTTCTAGTTCTTGGGATACTGCTAAAAATATATCTTTGATTTGGTGAAAGCGTGATTCTTTGTTGCCATACACCGCAGTATTGCAACGCTGCCATTTGAAAAAAGGATCTAGCCGTTCAAAACATCTTTTTTATGTTGAGGCGCTGCTGCCACTGCTGCTACTTCTGCCAAAAGATCATCGTTCACTCCCATCTCTTTGAGGGTAATCATCAAATCTTCGGTAACAGCATCAAAATGATCGCTGTTTAAACCCTGATTACTAACCAAATCTTTATGAGCTTGACGCATGTGATGACCGTTATATTTGTCAGTGCCGCCAAAAGCATAGGTGAGAAAAGCTTTTTGGTGCTTTCTTTGCTTCACCATATCTGTATTTGCGAAAAAGTGTTTGATGCGATCGTCCTGTAATACTCTTTCGTAGAATCGATCTACTGCCACATCTACTGCTTCTGCACCGCCGAGTTTTTCAAATAATGTTGTCATTAGATTCCTTTTTTGTTTTGTGAAACCAGTATAGGAGAAGATTAACGAAGAAGCCTTTGACTTAAGTCAAATCCGCCTTATATAGCAATGTAAGCTTTGCCATATAAGTGCGGCGCGAAGCGCCGCACTTATATGAATGGATTTTGCTTTTGGCTTAATATAAGTGGCTATAGCTATACATATAAGCCATGCCATAAATTATTGAAGTAAATGTTAAATCAATCAGAATTAAGTAGTTGGCTCCAAATGATTGTCATTTTTCGAGGATTGTCATCGGAGCAACTGATGCCTTTAGCCCAAATCGCTCAACTGCAAAAATTTCAAAAAGGAGAGATGATCTTTTTTCAAGATAGTGTGGCGACAGGATTTTTTGCAGTCCAAACGGGGCGGGTCAAGGTATTTAAAATGGCATCTAATGGCAAAGAACAAATCTTACATTTGCTCAACATATGCGATTACTTTGCTGAAGTTCCCGCCCTTGACGGCAAAGCTTTCCCCGCTTCAGCGATCGCATTGGAATACACAGAATTAATCTTCTTTCCTAGGCTTCCATTTCTGGATTTACTTCACCAATATCCTGCGATCGCGATCAATATGTTGATGAGTTTAGCGAACCACGCACGCAAACTAGTGCATATGGTCGAAGAACTATCATGCAAAGATGTACCGCAACGACTAGCATCCTATCTATTAGATTTAAGCGATCACGAAAATCAGGCTAATGTCATAACTTTAGATGTCACTAAAACTCAACTAGCTGCGACTTTGGGGACAATTCCCGCCACCCTATCTAGAGCATTGTATCGCCTGAGCCATGAAGGATTCATAGCAATTAATGGTTCACAAATTGAATTGTTAGATCGAGATCGCTTACAAGATGCCACCGATTACAGACATGAAGCTTAAGCATCAAAAATAGAACGAACTAGGCTCTTAACCACCCAAACATCTATGTCATCAGTTCTTACAGCTTCAGCAATTTGCTGAGCGCGATCTAGATCGGGCGCGATCGCAAATACCGTCGATCCTGAGCCTGACATCATTGCGCCAAGACATTCTTGATCGAGCAATTTATTTTTGAGATCCGCGATCGCAGGATACTCAGGCAATACTACCCGTTCGAGATCGTTATAAAGCAACCTTCCGATCTTATTGGGCGCAGACTCACCACCAGAGGCGATCGCGGCGACGATTTGGCTAGACAAATTTTGGTTTTTAACTTGACTAGTTGCAAGCAAACCTTGTTTTCGGAAAGTTTGGTATGCCCATGCGGTAGCGATCGCAATCTGACGTGGCTTACAAATTACTAATACTAAATCGGTGAGATCAGGCAAAGGCGAAAGTATTTCGCCTCGCCCTGTTGCTAAAGCCGTGCCACCAGAAACGCAGAAAGGAATATCGGAGCCTAACTGGGCTGCAAAATCACAAAGCTGTGACTGAGTGAGTCCCAAATCCCAGAGGCGATCAATCCCCACAAAAACTGCGGCTGCATTTGCAGAGCCACCAGCTAAGCCAGCCCCCATAGGAATCTGTTTCTCGATCGCGATTTCCAGCCCCCCAATCTCTGGATAAATACTTTGCATCAATGCGGCAGCTTTGTATACCAAATTGGTGCGATCGCAGGGTACTTCAGGATTAGTACAGAGAACTTGAATCTCATCAGTACCAATTTTACGAATATCAACACGATCGCAGAGATCGATACTCTGCAAGATCATCACTAAATCGTGATAACCATCAACACGATTTCCCGTAATCTCCAGATAGAGATTAATTTTTGCGGCAGCTTTAAGAGAAATACGCGAGGTCATTGGGAAAAAGTTCGCCTATATATGTGCTGTAAGTTTTTTTGATCAGTATCAGTCCCACCACGCCGCAGCGATCGCATTTGGTTTTCGACCATCAGCTTGGCATCTGCTCGCGAGACAGGCTCAAATTGGACCCCGTCGGGACTAGTAGTAATTAGGAAAAACAACCTTTGTGCGTAGAGTGTGGTAAACAAACTACGGAACTCATCTACTCTACATAAGCGAGATAGCAAGCCAAAAGTGGGATGATTTAGATAATGTTCGGACATTTGGCGGGCTAGAAAATTTAGTAAGTTGGATGAACTAGGAGAGATGAAATTTTTCTGCATCGTAAACAACATGAGTTTAACGAAACTATCGGGATTGGGGATTTATAAAGAAGATTAAAAGTCCCCAGAAATTAGACAATACAACCTATTCGGTAATATTACGCTTATTATTTTGATATGTTTGGTGCGATTAATCAGGAAATGTTATCAAACCTTAACGACTTTTTCTGCCAATTTCGATTAAATCATGACTAATTTTTTTAATTTTCATATTCTGGCAAGACTAGTTTTAGTTATTGTGACGATTTGCAGTCTTTTCTCAGCGTCACAAGTAGCGATCGCTGCTGAACGTCGTCCTGTGATCCCCGCCAATGGGCAGCCGATTCTGAGTGGCAATATGCATGGATCTGACTGGATAGCTGCTTCCAATGACTCTAAACAAGCCTATTGCGAAGAAGCCTTTGCGGCTTTTCGTGGTTCTGCGGCTCAAAGCTATATCATTAGTCACAATATTCAAAGCCTTAGTCCAGAAGGGCTATGCGATCGCATGGATCAGTACTATAGCCTCGAAGAATACGCCGATGATCGTCTAGGATCTGCGGCTGCGATCGCTCCAATTTTATTTGCCGATACCCCTCTTGGTACTAAATACTAAGCCTTAGGAATTTACACAAAATAATCAATCCAAAAAATAGCGACGGCGAAGCCGTCGCTATTTTTTGGGGATTTTAAGATGAATCATTTTTTCTTTGGATTTCACTTACAGTAATTTTTGATAAACCAAACGAATATCTTAAAAGTCTTGTTAAGCAAGACTTTTAAGATATTCGTTTGGTTAGCTATGAGATATAAAGCACAGAGAAAAACAAAAATTCTATGAAGCCTAAAATTTAATTTTGGAGCTAGGGAACATGTGAATTAACCAACTTGTCTGTGTATTAAGTGACAATTACACCTAATTTGATCCGTATAATTACTCATTAGATATATTTATGGTACACAAAAATACACATGACATAGGATAGAATCTGAGTCATAGAATATTTTTGTTATATTTTGTGGTGTGATCGCAACGTTTTAAAACGTTTTAAAGGAAGTATGAGCAAACAAACTGAATCCCCAATAAAAGAGATTTCTACATTGAACGTAACCGCTAAAAAGTTATATTCCGAAGAGGTTCAGGCTGAACTTGCGGAATTGCAGTCAGATATCGATGTTCTTTTCCAGCAATTACAAAGTTTGAGCCGTCAACGCCTTACCTCAGTAGGGAGTGCTCAGTAGTGGTTGCCATACAAAATTCCTCACACACGCTTACGCCTGAGACGACCCTCCGCGACATTATTAAAACTATCCCTTCTGAATACTTTGAGAAAAAACCTCTCAGAGCTTGGTTGAGCGTTTTATTTTCATTGACAACTGCCGCGCTTGGTTATGCCAGTATTGCCTTTTCTCCTTGGTACTTGTTGCCCTTTGCTTGGATTTTTACAGGTACGGCTCTAACTGGCTGGTTCGTAATTGGCCATGACTGCGGACATCGTTCTTTTTCCAATAAAATTTGGATTAACGATCTTGTTGGTCATATCGCTTTTTTACCATTGATTTTTCCTTTCCACGGTTGGCGATTCAAGCATGATCACCATCATCTGCATACAAATAAGATGGGTGAAGACAACGCTTGGTATCCATTTACCATTGATGAATATGAGAAAGGAAAAGGGCTCATTTCCAATGTTTATCGATTGATTCGCACGCGTTTTTGGTGGACTGGCTCGATTATTCATTGGGCAAACTTACACTTCAATGCCACACTCTATCCTGAACGCCAGCAGTCTCAAGTCAAGTTTTCCTATCGCTTAGTCATTGCATTCGCAGCGATCGCATTCCCTACTTTGATTATCACCACAGGATTATTTGGCTTCATCAGCTTTTTTGTAATGCCTTGGCTGGTATATCACTTTTGGATGAGCACGTTTACGATTGTTCACCACACGATGCCTGATATCCAATTTAAAGATAAGGATAAATGGAACGCAGCTACTGACCAGCTAACAGGAACTGTCCATTGCGACTATCCAGCTTGGGTTGAGTGGCTATGTCACGATATCAATGTGCATGTTCCTCACCATGTTTCGACTGGTATTCCCTCGTATAACTTACGCTTAGCACATAAGTCTCTCGATGAGAATTGGGGTCAGCATTTGTACAAGACTAAGTTCTCTTGGGCTTTAATCAAGAATATTGGAGATCGCTGTCATATATACGACGCGGAGAAATGTTATAAAAGTTTCGATGAAGTTGATGCTAAATCAGCTTAGATAAAAAAAGAGATGCGGCGCAAAACGCCGCATCTCTTTTTTTTGATCTAATCGTAAAATGCACTAGATGTAGCGCTTTGCGCTATAACCTGTGACTAATACTTTTAATCTGGAGATGCAAAATATGCGTACAATACGAAAATTGCCGATCCTATCTCTCGCTCTAGTTTTAGTTGGTTATATAGCAATGTAAGCTTTGCTTAGGACATAAAACCCAAAAGATGGCAGAGCTTCGCTCTGCCATCTTTTGGGTTTTGAATTGTCCTATCTATCTCTTACGTTGCTATATTGCCTATGGATGGCTGCTTTCAGTACACAAAGCCGATTGGCGGATCTGGATTCCTGCTGGGGCGATCGCCTTTGGTGTGGACTGGTTATTCTCATTAGGATGGGCGATCTCAGCAGTAATATTTGTGTTTTATCAAAAGTCGCAGTTTCTATTGTCACTGGGGATTAGCGTAGTTTGGGTGCTACTGATATATGTTGCGAGAAATGAGCTTCGCGCTTTCATGAATAATCGTGGCTGGAATTTCTTTGTTCTTGCTTTAATCGCTGGGACTGGACTGGGGCTAGGATGGTTTACAGACACATTGCCCACAATTCGTACTTTCGGCGAATCCCTAATTAAATGAGATAAAAAATGCAGTACTTAGCGCTGCATTTTTTATCTCAAATCGCTGTATTCAATGCACTTGTTACTAGCGCTACTTTTCCAAAACTCTAGAAGTTGCTTAATGATAATGGACATCACTAAAGCTATCGTTAATTTTTCATGCGTTTGGAACAGTTACAAGCATTTTTGGCAGTTGCAGAAACAGGAAACTTTCAGCAAGCAGCTCAGAGATGTGGAGTTAGCCAGTCAACTATCAGCCGACAGGTGCAGTCTTTAGAAGCAACTGTCGGTATCTCGCTGTTTCATCGTCAGGGTAATACTAAGCTAACTGTAGGTGGAGATCGCCTGTTAATCCATGCTAAGAAAATTTGCCAGATTTGGTCATCTGCTGAACAAGAGTTATTCGATCTTCAGGCTGGAAAACAAACAGAGCTATGTGTGGCAGGGATTCCTTCAGCCTGTGCCTATCAACTACCACCAATATTGCAAAAATTTTCTAAGGCTTATCCCAATGTCCAGCTACGAGTGACGACACTGGGAAGCGATCGTGCTCTTAAAGTTCTTAAAGATGGCTTGATAGACATTGCGATCGTGATGAATAATCCATTTTTAACCGCAAGTTCCGAAATGGTAGTTGAAAAACTCTATGAAGAAAAAATCCAACTTTTGCTGGCGGTTAATCATTCCCTTTGCCGAAAAGAATCACTTACATGGAAAGACTTACATAATGTCCCTCAAGCTGTATTTAAAGATGGCTATGGATTACAGCGTCTTGTCCAAGACCAGTTCAATCGCCAAGGGCTTCGTTTAAATGCCGCTCTTGAGCTGAATTCTCTTGAAGCTTTTCGCGGAGTAGTTAAGCAAGGTAGTTTGGTCGCCTTGCTCCCAGAAACTTTTTTAGTGGAAATAACGCATGATCCAGACTTAATAGTGCGATCGCTCAATGAACCATGCCTAACTCGCGAAATAGTCTTAGTCACTACTAGCGATCGTATTCAAATTCCCCCAATCCAGTATTTTTGTAAGCTTGCCGCCCAGATGATTCAGCAGGAAATTCCTGTGGCTTTAAAAAGCGCCCTGTAAGCCTAGAAAGCAGAGACTATCTACTTTCTAGGCTATAATTCAACATCTAACCGACTTTTGTATTAAATTCATCTATAGAGTAATGAGTAAAGAATTTCGCGAATTTTTGCGTAAAGTTGGGAGCGGTACACATACCAGCAAGAGCTTGACGCGCCAAGAGGCTGAAGCTGCCACGATCATGATGTTGCAAGGAGTTGCGACTCCTGCTCAGATTGGAGCATTTATGATCGCCCATCGGATTAAACGCCCAACCAGTGAAGAATTGGCAGGGATGCTCGATGCCTATAAACTTCTGGGCGCAAAGGTCGCGCCGATCGCATCGGATAAACAGATTTTAGTGCTGGGATCACCCTATGATGGCAGATCGAAGACTGCACCAGTTAGTCCTATAACTGCAATTGTGCTGGCAACAGCAGGGATTCCTGTCTTGATGCATGGAGGTGATCGGATGCCCACTAAAGAAGGGCTACCTTTTATCGAAATTTGGCAAGCTTTGGGCTTAAATTGGCAAGATTTCACCATTGAGCAAGTTCAACATAACCTAGAAGCTCAAAATTTTGGGTTTGTCTACTTACCTAAACATTTTCCCCTCGCTCAAGAATTAGTCGCCTATCGTGAGCAGATCGGTAAACGCCCACCCTTTGCTACCCTTGAGCTAATGTGGTCGCCCTATCAAGGTAAGCAATTTTTAGTGTCAGGGTTTGTGCATCCACCTACTGAAACTAATATTCGCGAAGCCTTTGCTCAGCATGGCATTACTGAATTTGCTACTGTTAAAGGCTGGGAGGGAAGTGTAGATTTACCGCGATCTCGTACTGCAATTATCGGTATCAATCACGGCGATCAATTTGAGCGCTTAACCCTATCAGCAAGGAATTATGGATTTAGTTCCGAAGATCCTGCGATCGCAGATGCATCAGATATGAAAACCAAAATCCTTTCTGCTCTCAAAGCGGAACCTTCTGAATATCTTAATTCTGTATTATGGAACTGTGGATTCTATCTCTGGCTCTACGGAATGCATGATGAAATTGCCGATGCGATCGTTCATGCTCAAGAAATCATTAGCAGTGGAAAGGCGTTACGGAAGTTAGAAGATCTACGAGCTTAACCTCGTTTAATGCTTTTGAAAAACCCCTCAATCGCCCAGCGCTTACGTCCCAAAATCACAAGATAACACCAATTCACAAATGGGGCAACACTTTAGGGCAACCGCACACGTTTCTTAACAACCCAGCAAACATTTCGCAACAATTAGCGAAAGCTAAGCAATGACTATATTTAAAGCACTAAGGATAGTCTTAAGATAGTTATTGTTCCAGCCAGCCTTAAGTCGTTTTGCCT
>JADBWK010000088.1 GCA_020404895.1 Pseudanabaena sp. M085S1SP2A07QC | reverse complement strand
TCCTGAGCAAAGCTTACATTGCTATATCAGTCGTTAGTTACTAAATCAACTAACTTCAAAGGAATTTTGATCATCCTGTTTGCTATTTCACTCTTCTTGACTTATTGGGTATATACAATCGTGCCTAGAGGCTTCCTGCCACAGGAAGATCAAGGTTATTTTATTACGATTGTGCAGGCTCCTGAAGGTGTATCTCTTAATTACACAGAAAAGGTGCTAGAAAATATTGAAGGAATTATGCGGCGAAAGGATGAAAAAGGAAATCCTGCTTATCCTGAAATTGAAAATATCTTTTCCATTGCTGGATTTAGCTTTAGTGGCAACACGCCCAACAACGGGATTGTATTTGCGACATTAAAGCCTTGGAAAGAAAGAGTGCGATCATCTGACAGTATCATCGGTGGAATGGCTCCTAAACCTTTTGGTTTGATGCCTGAATTGCTTTCTATTAAAGAGGCGTTTGTGATTCCATTTCCACCACCAGCGATTCAAGGCTTAAGTAACTATGGTGGTTTTGAGTTCCAATTACAGGACAAGGCAAATCAAGGTTTCCCTGCAATTGAGCAGACAATGGGAGCTTTACTCGGTAAAGCAAGTACATATCCCGATCCCAGTCGTCCGATTTTGGCTGGATTGCGTCCAAACTTCAATGGCAATACACCACAGTTGACCGTGGAAGTCGATCGCGTTAGAGCAAATGCTTTGCAAGTCTCTTTACAAGATATTTACAGTACTTTGCAGACCTTGCTAGGTTCGCAATATGTAAACGACTTCAATGCCTTTGGTCGTACTTATCGAGTTTATGTCCAAGCTGATGCTAAGTTCCGCTCCAATCCTGACGATATCAATAAGCTCTATGTGCGATCGCAAACAGGACAGAGCATTCCGCTCAGTAATTTGGTGAAAGTTACCCAAACTGTTGGACCTTCGATCATCAATCACTACAACCTGTTTCGCTCTGTCCAAATTACAGGAAATACTGCCCCTGGAGTCAGTTCTGGACAGGCGATCGATGCAATTGGGAAAATTGCTGGCGAAGTTCTACCTAAGAGCTTTGGATATGAGTGGTCAGGGTTATCCCTCGAAGAAATTGGCTCTGGTAATAGTGCCTTCTTTATCTTCGGATTAGGAGTTGTATTTGTATTCCTAGTTCTCGCGGCTCAGTACGAGAATTATATCGATCCGATCATCATTATGTTGACTGTGCCACTGGCGGTATTGGGCGCTCTGTTAGCAGTGATGTTTCGGGGTCAATTCAATCCTAGTTTCGCCAATGATGTCTATACCCAAATTGGTTTGGTGATGCTAATTGGAATGGCAAGTAAAAATGCGATTTTGATTGTGGAGTTTGCCAATCAATTGAGAGAACGGGGCTTAAGCATTACGAAAGCTGTAATCGAGGCATCACAGCAACGACTGCGTCCAATTCTGATGACAGCTTTCTCGACAATTATTGGGATCTTCCCTTTGGTGATTGCTACAGGTGCAGGTGCAGCGGCGCGGCAGTCGATTGGCACTGCGGTAATGGGAGGTATGTGTGTGGCGACATTCCTAAGCCTGTTCATCGTTCCGATTCTTTACATCGTTATCAAAAATATTGAAGAGCGAATGAAGATTGGTTTACACAAATAAAAGAAAGGGCGCAAAGTGCCCTTTCTTTTATGCATTTATCAATTCTTTCATTTCACGAATTGCTCTTTCTAGACCAACTAACACAGCACGACTGATAATGCTATGTCCAATATTTAGTTCCTCCATTCCAGTAATTTGAGCAACGGCACGGGTATTCCAATAGGTTAAGCCATGTCCAGCATTAAGTCTGAGTCCTAGCTCGATCGCTAAAGCTCCACTCCTAGTTAAGTCTGCTAACTCATGTTTCAGCTCTTCATCTTTTTTGGCGTTGGCATAAGTTCCTGTGTGCAACTCCACAAATTTTGCGCCTGTTCGAGATGAAGCATGTATTTGCTCCGATTCTGGATCGACAAATAAACTCACAGGAATACCAGCCCCCTGTAATTGATGAACAAATTTACCTAAGCGATCGCATTGTGCCTTCACATTTAATCCACCTTCAGTAGTAACTTCTTCTCGACGTTCAGGTACGAGCGTAATATAGTCGGGCTTGACATCAAGCGCGATCGCTACCATTTCGGGAGTTGCTGCCATTTCCAAATTAAGTCGAGTACGCACGGTTTGCCTCAGTAATCGGACATCACGCTCTTGGATATGACGACGATCTTCCCGTAAATGAACGGTAATCCCATCAGCGCCAGCTAACTCGGCAATCACGGCGGCTGCCACTGGATCTGGCTCTGTTCCTCGACGAGCTTGGCGAATGGTAGCAATATGGTCGATGTTTACTCCGAGCGTAGGCAAAATTTTTTCCTCACAATATTTAAAAATTATCTATAGCAATCCTAAATCATCTATACCAATCCCAAATGGTTTATCAGAGAGTGATCCTAATGGGCTCTTTCTGATAAACCATTTAATCTCACAAATGAATTAGGATTGCTACAAGTAGACACGCTTAATTACACATCCAGACCTATAAGGTTGCGCCCCGCAGGAGCGCAACCTTATAGGTCTGGGTAATTTATTCTGCACAGGTACTTATGTGAGAAGCTTTTTTCTACTGAAATCAAGTTAGGACTGCTATGTATTTCACCTATATGATACTAGAACAAATTCAAGCCTAGACAGAAAAAATAGCGTTTTTTGTCTCTTTTTCCTATTTCAGCAATTCTTATATCAGTCCTATATCATTTGTGGATTTTTTGGTTTGTGGAAGGACACCCCGATGGGGTGTCCTTCCACAAACCATTTAGGATTGCTATATTATGAAAACAATTTTGGTATTTCTAGCGCCAAAGGCGCTAGAAATACCAAAATTGTTTTTTGAAAACCCACCGACGGTGGGTTTTCAAAAAACAATTTTTTATAATAGGAATTGCTGTCCCTATTTAACTTTGCTAGACAAAATCACTCATATTCACGTAGGATCATGAACCGTCAAAAAATCCTAAGCATAAATGACCTCTGAAAAAATGAAGTTGCTAGTAGCAGAAGCGGTTACCGCTCTTGCACCCACATTTACCCAAATCGATCTCCATGTAAAGAAAAACCTTGAACGGGTTTTACAAGCTTTTCGCGATCGCCGTGTGGGAGCACACCACTTTGCCAGTGTATCTGGGTATGGACATGGTGATATGGGGCGAGATGTTTTAGATGAAGTATTTGCGCAAATAATGGGCGCAGAGTCCGCGGCCGTGCGCGTGCAATTTGTCTCAGGGACCCATGCGATCGCCTGTTGTTTATTTGGGATTTTAAGACCTCTTGACGAACTTTTGTCGGTTGCAGGTGCGCCCTATGACACCCTCGAAGAAGTAATCGGCTATCCACTCACCTCTGATAGTCAAGGCGCTAACTATAGAGGTTCACTCAAAGACTTTGGAATTACCTACCGACAAGTGGAGCTAACTCCAGCAGGAGGCATAAATTGGGAAGCTTTAGCAACAGATGTCAAGCCCCAGACTCGTATGGTGTTAATTCAGCGCTCATGTGGCTATGCATGGCGAGAAAGTTTATCCATTGACGATATAGAACGGATAATTCAATTAGTAAAACAGCAAAATCCTAATACTGTCTGCTTTGTAGATAACTGTTATGGAGAATTTATCAGCGATCGCGAGCCTACTGCGGTCGGAGCCGATATTATTGCAGGTTCTTTAATTAAAAATCCTGGTGGCACGATCGCCACTGCTGGTGGGTATATAGCAGGTAAGACTGAATATGTAGAGCTAGCAGCCCAACGCCTAACTGCTCCAGGCATTGGGCGCGAAGGCGGTGCAACTTTTGATCTCAATCGTTTGCTCTTTCAAGGGCTATTTCTTGCACCACAAATGGTCGGTGAAGCGATGAAAAGCAGCCACATCGCCGCCTATGTGTTTGATCAACTTGGATACAAAGTCAAACCACTGACCTTTGAACCACGCCGCGATATTATTCAAGCAATTCAACTGGGTGATCCCAAAAAGCTGATTGAATTCTGTCGCAATCTCCAACGCTTTTCTCCTATAGATTCTTATGTCGATCCTATCCCTGGGGAAATGCCTGGATATGTTAGCCAGTTAGTTATGGCAGGAGGAACTTTTATTGATGGCAGCACCTTAGAACTCTCAGCCGATGGACCCTTGCGTGAACCTTACACAGTATTTCTCCAAGGCGGGACACATTGGACACATCTAGCGATCGCCCTCGAAAATTTTCAGATTGATGATTTATAACCACGCCCCAAAAACAAGTGGCGGCGCAAAGCGCCGCCACTTGTTTTTGGGGTTTAGATCCAGAGTATCAATTATACTAAAACACAAAATGGCTACGCCATTTTGTGTTTTTAAAACCCTTACAGGGTTTGGTTTTTAATTCACAGAAGTGTAGCCACACTTTCGTGAATTGGTATTACTTCCCAATTACAAATATTGTATTATTTGCCAGAAGTTGAAAAGCAGATTCAGCTTCTAATTGCTTTGACAATTATCCATTCTCCATTATCAATAAAAGAGCGATCTATTTTGAGAATATCTATAGTCATCAATACAAAACTGAGTGCCTAAATCTTTTAATTGATCGAGAATCTGTAAAGTGCGATCGCGATTGTTGGCAAGCAGTATTCAGTACCCACAGACCAACTGGATATATTAAATCTGTTCCTTCGATAATATCAATAAAATGAATAGGCGCAAGCAAGCCTCTCGTTGGATGTTGCCAGCGAATTAGTGCCTCAAACCCCGTAATTAAGTCGGTTTGGAAATTTACAATTGGCTGATAGAACAATCTTAACTCTTGCCTGTCAATAGCTTCTTTAGCTTCTTTATACCTCCGAATATAAATCCCAATCAAATCCTGTCAGATTAGAGATTTCTTTTTGCAAATTAATATTCTGAATTTCCAAAAGTTTAGTTTGCTCTAAAAGTTGTGCTTGTAATGAGCTTACCCGCAGATGAGTCTCTACTCTTGCTAGTACTTCGATTAGATGAAAAGGCTTATTAATAAAGTCTATGCCCCCAACAGTAAACGCTTCAACTTTCTCTTCTACATTTTCAATCGCACCAATAAAAATAATTGGGATTTGTTGAGTTGATAGATGGGTTTTGAGATTACTACAAACCTGACATCCATCTATATCAGGCATTTTAATGTCTAGTAAAATCAAGTCTGGTATATGTGTTTTAGCAAGATCAATCGCGGCAATTCCATTTACCGAACCAAATTTTGATGGCGCGGCTTTGCCACGCCATCAAAATTTGGTTCCTTATTAAATTGCTGTAAATCATCCTCTAGATGTTTTTCTTATGACTATATTTTGCTTTGATCATCAGCCTACTTTAACCTTAGCGATCGCAGTTCAAAGTTGCAAGAGTCTTCTCTTTATTTCAGTATCAGTCAACAATTTTAGAAAAGCACTTTACTCTGTGGAAGTCTTTAAAGCTAAGATATAGAACTGACACACACCATCCGTAGCCATATACCTTCTTAAGATTAGTGGTGCGCGGCGAAGCTGCGCACCACTAATCTTAAACTTTTGGTGGAAAGAGTTAGACTAAATTATTTAGACAAGAATCTAATATCCATTGCCCTACCGCTCTAGTAGCAAGAGATTTGTCGTCCATGTACTACATAACATGATATATAATCAAGTTCAAGTTAGTACCTTTGATATGACACCTAATCTCTTCTCAAACCTTAATCGCCGCAAGTTTATCGGACTCTCTACGCTATTCCTATTAGGTGCTTGTGGAGCACAAACCACTCAACCTACAGCTTCGGGGAAAAGCAAAATTGTCTTCTGGACAATGCAATTAAAACCGCAGTTTGACAAGTATATGACGGACTTGATTGCGGGATTTACAAAGGAAAATCCGACTGCCGAAGTGGAATGGGTCGATATTCCTTGGGGAGAGATGGAAACCAAGATTTTGAGTTCCGTAGCAGCAAAGACGGCTCCCGATGTCGTGAATCTAAATCCTCAATTTGCCTCTAAACTAGCGGAGAAAAAAGCATTAGTGGATATGGGTAAAGCCATCTCTGATGCTGATAAGACAAGCTATTTTCCGAACATTTGGAAAGCCAATCAACTTGATAATGTCACTTTTGGGCTGCCTTGGTATGTGGCAACTGATATTACAATTTACAACCGATCGCTATTTGAAAAAGCTGGATTAGATCCCGCAAAACCACCAAAAACCTTTGAAGAACTCACCAAGGTTTCGGAACAGATTAAAGCGAAAACTGGTAAATATGCTTTTATGCTGACGATGGATGGTGGGCAAGTCCTAGAAGCGATGGTACAGATGGGTATGAAGCTGCTAGATGCTAATGGCAAGGCGGCTTTTAATGATGCGGCTGGCAAAGCAGCCTTTGACTATTGGGTCAATCTATTTGAGAAACAATTGATTCCTCGCGAAATCTTGACTGAAGGACATCGCAAGGCAGTAGAATTATATCAAGCTGGTGAATTAGCGATTTTATTGACTGGGCCCCAATTTTTACAAACGGTGGCTCAGAATGCACCCGAAACCGCCAAAGTAACCGATATTGGCGCACAAATCACTGGTTCAACTGGTAAAAAGAGCGCCGCCGTGATGAATGTCGCCGTACCCACTACATCCACAAATCAAGCTATGGCAGTAAAATTCGCATTGTATTTAACCAATGCTGAAAATCAATTAGCCTTTACGAAAGTAGAGAATCTTCTGCCTTCCACAATCAAGAGTTCTAGCGATCGCTATTTCACTGAAGCCGCCAAAGATGCCTCAATCCTTGATCGCGCTAGATTAATCAGTGCTTCGCAATTACCTCAATCTGAAGTCTTGATTCCTCCTGCCAAAGATATCGAGAAGCTGCGCAAGATTATTTACGAAGAATTACAACTTGCCATGCTCAAAGAGAAACCTAGCGACAAAGCGATCGCTTCGGCTTCTGAACGGTGGAACTCGCTTTAGAACAAATGCAGCTATTTGCCTTTATTCAAAATGCAACAACATTTCTGGTAAAGAAGGTGCGATCATTGCACTTGTCATAATTGTCAGCATACTGGCAATTATGGCAAGTGCAAACGAGTAGGCAAAGAGTTATACTTTTCGGCATAGGCAGTCAGCAGCAACTGCTTTGCCTCTGAAAATATCTCACTTGCCTGTTCTAAAAATTCCACCCCACTCAATTACAAATTAGCTAAGTTTTCTGTTATAAGGCGATCGCTATTTCTTGAATTATCCCTAAGTTTAATAAAATCCTGTACTTAAGTTTGGGTTGTTTTGGGTTTGTCATGAAGAGTGCGATCGCTATTACCATGAGTCATGATTTCTAGGCGATTAATGGTTTGCGAAGGGCGATCTCTGTTTAATTTTTTCGTGATGTACGATCGCCTATAAACTTGACACTACTGGGAGGATCGACTGTAAGATTAGCAAAAATCTAAATCAGAATGGAAAGACTAAATGAGTGTAGATCCTCAAACCGAGTACATTGACGCTTTGATTGATTTACATCGAGGGATTGAACGGAAAGGACCTGGCGACAATGCCTTCTCACTCAATATTTTGAGCAACCTCTCTACTTTACCTCCCCATCCGCAGATAGCCGATCTGGGATGCGGGAGTGGTGCTGGCGCGTTGCTACTTGCAGAATATTATCAAAGCCCTGTTATGGCGGTAGATTTTGCATTGGGTTTTATTGATGAACTCAAGATTCGTGCGAAACAATGTGAACTGGAGCATCTGATCAAGCCGATTCATGGTGACATGGCAAAGCTCGATTGGGCAGATGGTTCGATTGATTTACTCTGGTCTGAAGGGGCTGCTTATAATCTTGGGTTTGAGCAAGCTCTGACAATCTGGCGATCGCTGCTTACAAACACAGGGCTTGCGGTTATATCGGAAATGAGTTGGTTTGCCGATCATGTGCCAGAACCGGCGGCTTTGTACTGGCAAAATGCCTATCCGATGATTGCTAATGAAGCTGAGAATAGCGATCGGGCGCATCGTTCTGGCTTTAAGGTGATTTCTACGCATCGGCTGCCAAGTCAGGCTTGGTGGAAAAATTATTACGAACCACTACGCGAACAGACGCGTCAGGTGGAAATTTCCCCTGTCATGCAATTAGTTATCGATGAAATTGAAGAGGAGATGAACCTGTTTGAGAGATTTAGCGACTTTTATGGATATACGTTCTATGTGCTGCAAGTACGACAGTGATTATATTAAAGCGATCGCTATTCCTGTGATTTGTGATTTTTAGGCGATCAAGTTAGACAAATGTAGAAATAATTATGGAAACAAACCTAAACGAATCCATAGTTTTCGAGCAGCTACTTGAGCAGCACTATTCATCTTTAAATTTTCCACAGTAACCTTTCCAACAGCAGTAATTCCCATAACCATGCCAGTTTCTGTATCGACCTGAAAATGTTCACCCCACAGATTTTGTCGTGGATGAAAAAATTGAACTTCACTGTTTGAATCATTGTCAATACCACTAATACGAATTCCTTTACGAAGATTGCAGGATCGACAGGCAAGAGCTAGATTCGACTCGTCATTTGTCCCTTGCTGAGAGAGAGGGGTGATATGTTCAACCTCAAAAGGGAAGTTAAAAACCAATTCTGGGGCATGGCAGTATTCGCAACGATGATTAGCACGTTCTGCGATCGCACTGTAATAGGGATTCATATCCTTAGTTACTGCATTAAGGCGGTTGTTCGTGCAGTTGCTGCCCTTAGTTCAGCATCAACTAAATTATCTAGCTCTGCTTGTTGTTCCAGTAGCAATGTTTCTCCCTGATCGCGTGCTACTCGCCATAAATTCATTAACTCCGATAACCGTTTTTGTTGATCGGCGCTAAAAAATA
This sequence comes from Pseudanabaena sp. M085S1SP2A07QC, assembly GCA_020404895.1. Taxonomy (GTDB): domain Bacteria; phylum Cyanobacteriota; class Cyanobacteriia; order Pseudanabaenales; family Pseudanabaenaceae; genus Pseudanabaena. The sequence goes on along the minus strand of JADBWK010000088.1, from coordinate 463 downwards.
GATCTGGATGAAAACTTTTGATAACGATCAGCGCACTGAAATTAGCTTCACCTAACTGAGCAGTTAATCCATCTAGAGCTTGCCCCGCAGTTTTACCAACCCACTGCTTATCTCCTGCGATCGCCCGATAGGATTTTTCACCACTAACACTAGATATTGGCAAGATTGATACTGTAGTCATTTCTTTAACTTGGAGATCTCTTACTGCCTCACATTATAGCTTTGAGAGATCTTACGATCGCCTCAATTATCTATCTGTTAAAGATTTGCTGATGGCGATCGCTAGTACTGGAAGTTCTAAGCGATCGCTTAACCAATATTTTCTTTGCGATCGCTAGTGTTTAAATAACCCAAGTTGCTACCTATAGTAACAAGAAAAAAAAGCTGCTATAGCAATGTAAGCTTTGCTTAGGACATAAAACCCAAAAGATGGCAGAGCGAAGCTCTGCCATCTTTTGGGTTT
>JADBWK010000087.1 GCA_020404895.1 Pseudanabaena sp. M085S1SP2A07QC | reverse complement strand
ATCTCTGATTATTTGGTCACAAAGATTCAAGTCTCTCAATTGATTTTCATTCATATATCGTCCAATAACCGCACCTCGAATCATGCTGCCCGGGATATAAGAATAAGAAACATCACTGTTGGGATCGCCTTGAAAAGAGGTAGCAAGCAAGGGCTGTTGTGTGGTTAGTGAGAATGTAATAGCTTTCATGAGTTCTTGACCTCCTGTCCAAATCTATGAATATAATTTCGGGTAATATCATTACCATCTGCATCATGCAAAGTGCATTGCACATGACCACGCCCACGATTGCGCCCACTGCCTAGATGTCGCAAAGACAATGTACCAATGGCTAAAAGAGTTAACATATCCTCTTCGACTGTTTCAGTTTCAAAAAGAAGATCAGATGTAAACTCTAGATCTCTAATCACAACACGTGCAGAGCGTAAACTTTTTGCTTCTGCAACGCCTGTTTCTGCACTAATAGCGGTTTGCTTACGAATAGTAGTTAAAGAGCTAAGTATTTGCTGACTGGTAAGGTCGTTCTCTTGGATTTCATGAGCCACTGCTTGTTGTAAGTCTGATGGTAGTCGTGCGTCTCCAATATGAACTGCTGCCATAATATCTAGCCCACTTCCAGAAATTCCAAACAGCTTACAGACCAGTTCTTGCCAGTGTTTTTGATTATCTACCAATGAATGAATTAGATTGTCACATTCTTCACTCAGTAAACCTTTGAGAGTACGACCACGCAAATAAGGCAACCCATAAGAATCATGTTCAACCTCTTGATCCACAATTCCCGCAACACCATCACCACGCCCAAAGGTGGTATCGCTAAGCAGTTTAATCTTTAGTTTATAATTGTTCATCTGTATCCTCCGTCAGCGACACATAAAACTCCATTGCCTCGATCGCATCAAAATAGCCACAAATTCCATTTAGCCAGCCGTTTTGAGACAATTGAGTTGCTTGATTGTCATCATTTTTAAAAAGAGGCAAATCAGCTAACCCATAAGCTTTCAAATATTCTTCGCTCATGTAGGGAAATAGGTGGAAGCGGGGAAAAGAAGACGACGCAGGAAATCAAAATCAATCCAACGTAGATTGTGTGACCACTCGAACATGGCTACATAGAGATACAAATACTTTTTGTGAATACCTCGAAAGGGACGCAGGAAATTGCGTAAGCCGACCCAAATCCCTTCCATAGTATTGCAATGTACCTCGTAAAAGCCATCGCCATCATCATCACGAGCATACTCACCTTGAGAGTGACAAACGGTCTGACGCTCACGACCAGAAGCAGGTATGCGATTGTAAGCATCAGATTCATCGGTAAAGACTGTGGTGGTCGGTAAAGTCGTTGACTCTACCTGCGGTTGAATCGTGATTTGTTGGGTATTATCACAGACCTTCAGGCGGATCTGAGCACTGCTCCGCCCAACAGTACCAACAATGGGTGGACGATCATTCGCCATTGTCCCCTTGCCTTTGCGTTGATTCCCTCGCTGTCGTGGTGGGTCGGTAATCGAGTCTTTTTTTGCGCCCTTTTCCCCTGCATTCTGAAACATCTCGTCCATCTCTGCTTCATCATCGGGTAGAGCCGTAGTAATCAAATGAGCAAATCCTCGGCGCTGGATACGATGCCGACAACTCAATAACGTTCCATAGTCAAGTCCTAATTCTTCTGCTATGTGTTGGGTCGTTTGCCCTTGTAAAAATCCACGCAATATCAACACGATCTGACTACAGTTGTAGTGGCTTCCTGACAAGTCCGTCCCTGTAAAAATGTGAAACACTCTGCCACATTCCCGACACTTATATTTGACAATAGGTGAGCGTTTACGATCATGCGGCGCTTGTCCTGCTGGTAATGCGTGTCCACTTGGACAATTCAGTCCCTGCGGATGGAGGATCTTCATTAGCCATTCATAGCAGGCTTGCTCATCTAGCAATTCAGTTAGGGGAAACTTGATCATGACATCTCAGATGATTAATCAATACGACTTCCTATTATTTTGCCATTTCACCTGCTTCCCCAGATGAGCGATGCGCGACTGCTAGGCAAATCTTGAATCGGATATGGTTCTTCAGTGCCAGCACGATATATTGGGAAAAACTCTGAAGGGTGATCGGTTTCGGATTCTGAGTAGTGATTAGTACCAAGTAGCGATCGCCCTACATTGTTGATATAAATTAGTTGTCCAGTTGCATCATGGACAGCAATTCCCATCGGTGTCGCATCCAAAAATTGGAGCGGATGGCTTTCGCTGACTGACAAAGATGCATTAGCGACAAGTGACTCCACTAGACGCTTGACATTAGTTGGTGTGTTTTCCCAATCTTCTGGAGAAATCTGCTCAGATCCTAAAGGAGACTGTTTTTCCATAATTACAACATAGACAGGCTTGCTTCAATTCATTTATTGGGTGTAAGTAGCTAGGCATAAGTAACCTTAGCCCGCTACATGGGCGAACCACGCTACTTGGTTTTGGTTTTTGATTATGTTGAACTACTTATTTGAGATGCGCTTAAACAATGAGTTTTTTCGCTTCTTCTACTTGAATCCTGACTTGCTCAAAGCCAGTTCCTCCATAACTATTGCGAACCTTAACTACCTGTGCAGGGGCGATCGCCTCAACGATATCTGCTTCTAACTGAGGATGGAAAGTCTTCCAACGCTCAACGGATAAATCCTTAAGCAAAATCCCTTCGCTAGTACAGGTTTTTACCAATTTCCCGACTAATTGATATGCCTCACGGAAAGGAACCCCCTTAGCCGCAAGATAATCAGCAACATCGGTGGCATTAGAGAAGTCCTCAGCAACTGCCTCAGCAAGTCGCTTAGGCTGAAATTCGATCCCTTCTT
>JADBWK010000086.1 GCA_020404895.1 Pseudanabaena sp. M085S1SP2A07QC | reverse complement strand
CATGACTCTTTTTTTCTCCTCTGTCGATGGCTGATACTGCTTTCTCTCGTAAATCTATGCTGTAAGCTGCTGTCATTTTCGGTTCTTTTTCTGTCTCTTCTATTGCTATATTATGTCCTATCTTAACCTTACTTTGCTATATAGCCTTAGCCACTTTTATCAAGACAAATCAAAACCCAAATATAGCAATGTAAGCTTTGCTTAGGACATAAAACCCAAAAGATGGCAGAGCTTCGCTCTGCCATCTTTTGGGTTTTGAATTGTCCTATCTATCTCTTACGTTGCTATATATGAAATTTTCAACATCATTTATAACCAGTTTCACTAGTTTTTTATGCCTCAAGCCGATCTTGGAGTAGGTATGTGATCATTTCTCCTTTGCCTTTGATATTAATAGCATTTCTCTGTTCAAGTCGATATTTGTTTTTTAAGATCTGATAAGTCGCTTCAGTTACTTGAATGCAGCCATCAACGCCATGGGACTCCATCCGACTTGCTACGTTAACAGTATCTCCCCATAGATCATAAATAAATTTCTTCGTGCCGATTACTCCTGCGATCGCCTGTCCAGTATGAATGCCAATTCGTAATGAAAAGGGGCTGCCATCCAAGCGTTTAAATTTTTGAATTGATATTTGCATTTCCAGCGCCATTTCTGCGATCGCCACCGCATGATCTTTACTAGGTATAGGCAGACCACCAACTGCCATATATGAATCACCGATGGTTTTAATCTTTTCTAGATCATATAAATCGACAAGACGATCAAATTCCGAGAAAATATTGTTCAGACAGTTTACCAAGTCGCTAGCAGAAATAGCTGCTGCATACTCAGTAAAATTTACGATATCTGCAAATAAAACCGTAACTTCATCATAGGCATCGGCGACAATTGCTCCATTAGTAACATTAGTCAGATTTTCTAACATCGGATCAGAGGATATATCTGGCATTTGGTTAGCATATGTCTCAGAAATTTTATTGGCTAAAGCTTTTGACTGCGATAATTTCAAACGCTCCACAATCTCTTGTGGTAAAACATTGAACAATAAGCGTTCTGACTTCATCTGCTCGATTCGGAGATTCTCTTCAGCACGATGTCGCTCTTGAGACTCCATTCCTAAAGATAAAAGATCCGCTAATGAACTAGCAAAAATCAGCTCCTCGGATAGCCACAAATGCTCTACTTCAATATGTTCAAAGGCAATTATGCCTGTTACTTGACCATCAACTTCAAAGGTTTTGATTAATAAAGATACGGTTCCTGCGGGCTTAAAATAGGAATCAACTAGCTCTTGTAAATATTCTTCTTCTTGAATATCTTCAACAGCCCAGCTATGTTTCGCTTGGAGGACTGCAAAAAATTTGGGATAGTTCTGAGAAGTCAAAAAATCTGCTTCTGTATGAATATTAGTACTCTTAATATATAGATCCAGACAATGTAATAGAGTTTTAGTTTTATCAAATAGCCAGATGCTAACTCGCTCAACATTTAAAGTTTGGCTACCTGTGCGAGTAATATTTTGGACGGCATCGATAAAATTTTCTTGGTTAATAGATTTATTTTTAGTTAAGCCAAATAAAACATCTTGTTGTTTCCGAAGCTGACTCTCGCGGCGACTCAATAAAAAATTGGTGCGTTGGAGTGAGGATTTTGAGGCATTCAATTCATGGGTTCTTTCTTGAACACGTAATTCTAATTCTTGATTTGACTTTTCTAGTTGCAAAAGTGAATTCGCCATCATTTCTGCTAGCGTATTAAAGGATTTAGATAGAGTTCTAATTTCACTAGTTCCTTCTATTTGAACTCTAGTATCAATCTTTCCATGGGTAATCGCTAGCGATGCTTCACTAAGTTTGAGAAGAGGCGTGCTAATAAATCTGGTAGTGAGAATTCCGATTGAAATAGAGATCGCTAACACAGCTAAATATAGCAAAATCATCGTTTGTGTTTGATTTTGCATTGAGCCTGTAAATTGGGAAGTAGGAACAACGATCACTATTAACCAATCTAGCCCATTACCGTCCCGCCAATTTTGCGCTCGAATAAAATATTCTTCACCAGCAAAAGCAACTTCTATATGTTCGGTTCCTTTAATTGCCTCAAATTTGCCATGCATTTGCAGTAAATATTGCGCCGTTGATCGTGATAGAGGATCTTTACTATTAAGAATATTTAATCGCTGCGGCTTGCCATTTACGATCTGAAAGTTCTCCTCTGCATCAGAATTCCCAACTACCAAGCCCGATCGCTCAATTATAAAAACTCGTCCTTTTTCGCTATATTTTAGACCTCGAAGAAATGTACTTATATCAATATTTGCCTGATTGATATTCGGTGTCAATTTTAAATAACTATTGAGTTCTATACTAATGCGATCGCCCATTTCACTACTTAGGCTGGAGGCGATCGCACTTACTTTTTGTTGCTCGTTGCGAAAAGTGAATAGCCCAATTACTCCTGATGCTAGACAAATCTGGATCACAAATGGAACAATTAAAACAATTTTAAGGGGAACATTTTTGAATGGCTTAGTTATATAAGGGATTTTAAACATGTCGCATCATCAATATTGAGAATTACCAGAAATGCTTCAGCATAATTAAAAATCCGAGTAAAAACCGTTGAAGCCTTCGCAACAGACAACTATATTTCTTGAATTTTATATTATCTTCGACCTTTCAGTAAATAAGTGATCATTTCTCCTTTACCTTTAATATTAATCGCACTTCTCTGATCGAGGTGATATTTGTCTTTTAAAAGTTGATAGGTTGCTTCAGTTACTTGCGTACAGCCTGCAACACCGTAGGACTCCATCCGACTGGCGACATTAACTGTATCCCCCCAAAGATCATAAATAAATTTTTTCGTGCCAATTACACCTGCGATCGCCTGTCCAGTATGAATCCCAATCCGCAACGAAAAATTAGTGCCATCAGTCCGCTTAAATTTTTGAATCACGGTTTGCATTTGTAAAGCCATTTCCGCGATCACCTCTGCATGATCTTTGCTAGGTATAGGCAATCCACCCACTACCATATAAGAATCACCGATGGTTTTGATCTTTTCTAAGTCATACTGCTCAACAAGATGATCGAATTCCGAAAAAATTTCATTCAGAACATTGACTAATTCACTTGCGGAAATGGAAGCAGCATATTCGGTAAAGTTCACTATGTCGGCAAATAGAACTGTAACTTCTTCAAAGGAATCCGCAATGATTGTGCCACTAGTTTTTAAATGTAGCTTTGTTTTAGATTGCACATTTTTCAATCGCTCAGCGATCTCTTGAGGTAAAACATTCAGTAAGAGACGTTCTGACTTCTTCTGCTCAACCCGTAAACTTTCTTCGGCACGGCGACGTTCTTGGGCTTCCATTCCTAGAGCCAATAAATCAGCTAGAGAACTCGCAAAACTGACCTCTTCCTCAAGCCATAAATGCTCAATATCTGTATGTTCAAGAGCAAGTATACCAATGATTTCACCGCTAACTTCAAATCTAGAGAGGAGAACTGAAACAATATTTAAGGGTTTACAATATGAAGGGACTAATTCGCGAAAAATATCGTCATCTTGTACATCTTCGACTGCGATGATGCGGTTCTTTAATAAAGCCTCAAAAAAGCTAGGATATTCTTCTGCGGTTAAACCTTCAGCTTCGGTATGTAAATGTATACTTTTTTGATAAAGATCGAGGCATTGCAATACAGTTTTACTTTTATTGAAGAGCCAAATACTTACGCGCTCAACATTTAAGGCATAGCTGCCTGTTCTGGTAATATTTTGCACGGCAACTATAAAGTCACCTTGATTGATTGCTTTATCTTTGGTCAAATCAAACAAGACATTTTGCTGTTTGCGTAGTTGCTGTTCGCGACGAGACAAAATGAAGCTAGTTCTTTGTAGCGATGCTTTTGATGCATCTAACTCATAGCTTCTTTCTTGAACAAGAGATTCTAATTCCTGATTTGATTTTTTTAGGCGTTGTAAAGAAACAATGCTCGATCGCACTAAGGTGAGACCAATAGCAATCAGGATTATGACTGCACCTAGCGGCACTAGCAATATCGGATCGTTTATATTGTCAATATTCAACATACTTAAATATTGTGGTTTAGGATCTAATTGACTATTAATATTGCCATCAAATAGATTTCTGCTCCACAAAACTATTGCCATAATTTGCAGCCCAATAGAGACCGCTAAAGTAATCATTAGCGGCATATTGTGCAACATATTAGAAAGAAGGCTAGTAGTCAGAGGTTTAGAGCAACAATATATAAAGCAGATATGGTTTATGCTAGCCCGATCGCTAATGGTGGTCAATTCGCACAATGGCTGACTTAATATAGCAACGTAAGAGATAGATAGGACAATTCAAAACCCAAAAGATGGCAGAGCTTTGCTCTGCCATCTTTTGGGTTTTATGTCCTAAGCAAAGCTTACATTGCTATAGATCCCCAAAAAAGACCATGCGAAGCAGGTCTTTTTTTAGATCACCACATCGATTACAAAACCGTAGCCACTTACAGTTTGACCTGCGCGAATTTTGCAACCTTTACGTAATTCCATCTGACCATCGACTTCAACATCGCCGTCAATAATCATCAACTTTGCCGCACCACCAGTATCCGCTACCCCACAAACTTTTAATAAGTTACACAAAGTTATGTATTCGCCCGTCAGTTCAAATTTTTCATGGATTGTTTCTGGCATTTCGATTATTTGCGTTAATGCGTTAAAAATTAAGCATAATAGATGCAGTACCAATAAATCTAAAAAAGTTCGTTAAAATTTTCATGAGTCAACTGTGGCAAGAGTTAGAGCGCGAAGTCGAACGACGACGCACCTTTGCAATCATTTCCCACCCCGATGCGGGGAAAACGACGTTAACCGAAAAACTATTGCTATACGGAGGTGCGATCCATCTTGCGGGTGCGGTTAAAGCTAGAGCTGCGCAACGTCATGCTACTTCTGACTGGATGGAATTAGAAAAACAACGCGGAATTTCGATTACTTCGACGGTGTTGCAATTTGACTATATGGGCTATTGCATTAATTTGCTGGATACCCCCGGGCACAAAGATTTTAGTGAAGATACCTACCGTACGCTTGCTGCTGCTGATAATGCGGTGATGTTGGTAGATGGTGCAAAGGGTTTAGAGCCACAGACACGCAAATTGTTTGAAGTTTGTCGGTTGCGATCGCTGCCCATTTTTACGTTTATCAATAAGATGGATCGCCCGACCCGTGAGCCACTGGAACTATTAGATGAAATCGAGAAAGAATTAGGGATTACGCCTTATGTGATGAATTGGGCGATCGGTACGGGTGATCAATTTAAAGGGGTGTATGATCGCGCTAGCAAAACGGTACATCTATTTAAGCGCAGTGCTCATGGACAGCGAGAAGCTGAGGTAAATATCTATCCTTTTGATGATCCGCAGGCTATTAAATTTATTGGTCAAAATCTTTATAATCAGCTTTTAGAGGATTTAGAGGTTCTTGATTCTGTTGGTGCTGAATGGAATACTCAGGATTTGCATCGTGGGAAACTCACGCCGATTTTCTTTGGTAGTGCGATGACCAATTTTGGGGTGGAGCTATTCTTAAAGTCTTTCCTTGAATGTGGCTTGACTCCTACGGTTCATGATAGCTCTAGCGGTGAAGTGTCGCCAACCGATGAGGATTTCTCGGCGTTTGTATTTAAGCTGCAAGCAAATATGGACCCTCGTCACCGCGATCGCATTGCCTTTGTGCGCGTTTGCTCTGGCAAGTTCGAGAAAGATATGAGTGTTACCCATTTACGTAGCGGTAAAAATATTCGTTTGTCCCATGCTCAAAAGTTATTTGGTCAAGATCGTGAGGCGATCGATGTCGCCTATGCTGGCGATGTGATTGGGCTAAATAATCCAGGGATGTTTGCGATCGGCGACACGATTTATCTCGGCAAAAAACGGCAATATGCTGGGATTCCCTGCTTTTCGCCAGAGCTATTTTGTACTCTTCGCAATCCAAATCCTTCTAAGTTCAAGCAGTTCCGTAAAGGCATATCGGAGTTGCAAGAGGAGGGCGCGATTCAAATCATGTATTCCGTTGATGAAGCCAAGCGCGATCCCATTCTTGCGGCTGTCGGACAGCTACAGTTTGAGGTGGCGCAATATCGTCTCCAAAGTGAATATAATGTCGAAACGATGCTGGAATCAATGCCCTATTCGGTAGCACGATGGGTTGATGATGGCTGGGACGCTCTCGAAGCAGTAGGCAGGTTGTTTAACACTATGGTGGTCAAAGATAACTGGAATCGTCCTGTTTTGCTATTTAAGAACCAATGGAACTTAAATCAAGTGGAAGCTGACCACCCTAAGTTAAAGTTAAAGGCGATCGCGCCAATTGCAGAGCTAACAAAAGCTAACGTTAACTGATTCTCAAATTTGTAATTTATTATGACTGAATCGCTAGAAGTAAAGCTACAGAGAGAAGAATTGCTGCTGTCGGCTTTTCTGGAGATGGTAAGATCGCCTGATGGCGATTTTGGTGTAATTGATCAGCTCGCTCAAGCTTCTAGCGATCTAGAAAGTTTGTAACTTATCATTAGTTTTCTCGCCAATGAGCCTCAAGGCAAAGCTGCTTTTGCCAACTATCCTCGCCTAGGAGAAGTTGATTTAGAATTGCTTGCTCTAACGAGATCGGCTTATTACCAAGGCGATCGCCCAAAAATTTTAACACCTTCAAAGCATTGGCAGGATTAGCCTCAGCCTTTAACAAATCCAATAAACCACCACCACTCTTATTGCCATCGGGAGGATTAGGATCGCGCAAGCGAGTAACTGATTCGATATCAGAGAGAGCATTCAGATCCTCTAGCAACATTACCAACTCATCATCACGCATTGTATCTGTCAAATCTGGATCGATAAAGGCGATCGTCAATTCGATCGCGCTAGTATTGTTCTCAGAGTCCATAACTTCAGTAGATTTTTATTGATTGGCAATTATTCTATAATATTTCTAAAATCCACAAAGAAACATGAAATGGTTTAATAGCCTAGCTAACACCATCACCAACTCGCTCTGGCAAGCAAACTGTCCATTGTGCAAACGCCCTAGCGATCGCATTTTATGTAAAGACTGCGATCGCCAAATAGCCGCTTATCAATCACCAGATTTTTTGCAAAAAGATTACCCCATTACACCAGAGATTCCGCTTTATAGTTGGGGCCTTTATGACGGCGCATTAAAACGGGCGATCGCGGCTTGCAAATATGAAAATCATCCTGAAATTTTGGAAGCTATCGCTGAAAAAATTGCCGACACATGGAAGCGATCGACAAATACTAAAACCCCAAGTTTAAAAAAAATTTCCGTAATTCCTATTCCCCTTCATGCAACTAAATTAAAATCGCGAGGATTTAACCAAGCAGAACTGATGGCACGTCGTTTTTGTGATTTGACAGCAATGCCATGCAGACCGCAATTATTGCGACGAGACAAGGATACTAAGGCGCAAATGCAAACCAAGAGTAAACAAGAGCGTGAAGAAAATTTGTCTAAAGCTTTTACAGTTCCGTTAAACCAGCAATCCAAACCCCAAGATGTAATTCTATTTGATGATATTTATACGACTGGCGCAACCATCCGCGAAGCGATCGCCACTCTCGCCGCCAATAATATCAAAGTAAAAGGAGTGATCGTCCTAGCTCGTCCCCAATTCAAAAGCTAACAGCTAATAGCTAAAAGCTAATTATGAGGCTCAAGTTCAGATTTCATTTTTTCAAGCGTAATATTCATCTGATCAAACATTTGCTGAGGCGTGATCCCAAAATTACCTAACTGATTTTCCAATTGCTTTAGGGTCATCTGCGCCATAAAATCATCGGACAACTCAAACCGTTTCATAAAAATCTTATAACGATCCATCATCTCTTCCATTTTTTCGATGAAGAGAATTTTACCCTCACGATCAAACTTGCCATAACTACCGCCAAGCTGAGTTAGGGCTTGATAATCTTGAAATAGATTACGAGCCTCGTGTTGAACGATTTCAGAATCAAAAAATGCCATTTTATTGCTCTGCTTTCTTTACATCTATTCTAATTTTACAATCTAGGTCAACTTTACAGAAATTAACTGAAGTGGAGATATCCACCCTTACAAAAAAGTCGCGCACAGCGCGACTTTTTTGGTTTAAGTCATGATTGGAACAGCGCGATCGCGTTTTCGCGGCAAAAATCTAACTGAAATTCGCTTTAGCCCAACCTGAGATTCAAGCTCATGAATGTAGTCTACTGCTTCACCTTTATGTTCACGGTCATCAAGAGCTTCGAGTAAACTCAAAATCTCGGTATCTAAACCTGGCTGACCTATAAATAAGTGCATTAGGGTTTCACAATTATCATCGTCAGGATAGATCGGAATATAGTAAATGTAAGGGGTTTCCATAATCTCCATAGTACTGCGTAGATTTAGACACACTTTGAATAATCTAAATTTTTGTAAATCTTAGATCGAAGTTATGGCAGTTAAGCCAACTGCAACAAACATACAACATTGCATTAAAGCGTAAACTAGAAAACTACAATAGATATACAAATACACGCCAAATCAGCAAAGGCGATCACTATACAGTAATTTATGATCACCAGAATCATAATAAATTCTTTGAAAGCTTTGCTTTGCAACACTTTAAAAAAAATTATTGATTCGGGTTTGTAATCAAAGTGCTGTCGGTCGCCTAAGCAAACAAAGTGCGATTCATTTAATCATGCTCAACCCAGACCCAAATTCTATTCAACTCACCCAAGATGACTACGAGCGCTACTCGCGTCATCTAATCTTGCCTGAGGTTGGCGTAGAGGGACAAAAAAGACTCAAGGCTGCCAGCGTACTCTGTATCGGCACGGGTGGCTTGGGTTCCCCTTTATTGTTATATCTCGCTGCCGCAGGTGTCGGACGCATTGGTATCGTGGACTTCGATGTGGTGGACACATCCAACCTTCAGCGCCAAGTCATTCATAGCACTAGCTCAGTCGGTAAACCGAAGATCGAATCTGCAAAGGCGCGAATCTTAGAAATCAACCCCTATTGCCAGATTGATCTATATAACACCCATTTATCTTCAGCCAATGCTCTGGAGATCATGGCTCCCTACGACATCGTTGTCGATGGTACGGATAACTTCCCCACGCGCTACCTTGTCAATGATGCCTGTGTATTGCTAAATAAGCCTAATGTCTACGGCTCAATTTTCCGATTTGAAGGACAGGCGACCGTCTTCAATTATGAAGGTGGCCCCAACTATCGCGATCTTTATCCAGAGCCACCACCTCCAGGATTAGTCCCCTCCTGTGCCGAAGGTGGCGTTTTAGGTATTCTGCCTGGAATCATTGGTGTAATCCAAGCGACAGAGACTGTCAAAATCATTCTTGGGCAGGGAAACACCCTGAGCGGACGTTTGTTACTTTACGATGCCCTCAAGATGACCTTCCGCGAGCTAAAGCTCCGTCCAAACCCAGTTCGTCCTGTAATCGAAGAATTAATCGATTACCAGATGTTCTGTGGTATACCCCAACAACAAGCAAACGAAATGGAAGCACAACAGGCGATCGCCGAAATTACTGTTACCGAACTTAAAGCAATCATTGACGCTGGCGCTGAAGACTATGTGATCATTGATGTTCGTAATCCCAACGAGTGGGAAATTGGCAAAATTCCCAACACAGTTCTAGTACCTTTACCAGAAATTGAAAATGGCAATGGTGTCGAGAAAGTTAAGGCTTTGCTAAATGGGCATAAGTTAATCGCCCATTGCAAAATGGGTGGGCGATCGATGAAGGCTTTAGGCATTCTCAAGCAAGCTGGCATTGACGGGATCAATGTACAGGGCGGCATTAATGCTTGGAGAGATCAAATCGATCCTTCGATTCCCAAATATTAAACCGATAAAAAAGAAAGGGCGCTCAGCGCCCTTTCTTTTTTATCGGTTTAAAGTTAATTCTTTTTTATTACCTAAAATTCCCTGTGGTCGCCAAACCATTAGCAAAATTAAAGTAACACCAATCAGCATTAACTGAATTGCCTCAAACCTGCCACCATCAGCGCGAATTTGTTCGGGCAGAAATCGAGGAAGAGCATTGTAAATCTGAAAAATTACCGCGCCAAGAATTACGCCAAGATTATTGCCCGCGCCGCCAATGGTAACAATTGTCCATGCTTGGAACGTAATTAGGGGAATAAAATTATCGGGATACACTGTGGTTAATTGCCAAGCGTAGAATGCACCCGCCAAACCACCGATTGCACCACCGATCGCAAAGGCTTGGAGTTTATACCAAAATACATTTTTGCCCAGTGCCTTGGCAACTTCCTCATCTTCACGGATTGCCTTGAGCACTCGTCCCCAAGGCGATCGCACTAGCCACTCTAACCGCCAGTACACTACAACCACAACCACAAATAATAGCGCTGCTAACACAAAAGAATAATATTGCCGTGAGACGAGATTAACTAATGGCAGCGGGAAATCCTGCACGCCCCTTGTGCCTTTGGTCAGCCATTCTTCATTGTTTACGAACAGACGCACCATTTCGGACATGCCGATGGTGACGATCCCTAGATAGTCTTCGCGCAATTTTAAGGCGGTGCTGCCGATAATGATGCCCAGCAACCCTGCGATCGCTGCTGCGATCAGAAAAGCAAGGAACCAAGGCACACCATTGAGACTGAGCAACACCGTTGTATATGCCCCAACCGTCATAAACGCCACATGACCAAAGTTAACTAACCCTGCAAATCCCCATTGCAGATTTAGCCCCAGACTAAACAAAGCAAAGATTGCCGCGTTAATGAAAAGTGTTGAGATGTATTCGATCATAAATAAATTTACCCAGCCATAGAATTAGGGGATGTTTTACATCCCCTAATTCTATGGGTTTGCTATAAATTGACTGCGCTAGCGATATAGTTAAGTTTAGACTGGTACGCTTGAAAACACCATGAGTCTATGCATTAATCCCACTTGCCCTAATCCAGAACACCCTGATAATGACAAATACCCAACCTGTCAAGGATGCGGATCTGGATTATTGATTGAAAGTCCTTAAACAGGAATTGAATGAAGCTATAGCAACGTAAGAGATAGATAGGACAATTCAAAACCCAAAAGATGGCAGAGCGAAGCTCTGCCATCTTTTGGGTTTTATGTCCTAAGCAAAGCTTACATTGCTATAGTAAAGCTGTGTCGCTGTTTCAGCAAGAAGCTTTTTTCATAGGACAGATAGAACATGCAGGCATACTCAAAATTGAGACCTATGTGCATCATAATCTCGAAAACGGGACAATGCTGCATGGCATTGTCATGCAAAAATAGGACTTACGCAAAAGAACGAGCCGTAGGGGCAATTCATGAATTGCCCCTACAGCAAAATGAGGCTTTCAGGGCGTTTTTGCGTAAGTCCTAAAAAAATTGAAGGGCTCAACCTTGAACAGTGGATCAAACAACGCGATCGCAATCAACCCGCAAACCGACTTCACCGATTTTATTGACTATATCGGTAATGATTGTCGCTTTGGTCGGACTGAGCATCGGTATGTAAATTAAGGTTTCAGCTTGCACAGGTGATACTGCTGTTAGGCTCGGAGGCGACGAATTTGTGGTTTTGCTAGACAATCTTAAGGAAAAGCAAGATGCAATCATTACGATTGAAAGAATTCAAGCAGCCATGGCTACAACTTGTTGTCTTGATGGCAACAAGATCAACATTTCCATGAGTATGGGCATGGCTTTTAGTATTGATTCCTATCAAAGTCCAAAAGATATCCTCGCTGATGCTGATATAGCTATGTATCAAGCTAAATCTCTTGGTAAATCATGCTATCAAGTTTTTGGTAGTCTAATCTAAGTTTAGCAATACAAACTTGAAGTTGCTATGTTATCTGATAGCAACTTCAAGTTTGTGCTGATTCCAGAGCTTTTGATAAAGCTGAGACTCAGCGAGTAGCTCAGTATGAGTGCCAGCTTGGACGATTTTACCAGCATCCATCAGGATAATCCGATCGCAAGTTGATGCAGCAGACAGATTATGGGTAATAAATAACACCGTCTTATTCCGAGGAAGATTTCCCAAAATCCCTGTAGCAGTTTGATTGTCCACACTTGAGAGCGCATCATCTAACACCAAAATTGGGGTGTCAACGAGTAAGGCTCTAGCGAGGGCTGTACGCTGTCTTTGTCCACCTGACAAAGTAATTCCTCGCTCACCGACTAGCGTGTCATATTGTTGCGGGAACTTGAGAATCTCTTGCTCGATGCGGGCTTGATTGGCAAAGTTTTCCACTTCATGATCGTAGGCTTGGGGTTTGCCGTAACGAATGTTGTCACGCATCGTCGCACTAAACAAGAAACTATCCTGCGGTACGAAAGAGATAATCTCTCGCAAATCTGAGATCTTCATTTTAGTGATGTCTACACCATCAATAAAAATTTGATCTGATGGAACTTCCACTAAACGCATTAAGGCGCTCGCAAAAGTAGATTTACCAGAACCAACAGTTCCTAAAATGGCGACTGTTTCAGATGGATAAATTGTAAAACTAACGTGATTAAGAGCAGGTTGACTAGAGCCGTCATAGGTGAAAGTAAGATCGCGTGCTTCGATTTTGCCTGTAACTTGATCTTTGGTGAGTGCGATCGCATCGGCTCTATCAACAATTGCTGGGGGCATATCGAGAATGCCCTGAATTCGGCTAATGCTGACTAGTCCGCGCTGATAAGTGACCATCACAAATCCCAAAATCGCAGTGGGGAAAATTAATCGTTCTACATAAATAATCAGTGTCAGCAAATCACCAATTTTAAAGGTCGTATTCGCTGGATTAGCTAACTTTTCGCCGCCAAACCAAATTAATACTAGGAAGCTAATACTAGCAATTCCGCCCAGTAGTGGAAATAGAATATTACGGCTACGTGCCATTCTTAGATTGGCATCGAGTAAGCGATCATTTAATTTTCCAAAAGCTCCCCGCTCATTGTCCTCCTGAGCATATGTTTTAATCAATGCCATGCCATTGAGGTCTTCTTGCAAGAGTGAACTTACATTTGATAATTCTTCTTGAACTTCCAACTGTTCATCACGCAATTGGCCGCTAAATCTCTGCACAATCACTAGCATAATCGGGTAAACAGAGACCGATAGCAAAGTCAACATCGGATCGATCGCTACCATCGCAGGTAGTGTCAGGCTATACACAAATACTGAGTTGATAATGCTGAGTAGCGCAAATCCCATCAAGCGACGGATATTCTCCACATCGCTAGTAACGATGCTAATCGTTTCGCCTGCGGAATTGTTGGCAAAATAGCTTGGCGGCAATTTGAGTAAATGTTCAAAAATTTGTTGCTTAAGGCTGTACTCAATTTTGCGACCGATTCCAAAAATCCAGACGCGGGAGGTCATACGGATGATCCACATCAGTGAAGACAAGCCGATAATCATCCACACATATTGCATCAATGTATGAATATCGCCAGATGTAATCTTGTTAAGATCGTCAACTGCGGATCTAATCAGCCAAGGGATATATGTACCAAGACAGTTTGCCGCTAGTAGGGCAATTGTGCCAACGGCTAGGTCACTCCAGTAAGGACGGAGATAGTTTTTGAGGTTTTGAAATTGCGATCGCGCCATAATATATCCATACTACTTTATTTTGTTAAAAGCTTGCTTAGTAAGCTTTTATAGCCATAGTCAGAGAAGTTAGGACAAAAATTAAACGCCAAAGAAGAGTTGCGGATTAATTTCCTCTTAGACAGCCGCTGTTAGAGTTCCCCGATCGCATATTCGATCAGCTTTAACAATGACTTACTCATTTGCTCGAAGCCTTGACGCTTGAGGGCAGAAATCGCGATCGCATCAGGATATTGCTCCAGAATTGCCTTGGGATCTTCAACTGCATCGATTTTATTAAAAACCAATAAAATTGGACCCACGGCGATCGGCATATCTTTGAGGATTTTATCCACTGATTTGAGTTGCGATTCCCACGACGAATGAGAAGCATCAACTAGATGCACTAGTACATCAGCTTCAGATACTTCTTCAAGCGTGGCGCGAAAAGCATCAACAAGAGATTTGGGCAGTTCATGGATGAATCCTACAGTGTCAGTAAGTAGAACCGTATGAATTTTATCATCTTCACCTGTGAGTCTGAGGCGGCGCGTGGTGGGATCGAGGGTCGCGAATAACTTGTCGGCAGCATAGACATCAGCTTTAGTCATAGCATTCAGCAAAGTCGATTTGCCTGCATTGGTATAACCAACGATCGCAACCGTAGGAACCTCTTGATCAACACGCTTTTGCCGAATGCGCGATCGCTGTGCTTGCAAGTGATTAACTTGTTGCTGAAGGAACGTGATTCGCTTCTGAATCACACGGCGATCAGTTTCTAGTTTTGTTTCACCTGGTCCGCGTGTCCCAATACCGCCGCCAAGTCTAGATAGAGCTTGTCCATGACCAGCTAATCGCGGTAAACGGTATTCGAGTTGAGCTAGCTCAACTTGTAACTTCCCTTCCGACGACTGGGCACGTTGGGCAAAAATATCGAGAATTACTTCCGTGCGATCGCTAACTCGTAAGCCGATCATTCTTTCAATATTACGAGTTTGGGAAGCCGTAAGTTCGCGATCAAATACCACGAGATTTGCACCTTTAGTTTGTGCAGCGATCGCTAGTTCTAATACTTTGCCTTCACCGAGAACGGTCTGAGGATGAGGTCGTTCGCGTTTTTGCCAAAGAGCATCTAACACTTTGCCGCCTGCACTTTCCACCAAATGACCGAGTTCGATCATTGTAAAGGGCATGGAGTCGGATTTTTCTTTTTGAAGCATCAATCCCACGAGCATCACCCGATCTTGATTATCGTCAGTAGCAAGTCCAGCAAAATTACGGCTAAATTCTTCTTCTAGACCTTCTACTAATTCTAAGAAATCTTGCTTAGACATCGCCTCCACCGCCATTAGTTTGGACACGCGCCAAGCATTCTGTTGCTCTGGTAATTCTGTATCGGTAGCTGGCAATAAATGTGCCAAATAGCCACGTTCAGTATGACCTTTAAGATTTACGGACAAAATTACCAACGCATCAAGGCGTTGCATCAACATTGCCGTTAAGTCGGTGGGATTGGGATACTCCGCATCGGGACTTGCACAAATACAGCGTAATCCACTGAGGCGATCGCTACCATAGCGTGGTAATTCCAAAGGTGGGATCTTAGTTTGATTTGGTGTACCGATCGCAACACGGATCACCTGTCCGCGTCGATTGACATAAATGCAGATAGATTCCTTTAGCTCAGCACTGACTGCGGCAAGGCGTTGAGCCAATTCGGGTGTGACAAGGCTATCTTGAGGTAAGCGCGATCGATATAGCCGATCTAGTTGCTTTAATTGATGAGCCTTCAGTCCTTGAGTTTTTCCGTAAATAGTTTCGATATGCGTTACTCAGTATAATTATTACTACAATTATACTGAGTATGATGCGATGAAAGCCGCAGCCCTTTTTTTAGTAACCCATGGCAGTAGCGATCTCCGTTCATGGATAACATTGCAAAACTTAGTTACAGTAGCGAGATCGCAAAGTGATCTCTATATTAGCGGCGGGTGTCTGGAAGGGCAGGAACTTAGTCTATCGCAGCAATTAGAAAAATTTGCGACTGAGGTAATTCAAGTCGGTATTTCAAAAATTGTGATCCTACCTTTGTTCTTACTAGCAGGGGTTCATGTCAGCGATGATATTCCCGAACAAGTTGCGATCGCCCAAAGCAATTTACAAATAATTTTTCCCGATCTACTGCCAAATAAGTTGATATTTCGGACAATGCCTCACTTGGGCACAGCTTCTCAGATTCCGAGTTTACTATTGCAGCACTTTGAGAAGTATACTGAACAAGGAAACTTAGAAAAGCAAGGACGCATTTTAATGGCGCACGGGAGTCGTCGGGCTGGGGCAAATCAAGTGGTTGAGGACTTGGCAACACAGAGCCAAGCGATCGCAGCCTACTGGGGAGTAGAGCCAAAAATTGAAACTCAAATCGAGAATTTAATATCACAGGGAACAAATAAAGTTACTGTGTTGCCGTACTTTTTAACCGAAGGTGGGATCACTGAAGCAATCGCCAATAAACTTAAAGCATATAGCGATCGCATTCAGATTCAGCAGTTACCTGTGCCATTATCGAATGAACAAATTATAGGTTTAGCATTGAAGTCAGCAGTTTAGTGAGTTATGTCCATAACTTACTAAACTGAAAAACGCTATAGTAAGACCGACAAGGTAAAAAAGTTGGCTGAAAGATATAAGCATCTTAATCCCATATATCAAGAGATTCTCAAGCAAGAGCGCCTCAAAAACTTAATGCGAATAGCTAAATGCATTGAGAATAGTACAGTTGGTATTTTTGAGACAACTCTAGATGATCAAATTCGGGGAATTAGCGTATCTTTTTGTGATTTATTAGGATATAGTGCCGAGCAAATTTGCCAGCTTAAGTATCAGCAGATTTGTCATCCAGATGATTTATCGGCTTACTATTTTCTCAAAGAGCGATTACTGTCAGAAGAAATCGATCATTGTTATATCAACGTGAGATATATCCGAGAAGATGGTCAGATTGTTCAAGTTCTCCAAAGTACAGATCTTGATATTAGTGGCTCGAAAGAACCTCATTTTGTGAATCGATTTGAAGATATTACTGATTGGGAACAGACCGCGAAAAACCAGCAAGATTTTGAAAATCGGACTCGCTATTTATTCGAGAATAATCCTAATCCTATGTGGATCTATGATTTGGAAACACTGCGTTTTTTAGCGGTAAATCAAGCTGCAATCAATCACTATGGCTATAGTGAAGATGAATTTCTATCGATGACATTGACAGACATTCGTCCTCCAGAAGATATCCCAAAACTCTTGGAGGCAATCTCTAAGATATCAACTGGATTTACTGTGCCTGAAGTGTGGAGACATTGCAAAAAAGATGGTACGCATATCTTGGTGGATGTTTCAGCACATACATTGAATTATCAAAATCGAAAATGCGAATTGATTCTGGTAAATGACGTTACTCAAAAAATGCTGGCTGAAGAATCTCTCAAACAAGCTGAAGCTAGGTATCGCGGTATTTTTGAACATGCTATTGAAGGGATTTTCCAGTCAACTGTTGATGGAAGATTTTTAATTTCCAATCCAATGCTAGCTGAAATATATGGATACGCATCTCCAGAAGACTTGATTGCTAATCTTACGGATATCGAGCATCAACTCTATGTTGAACCTCAACGACGGTTAGAGTTAATCAAACTTTTGGAAGAGCAAGAAGATGTTAAGTTTTTTGAGTCTGAGGTTTATCGTCGAGACAAATCAATCATATGGATTTCAGAAAATGTTCATGCAGTGCGGGATAAGGCTGGGAATATTCTCTATTTTGAGGGAACGGTTGAAGATATTACGGCAAGTAAGCGAGCTAAAGCCGAGATCGAACATCTTGCTTTTCATGACTCTCTCACCAATTTACCAAATCGCGCTCTCTTTCGAGATCGTCTTTCAACAGCCTTAGTAAATGCCCATGATCATCTGGAAATAGATCTTGATCAAAATAGTTTCATCGAAATTAAATCCACTTCTCCGATACTAGCGGTAATGTTTCTTGATTTAGATCGCTTTAAGTTAGTAAACGATACTATGGGACATGCAGCAGGCGATCGCCTGCTGATCGAAGTTGCTAAAAGGCTTACCGAATGCATGTTTGACAACACTTTTTTGGCAAGAATGGGTGGAGATGAGTTTATGATTCTTGTGCCTGAATTGCAAAGTGTGGAGTCAATCCAGCAATTTGCCCAAATGATTTTACAATCCTTTGAAAGTCCTTTCTTTGTCGAAGAAATGCCGCTTTATATCGGTACTAGTATTGGGATAAGTCTCTACCCCAATGATGGTCAAGATGAAGAGACCTTGATGAAAAATGCTGATACCGCAATGTTTCGCGCTAAAGAGCGTGGGCGTAATCATTATCAACTCTACAACCATGCGATCGGAGCAAAAGTTAAGGAATATGTGGCGATCGAGTATGGGATTCGCCAAGCTCTTGAACGTTCAGAGTTTCAGGTATTCTATCAACCACAAATGAATCTTGTTACTGGCGAAATTGATTGTATGGAGGCTTTGGCACGTTGGCTACATCCTGAACTCGGATGGGTTCCCCCTAATCAATTCATTCCTGCTACAGAAGAGCATGGCTTGATCATACGCTTGGGCGAATGGGTGCTGCGAACTGCCTGCAAACAAAATCGGGCTTGGCAAATTCAAGGATTACCACCAATTCGGATGGCTGTGAACTTCTCGGCAAAACAATTTCAAGTGGTCGATCTTTGCGATCGCATTATGCAAATTCTTGTAGAAACTGAGCTTGAACCACAATATTTAGAATTAGAAATTACTGAAAGCTTGGTGATGCAAGATCAAAATACTATGATTACGATGTTGAAGCAATTAAAATCTCAAGGCATGAGTATATCGATTGATGATTTTGGAACTGGATATTCTTCGTTGAGTTATTTGCGATTATTACCTGTTAGCAAGGTCAAAATAGATGCTAGTTTTATTCGAGAAACTCCTCAAAATCAAGATGATGCTGCCATTACATCGGCTATTATTGCCATGGCTCATAATCTCAATCTGAGAGCGATCGCCGAAGGAGTAGAGCGCAAAGAGCAATTAGAGTTTTTGCGATCGCATGATTGCGATGCCGTACAGGGCTATCTCTTCAGCCGACCCGTTCCTGCCCATGAAGCAACTTTGTTACTGCAAGCACAACTCAAATGAAGGCAGTGCAAAGCGCCGACTTTATTTGAGTTGTGTGGTGGATAAAAATGGCAATAAATTTTGAGCAAGAGTCACAGGATCAACACCCATTTTCGTTCGCTGACTAGCCAGCCAGATCGCTGTTTGAGAATGCCAAACAGTCGCCGCGATCGCAACATCCTTTGCCGTAAGCCCTTGCGCTAACATCCCGCCGATCAGCCCTGCTAAAACATCACCACTGCCTCCTCTTGCTAAGGCTGGCGTACTTTCTGGATTGATCCATACCTGTGATGTTGCGCCATGAGGGAACGCGATCGCTGTTCTTGCACCCTTAAGCAAAATAGTTGCTTGTGTTTGATTGACAGCAGTTTTCAGAGCTTCTAATCTTTCAACTTCACGCAAATCTGGAAATAAGCGACAGAACTCACCCCAATGGGGTGTCATAATCAGCGCACTAGTGCGCTGATTTAATTTTGGGGTGATTTGAGATTTGCCCATACTCGCTAAAGCATTTAACCCATCAGCATCAAGAACCAAAGGGCGATCGCTATTGAGCACCTGTTCCACAATTGGGAAAGCTTCCACAGAAAGTCCACAACCACAGGCGAGCGCTTGATATTTTTGCAAATCAAGATCAGGCAAAGAAGCGATCGCTCCAGACTCAGTTTCAGGACAGCCAATGACGAGAGCGTCAGGAACTTGGGCAAGAATCAAAGATTTGAGCGAATTGGGCACTGCGATCGACAACATTCCCACACCTGTTGCCTTCGCGCCCATAGCGGCAAGAAGTGCAGCGCCGCCATATTTCTGAGAGCCAACAACTAGCAGTAAATGCCCAACTTCATACTTATGAGCTATGGGATTGCGTGCAATAGGAAGGCGATCGCGCATTACTGTTTGGGGATTAATTCGCCATAATTGATGTTGTTCACCAAGAATCTGAAGTACAAATTTTTCGGGAATATCGAACCCAATTTTTTCAAGCTTCCCGACATAGGGCGTAGCAGTTTCTGTCAACAAGCCTCGCTTCCATAAACCTAAGCAAAAGGTATTGGTAGCACAAATCGCCGTTCCCATTACGACACCGCGATCGGTATGGATTCCCGATGGGATATCAATACTGAGAACTGGAATTCGCCAATTATTAATTGTGTTGAATGCGATCGCGACATCTCCAACCACATCGCGCTCTAATCCAAAGCCAAAGATGCCATCGATTAGCAAATCACAATCTTGCAATACTTCCAAACTAACAAAAGGAATACCTAAACTTTTGGCATAACATCCATGAACTCGCGTTAAGGGTTTAGATTTTGAGAACGGTGCATAAATTTTGACTTGTCGTCCTTGATGATGTAATTCTCTAGCGACGACTAAGGCATCGCCACCGTTATGCCCTGAGCCAACTAGTACACCAATACGCGGATGGGATTTAGCAGGATAGAGTTCGGTTAACCTTTGAGTGAGCCTTAAGGCGACTTTTTCCATCAGGGATGCTACGGGCATACCTGCCTGAAAAATCAAATTCTCGATCGCTTGCATTTGTTTAGCCGTTGCGATCTCCTGCGCGGAGAGAAAGTCATTCATGCATTAAGGAACAAATCTTTGGAGATTAGTAGGTAAGTTTTGGCGCACCCAATTTTTAACTTGAGGAAACTGCATCGCTGCTAAGCCGCTACCCAAAATCAGAGCTACTAAAATCAAAATGATAATAAAAGTACTATTTGTTTGCTTAGGTACTGCAAATTCTGTTTTTGCCGAATTGACATCGATACCTTTCTCTCTATCTCGGATCTCAAACTCAGTATCTTCTGAGTCTGTCGAGTCGGTTGATGTCAAGGCAAGAGCACCTGCTGGAGCTCCAGATTCAGGCTGAATATCTTCAGTATCAAGATCTTTTTCATCAGTATAAATCGATGCAGGGATATTATTTTCGGTTACTAGATCCTCTTGCTCATCAGCGGGTGCGAATCGACAGCGCATCAGTGCAACCGTAATATTGTCATGTCCATTAAGTTCATTAGCCTTATCAATCAGATCTTGGCAACTGCTGTCAAGAGGCTTATTTTCATTGACAACTGGGCGGAGATAGTCGTCATAAATCTGATCGACCCGATCAAAATCACTCAACCCATCAGAGCAGAGCAGCAAGAGGCAGTCTTCGTCGATAAAAAACCTTTGCACACGAGGAATCAACATATCAGAACCTCTTGTGCCTAAAGCCTGAATCAAAGCACCGCCATCAATGCGTTGGGATGAATAGGCATAAAAGTTATAACCCAACGTGGTTTCGCGAGTAGCTACATCATCATCGAGGGTAACTTGACGCAAGTTGTCTTTGGTAACGCAGTAGAGTCGGCTGTCGCCCACATGCACGACATAAACCTCATTGCTGTTATTACCGTTAGGGCGGGGCATAACCGCCATTACCAATGTTGTCCCCATGCGTTGCTGCGCCTGACGCTGCTGTTGGTCATTGATGGCAACAATTTGATTGTTAACAACGCGAGCTACCATTTCCAATTGAGCTATAAAACCCTGCGCAGAAAAATCGGAATCGATTTCCGCTTGTTGTAATAAAGTCTTCAGTTGTTGTTCGAGGGTCTTGATGGCGAGAGAGCTAGCTACTTCGCCGCCTTCATGTCCACCTAGACCATCACAGACAATCGCAAGCCGATCACGAAGACTATCAGCCTGTTCAGAGCGTTTTTGTCGCTTCACGTCAGGATAGCAAGCATCTTCGTTATGTTCGCGCTGCTGCCCTACATCAGTGGCACTGGCAATCCGCACCGTGAGGGGCTGATTTTCCATTACCTTAAGTGACATTTGATCGAGATAGGCGATTGCACTATTGATGTCATATTCTCCACGACCAAGACTATAGAAAAATTCAGCGATCGGTTCAGCAATCTCAGGCTTAGCCAGATTTAGCCATTGCACCCAGATATCACCCAATTGCGAAATATGCACGGCAGAAACATCTGCTTGCAATTCCAACAAGCGTACCCACATGCCATCGACCCGCACTAATTTAGGATCGATCAAGGTACGTGCCATATTTTGCTCAGCAAGGGGTTGCCAGAGGTTTAAGACTTGCCAGAGCAAGTTAATTTGCCGTAAAGCTGATGCTTCCGCCCATACCTCAGTTAGGGTCGGGCAAAGATTGCCGTTGCGATCAATCGGCACATTTTCTAATAAAAATATTTCAGAAAGACTTAGTTCTTCCCCCATCAGCAATAAGCCGTAAGGACGGGGTAAATGTAAGCTCAGCCTAGATAGCTTCAGATAAGACAACACATAAGTCTGGAATTCAAGGGGTAACTCTGGCAGGGAGTAAGCATCCGTATCAACAACAATTTGCGAGGAGATGACACGATAGCGATCGCCAATCAGCGCATCGGGCGGGAATGCGTCGGTATCAAGACCGACTGCCCAAAGATATTGCTGCTCAACTGCCGTAGCTTGCTCTTGTTTTTCCATGAAGATTATTGATCGCTTGCCAAAATTGTGTGGTGGACTTAGGGAAGAATATAGCGAAAAGCTCAGGTGTCTTAAGAATTTATTTAAAGTAACAAATTTAAAGTCGGAATAAGCGGCTCTGAGCAATATCCACCTAATAAATTAGAAGATTTGACCTGTTTGTTCAATATACATCTGGCTATTGTAGCGAAACAGCGAGACTATTTTTATGGATTTACGTCTTGATTTGGGGCGTACAAATCTACAAATGTTAAATGACTGTACAACTTGTTACCAGATTTCTTTAGAATCTGGTTATTCTAGTAATCAGACTTTAATCAAAAGTTTAATTTAACAGTAAAAATTTAATACTTACTTTTTTTATTCCATTTATTTTTTTGATTTATTTTTTTGATTTATTTTTTCGATTTTTATCAAAACCTTTTTTATAAATTTTTCAATATTATTTCACTGCCATAACCCATGAAGCAACACCTCACCGATCGCGAACAAAAAGTTCTTTGGGCAACTATCGAACAATATATTCTAACGGCGGAACCAGTTGGTTCTAAGGCTTTGGTGTCAGGTTATGACTTTGATATTAGCCCTGCCACAATTCGTAATGTGATGAATATGCTCGATCGCAGTGGTTTGTTATTTCAGCCGCACACGTCGTCAGGGCGCGTTCCTTCAGACTCAGGCTATCGAGTCTATGTCGATGAATTGATTGACCCAGCAAGTGAGCTGACCTATAGCAGGCACCAGTTTCTTGCGAGTAAAAGCGATCGCCTCGGCAAGTCCAGTCTAGATGGGGTGATGCGAGATGTTGCCCAGATTTTGGCGACCCTGAGCGGTTGCATTGCAGTAATCACAGCTCCGAATATGCAGACAATGCGGATACGGCATTTGCAATTAGTAATGGTGGATGATTGCAAAGTGATGGCGATCGCCGTTAGCGACACTTATCACACCGCCTCAGTAACGATGGATTTGCCTAGCGAA
The DNA here is from genome assembly GCA_020404895.1 of Pseudanabaena sp. M085S1SP2A07QC. GTDB lineage: Bacteria > Cyanobacteriota > Cyanobacteriia > Pseudanabaenales > Pseudanabaenaceae > Pseudanabaena. The sequence goes on along the minus strand of JADBWK010000086.1, from coordinate 13,478 downwards.
ACTAAGCCCGAAGTTTTGGAAGGCGAATTAAATATTCTCAATAATTTTCTAAATGAACATTTACGTGATAAAAACTGGTCAGAGCTAAATAGTGGTTTGCAATGGGATGATCTAGATCGCCAGTTTCAGCAATATGCAGTGCTATTACAGCAGTCCCTACAACAGCTAATGAGATTATGCGATCGCACTGCTTTGGGGCAAATGTTTATTAGTGGCTTAACGGAGCTATTACGTCAGCCTGAGTTTTCTAATCTGCGTCAGGTGCAAAATATTGTGCAGTTACTGGAAGCAGATCGCGCTTCGTTAATGGCGCTGATTATCGATCAGCCCACACCTTCTGCTAATTCGGTCAGCATCAGAATAGGTTCCGAAATCTCGATTGAGCCAATTCAAAACTGTACATTTATTTCTAGTACTTATCTCTGTGATGATAAACCTGTGGGAACAGTGGGCGTATTAGGTCCAACTAGATTAGGTTATACAAGGGCGATCGCTTCAGTACAGGCGGCAGCGCTACATCTAACCGATGCAATTAGTAAATGGTAGATCAACAAGCAAAGCACCTGCGTAGCAGGTGCTTTGCTTGTTTGGATAAAAAAATGGCGTAGCCATTTTTTTATCCAAACAGGGTTTGGTTTTAATTTACAAAAATGTGACGACACTTTTGTGAATTGGTATTACTTAATTGCTGATTTCAGCGATCGCCTTACGAGCAATACTAGTGACATATAGAGTCACAGCAACTGTGGCAATAAAACCAACAATCCGAATTACCCACTGAATTGTGGAATCAGTAGGTTGATTTTCGCTGCCAAGACGGGCAATATCTCCAGCTAGAGATCCAATATAGACATACATCACCGTCCCAGGAAACATGCCCACTGATGCTAGAGCATAGTCTTTGAGAGTAACTCCCGTGACACCAAATGCATAGTTAAGTAAATTAAATGGAAATACTGGCGATAGTCGCGTTAAGAGCACGATTTTGAATCCCTCATGGGCAACGGATCGATCAATCGCGGCAAATTTTTGGTTGCCTTCAATCTTCTTGCCAATCCAGTCACGGGCTAAATATCGCCCAACCAGAAAAGCCGCGATCGCCCCCAGAGTCGCACCAACAAAAACATAAAGCGAACCTAAGACAACGCCAAATAGCACACCTGCACCTAAAGTCAGGATCGAACCAGGAATGAAGGCAACCGTAGAAACAATATAAATGAAGATAAAAACAAGCCCACCGATATAGCCAAGGCTTGCTACCCATTTCAATGCTGAGCGTAGGAGTTCTTGGGGATTGAAGCTTTGGATAGCTGTATCTTGCGCAAAGGCGGGACTAAGCATAAATCCATTGCTCAATAACAAAGCGATCGCGACAAAAAGACATAGCATCAAACACGAAGATATGTTGAACCCTTGTCCCCCTCTCCCAGAGGGAGAAAGGAGAGGGGTGAGGAGATTCTTATTCATTAGCAACATCCACCACCGTTATAGTACCAAGTCGAATCTGTAACAATCACCTCTTGAGGAAATTTGTCAGCAAGAATTGCTGCGGTCTTATCGCATACAGAAAGCGGATTGCCACGCTGTAAAACATGTCCAGCGTGATCATCTAGAGATGATTCAGAGCCGCTATAAACTGCGGTTTTACCTGTAAATACACAGGCTCCATCACTGGGAATAGGAACCTTGAATGAGACAGAATCTAAACTCTCTAACATTAATGGTGATTCTAACTCAAAGCTGTGGGTGTCAAGCAAACGATAGGGACGACGAGCCCGAACTTCTATCTGTCCAAATCCTACTTCAATGAGATAATGGATATATTGATCATAAGTCAATGCTCCTGATAAACACATAGCTCGGAGACGTTCATCAGATTGGAGGTTGATTGGAATTGGACGGGTTGCGATCGGGTCGCTCATAATTAATCTTCCCTTAGGTTTGAGCACTCGATAGACTTCTTTTAACGCTCGTTGTAAGTCTTGAGGCTCAAAGATATTAAATAGACAGTTTTGTGCTACCACGTCAACCGAGGCATCGGCAACTGGTAAAGCAAAAGCATCTCCTTCTAGGATGTTTACAAATTCAGGAGCAAACCAATCATTCTCTTGAGCTGCTAATTGTAAATTATGACAAGCAACTTCGCGCATCTCCGCGACAGGATCGACGGCAATAACACTTCCTTTTCGGCGACAGAAATACGCAAATTGAAGAGCCTCTAAACCACCGCCAACGCCAATGTAAAGTACTGTTGGGTTTCCGCGTAATTCTGTAGGATGGATGGTTGTCCCACAGCCATAATTCATCTGCTCAATGATTTGAGGGATTTTGAGATTTGGATATTGCATTGGTGGTGTACTGATGCAGCACAAACCAACTTGTGGAGTTTTTGCAGCTTCCGCATAAAATTCGGCGGTAGTTTCGAGATAGCTCATGAAGAATTGACTCAAGAAGAATGATTGGATCTACAACAACAAATTACTGCCTTAGTTTAGCTTTTTTCCATGTTGCATCATCGTCGCATAAAACCAAAAAGATGAGAGGTGGCACTTTATGCCGCCTCTCATCTTTTTGGACTTAAATAGGACTTACGCAAAAGAACGAGCCGCAGGGGCAATTCATGAATTGCCCCTACGGCTCGTTCTTTTGCGTAAGTCCTAAACTGAAGATGTAGTCAAATACCTTGCTGAGCTATGCGAAGATGCCAGAAAAGAAGATGTCGAAAAGCTATTTATTGTTTTAGATAACAACTCAACTCATAAACAGAAGATGAAAAGGTTATTGGCTGAGAACCTAAAAGCCGCAGAAATTGACGATAAAATCCTCGTTGAATTCATCCATACACTGCTTACTCGCCCTCACTTAATCTTGCCGAGTATGAAATCCATCTTCTACGATTAGAGAAGTTACATCACTTACCTTCAAATACAACTATTGCTGAAATTGAGGCGAAGCTAAAGGTTGTTCATTTTTTGATGAACTTAGAGCAGATATCAAAAACTTTAAAACACATTTTTTCTTTGGCCCCTCTGCCTATTCTTTGACTGGCAAGGGAGTATGAACGAAGTTTAGGACTTGCTGGATTGGATGTGCTGTCTATAGTTGATGGGACTATCATTGCGAGATTTACAGGAAGCGCTATATTTTATTTTAGGAAAAGTTTTATCGGTAAGCGCCGTGAATCAGATTACCCTCAAAGTACAACAGCAGTTAGAAGCAATTCGGCAAAAGCCCTTAAGCCGAACATCAGAGATGCTGATAGTGGATGGAGTTTGGGTCGATATTCAATACACAATGGACGATAAATTCAAGGAAGATTTATCTGGACACATCAGGCAATGTCGGCAGGTCGAAGAACGGGTAGTGATGGCGGTGATGGCGGTGTGGGAGGATGGTTCGGAAGAACTGATTCTTTATGAAATTGCCAAGGTTGAAAGTAAAGCGACATGGACAAAGGTATTTCAAAATTTAATCGCCCGTGGACTCGACCCAAACAAACTGAAATTAGTCAGCAGTGATGGTGGATTGGGGTTGCCTGCGGCAATGAAAAAATGTTTCCCAATCGCTCAACAACAGCGTTGTATCACTCACAAGGTTAGGGGGATTGAGCGTCATCTTAGTTACGCAGATTTACCCTAATCAATTCTATGGGGCAGACACTTACATCTGCCGAGGCTAGACAACATCGCCGTTTTGAAATCATTTCTGATGCTTATGCAATTTACGAGTCTGACCTTGAATCTGATGCTCAACTACGCTTGCAAGATTTTCAGGAAAAGTGGCAATTGCTTGAACCTGATGCGGTTTGTACTTTTACTAAGGATGTTCAGTTGACTTTCTCTTTCTATCAGTTTGATTCTGATTTGCATCATCATATTCGGACAACTAACCATTTGGATCGGCTGTTTCGTGAATTTCGCACTAAATCTGATGAGATTGGCGCTTTTCCCAATGAAACTAGTTGTTTAACTCTTTTTTGGCTTGTTGTCGAGCGTGATCATGCTAAACACGACCGCAGATCTTCCGCGAATAATTCATGACACTAACAAAAGTATGACAACACATTGCAACCCAAATAAATTAAAGCGCCGCTTTAATTTATTTGGGTTTTATAAAACTTTCATTGCTATAAACCCTCAAAGAGTTATGGCAGCTATTCACGACGCAATCACTCTTTGGGGGTTTTGATTTCCCTACATTATACCAATTCACAAAAGTTGGACGACACTTCTGTGAGTTGAAACCCAAATCCAGCAAGGGTTTTACAAGCACAAAATGGCGTAGCAATTTTGTGCTTTGGTATAGCTGTCGCCATTCTTGTTAGGACATAAAACCCAAATAGTGAGAGGCTGTGCTTCGCACAGCCTCTCACTATTTGGGTTTTGATTTGTCTTGAGAAAAGTGGCTAAGGCTATATTACTCAATCATTGCTATAAAAGCCCCGCAAAATAGCGAGGCTTTTAAAATTTATAGATTTGAGTAAAGCGCGATCGCTAAAAATTAGAAATTAGAGACGGCGCTGCCTAAGCTGTGTTTGGAAATTTTGAGGTATTCAGTATTAACCCCCGATTCGCGGGTTAACGAAACCTTGCCAGTACGCGCAATTTCGCGAATGCCAAACTTGTTTAACATCTTCAAAATAGCCACCATCTTCCCAGGATCGCCAACCACTTCGATTGTCAAGAAATCATCAGCCACATCAACAATACGGGCGCGGAAAATCTGAGATATTTCAATAATTTCCGATCGCACATTTGGCGCAGCATTTACCTTAACGAGCATCAACTCGCGCTCAACACAAGGAATATCGGTAAAGTCAAGAATTGTGATTACATTGATCAGTTTATGCAACTGCTTCGTGATTTGCTCAATCGTGTGATCGTCGCCAGAGACCACCATCGTAATGCGCGTAAATCCGTCTTGCTCGGCAGTCCCGACCGCAAGGCTCTCGATATTAAAACCTCGGCGGGCGAACAAGCTAGCAATGCGGGTCAGCACGCCTGCCTCATCTTGGACGACAACGGAGAGAGTATGTTTCATGGTGACAAATTCGGCAAATAAACAGCACAGTAGACTATATTAATGACTTTGGTTACCTTATTGCGACTATCAAGATACATATTGATAACGATTAAGGTGCTTTGCTCTCAAAACTAAGTGGGCTGCTTCACGCCCCTCTTAGGTAATATATTCAAACTTCAAAAATATGACTGCTCAGTTTTACCATGTTCCCGTCCTTGCCGAGCCAGCGATCGCAGGTTTAGAGATTATTTCAGGAGGTATGTACCTTGATTGCACAGTTGGCGGTGGTGGACATAGCGCATTAATTTTGCAAGGGGCAGAAAATGTGCGTTTAGTTGCGATCGATCGCGATGAAATGGCGATCTCGGCGGCAACCACAAAACTTGCAGATCATATAAACCAAGTAACTTTTTGGCGGGGCAACTTTTGTGAATATAAGCCTTCGCTAGATTTGAAATTTGATGGCATCCTTGCTGATTTGGGCGTAAGTTCAACACAATTTGATATTGCTGAGCGGGGGTTTAGCTTCCGAGAGTCAGGAGATCTTGATATGCGGATGGATAATCGCCAAACTCTGACTGCTGCGGAAATTATCAACCACTATAAAGAAGTAGAACTTGCGGATATATTTTTTAAACTGGGAGAAGAGAGACTTTCGCGGCGAATTGCCCGTCAAATTGTGGAGAAGCGTCCTTTTAAAACCACATTGGAACTTGCTAATGCCATTTCTGCTTGCGTCCCCGCTAGTTATCGGCATGGTAGAATCCATCCCGCTACGCGAACTTTTCAAGCCCTGAGAATTGCCGTAAATCGTGAATTGGAAAGCCTCGAAAAATGGCTTGCAGTGGCTCCAAATTGGCTAAAAACAGGTGGTAAGATTGCCGTAATTACATTCCACAGTTTGGAAGATCGTATTGTCAAGCATACATTTCGTGAAGACGAGCGCTTACAGGTTCTCACCAAAAAAGTAATCATTGCTACGGATGAAGAAACTCGTGCAAATCCTAGATCGCGATCGGCGAAGTTACGCATTGCCCAAAGGATTTAATCAATTTATACTACAGAAACTACCGATCAAACGAACCACAAGAAAATTATTGAAAGTGTTGCTTTGCAACACTTTCAATAATTTTCTTGGTTTTGGCTTAAGCGCAAAGCGCTATAAATTATGTAGGACTTACGCAAAAGAACGAGCCGTAGGGGCAATTCATGAATTGCCCCTACGGCAAAATGAGGCTTTCAGGGCGTTTTTGCGTAAGTCCTATTACATAGTCGCAGATAAGTCTTGTGTGTAAACCATAGCTTCGCAAGGTGATGAAACCATGAATAGAATGACAATCCTTTGCATGGATGACGAAATTAATATTCTGATCACCCTCAGAAGTCAATTAATGAGATGTTTTCCCGACTATGCGATCGAGATCGCCGAAAGTGGCGAAGAAGCATTGACTTTGGTAGAAGAGCTATTGTCGAACGGGATAGAAATACCCCTAGTAATTGCTGATCAGATTATGCCGAATATGCAAGGAGAGCAATTCTTGATTGAACTTCATGCCAGACATCCTCAGATTTTAAAAGTCATGCTGACTGGTCAAGCAAGCGCAGAAGCCATAGCCAATGTGGTCAATCATGGTAGTCTCTATCGCTTTATATCAAAACCTTGGAGTGAAGTCGATCTTAAATTAACGGTGACAGAAGCTCTGCGGTGCTATAAACAAGAACAAAAAATTGCCCAACAGCAGGTATCCCTTCAGCAAGCAAACTCTCAGCTTGAGTCCTTAAATGCCAACTTAGAAAATCTAGTTCTACAAAGAAACAATCAGGTATATTCACTACTAAATAACATTCCTCACATTGCTTGGCTCAAAGATCATGAAGGGCGATTTCTGGTAGTTAATGAGTCATTTTCCCAAGCCTGTGGCTACGATATTTCTCAATTAGTTGGACTAACTGATCTAGATATTTGGGAGCAAGACGTAGCTGAATCCTATCGCAGCGATGATTTTGAGGTAATGAGATCTGGCAAACAAAAACGGGTTGAGGAAAAACTAATTACAGCCGATGGGAACTGTCAATGGATTGAGACAATTAAAACGCCAGTTTTTGGCGATCGCAATAAACCCATAGGCACAGCTGGAATTGCTATAGATATTAGCGATCGCAAACAGACGGAACTAACTCTCCAAAGCTTGATAGAAGGTACGGCTTCGGTAACTGGTGCAGATTTTTTTGTCTGTTTAGCAGAGAAAATTGCCATTGCTCTAGACGTATCGCATATCTGTATTAACAAAAAGGTCGGGGAAAGTCTAGAAACATTAGCTGTCTACTATGACCAACAATTTCAGCCAAATGCAACCTATGAGATTTCTAATACCCCATGTTCTGAAGTAATCAAGCAGGGTATTTATTACTGTCCTAAAAATGTTCAAGACTATTTCCCTCAAGATGAATTTCTTTCCCAAAACGAATCTGAGAGTTACATGGGTCTTGCACTTAAAAATGAATTTAACGAAACGATTGGTGTTCTTAATATTCTCAGTCGTAAGTCCATCGCTAATCCTGAACGTGCTGAGATATTACTAAAATTTTTTGCAGCCCGTGCTGGCGCTGAGTTAGAAAGATTACAGACTTTAGAAAACCTACAACAATTGAATTCCACCCTAGAAAAGCGGGTCCAAGAACGAACTCAAGCCCTACAAGAATCTCGCAATATGTTGCAGCTTGTACTCGACACCATTCCCCAACGGGTCTTTTGGAAAGATCGACAGTCTCGTTTTTTGGGTTGTAGTCCAGCATTTGCCAACGACTATCAGCTAACTGACGAACAAATTATCGGCAAAACTGATTTTGAGCTACCTTGGAATGATTGGGCTAATCTCTATCGCGCTGATGACGCTAGAATCATAGAGACTAAAACCCCAAAATTGGGATATGAAGAACTCACTAGAAATCTAAATGGGGATCAGATCTGGATTCGTAATAGCAAAATCCCTTTATCAAATTCTCAAGGAGAGGTAATCGGGGTTCTCGGTTGTTATGAAGATATTAGCGATCGCAAACGAGCTGAAATAGCCCTTGGCGAAAGTAATGAACGTTTGCGAGCTACCTTTGATCAAGCGGCCGTTGGGATTTGTCAAAATAGCTTGGACGGGAGATATATGCAAATTAACCAAAGATTCTGCGACATTATGGGGTATTCAGAAACAGAATTGTTAGTTAAATCTTTTGCCGAATTAACTCATCCTGACGACCTTGCTAAAGACGACGAAAAAGCTAGACTTTTGGTCAAAGGAGAACTACAAAGCTTTACGATGGAAAAGCGGTACATCCGCAAAGATGGGGAGATTGTTTAGGCGAATTTGACTGTCTCATTAGCTCGAAACCCCAGTGGAGAACCGCAATATTTTATTGGCATTATTCAAGATATTAGCGATCGCAAACGCTCAGAGCAACAACTTCAGTCAGAGAAACTGCGGTTACAATTGGCTCTCGAAGCGATGGAGATGGGAACTTGGGAGTCTAACTTAGATACAGGGATCTGGTCAGCTAGGACAGAAGCCATCTTTGGCTATGAGCCTGGAGCATTTGCTAGCGATCACAAAGCCTTTTTAAAATTAGTTCATCTCGAAGATCAAGAACGAGTGTTTCAATCTCTTCACCATAGTTTTACTACACATTCCCCTTACAACATTGAATATCGGATTAATCTTAATGATGGCGAGATACGTTGGGTCGCTGTAAATGGAAAAGTTGGTGAGAAAGAAGAGGGTGATGGTTTCAGAATTGTCGGTGTAGTGCGTGATATTACCGATCGCAAACAAGCTGAAATTGTCTCAAGACAATTTCAGCGGATGGTGGAAATCGCTCCAGTCGGGATGGCTCTGGTTGACCAAAACTATACGTATCGCTTGGTCAATCAAATTTATTTAGATCAGAATGAGCGACAGTTGAATGAGATTGTTGGCGTTTCTATAGCAACGTAAGAGATAGATAGGACAATTCAAAACCCAAAAGATGGCAGAGCGAAGCTCTGCCATCTTTTGGGTTTTATGTCCTAAGCAAAGCTTACATTGCTATATTTGTGATGTCATGGGCGATGGCACGTTCCAAAACATTGTCAAGCCAAGGTTTGATCGATGTCTTACAGGCGAAACAACTGATTACGGGGATTGGTTCTATTTTATGAAAGCAGGTAATCGATTTGTTAGTGCAACCTATTCTCCTTATTTTGAAGTCGATGGCTCAATCACAGGTGTGGTGATCAGTAATCGAGATGTGACAGCGCGTCGAGAAGCAGAGATATCTCTGCAAGACAGTGAAGAACGTTTACGCCTTGCCTTGACCGCAGCCAATCAAGGACTCTATGACCTTAATCCTCAATCTGGAGAAACTGTTGTCAGTCCAGAATATGCCACTATGTTAGGCTATAGCCCTGAGGAGCTACAGGAAACTAGAGCTAGATGGATTGATTGAAAGACTCCATCCAGATGATCTGGCAATAGTTGCAAAAACTTATCGAGATTATGTAAATAGTGCACTTCCGCATTATAAAGTAGAGTTTCGTCATCGCACTAAAAATGGTGACTGGAAATGGATTCTCTCGCTTGGTAAAATTGTAGAATGGGATGCTAATGGACAGCCATTGCGTATGTTGGGAACACACACTGATATCAGCGATCGCAAACGAGCTGAACTAGAGCTTGATCGGCTTTTAAAAGAACTATCTCAATTGAATAGCAAGCTAGAGAAAGCTGATCATCAACTCGAAGACTACTCTCAAACTCTTGAGCAGCGAGTAAAAGAACGTACTAACGAACTCAAAAATGCTCAAGAACGGATTATTGCTCAAGAAAAGCTTGCCTCTTTAGGTACGCTTACTGAGGGCATCGCTCACGAGATACGGAACCCTTTCAACTTTGTCAAAAACTATGCTGATAGCGAACTCAACGAGTTTACTGAGTTTTTACTCTCAATTCTCATTCACTCACCAAACATGCAGAGCTTTGTACTGAAGTAAAACCCATATTTTTGTAAAAGCCATGCTTCGCATGGCTTTTACAAAAATATGGGTTTGGTTTGGTCACAAACTACTAACGGCAGCGATCGCATCACGAATTACTTCAGAACCTGCTCCAGCAACACAAGATTTCTCTGTAAGAATTCGTTTCCAGATTCGGCTACCAGCCTGACCGTGGAACAATTGCAACATATGACGAGTGATTTTATGTAACCTCAAGCCTTTGGCTGTCCATTGATCAATATATTCAATCATCGCTTCGGCAACCTCAACACGGCTATGAATAGGATCTTCTTCACCAAAAAACTCGCGATCGCACATCGCAAACAGATAGGGATTGTCATAGGCTGCACGACCAATCATCACGGCATCGACATACTGTAACTGTTCATGGGCTTGTTCTAGAGTTATAAATCCACCATTGATTTCAATAAATAAATGCGGGAATTCTTTCTTTAAGCGATGCACATCGGCATAGCGCAAAGGTGGAACTTCGCGATTGTCTTTGGGACTTAGCCCCTGTAGCCATGCTTTCCTTGCATGAACTGAGAAGCGCTGACAACCTGCTTCTGCAAGAATCCGCACAAAGTTTTGCATGTCTTCGTAACGATCTAAATCATCAACTCCGATGCGATGCTTAACTGATACAGGAATTGTAGTGGCGGCAATCATTGCTTCAATACATTTCGCCACGCGATCGGGGGTTTTCATCAAGCAAGCCCCAAAATGTCCACTCTGAACGCGATCGCTAGGACAGCCAACATTCAAATTAATCTCGTCATAACCCATCGATTCAGCAAGCCTCGCGCATTCCGCTAGGTCTTGAGGATTGTCGCCGCCTACTTGTAAAGCAAGGGGATTTTCCAGTGGAGAGAATCCTAATAGATAGTCTTTATCGCCATGCTTAATCGCCGCACTGGTTACCATTTCTGTATATAGCAAAGTCCGCATCGTGATTTGGCGCATGAAATAGCGATAATGGCGATCAGTACGATCCATCATCGGCGCGATGCTGAGGGGATAGGGTTGGCGATCGCTCACTTCTGGCGTAGCAAGCGACATTTTCGATAAACTAGTCATGGCAAAATTAGCTATATATAATGCAGCGCTTCGCTCTGCATCTATAATAGTAAACTTGTGTCTGCGCTTTTTGTTTAGAGGTCTTAAAGATTCGTGAGTTCGCTAGTTCTACCCGACAATTCATCTAGTTCCAATTCTGTTGCGATTCTAGGCGTGCTAGCTTCAGGAAGTGGTAGTAATTTGGAGGCGATCGCTGTGGCGATCGTAAATGGAGAACTGAAAGCTAAAATTGCAGTTGTCATCTATAACGAACCTGATGCATTTGCCCGTCAACGCGCCGAAAAGTTTAATATTCCTGCAATTTTAGTCAATCACCGAGACTATAAATCCCGTAAAGCTCTCGATCTTGCGATTATCGATATTCTCAAACAATACAATGTCGATCTTGTGATCATGGCAGGCTGGATGCGAATTGTCACCCAAGTTTTAATCGATGCTTTCCCAGAGCGTATTCTGAATATTCATCCCAGTTTATTACCAAGCTTTAAGGGTATTCATGCGATCGAGCAAGCCTTTAACTATAGAGTAAAGATTACAGGTTGTACTGTCCACTTACTTAGCCTCGAAGTCGATAGCGGCAAAATTATCAAGCAAGCTGCGGTTCCTGTATTGCCAGAAGACACTCTAGAGGATCTCCAAAAGCGCATCCAAGTTCAAGAGCATATTATTTATCCAGAAGCGATCGCTGAATATGCCCAATCTTTGCCGAAATAGGGTTAGGCGGCGCGAAGCGCCGCCACTAATCTTTGGGGTAGGGGGGGCTTGGGTTCAAATCTCAACATTCCGATTAATTGAGGTTTTTAATCTATACTTTCTAGACTAGAAACATCAATAAAAACCTCAATAAATTGCTGACAACTCTCCTACCCTTGGAGAGACAGATGCCAGTGTTTAACAATAACGAGACTATTGCGATCTCATTTGAACATAGAAAGAAAAGATTTGTACTGAGCGGTTTAGGTGATTACAACGATTCCAAGCATCTCCAACAAGTAAAACAAACTAAACAAGCAAACGCGATTGCAATTCTTAAAATGCGAATAAATGTAGAAAGAAAAGGTTGACTTAACTATGCGTTCTCCTTTTTCTTCTACAGTCGTATTAGGATGGCAAAGTATCCTAAAAAAGTTAAAGGTTTACCAATAATCTCTCGGAACTTATCAATAAAGCAAATCATCTTTGAGTGCTTAGTCATGAATAAAAATAGACAACTTTATCGAGTGTATCGGGTTTGGCATAACAATTGATTTCACCGTGCGATGCAACGATATTTTTATACATTATTTTTTATTTTTCATATTTTCAACGGATAAGTATAATGTCGTTTCAATGCCATTTATACAGTAATAAGTGTTGGCATTCCTTTACTTTTAATTAGTTCAGTTTGTATTCGTTTGTTTTTGATTAAAATTCTAAAATACGGACATTTCCCACTTATCGATAAATCTTTTTCATCATTCCCTTTTCTGAATTTAATTATTTCAAACTGATCGGGATTGAATTTATGTAAAAATGTTATTGGTACACCCATAACCCCCTTGAAGTCTAATGGAATATCTTGTGTTTTATTTACATTAATTCCATCATAATTGTCATATTTTGGATATTCATCTTCGTTTCCAAAATATCTTTTTGTGAGAGCAATATCTTCATGTCGTTTTGATGTGTCTAAGTTTGTTAACCATAAACAGTTATTTGGAGAAACTATTCTATTCCCAGAATTATCAATACGAGCCTCTGTCCCATAAAGTTCATAGTGTTCGGGAACAATGAAACCAGAAATACCTCTACCAAGATTTATTCCTAACCACACTTTGTTTTCTTTAATTAGTTTGAAAATTTCTTTATAGGTGATTGCATTAACATTGCCAATTATCAAAAATTTTTTATCGTATTTAACTAATTGAGCTACATATTCTCTGAATAATGAAAATGGGGGATTAGTAACAACAATGTCGGACTTCTTTAATAGTTCAATGCTTTCAGGACTACGAAAGTCCCCATCCCCATTAAAGTAAACAATGTCAGTTAGAATAGGTTTATTTTTTTCTCTCTCTGTACCTACATATTCAAAGAAAAAACCATTTTTATCTTCTTCTATATTAAATGAATCTCTCACTTGTTCTCGATAACAAGATGTTATTATTTTTTTTAGACCTAATTCCTTGAAGTTTGAGGCAAAATAATTAAAAAATTTACTAATTCGGGGGTCATCGCAATTGCAATAAACTACTTGATTTTCAAAATGACTTTTATAATGCTGTAATTCGCTTTCTATATCTGAAAGCTGTGTATAAAACTCGTCACTTTTTGATTTTTTATCTTTTTGTAATAATTCGTTTGTTGCATTTCTTGCCAT
>JADBWK010000085.1 GCA_020404895.1 Pseudanabaena sp. M085S1SP2A07QC | reverse complement strand
CTACATGGGACAATCTGCGGAAACCAGCGATTTTATCGTTGATTGCCTAAGCGATTGGTGGCATAAGAATCAGTTTCAACGTTCAGACTTTGACGAATGGATGATTAACCTTGATAGCGGTTCGGCAACCCGTAGTGATCGCACTCAATTTATCAAACGCATGGTTGAGTTATCCAAGAAGATTGACTTGAAAATTCGTCTGGTTTACTATCCGCCTTATCACAGTAAATATAATTCTGTTGAACGCTGTTGGGCTGCCCTAGAAAATCATTGGAATGGTACGATTCTGGATTCTGTTGAGGCGGTTGTAGAATGGGCTAGTAACATGATGTGGAAGGGCATTTCACCAATTGTTCATTTAGTTGAAACAACCTATGCAAAGGGCGTAAAAGTTCTACCAGAAGACTTGAAACAGTATTTTCCATCTTGGCAACGTTCTGCTACCCTACCTAAATGGGATATAACCATTGTTCCTAATTGATTGGTATCTTATTTTTTCGCTAGCCCCTAAGCATCTTCCTGATAACTTAATAGCTTGCAAAAAGCCGTACATAGCTGAATTTCTACAGGAAGTAATGGAACTGTTGAAATAAAACCTATGGAATTTCGCATCGCCGACACTTTTCCCAAACTTAAATTTTAAGCAACTCCATAGGCTGTATATGGTCGTTTGTAAGGTGGTTGCAATCCCAGCACTATATCTTGTCTGGATACTCCCATCTCAACCAATTCTTCCGCAGGGTTCTGGTCTGTCAAATTTTGCTGAAGCCAGATTTTACCGTCCTTAATGTCAAAATGCATCACACACCGATATACCCGATTTAACTCTTGCCAGCCAATATTTATCCACTGGTAATGATCTCGTTCTGTATCAAAAAGAAGCTGTACCTCAACTTCTTCATCTGATACATCACCACTGGCATATCGAGTCATCAAGTTTTGAATATACTCTCGATATTTGCTTACTTTATCTATTGATTGGATTATATATGACTAGCAAGATCTGATAACGTTGTACAGCAGTTTGGGTAAATTCAAGCTGAAAAAATGTTTGGTATAGCAACGTAAGAGATAGATAGGACAATTCAAAACCCAAAAGATGGCAGAGCTTCGCTCTGCCATCTTTTGGGTTTTATGTCCTAAGCAAAGCTTACATTGCTATATACATCTGACGGCACGGCTAAATACAGAGTTCGACTTGGTTCATTGGCTTCTATGGCTAGACGATAACTCAAGAATTGCCCCAATGCCGAATAAAAATCGGTGATCGCAGATGGATTTAAAAAACTCTTAACCTCAACTGCAATTTTTTCTCCTGCTCTCTCCGCCGCTACAATCTTCTCTGCTTCTAAATCAACTTGAAAGTTGACATTGCCAAACTTAAATTTTAGTGGATCGTCTGTTATCACTCATTGTTCTTTTTGGAGTGCTTGCCTGACGGCTTCATGGAATAGATCTCTTGCAGACATATTTATAACTACAGTTTGTGATGTATTTTGAGAGTTTAAATCGCTTGTATATTTATGGCTGTGATTGCTCAATTATAGCAATGTTCATGATCTTCATCCGATTCTTCTATGGCAAGTGCTTCCATCAACGGCTTCAGATCTAGATACATTGTGCGATATGGGTTGACTGGTGGTAGAGACTCGATAGGATCAGCAAACTCAAACCCCAGTTTTTCATAGAAGCCAGATGCGTCATAAGCTGGATCAACATCGAAATCGTAAAGGGCATCTACAGTAATAAATCTAACCCCGATGATTGGTACTACTTCGGTAATCACATAATCGATCGCCCATTCCATCAACCTTACCCCAAGCCTTTTCGTTCGGCGATCAACAGCAAGAAGCCCGATCTTGACGGCTGGGAAGGTTCGATATTTTACGCCTTCTTGAATTAGTAGTGTATCTTCAACCTCTAACTTATCTGCTAGAAGTGTAATGTAACCAGCTAGAGCATCCTCAATTCTAGCAATCCAGCATTGGCAAAGATGCGCTTCGGCTTCTCGTTGAATTCGTCCCTGTTTCCAATAGGTGACAAATTCTCCCCTGACACAGCGAAACCCCTGACCAAGTTGTCGGAGTTCAGGGGTTAGCAATTCAACATTGATTTGAGAGAAATCAACTCCATCAAACTTACCAGAACTAGCCATGCTTCTGTGTTTTGCGTCGATGGGCGGCAATACGTTTGGCTAGGGCAATCATTCGATCATTAATAACTGCCCCACCAGAGTCGAGCGCTTCTAGGAGTTTCTTAGCAGCAAGCCCTGAAACAGGCTTAGATTGCGTATGAAGAGGATATTTCATGTCAGGGTACTAATCTCTACATATTCATCATAGCAACGAGAAAGACTAGATCGGTGATTTCACTTGCCTTTGTCCGTTTGCATTCGCTACGATTTTGCCTGTATTACCAGATTCTACTTGCTGCCGAATGCTAGCTTCATAGAGTTCTTGCCCACGCCGAGCTAATTCTTCTTTGCTGTAGCGCCGTTGACGAACCGCCATACATTTGACCTTGTTGCGACTTGACCAATCTATTCTAGCTTGGAGAGTCTTACACTTAACACTTGCAATAAATAAGGCGAGTTACATATCATTAACATACCGACAAGATCAGCGATCCCACTAGTTAGTTGTCCGCTCCAATGATTTGTTATACACGGATCGCTTAACTATATATTTGTCTTTGCAATCGCCGATAACTTCTCGGAACTCATCAACGAAGCCAACCATTTTTGACAGCCTATTCTCGAATGAAAACAGATAGCTTTAACGGACTCGTCGGCTCGGAATAACGGCAGTAAGTTGAGCCGCCACAGTCAAGCTTGAATGATAAAGATACACTTTGAGAAGTCAGCTCCAACGTAGTATTAGACAGTCGGGATGTTCCCGATATGGTTCTCCCTCCACATCGGGAACTTTTGGTAAAATCCTTTCGTAATCGTCCAATAGCCTACAGAAAAATCAAGGGTCTAGGATTTTGTATAGGAGACTGCTGAACAGTAGGAATTAGAGAAGGACGTTGCATACCCAGTCGAGCCGCCAGACAAGATTGTGTGAGAAAATCCAAGACAGAACGCCCTTGTAATTTCAAAGAATGTTTGACCGTGAGCATTCTCGCCACAAACT
>JADBWK010000084.1 GCA_020404895.1 Pseudanabaena sp. M085S1SP2A07QC | reverse complement strand
CAAGTTGCTACCTATTCATCAAAAACTAAAATCAAAATAAAAAATGCTGGATTTTTATACAAAAAAAGCGTTGTTTAGCACTTAGATAGGCTGTTTTTAACTTGTTTTGAGACGGTTTTTGATAGGTAGCAACTTGGGTTAACTTAAAGTAAAATTTAGCCAAAGGATGTTTGCATAGAAATTTTATAAAATTTTGTGGGTTCACCTATGTATACGAATAGTCAGGAAGTACCACTAGAACAAGCGATCATTCGCTCTCCCTTAACGATCGCTGCAAGTGCAACTGTTGCCGACGCGATCGCCCTGATGAATGTAAGCCGACAAACTTGCAATTTATTATGTGATATTGACTCAGAAACAAATTTGCAATTAGCCAATGCCCAAAACAGTTGCATTTTAGTCACCGAAGGGAAAAAACTAATTGGCATTTTGACTGAACGTGACTTAGTTAAGCTCTGTGGACAAAACGTAAATCCTGAAACTTCAGACCAAAATTCAACGCAAAATCTGCTCGAAACTGCGATCGCCGAGGTAATGGTATATCCAGTACAAGCACTGTTAGAGTGGGAATTTACCGATATACTTGTGGCGATTAATCGCTTCCATCGCTATCGCATCCGACATTTGCCACTAGTAAATGATCTCGGTGAAATCGTCGGATTGCTCATCCATGAGAGTTTACGGCAACTACTTCGTCCTGTTGATATGTTGCGTTTGCGTCAGGTTAAGGAGGTCATGATTACCGATGTAATTTATGCAGATTCTAGAGATTCGGTCGCACAGATTGCTAACTTAATGCTGGAGCAAAAAGTTAGCTCAGTAGTAATCATAAAAGAAGGTGATAATGGCTTATGGCCTATGGGAATTGTTACTGAGGGCGATATCGTTCAATATCTTGCTTTAGAGTTATCTCTGGCGACAACATCTGTCCAACTAGTAATGAGCTTTCCGGTTGCTACGGTCAGTCCAGATGAGACACTTTGGAAAGTGAGAGAGCTAATGCAAGAACGGATGATTAATCACTTAATCGTGACTAATGCGGATGGAATAATGGAAGGTATCATTACCCAAAGTGATTTGCTCAATACCCTTCAGCCTACCGAGATTTATAAATTAGTATCGATACTAGAAACAAAGATGTCTCGACTAGAGCAAGAGAAACTAGAACTACTCCAAAGTCGAAATAAACTGCTAGAGAGCCAAGTGCAAGCAAGCACATCTGCCCTAGCAGACAGTAATAATATGTTTCGTCAATTTGCTGAGAATAATCGTGGAGCAATTATTCTTCGTGAATTTAGCTCTGGAAAGGTATTGTATGTAAGTCCTCGATATTCTGAAATTTGGGGACACTCAAGTGAGTATTTATATCAAAACCCAGAAGTTTGGATACAATCTATCCATCCTGAAGATATTGATAAAGTGCTTCAGCTTTATAAATTAACAGTTAATAGTGGATTCTTTAATGAGGAGTATCGAATTATTCGTCCTGATGGCACTATTCGATGGATATGGGGACGCTGCTTTCCCTTGAAAAATGCTAATGGGAAAATTGAGCAAATGGCTGCTATTGCTGAGGATATAAGCGATCGCAAGATAGCAGAAATAGCCTTAAAGGAGAGTGAACAACGCTTAAGAACAAGCGAATCTCTCTTAAGCGCCATGTTTGAACGTTCAGTTGTGGGAATGGCAATTACGGATGCTGATGGTAAATTTATTAGAACTAATCCTTTCTATCAACAAATGGTTGGCTATTCTGAAAATGAATTGCAATTAATGCGATTTACAGACAACATGCTGCCTGAAGATATAGAAGATAATTTGCGACTGCGTAGTCAAGTATTGTCTGATGAATGTGAGAGCTATCAAATGGAAAAACGGCTTTTTCACCGAAATGGGAAAATGATTTGGGTACGAACAACTAGTTCTAAAATATTGGATGAAGTTGGTCAACCACCTCTTTTTGTCGGGGTCATCGAAGATATTAGCGATCACAAACAAGCTGAAAAATCTTTAGCTAGTGCAGAGATAGAAAGACAACAAGCGATCGATGATCTCTATCAACTCAATCAACAATTAGAGACAAGAGTTGCACAACGTACTCAAGAGCTTCAGTATACCAATCAGCAACTGAGCGCGGCTAATAGCGAGCTTGCCAGAGCGACTAGACTTAAGGATGAATTTCTTGCCAATATGAGTCATGAACTTCGGACTCCGCTCAATGCTGTGTTGGGAATGTCTGAAGGTCTAATGACGGGAGTATTTGGAGATTTAAACGAACGACAGATGCGATCGCTATCTCTAATCGAAACTAGTGGTCGGCATTTGTTGGAATTAATTAATGACATTTTGGATGTAGCCAAAATTGGTGCAGGTAAATTGGATCTGGAGCTAAGCTCCGTAGCGATAGAATATCTGTGCAAATCCAGTCTAGAATTTGTCAAGCAAATTGCCAGTCAAAAAAATATTCAGCTCAAGTTGTCTATCAACCACAGCATCAAAATGGTCACAGTTGATGAACGACGCATGAGGCAAGCCTTAATTAACTTACTTAGCAATGCAGTTAAGTTCACGCCTAAAGGGGGGAGTGTTTGCCTAGAAGTTAATCTCCAAGCAGCAGAGACAACAAAGATAACTACCGAATGCCCTTATGTAATGATCTTCTCAATTATTGATACGGGTATTGGCATTTCTCCAGAAGATATTAGTAATCTATTTCAAGCTTTTGTCCAGATTGATAGCAGCCTAAATCGACAATACGCTGGCACAGGTTTAGGACTTACTCTAGTCCAACAACTTGTGGAAATGCATGGAGGCTGTGTGAGTGTTGCCAGTCAAGTTGGCGAAGGAAGTTGCTTTTCGATAGTTTTGCCCTATACAGAATCGATTGAATTAGAGAAATTAGATAAATTCGAGCTTCCATCAAATTCCTTCAGTGAGAGTTATAAGCAAGCAAGTAATTTAGAGAATAATTTAGCTGTTAATCCTTTGATTTTGCTAGCAGATGATAATCCCATTAATATTGAAACTTTCTCTAATTATTTAATTAGTCGAGGATATCGCCTAATTTTTGCATCTGATGGTCAAGAAGCAATCAATATGACGATCGCTCAAAACCCTGATCTGATTCTGATGGATATTCAAATGCCAGTGCTAAATGGAATCAGCGCAATTAAAAGTATTCGAGCAAATCCAGATATAAATAATATTCCTATTGTGGCGTTAACTGCTTTAGCGATGATTGGCGATCGCGAAAAATGTTTAGCCGTTGGTGCAAATGAATATCTCGCCAAACCTGTGCAACTATCTCATTTAATTACAGTTATTCAACAACAACTCCTAAAGACTATATAAATGGCGGCGCGTAGCGCCGACATTTATAAAAAGACAAACTATTGCCAAGTCTGGCGAAATGCCTTGACAACTTGATCCATGCCAACCGATCGCGAAGCTTTGAACAGAATGCGATCGCCACTTTTAACTTTTTCTAAAAGCGTCTGCGTGATGTCGTCATAGGACTGACAGGCGATCTCATATTTCAATGAACCATTAGCTCCTGCCAAAATCGCATCCGCTTCGCCATCAGTCAAGATAATCGCACCTTCAATTCCCAATTTACTGATTGCTTCACCTACTTGATGATGCAATTGAGTAGACATATCCCCCAATTCCTTCATTGTTCCCAAAACAGCCCAATGACGCTTTGCAGGCATATCAGCTAGTTGGCGCAGAGCCGCCAACATCCCTTCAGGGGAAGCGTTATAGGTCTCATCAAGAATCATCACATCCTGCGGCAACTCATATACCTGCGCTCTACCAAATGGAAGATCGAGTTTCCCAATACCTTGAATTGTCTGAGCCCAATCGAGATTTAAGGCTTTGAGAACCGCTAAACCTGCCAAAAAATTTAAAGCATTATGGCGACCTGGCAAGGGTAATTCCCAAGTTAGACCTTCCACATGTAACTGAGTATCAATTAGTTCGCCGTTGACATCCCCGATCCCTAAGCCATAGGTGATTGTTTTACCTTGCCAAACCTTGCTGGCACTTTCTAGTAAAAGGGGATTACTAGCATTTAAAACTGCCGTGCCAGTGGGAGAAGTCTCAGCTAAAAGTTCGCATTTAGCTTGAGCGATCGCTTCTCGCGAACCCAATCGTCCAATATGCGCAGTTCCCACATTAGTGACTACGCTCACTGTCGGTAACGCCGTTTTTGCTAGGCGTTCGATTTCGCCTAGACCGCGCATCCCCATTTCTACAACTACAAACCTATCTCTCTCAGGATTAATCGACAACAAAGTTTGCGCCACACCAATATCATTATTATGATTAGCCTGACTTTTGTGAACTCGCTGATCGGGAGCGACATAACATGCCAACATACTGGCAATAATTTCTTTGGTAGTTGTTTTGCCTACTGAGCCAGTAATTGATACAACTGGGTGCAAAAACTGAGATCGCCACCAGCGGGCTAGATCTTGATAAGCCGTGATTATATCGTCCACTGCTAAGACTGGTAAACCGACTGCGGTAACCGAGCTAGCCCATTCACGGCTGACGAGTGCGGCTACTGCGCCTTGGGCGATCGCTCTTGCCACAAACATATGACCATCAAAGTTCTCGCCAGTTAAAGCTACAAATAACTCTCCACCTTTGAGTTTGCGGCTATCGGAAATAACGCCCCTTATCTCTATGTTGTTTTGCGCGTTTTCGTCAATATTGGCAACCGTTGCCGAAGTAATGGCGATCGCTTGGCTTATCGTACAAATACAGGTCATGCTTAGTTTTTTCTGTTCGTAGCTGTTCTGCGCTTCGGATGGCAACCTCAAATCTGGTACAAAAGTTACAGGTTGCGTAATTTTTTACCGACTTTATAAGTATCTAGGTGCAATTAAATATAAAATCCCAAGATCTATAGCGCCTGCTAAGCGGACGCTATAGATCTTGTTTTTGTTTCTTTAATTATGCCGAGGTACTTAGGTTTAATATTCCAAGCTTTATTATTATCGGGCTTCGGGCAGCACATCATCACCAAACATTTCATTCAAGGTGGTGAGATATGGCTCAAACTGATGAACATGTTCTTCGCCAAGATAATTTTGCATTTCTTGTGAAAGCAGTCTTAACAAAGTTCGCACTAGTTCCCAACTAACTTTTAAAGGCGGATAGAGCATGATACAGAGGGGGAAAAGCTCTTGCTGAATTGAGGCAACGCTTTTTTCGAGAATACATAGACAGAGATAAACCTGAAACATCTCAATATCGCGCAAGCTGGAAATGCGAATTTGAGGCAAACTCAGCACGCCGTTATAGCATTGATAGTCAGAGTGCATAATCAGTGTTTTTTGAGAAACTCGTCGTGCAATTTCACTAGTTAGTGTGAGCAAATGACGCACGGATTCTAGCGCAATTTCATTGTAGTCAAGATTCCCAGATGCTTCATATCATCTTTGCAAGGGCATGTAGAGATGATCGTCTACAACTTTGAAGTAGGAGTTGACCATCAATTTTTCGAGTGGTGGAAGTGCGTCAAGAAGTAACTGCCCACTTTAATGAAATTGCATACTCACAAAACAGATCGCTTGCGCATCGATCGATGTGTGTTTTTTGCGAATCTTTCCGACGCTTTGAGCGATCGCTACCGAGAAAGGAACTGGAAACACCAAAATCAGTTTTATAGTGACAATTGCTATTACAGCAATTAACGTTCAAGGGTTTTAAAAACACAAAATGGCTACGCTATTTTGTGTTTTGGTATTAAATGGGTTCTTCAATACTACGGACAAAGAAAGCCAAAAATAGAGCCGTAGTATTGTTAGTACTTTCACAAAATAAATTAGCAAAACCCATAAAGTTGCGCCCCGCAGGGGCGCAACTTTATGGGTTTTACTTAACTACTTATAGCGATCGCAATTGACCATGAACCGCTAACCAGATACAAGGCGGCTCAATACTAGTATATTCAACCCGATGTTTTTGATGAGCCGAGATCATCAGATAATCCCCAGCCCTAAGTCTTACCAAAGGTCCCTCTTCAAAATATATCTCTGCATCACCTTGCAACAAAACCACCCATTCATCAGCATCTTGATCGTACCATTGTCCTACTGGAGTAGTTTGCCCTGTGGAGATTATTCTCTCAATAAGAATATTTTGACCAGCTTCTATTGCCTCGAATTGTTCTACTTGATTTACATCTAAATTTAGCTCATAGATATTGGGCATAGTTCTAGTTTTCTATCTCTTCAGATAAACCAGTCCATCCAGTATCTTCTAACTCATTAATCTGACGATAAAACTTTTGTAAATAACTGAGATCACTAGCAAATAAATTTTCGATTACCGTCGAACTAATCTCTTCTAGTCCTCCTAATTTAGTAATTACTCTCGCTAAAATAATTACAGTTGCATAAGCAGGATTACTCCTCACACGAGGATCACGCATTGGGACAATCTCATCGATCGCTCTAGACAAACGCATTACACCTTTGCGATGCAGATTTCCATCCCCATCAACATAGCCCTTGGGTAGAGTAAATTCAAACTCTGTTTGAATCATATTTGAACCATATTTTAATCATAAGCGTTTAATTAATCTATTAATTAATCCGTAAAAAGTCGCTAACGCATAACTCTACTTCAGTAATCGCAAATTCGCTAGCATCAGCTTTAAATTCGGAAACTTTGTAACGCATCGGCCAAGCGCCATTAAATCGAAATCTTGCTTTTTCCATAGAAGCTTGGTCATAAATAGTGATATCTCCATCTCGGAGTTGTTGGGCCCAATTCCCATCTTCCACTGCTTTTAACCATTTCCACATGGTCATGGAAATATTCAGTCCTTGTTTGAGCGTAATATTTTCACTTTTGACATTTCCAGGAAGCTTTGTGCGGATAACCCGTCCTTTTGTCGAACCACTCCTCCCCCATACTTGCGGAGTAACTTCAACAATTTCAATTGCTTCTTGACTTCGAGACAATCCGCTACATTCCATAAAGTAGCCATCAATTTTTTCTAGACTACCTTGTAAAGTAATTTCTACATAAAATCTAGACTTAGCTAAAAATTCTATTTGCTGTTCGTCTGCCATCAAATCACCTTCTTGCAAATTTTAGTATGAGTGGTGCTGAGCACCACTCACAACTGTTCTTAAGTTTTGCGGTGCAAAGTCTGATACACAAATTCAATCGTCTCAGTGGCTAGTCCTTCAGAACCAGCTTCTAGCTTAACTGATTTATAGCTAGCGGGCATTACTCCAGTCATTTCCCAAGTAGCAGCAGCTTCGCCGCCCTGATTGTAAAGAGTAATCGTACCAGTTTTGCGCTCGCCTTTGGTTTTAGTCCCACCACCTGCGAATGGCTCAGAATGCGAGTCACTATACCATTTGAGCAGGCGATCATCCCCAACAGTACAGACAAACTCAACAGTAACCTTACTGTTAGTTGCACCTGTAACAGTAGCTTGAATTACTGATTTACCACTTTTTGATACTCCATAGGACTTACTATCTCCTGCTGTTTGGAGAGTTGAGCCAATACCACTGACTTTTTTTACAACCAAGTCCTCTAGCCCCGTTAAGCTAAAGTAATATTTAGAAGAGGCTAAAAATTCATCTTTTGCCATATTTTTGTGACCTCAAATTTTTGATAATTACGATAGACATGTAAGCGAATCTACTTCACTCGGTTGATTTGCTCAGCGACAATTTCATAGGTTTCAACCGCCAAATCTTTACTTTCAGAACTGAAATCACTTACTTTGTAAGACTTCGGCCAACAGTTGATTAGATCCCAGCGAATTACCTCATTATCGCCACTATCGTAAGCAGTGATTGAACCATTCTTACGATTTGCGGCCCATTCCCCTTTGCCTCCTTCGCTTTTAGGCATGACAGCTAGGAACCAATTGTAAAAGGCCATGTCCCCTTCAGTGACATAAACTTCAATGGTGACATTAGGATTTTCTTCAAAACCTGCCGACGTACTTTGCCAAAAAGTTTTGCCTCCCTTAGTGGATGCTAGCGGCTTTTCATGTCCTGCGGTTTGTCCCGTAAAACTAACTTCAGAGACACTTTTAATTAGTTTTTCTTCCAACCCAGCAAATTCTACATAGTATCGACTAGTAGGAATTGGTTTAAGTTCTGCCATTCTTCCTCCTTGAAATCTGATTTACAAGTTTGTGCTACTAAATAACTATTTTAAAATCTTAAGCTATCAATCTGTAAGAATCACAGCATAAATCTTAAAAAAGCTCTTGGAGATCATGAAGAAGAACGCCCAATGGGCGTTCTTCTTCATGAATCGTTAACTATTAGGTGACCACTGGCTGACGCGGAAGATCACAAATTCAGCAGGA
Organism: Pseudanabaena sp. M085S1SP2A07QC; assembly: GCA_020404895.1. Taxonomy (GTDB): domain Bacteria; phylum Cyanobacteriota; class Cyanobacteriia; order Pseudanabaenales; family Pseudanabaenaceae; genus Pseudanabaena. The sequence continues at coordinate 52,172 of JADBWK010000084.1, read as the reverse complement.
CGGACAGGGCAAATACCGACTTCGATGTATAGGCGACCCATCATCATGGTTTCGTGGGTGTTGAGTGTGGCATCGCATTTGACATAAAACGCTTCTGAGGAAGCACCACCAAATAATGCTCCATTCCGCCAAAGTCCTTCTAGGAAGTTACTAACGGTACGAGTTACTCTTGCCCATAGGTCAGTATCGTTGGGTTCAAATACAACCCATTGAGTACCAATTTCAATCGATTTCTCAATATAGCTAATCAAGCGGCGGACACTGATGTAGCGCCATTGAATGTTGTCTGGCTCGACCAAGGTGCGTGCGCCCCATACTTTGAAGCCACGATTGTAGCTGGCAAAGTTACGGATGCAATTGATGCCAATCGGGTTGAGCATTTCTTGCTCACGCATGTTAGTTTCGTAAGCCAAGCCAAGTACGCCTCTAGGGGTGTCGTTAGCAGGAGCTTTGAAGATACCGCGTGATTGGTCGGTGCGACACCATAGCCCCATAACATGTCCACATGGTGGAACGTAGGATGGTTTGCCGCCCTTACGAGGATTGGCGACTTTGATCCAAGGGTAATATAGTGCGCCAAACATAGAGCGACGGTTGAACATGCTCAACCATTGGGCTACATCTTGAGGCTTTTGGCGATCAGGTGGTACTGCTTCCATGCCTTTCGATGGCTTGATCGGAGGAGGATCAATTACTGCCATGCGGAAGGCGGGACCAGGGAAGGAGTTTTCGCACATGCTGAGCATCATTTCCATGACACCATGTACTTGATCGATATCGATGAGTCCTGCTTCATAGACGCGCATTAGGTCAGGGCAGGCAATCATCGCTGTTTCATCGATTTCAAACATGCCTTGAATGCCAGTGCGATCGTCTCTTTGTCCGAGCAGGTCGCGAGCAAAGCGATCAATGGTGGAAATGTAAGGAGGTGGCGCGATCTCGTAGGCTCCGTTAGCAGGACGACGAGAGAGTGGCTGTCCGCTGGTGGAGATGTCAGCGATGGTGACATATTCTGAGGCAGCGATCGCGGTTACAACATAGTCAGCGACTGCTGTCTCCACCTGTGGATTCATTGAGACATGCTCGTATTTTTCCAACTCTTGTCCACCTTGGACAACGATTACGTTGAAAAATTCACCAGTATTTAAGGGTGGCTCGGCATCGGCAGGAGCAGTTTCAGCAAGAGGCTTGGGAGTGCTTTCTTGGATGATCACTTTGATGCGATCGCCCGTTGAAGGTAACGCTAACTGGCTCTCAGAAGCTGCGGCTGGCTTGATGTTAAACATCAAGGTAGGCTTGTTGTTCGATGTGCCAATGCGAAGTGCGGTTGCCTCAGGGGCTGGAGGCTCAGATCCAGGAAGTCTAGTGCCAATGCTTGTTACCCAGCAGCGTCCCCCGCCATTAACAAACCAACCATTAACTGCGAAGGGCAAGTAAGCATCAAAGTCGGTGTACCCATCAGAGCCAGGGGCTGCGAAATATTCGCGATATTGATCCCAAGATGTAACCATCATTGGTTTAAAAAGATCAGCATCACCGCGTACGTCTTCGGTAAATCCGATAAAACCTGCCACACTGAGGCTGATGCCTTCAATGGGACGACTGCCTTTATCAACCTCTTCGACGTATACGCCCGGGGCGAAGTAGTCTAGTGCCATATGCCACCCGTAATAACTATGTCAATAGACATATACACTAGGGATGATCAAAATTTAGGGTTATTAGACTTTAGTCTATACTTCTAAATAAGTACCTCAGCATAATTAAAAAATTAAGCCAAAACTTGTATTGCTCGCATAGAGCATAGTACAGAATTTGGAAGTTCTTAGCTACTTACTTCTAGACAAAGATCTATAGCAAATGATCTATGGCAACAACTGCTCAGATAGTATCGGTTTTATTGGTAGAGGATGACTCTAATTTTCGGCGGGGTTTACATACACTGCTGAGTTTTTATAGTGACGATTGTTATCTCCAGTTTAAAATTGTCGGGGAAGCGACCTCTTGTGAGCAAGTAATTAAACTGGTAGTCGAGCAGAAGCCTTCTTTAATTCTTTTAGATGTCAAACTGGATTTAAAATCTCCCGAAGATAGTGGACTAAAAGTGCTAATGGATCTCAAAAAATTAGATTATCATGGCAAAGTTTTAATTTTGTCGGCGCATCGTGAAGATGAATTAGTATTTAGAGCAATGCAATTGGGAGCAAGAGGATATGTGGCAAAAGATCGCATTGGCAGTCAACTTTATGAGGCAATTTCAACGGTTATGAATGATGAAATTTTCTTGCCGCCTGATATTGCCACCAGCTTCTTTCGGATTTTTCATTTTTATGCAGGGCGATCGCTACAAGGGCATTCCACCATCCATCTTACTGATCGCGAACAGGAGGTATTGAACTGGCTAATTAAAGGAGCCTCAAACGAAGATATTTCTCGCTATCTCCATGTGACGATCGCTACCGTCAAAGCGCATCTCACTAGTGTATTTGAGAAGTTAGGTGTGGCTAGCCGCACACAAGCAATCGTCAGAGCATTGAAATTAGGTTTGGTGAGTGGAGATGAGTAATTATTTAGCGATCGCGACGGTAACGGCTACATTGCAGAGGGTCTTGCAGTCAGTCATTCAACAGGATATCGAAGGAGCACGAGCCACTACCTTAGCGCCTGGAAGTATCTCTACTGGTGCGCCAGAGGTGGGAGTCAATATCTTTTTATACCAAGTAACCAGCAATCCTTCCTTGGCGAACTATGACTCTACTCCTAATCGCACAAAGGGGAATCCTCTCAATCGTCAAGTAGCGGTGGATCTTTGCTACATGATGAGTTGTTATGGGAATGATGCGGAACTACAACCACAAAGAGTATTGGGAAGCGTAGTAAGCACCCTTGCAGACAAAAGAATTCTTACGACAGAAATGATTCGTTCGACATGTAATGACTCAACATTTCCATTTCTATTAGATTCCGATCTGGCTGATCAGATTCAACAGATCAATATTGTGCCCATAGATATCTCGTTGGAAGATCTATCTAAGGCTTGGTCAGTATTTTATCAAGTTCCCTATGTGTTATCGATCGCTTATCGAGCTTGTCTAGTAATTGTCGAAGGTCGAGAAAACTTCCAAAGAGCCTTGCCGATTCGCGATGCTTCACCCGCAGGACTGGTTCCATTTCCAGCATCTCCCTATATTGAGAAAGTTGTGGCTCAGGGTAGCCAATTTGAGCCGATTGTAATCGGTAGTTTGATGATCATTCGTGGGCGATCTCTCCAGAGCAAGACTGTAGAAATCCATGTCGGGGATTTGGTAATTACGCCAACTTCAGTGCAAGATCGCGAAATCACTTTTTCTCTTGCGGATATGTCTTTACCACAAATCCAAGCTGGTGTGCAGAGTTTGCAAGTCATTCATCGCATTAATAGTACTTCGCCGTTGATCACCAATACGATCGCATCGAATGTGATGCCATTTGTCCTATGTCCGACGGTTGTGAATGTGACTGTAACTCAACTAGAAGCGATCGAGGAGGATTTGCGATCGGCGGTGGTTGTCATTCAGTTAGATGTGCTGGTGCGGGAGAAGCAGAAAGTAGTTTTAGCTTTGAATGAATGGACGACTAATAGCCCTTCTGTCTATCTGTTTGACCGTCCACCGCTACCTCATACTAGTTCCACAATCGAGATTCCGATTGCGAATGTCAAGGCGGGTGAGTATTTGGTGCGGATGCGAATTGATGGTGCTGAGAGTAAGTTGGGTGTGGATGACGATCCTGATAGTCCTACTTACAATTGGTACAACAGTCCTAAAGTCACGATTGAGTAACGCAATCTAAAAACCCCCAAAAAGAAAAGCACACGCATAGCGTGTGCTTTTCTTTTTGGGGGTTTAAGCTCTCTCGTGCTAAATTTATACTGCGAAGTTTTTTAGGCAGTATGTCTCACCCTATTTATCTAACGAAATCCGATCTTAAGACTGCCCGCAGTTGTACAACCAAACTTTATTACAAGAAGTTGGGCTATCCTACCGTCGATCGCGTTGATGGGTATACCAGAATATTAGCCGATGGAAATTTTATTGTTAGTAAGATAGCTCACCTACTTTATCCAGACGGGATCTATATTTCTGCAAACCTCAAAACTGAGGAAAACCTAGTTAATGCTGCCCAAGAAACGATATCGTATTTACAACAAGATAATGTAATTCTTTTTGAGCCTGTGCTCTATCACAATCATAAGCTTGCTCGTGCCGATATTCTGGTGAAACAGGGCGATCGCATTGAGATTATTGAAATTAGATCTAAGGGATTTGACAGTAAAGTCCACGAAGACTTAATCAAATATCGCAAGCTTTCCCTCTTTCGCAATAAACGTACTGGCAAAGTTGGCGGTGAATGGCGACATATCATTGAAGATGTTGCCTACCAAGTTGGGATTTTGCAAGAAATGCTAGCTCAGTATCTACCAGATCTGAAAGCTGAGATAGCTCCTTATTTGCTTGTACCCGATCGCACAAAAACTACCACAATTGACAATCTTGCATCCTATTTCCAGATTCAACGGCTATCTACACATCGTAATTCCTTCTCTAAATTCAATGGTATTGCCGTTAATTTTACTGGAGATGTCCAAGAAATAGAGAAAGATCAATTTCTCACCAAGGTTAGTGTCACAACTGAAGTTGCTGAATTGATCGAGCCAACCCTCGCCTTAGCACAAAAATATCTAGACTATCTGATCGAGCAATCTCCTGAGATCTTTGCGCCGATTAGTAAGGGCTGTAAAAGCTGTGAATATCGTGCTAGCGATCGCGATGATCGTGATGGATTTAGGCAATGTTGGGGCGATCTCGCTGATGTAGAACATCATGTCCTAGAGCTCTATCAAATGGGTAGAATTGGCAGCCACGAAGAGCCTCTAGTCAATGAGTTGATTTTACAAGGGAAGGCAAGTATGTTTGACGTTCCCTTAGAAGCACTCGATGATTATACTTATAGCTATCGCCAATTGATTCAGATTGAATATACCCAAAAGAATAAAGAATGGATTTCTGAGCAACTCCCGACAATTATCAAACAGGTTGAATATCCGATTCATTTTATTGACTTTGAAACCTCACGCATGGCGATTCCCTATCGCGCAGGAATGCAGACATACGAGCAGGTGGCTTTTCAGTGGAGTTGTCACACGATCGCAGAGCCAGATGCGCTCCCTGTCCAAACTGAATGGCTTGATTTAGAAAATACTTTTCCAAATTTCCAGTTTGCTGAGTCATTGATGACAGTCCTTGGAGATCGCGGCACTATTTTGACATGGGCAACCCATGAGAATAGTGTGTTGCGTGATATCTACTATCAAATGCAAGCCTATGGATATCACAATCCTCAGTTGCAAACATGGCTTGCCAATACCGCCAAATTAGGAACTAAGGGCAAATCCAATTTAGTCGATATGAATGCTCTCACCCTTAAGCATTACTTCCATCCATTGATGAAGGGGCGGACTTCTCTCAAATGTGTGTTGCCTGCAATCTGGAAAACGAATCCCTATCTGCATGAAATTCCCGATTTTCAGCAATACTATCGAGAAGTAGATGGCGAAATCCTCAGTCCCTATGATGTGTTGCCACAAATGCAAATAGGCGATCGCATTCAAGTTGTGAATGAGGGTGCTGGCGCAATGCTTGCATATCAAGACTTAATGTTTGGCGAAAATCGTAATCTGGGGATTGATAATCAAGCAATGCGATCGCAATGGGAAGAATTGCTGTATCAATATTGTCGCCTCGACACGATGGCAATGGTGATCATTTGGAAGCATTGGCAAAAATTATGCGCCGCTGTGCTTTAGAAACTGATCTTGAGTAGAAGGAAATTCCTATGATAGTGTAAGTCTAGGGCTGGCAATGGGGCACAGCCCTTACAATATCTAAATTATTTAGGTAGAGCCAATCCCCCCGTGGTTGCCCTGCTTCGCTAGCAGTAAGAGATTTATCATCTTCTTAGGACTTACGCAAAAGAACGAGCCGTAGGGGCAATTCATGAATTGCCCCTACGGCAAAATGAGGCTTTCAGGGCATTTTTGCGTAAGTCCTACTTCCATCTTTTTTTCCCGTATCGCATAAACTGAATTAAGCGTTTTGGAAAACCGATTAATCCTTTCCATAGTTTAATAATTAAGTTTTCGATTTTGGCAACGATCTCATCAATCCAAATGAGCAATCTCATTACAGGATTATTTGAGTAACCCCAAAGCGTTGCTTTTGCCTCAATCCATGCTCGTAAAGGGCGATCCCTCTCGTATTCAGGACTTTGTGATTGATACATCTGTAATTCTTCTTCAAAAACTAAGCTGCCATCAAGTTGATCTTGGGAAAGCTGAGTGGTGGTGGTTTCAAAATTTTGTAACTCACTAGATGAATGGATTGCTGTTCGATCTGGTGATTTGCTGAATGCGATGGATTCATATTCCAATGGAAGCGGCCAGGGCCCGTTATCATCGCCAAATAAATCTTCCATTGTTAGCCAAGCTTCAGTGCTAGGCGTGATGTCTGAGGTTTCATCTAGGGTTGGTTGCGATCGCTGTTTACTAAAGAAATAGGTGATCGCATCTTCGATTAACTTTTGTAGACGTTCCAGTTGATTGTCGAGTTTGAGCGCATCAGAAAATTCTGGCTCAATATTTGGAGCGTTACTGGGGTAACTATTCGCTCTGGGCTTAAGGGTGTCATTTGTTTTTGCTTTCAGGAAGTCGGGCTGGGTTCCGATGATACCATCGGAATTGATATCAGGAATACCATCTAGCGATCGCTTGCCAATGAAATAATCAATGGCGGCGGCGATGAGTTCGCGTAGCCGATCAAGATTGTTAGTCTCGGCTAGTGGGGCTTGTTCTTTGATACTTCCAGATTTTGCGGCATTCACCCGTCTCCTTCTTAACTCGGGGCTATCGGGTAATGCTACTGCATCTGAGGATTCTGTTCCGAATATTTCTGCAACTTCTTCGTTGCTGTCTAAGCTCTGATCTTGAGGCTGAGTTTGGTTGCCAAAGAAGTAGGCGATCGCAGCTTCGATCAAGCGTCTTAGTTCCTCTAGTCTTTTGTTTTTGCCTAGAGCGACATTTTCAGATAGTCCGTTGTTTTCTTTTAATGAGTTTTGTTCTGCTTGAGCTTTGTCTATCTGTTGCTGCCAGATTTCCGTAAAGAGGCGATTGGCGATTAGTTTTGGTTCTAGTTCTGAGGTCTCGGTAGTTGTGAGGTTTTCTGGCTGCCGTTTGATGATCGCTGATATTTTGCGATCTAGTTGTGTTTTGGTGCGATCGATCCAGTCTAAAAATTTGACTAATGGACGAAAAAACAATGGGATTTCTGGCTTGGGTAGGTCAATAGTGGGCTCTACTTTTTGCTCTGTTGTTTGACCTAGTTCTTGGTTTGCCGATTTTGGTAATAGCCCTGTTGTTTCTGGTTGCGATCGCAGTTTTTCTTTGGGATCAATTTTGCCGCGATCGAGGGTGGGGAAAATTCGTTTGGTGGTCGAGGTGAGGAGGTATATGGGATATAGCGCTGCTTTGGCTACTTGATAGGCTAGCAAGTGCGGCAATTCTTGAATGGGGAGTCCTGAGAGTTGGCGAATTTTTTGATCGAGCGATCGCCTTACGCTGCGTCCAAGTTGGGCGGGTAAGGATGTATCAATCCAATTAAAAAGTCGGCTTTGAAATCTTGGCATGACTACCATCATAAAAAAGAAAGGTGCGATCGCGCTTTTCTTTTTTTGTTCTAACTACGCACCAAGTTCTAAAAGATCTGCAAATGGCAGATCTTTAGCAACTTCCATGATAGTGATTTTGCCATTTTCTACTACAGTATTGCCCATAATTGTGTCGTGCATTGCTTCAAATTTCGATGCTGCGTCAATAGTGCATTCAAAATGAAGTGTTACATGGTAGAGCTTGCTAATTGCTTCGCCATCATGCGATCGCTCTACCGTCAGCATATCTACATTTTGCTGATCTTCTGCAATTTGGCGATACCGATCGGCTAACTGTTCAAGGGCGATCGAGATCGCGTGTTCTTGGGTTTTACCGTAGGAATTAATGGTGTTTTGGGATGGATCTGGTAATGGGTTTGATAAGTGGCAAAGATAGTAACCGTTATCTTCAAGGGTTACATTAATGGAAATATTTTCATTAATCAGTTTGGGACTGGTTTCAGTCATATAATTTTTGTAAAGGGATTTTTTTTTGATTGTGATAAACGAAATGTAGATACTGTCTTGAGTACCAAAAAGTCAAGAGGGAATTTGGACTAAATTAGGATCGAAAGAACGCTGAGACTTGAGAACACCAAAGACCTGTCGCAATAGCTTGTGCATCACAGCCCCAATGACAGACATTTTGGACTTACCCTTAGCGGTAAGGCGATCGCAGAAAGTAGCAATCGGCGAATTATAACGACGAGCAACAATCGCAGGCATAAACAAAGCCTTATGCAAGTTAAAGCAGAGACGACTCTATCTACGGTACGGGCTTGGTGTCCCTAGGGGCAGAACGAGTTTATCTCTGCTTTTGCTTGTTTGGATTGTAATAAAGATTTTATCCTTTACTTTTCTTCCTATAGCAACGTAAGAGATAGATAGGACAATTCAAAACCCAAAAGATGGCAGAGCGAAGCTCTGCCATCTTTTGGGTTTTATGTCCTAAGCAAAGCTTACATTGCTATAGATACAAGGAGTAGAGCATTCCTGCCCAAATTTAGGCTTTACACCACAGTTTTACAACAGGAATGCTCTGCCTAGAAATTAACGCTATTAAAGGTTATCTGCAAACCAAGGAAGAGGGTAGAGCATTTGCAGATCTAGATTTCAGTGATGATTTAGAAATTGTGGCGCAAATGCTCTACCCCTACAATTTTTTGTGTAATGAGGCGTTGCATTTGGCTTTGCTGTCGGCGATGGAGTTGGGGCGCGAATTGCAAAAAAACTATGAGGTGCAGCCCATCTGGACGATGCCCGACCAATCGGGGGAATGGAACCGTCAAACGGAACCGACGATTTTAGAATTAATCCATCAAACCCGTGAGGAGTTATTGCTGATTAGCTTTGCGGTTTATGATATTCCTGAAATCGTGGCGGCGATCGCCTATTTACATTGTTGCTGTATGGCTCGGTGGCGAGGGGTGAGGCGAGTGAGGATTCTGATATTGATATTTTGGTGGTGCTGCGCGATCTCGTTTTACCGATGTCAGAAATTCGGCGGATGGCAGATATTAAGTTAGATTTTTTGCTGGAGTTTGGCGAACTGCTTTCAATTATGCCTATGTCTTTGGATGAGTTTAATGACAATTCTGCTTCGTTGTCCGTTTACGGCGGTGAGGATGTCAATCAGCCAACTATAATTAATAAGCGACGGGAAAAAATCTTGTCTATTTTACGCTCTATGAGGTATTCTCATCGATGCCCTTCAAAATTAGATTGATTGCTCGAACACTTTAGCCATGAAAAAACTTCTTTCTCTCGCCACCCTAACTGTGCTCTTTTCTGTTTCTTTTGGGTTAACCTGGATGAAGCCGGGAAGTGCCAACGACGATGCCAAAATTGAGGCTCGTATTGCTGCTTGGGGTCGCAATTGCAAAAATGCCGTTGTTTCCCATATGGGAAGCGACGTTTCGATGTCCGATATTAATGTGACTCTCGGCGCAACACTTCAGTCTTCTATTGATGCGGGAGAAACAACACTCCAAGATATCAACCGAGGTGGATTAAGCTACAATTGGTCTGTGCCGAAGAAAAAAGTCTCTGGTTACTGTAATACTGACGGGAAAGGCAATGTTACAGAGTTTAAATTAGACTAAACGAACCAAGAGATTTCGTAGGGTGCGTTCCCCACTGCAACTCCGACTATGCAACTAATCGACGAGGGGGAACGCACCTTACTGATTGATTGTTCTAATTGTTTATAAACTCTATGGATTAAGCGAGGAAGAAATTAAAATTATTGAAGGGAGAGAGTAAAAAAAGAATAGAAATCTCCAAAAATCTGTAATAAAGCAGAAACGACGACGCAAAGGACGGAACCAGAAGCGAGGTGGAATCCCCAATCGAATCGGAATCGAGAACCGTCCCAAGATCGCGGATTTGAAGGCAGAGATCGGACATTGGGCAAGTGATACCGTAATCGGCTGCAATCATACGGGTATTGTGGTTACGCATGTTGACAAGGCATCGAAGTACTTACTTGCTGGGTTAGCGAAGAACAAGCAGCACGAATCCGAAGCTTCACCGCCACTAACAAACTTCGATAATCTTCTGTAACTTCAATTGCCATATCTTTAGATTGTTACAAAACCAAAGAACTCTCACTCGGCATCAATTCCGTCCCACATTTCAGAAATTGGTCTAGTTTGTCCCGCCTTAGCTTGCTGAAAAGCCCTTTTCAAACTCGCCTTCACCTCCTCAATAGGCGTATCGTCAGGATCATCTTCCAATTCCTGAACTGGGTCAGAAAACAACACAATCACACGGACACGACTAGATATGTCCTCATCAAAAGGCTGATCCAGCAATAAATGCCCTTTGCGATCGATTGTACCCGTGACTTCCACCGCTCTCATGTAGATGATCTCGCTGTAATGAGAAATAAAAATATACTATAGCCTAATCATCAAAAGGCGACGATTACCTTTCGGCAGACCTACAGAAGTGTTGCCGCAATTTTGTGAATTGTTATAAATACACAGATCCCCAACTTTTTCTAAGCAAGCAAAGACAATTAGCAAACTCACCAAAAAAGTCGGAGATCTTAACCTGTGCTTTTTTGGTGAGTTTGCGCCTAGTCACTTAACTTTTTCTGGTTTATCTTGCTATATGATCGATGATGTCAGTCATATAGTAAATATGGCGATCGCATCTCACCATTTCACAGCAAGCATGAAGTATCAAGCCCGTATATTTGTTACCCTACGTCCCTCAGTTCTCGATCCCGCAGGTACTGCTGTCCAGTCTGCACTCAAACAAATGGACTACCACGTTGACTCAGTTCGCATTGGCAAATATGTCGAAATCATCCTAGATGCAGCAGATGAAGCCGAAGCATCTCAACAGCTAAATGAAACCTGCGATAAGCTTTTGGCAAACCCAGTAATTGAAAATTATCGCTTTGAGTTAACTGTCATTGAGGAGTCAAAAGCATGAAATTTGGCATCCTTGTCTTCCCTGGTTCCAATTGCGATCGCGATGTTGCTAGTGTTACCAGTGGTATTTTGAAACAGCCCACAAGGTTAATTTGGCATACAGATACCGATATTGGCGATTGTGACGTGATCTTTGTCCCTGGGGGATTTAGCTATGGTGATTATTTGCGCTGTGGGGCGATCGCGAGATTTGCACCCGTGATGCGATCGCTACAGGAACATGCTGCAAAAGGCAAATATATACTCGGCATCTGTAACGGGTTTCAGATTCTAACTGAATCTGGATTATTGCAAGGCGCTTTAGTTCGCAATCGAGATTTGCATTTTATTTGCGATCGAGCCCCTCTAAGAGTTGAACGCAACGATTTAGCCTTCACTCAGAAATATCAAAAGCAGCAAATTATTACCTTACCGATTGCCCATGGGGAAGGATGTTATTTCGCGGATGCTGATATCCTCAAAGAGCTTGAAGACAACAATCAGGTTGTTTTCCGTTATTGTGATGCGATCGGTAATATTACTAACGACGCAAATCCCAATGGTTCACTGGACAATATTGCAGGGATTTGCAACAAACAAGGCAATGTACTTGGGATGATGCCCCATCCAGAACGCGCTGCCGAAGGGATTTTGGGTGGAACTGATGGCAAGGCATTATTTGAAGGACTAGTGGAAGTATTAGTTGAGGGATTGTTAGTCAATGCCTAGTCTTTACCTAATCCGTCATGGCATTGCTGAGGAGCGCGGGAATTACGAAGATGATACGCAACGTCCTCTCACCGAAGAAGGGCGAAAAAAAACTAAGCAAGTTGCCAAACGCCTCTATGAATTGGGTCTGCGATTTGATCTCTTACAAACTAGTCCTTTAGTCCGCGCTCAACAGACCTCTGAGATTTTTGCTAGTGTTTTTAGCGACTGTCCTGTGCAGCAGCTATCCGAACTTGCTCCTGAGGGCAGTTTTGAAGATTGGCTCAAACGGGTAGATGCATGGCTCGCTCAACATCCACAACCTGCAAGAGCGTCATTAGGAATTATTGGGCATGAACCAGATCTAACCACTTGGGCAGAGATGTTGAGCTGGGGAGAAGCTAAAGGTGTTTTGGTTTTGAAAAAAGCTGGCATTATTGGTCTAGTTCTACCTGAAAAGCAACCTTGGACTAGTAATGGAATTCTATTTCTATCCATTCCTCCCAAATTACTAATTTAATCGAGCTAGGACTTATCACAATTCACAAAAGTGTGAGCACACTTTTGTGAATTGTGATAAGTCCTAAATAAGCTATCGCTCTAATTTCGATTTAGGCGAAACAAGAGGAATTGTGTAAATTGATTATCGCTAAAGTTATCATCACTTACCAAAATTAGACTTCGTGAACCATCCGCTAAACAGGGACCGATCTCCATTCCTTCTAAATTATCTAATTTAATACCAAGCGTTGCTAAATCAAGTACTAGCTTTTTTCGGATTGAGCGCACATTGGGACTAGTCCGAAAACTCTTTATGGCTGAAGTATCATTAGCATCACCTGTAAAAATCTGCCAGATTTTTGCACTAAGTCCATTGCCGCCATTAGAACGCTCAAGGGCGAGAAAGTGTCCGCCTCGATCAAGAGCTACAATGTCATTGATCCCAATTTGAGTGACGGGAGGGGTCATCGCTTCGACAGGATAGCGATGCTCGGCAACAATTAGTGGCGCGATGTTGCCAACTAAGTAATGCAAAAAGCGGCTTTCAGATGGTTGTTGCTGATCGGATAGAGCATCTTGGGCAAGAGCATTTTCCGTAACTGTAAAGACGCGATAGGGATCACCAATGGAATCGCGAATTATCGTGAGCGCTTCAAAACCAAGATTATCTCTTACCCCTTGTGGCTCTGCCTTAGAAAGATCTCTCCTGTTAGGATTTGGATCTTTTTTGGGCTCGAATAGATAGCGTTGAGGAATTGGTAAACTCCTAACCCATTTACCAGTCAATAGGTCGAACTCATCGATAAAGGGAGGAATACCTTTACTAGTCACGCCTTCACTAGAAATAAGAACTGTACGATCGCCTGTTAATGCTATGCCTTCTGGATCAATTTCACCCTGAGGATATGTACCACCTGTTTTATCTTTGAGGAAGTCTACGCCAACTACTTCTACTTTCTCAAGGTTCGGTTGTTCTTTCGTCTTACTGAACTTCAGTTTGAGAGCATAAAATCTAGCGGGAGCAAATTCACTGCGATCATCAGAAATTGCGTAGAAAATATCGTTAATGCGATCGTAATCGAGTCCCGACAAACCACCAACGGGAGTATTCTCAAACTTCTGTTTTGGGAATTTATACTCATTAATAAAATCTAGCGATACATTCATAAATACGCGATCGCCTGCCCTTGCTAACGAATGATCAATGACAAAGGTTGCCAAAAATACTAGGCAAAACCCAATTAATAACTTCCAAAATTTTTTCTGTAAAGGCATTTTTTTATTTATTGAATTCACAAATTAATTACTAACCCAAACCCATAAAGTTTCGCACCGCAGGGGCGCAACTTTATGGGTTTAGAATATTTACTTAGATTCACAACTAGGACGTGCTACAAGATTTTCATATGGCTCGATCGCAAATGGGATGTCAGGTTCAGAGAGTAAATGGCGATCGCACAAATCAAAAAGCTCTTGCTTTGACTGTACTAAACGCATTCCCACTAAAAACTGACCCTCTGGATCAATGCCAGTGCCAATAAAGTTTAAAAACTTCTTCAGACAATTAACATGGGATTTCTCCCTGAGATCATCTCGGTAAGTAATTGCAAAAAGATGCTGAATGTATCTATACACATCGGCGAGGGTAGTTACTTGGACTGGCTTACCAGCAAAGCGATCGCGAATTTGTTGAAAAATCCAAGGATTGCGAATCGCCGATCTCCCAATCATCACTCCCGCCGCACCTGTCTCTTGCAAAACTTGTTCTGCCTTGACATAGGAAGTAATATTGCCATTCGCCAATACAGGACAATGCAATGTCTGCACCGCCTGACGAATTAGATCATAATGCACCTCACCGCGATACAACTCTTTGACTGTGCGACCATGCAAGCTGAGCATATCAAGTTGATATTGATTAATTAATTGTAAGAGCTTTTCAAAATGCTCAAACGAGTCAAACCCTAAACGCATTTTTACAGTGAAGAGTCCCGAAAATTGCGATCGCAACGCCGCAAAAATGCGCTCAATAGTTTCAGGCTCGCGCAATAACCCACCACCGACATTTTTGCGATAAACTCGCGGGGCAGGGCAGCCAAGATTAAGATCAATTCCCGCGATCGGATAGTTGGCTAATTGTTTGGCAATCCTTAACATGTCAGGAATACTTTCGCCGATTAGCTGAGCAAATACAGGTCTACCTGTTGTATTCAGAGTGATTGACCTAAGAATCTTTTTATCGATATTGGAATTAGCATAGACTCGAAAGTATTCTGTCACATAATAATCAGGACAGCCATATTCGTTTAACATTTGCATAAACGCAAGATCGGTGACATCTTGCATTGGGGCGAGTGCAGTCAGAGGTTGCCCTTTGATAATTTGTGATGGTAGAGCTTCTGGCAAAATATCTGACTATAATTTTTTAGACGGTGTTCAGAGCCGTTAAAAAAATTATAGCAATCATCATGAGCGATCGCCCCACTCCTTACAGCAGTAAAAATAGAGATAAATTCATTCCAAGTCAAAATATAGAGCCTAGTGGATTAAACTCTCTTACAGAGGCTAGCTATGAACAGGGATCGCTTTTTAGTGAAGGTATACAGAGAAATTCGCGACTCTATGATAGTGGCGCGAGCTATGAAATGGGAAGTCAGTCATTACAGGCATGGAAACAGGCGATCGCGAAGTATCAGAGTTCCATCACTACAATGATCCCCGCAGTCCAAACTTCTCTATTTGACTTGCCTTCTACTCACTGCGATCCCCATGCGATTAATCCTTTCGTATTACCCATTCAACCTGCTGAGTTCTATCGCTTACCCAGTCGTGGCAGTGACGACGCTTGCATATACTTTGTGATCGACCTCACTACAGAGTTGCAATCACCCGTGCTATTGTATATTGGTGAAACATGCAGATCTCACAAGCGATGGAAAGGAATTCATGATTGCAAACGGTATCTCCTTAATTACCGCGATTTGCATAATACCCACAACCTTCAGACACAAGTTGTCATGAGCTTCTGGTGGGACGCTCCTTCCTCATCACGTCCACGGCAACAACTTGAACGAAGCTTAATTGAAAAATGGCGATCGCCATTTAATAAGGAAAACTGGAGCTTTTGGGGAACTCCTTTCGTAAATTGACTCATCTGTAATTACACATACTCACTTAACACTTAAGGCGAAAATATCATTATGTCTTCTCACAATTTAAATCCAAATCCCGATTCTAGCGAATTATGGTTTGCCAAGTTTTTTATCGGTAGCATGGTTTCGATTGCTTTGCTGACAGTAATTTTATCTTTTCTGCCTTCACCATCAGGCTTACGCAATTCCCCACAACTTAAAACCTCATTAATGAAATCACTGGTTATTACTGCTGCTGTTTAACTTGAAAGGCGTGACCTTCAGCTTTTAACCTTCAAAAAAACAGCCTCAGTTTGCTCAGCGAGCTTGTCCCAAGCAAAGCTTTCTTTTAGATCTGCCTGAGCATTATTTACTAAGGTTTTTGCGTGCTCAGGATTGTGTAGGATCTCGATTATGCCTTCAGCTAAGGAATCAGCATCATTAACGCGAGTTACTATGCCTGTAACTTGATGGCGAACTACTTCTGGTAATCCGCCTGTATCGGAAACTACAAGCGGAATTTTCGCAGCAAAACTCTCAAGAGCAACGATCCCGAATGGCTCGTATAAGCTGGGAAAAACTGCACAGTCAGCGACCTTCTGAAATTTCCAAAAATCAGCGTCTGCCATAAAGCCTGTAAATAAAACTTTGTGATAAATACCAAGATTCCATGCTTGACGCTGGAGCAGGATCGAATAAGCATCGCCAGTACCGATAATCACCAAACGCACTTGATCATTCATCGCCGCGATCACCTTAGGCATAGCATTTAGCAAAATATAAATGCCTTTTTCGTAAGTAATTCGTCCGACAAAGTAGATGATTGCTTCTTCAGGTTTCGCGTATTGGGCTTTTAGAGCTTCAAGATCATATTGATGCTCTGCTGTAATATTTTGCCAACGCTCAACACTCAGACCGTTATAGACGACATCAGTTTTCTCGGCAGGACAATCTAGCGCCCGTTGCAATTCACCACGCATATATTCAGAACAAACAATCACTCGCTGTGATGCTTGAGTTAATCGGATTTCCTTATGATGAATATATCTTTGAGTATCGTTGTGAATACCATTGCACCTTCCATATTCAGTTGCATGGATTGTCGTAACTAAAGGGAGCTGAAACTCTTTAGTAATTGCGATCGCAGATTCTTCAACTAACCAATCATGGGCATGGATTAGATCCATAGCATTCTTTGACAAGAACTCTCTCGCAAAGTTCAGCATACTTGCATTCATTTGCACAACCCATTGGAAAAAGTCATTATTGACTCCAACGGAAATTCGGTACACATGAATTCCATCAACGGTCTCAACTGATGCCCCACGTTCGACGGCAACAGTGATTAAATGCACCTCATGACCGCGCTTAACAATTTCAGGATATAGCTCTGCTACGTGACGAGAAATTCCTCCAATGATGCGTGGTGGAAACTCCCAAGCTAGAGCAAGAATACGCATGATATTTAAGTGATATTTATATTAGTAAAAACGATAATCAAAACAAGAACAAGAACCAAGATATAAAGCTTAACTAACTATAGCAACTATCTATCTATAGGAATGTAGAATTTTGCTGTTAAAGAAACACAATATTTTTGTTAAAAGTGTTGCTTTGCAACTCTTTTAAGTACATGTGCAGAATAAATTCCCCCCCCTTAAGGTTGCGCACCTGCGGGGCGCAACCTTAAGGGGGGGATGTGTAATTAATTAAGGAAAGAAAATTAATTAAAACCAAAATTTGTTGGGGTGAGCTTAGCCCGCCCCAACAAATTTTGGTTTTAATTGCACAAGTTAATTAATTTTCATTCCTAAGCGTGCCCTACTTAATAAAAATATTGTGTTTCTTTTCAACGTAAAGCACTGCAATACTAAGAAATGGCTCAAGATATGTTAATCTCACAGCATAATTTGTGATACTTTTCATGGCAATCGTGTGAATTGTGACAGGAGGCAGTAATGACAGAAAACAAAACTAAAGAAGTAATTGAGGGCGTTTTTAAGCAAGTTGGGCAAACTTGGACAAAAGTACAGCCGCAGTTGCAAGCGCTATTACTTAAACTTATTAAAAGTTTGCTGCCTGCACTAAGTAACCTGCAAACAAAGCTCACCAAGCCTGATTTGGCGATAAAAGAAGGTGGAGAGACAATTGCAGCACCAAGCTCAGAAAATCTTTCTAACAACCCTACTCTAAACAAAGCGTTAAATTTAGGAAAGGGATTTTCGGCTAAGGTGATCGAATCTTTAATCGTCGCCTTAACAAAACTCAAACAAAGTCTTGAAGGTCAAGAAAGTACTTTGGATGCGGGTGAATCGGTGGGCTTGCTTAATGCCTCCAGCGAAGCCGACTCTCCACTAGTAGCCCAAGTCAAGCAGGAATTTGGTATTGCTTGGAAATTTGTCAAAGAGCAAGTTACACCGAAAATCTTGTCGTTTTTGCAAATGACTGTAGACAAGCTTGATCCGATCGCGACAAATGTTTGGCAAAAGGCTTCGACTAAGGCGGCGGCGACTCCTTCTTTGGTAAATTCTTGGGAAAAGCTCCAAGAAAATGATGCTTGGAAAAAGATAGTGACTGCAACTGCTCCAATTTGGCGTTCAATTAGCGAGATTGCAGTACAGGTTCCTCTGTCCGATGAAGTTAAACGTATTCTTGATAAGCGTGCTGGTACTATCGCTTTGGTCACTTTGTTTTCATTGCTGATTATTTTGAAGCCATCCCACGCACTCAGCCAAAATGTTAAGAAAGTTGCAGCAACACCAGCACCGATTAACAAAACAATCACTACTGTTAAGAAGCAGCCAACTGCTAATAAAGACTTGGTAAAGCCAGAGCGTGGTGATGCACCTTTAAATGCTGAACAAATTGCGATCGCAAAGATTCAGACCCAAGTTTCAGAAGTTGCTAATCAATATGGAGAATCTCTACTTGGTTCTGTGCAAACCAACTTTAAGCGTGGACGCTTGATTGTGGCACTTAATGATGGTTGGTATAATTTGGAGCCAAGCCAACAGACTCAATTGGTGACAGATTTACAAACGCGATCCCAGTCACTCAATTTCAAAAAACTATTTGTCTCAGATGCCCAAAATCATTTGATTGCGCGTACTCCTGTAACTGGTAACGAAGTAGTGATTTTGAGACAGTAATTTTTAAACCAGACCAACCCAAAAAAATCATTGAGATTACTGCTTTGCAATACTCTCAATGATTTTTGTAGGTTTTTATCTCAGCGCAAAGCGCTGTAGTTCTTATGGCAGAAGTAAAAGATCAAAGACATCCTCAGTACACTAAAGATCGTCAAATTGTGAATGATTTATTACCCCAGTCTGCTCCGAGTAACCGTGATTATGCCGATCTAGCGCGTTTAATCGTTCGTTATAAAGGATTTGTCGGGGCGAGAGATATTCAGGCTGATTTAATTAAGGTTCTGAATAATTGGCAGTTAACCGAAGAAGCACTATTTACCAAAACTAGAGCAATCCATGAGGTTGGCAAAGTCTATATTGCTCAGGATGAGGGGCAGGATGATTGGGCATAAAAAATAAGATGGGGCGATTGCCCCATCTTATTTTTTATGCCTAGATTTAGAGAGCCTATAGGCAATAAAAATGCAAAATAGAACGCACTCTATTTTGTTAAATGCTGTAGTTTGTCGCGCAGTATGGCAAGGGCCTCAGCGCGATGACTAATTTTAGCTTTGACTTCTGGTGGAATTTCTCCAAAGGTTTGCTGAAACTCTGGTATTAAGAAAATTGGATCATAACCAAATCCACCATTCCCTATGGGCGCATCGGCGATCGCACCTTTGCATAGACCAAGTGCATCAGCCGCGATCGCACCATCTGGTGAGGCGATCGCGATCGCGCAAACAAACTGAGCTTCACGATTAGCCTGATCCTTAAGTTCAGATAAAACCCGATTAATGCGATCGCTATCTGTATCAGCATATCTTGCGGAAAGTACTCCTGGAGCGCCATTAAGCGCTATTACTTCAAGTCCAGAGTCATCAGCGATTGCCCATTCTCCCGTAGCGATCGCGACTTGAGAAGCCTTAAGATGAGCATTCTCAATAAAAGTTGCACCTGTTTCTTCGACATCAATGCTGTCAGGTTTAAGAATCAGGGTTACACCTAAATCTGCTAAATAATCACGAAACTCTTTTATCTTGCCAGCATTACCACTGGCAATTACTAATTTTTTTAATTGAGTTGATATATCAGACATTTGTTAAACGATGATTACTATAGGGATCATAAAAATTACCATTTATATGGCTTAAATTTATAATCATTGGCATTCTTTTAATCGAAGATAGCGCGATGCGCCATCTTCAATTTTGGTTTGCAGCAATTTTCTGTCAGACGAATTACTATAAATTTTTTAAAAGTGTTGCTTCGCAACACTTTTAAAAAATTTATAGGTTCGGGTTTGAGCGCTCTATGGTTTTAGTCCAAAGAATAAATCAGATTGGAAGCGATCGCTAGTTTCGGAGTAGACAAAAACTGCGCCACCTAATCGATCAATCACTTTTTTGATCTCATCAGGTAGCACTGGTTGCGATGACTTGTCTTGACTTGGTGGAATATCAGAATTAGATGCAAACAAGAGAAAGCCCAAAGTCGCGACTTGTTTGGCGATCGCATTAACATTGAGATAAAAATAGCCAAAGTTTGGTTGTGGCATGTCTGAGATCGCATCGCGAAACATCTCTGATTCAGCGAGAGCAGGTTTGGGGATTGGGATAAATGCTGATGCTGTATTCGCTCCCAATGTCAGCATTAAAGTCTGGCGATCGCGCCAACCATAAGCAAAAATGCTCTGAGTTTTACCACTTTCCCGCGTATCGGGAAACTCAAAGCTTGTAAGAACAGTAGCTCCAATTTGGCGCTTTTTGACTTGGATGAAATCTCCACTTAATTTGGAGAGTTGTTTAGTTAATTTAGCAAGAGTTGCATTCGCTACTTCAGGTTTCGATGTACGGATTAACGCTCCTATGGTTAGATCAATGCCCGTCTCTTGAAAAGGTGAGCGATCGCTAGGAAATACCACAACTGCATATTCTCCATCGATCCAAGAGATAATATCTTTCTCAATGTCGAGATCAAATCCAGCACCAATCATCAAAGGAACAAGCATTCGCACGCCTTCGACAAGAATCTTGTAGGTAGATTGCTGTTTCGACTCCTCAACAAACCATTGCCATTGACGATTAAGATTGCGACTTGTAATTGCTCCGTAAACATTTGAAGGCAAGTACGATAGGAGGCGATCGCGAGTTGCCGAATCCTTGGGAATAGGAGATCTCACTTCCGAGAAATAACTATTACTTTGACTGCGAAGACCCTTGGGCGTTACCCATGTAAAAAGATCAAAACTGCTGTATTGAGACAACGTATATTGCAAGCTTTCAATATATTCTTTTCGGCTAAATCCTGGGATTTCTGAAGTCTCTGGTAAATCCGCAGCCAAAAGTTCGGAAATTTTACCTAGCTCTTTAAAATCGCCATAACCAGCAATTAGTGATCGATTCCACAGAGGATTGTTTAGCGATCGTAAAAAGAGTGGATTATCTGCTAGAGATGGCAACCTTTGCTCAGGCATCTCAGCAGATGTATCAATCATTTTCTGGATCATTTGACGATTAGTCGAAATTACCGCAATTCCGCTTGGTAATTTGGCGATCGCAAATCGCTTGATACTGAAATTGAGAAAGATTGGTGTAGTTGGCTCAATTTCTTCTGGATCGGAGTCCTCTTCATTATCTTTAGTATTTGTCGGCGTGTTTTGTTTTAGGCGCAGCAAAGATTGAAGTGAATTTCGCGAGTTCAATTTATGAGAAAGAACGGGTTTTTTGTCCCCAACAGAATCCTCTTCTAATTGCCATTCTAGAATTTTGACATTTTGATATAGAGTTTCAATGGGTTTCGGCAAATCAAGACTTTTTAACTTTTTAAGAAAAAACTCAAACTTCTTGTCATCAGAGATGGTCGATAAAGCTGTAAAAGTAAACTCGAATTTGTTGTCCGTATTACTAAAGAAAGCGATCAATACTTCTTTGCCCAACCAAGGTTGAATATCTTTAACAATAGAGATTTGAGGAAGCTGACCAAATGAGGTCAATAGTTTGTCAATTGCAGTAACTGGATCAGTTGCTTGAGATGTATCTAACATCTGCCATGATTTAGGCTCTAAGTCCATCATTACTAGACCGATCACATCTGTGGGGATCTGCTTAGCAAGATTAAGAGAGCGTTGCGTGAATTGATTAGAGCCAGAAATCCCGATATTTTTAGCTGGTATAGAGCTTGTTGAGATTTGACTCGATATCGGATTACTAATAGGATTTGCGATCGCAGGTAATGCTGATGTACTAGCACTAATCGCCAAAACTGTAGCAAACAAACTCCTCACTTAATAAAACCTCTTTGAAGTAAATAAATAATCTTGGAAGAACAATGGGCGGTGCTTCGCACCGCCCATTGTTAAGGGCTTTAATTGATATTACAACTAGCAATCTTCGCTAAAAGTGCCGCATACTGAGCCTGAAATTCTTTGGCTTTAGGGTCTTTGGACTGATGCCATGACGCTAACCAAAGCGGTGTAGGGAAATGTCCATCAGGAGCGATCTGCGGAGAAGCAGTATTGGAAGCAATCCAAGTTCCATTTTGTCGCCACCCAACCCGATCGCTAAAGGTCTGCCAACCTTTCATAGCCTTATCTTCTTCGATTACAGCCCCAAATATCTTACTTACTTCGTCGGCTGAAGTATTCTCAGAGGCAATTTTAGGTGCTTTTAGAAGTGCTGTCGAAGCTTCAGTTCTACCTGCTAAATTAGCAGAGATTAATTGCAACAATTGGGGTGAAGTCTTAATTTGATGAGCTTTCTGAGCTAAAACTTGCTCCTGAGCCTGTTTGATTTCCTTAATTAGAATTGGTGCAAGAGCACGAAATTGATTGTTAGGATTTGATACCGCAGCGCTTACCGATTCCATCAACTCAGCCCAAGTGGCTAGACCAAAGCGATCGCCTATTTGCTGCAATTGAGCACAAATTACGCCTAGATTTTGGCGGCTGTGAGGACTATCAGGCTGCTTAAATAGCTCCAGCATATTACGCAACTTGAGCGGGACTTCCGACTGAAATGCCGACAACATCCCCTTAGTATCAATCTTTTTCTCTGCATCTAATGTAGTTGCTTTGGCTACTTTTCCTGAGATTAAATTTTGAAGATGACTTTTGAGATTGGCAAAGATTTGATCAGAACCAGCCATAACAGTATCAACAGCATCTTTGGTTAGCCCATAAGGACTTTGCAAATGCTCGACAAGTTCTTGCAACTTGTCAAAAGCTTGTAAAAACAGGGTCTGTAAATCTTGATCAACTTGAAAATTAGTGTTTTCACGCATAACTTTAAAATAATCTTCAAAGTTATGGGCTACATGTTGAATGCTGCTAAATCCCAACATAGCAGCCCCACCTTTAATTGAGTGAGCCGCGCGGAATATTTCATTTACGGATTCAGAGTTCCCCATCAGTGATTCTAAATCGAGCAGCCCTGACTCAATTGTCTGGAGATGTTCCTTCGCTTCCTCAATAAAATAGCCTGTAATCTGTTTTTGCTTATCCTGATCCATGACACTAACCCCTGATGATTTGCCTTGTGAATTGATTATGAAATTTCTACATGAGACTGCTAGCTGTCTAAGTACTTGTACAAAATAAATTACCCAAAATTGAAAGGTTGCGCCCAAAAGGGGCGTAACCTTTCAATTTTGGGTTGGTAATTAATTATGTCCATTTACTTATTTATCCCAGAATTGATGACATATAGATCTGATTTTGAGAGCTAAATCCATACCTCCCCTTACTATACTTACGCCAAAGGGTATCAATGTTTTGCAAGTCATCACAGGAGATTTGCTTCATCTCCTCAGCCGTCAAAACCGAGCCAATATTTTTACGGGCTGCTTGACACATCACATTCCATGTCTCTTGATTGGCTTCTTGCCATTTGCCATTAGATAGCAAGATTTTTAACTTCGTATAGTCAACGCCTGTATTGGAGTTGAATAATGGGGATTGAGTATTTGTATCATCACTGGCAATCGCCAGTTCTTTATTAGAACGACGAAACCTTAAAGTCATTGCCCCGTTGCTTTGACCATCACCTAATAAAATTGCCTCACCAGCATCTGTGAGCTTGATCGAAATTTCGACCTCATCTAGTGCTAACTCATTAGCTTGACTTGGTGCACTGTCTGTAGCGAGCTGCTGGACTAAACTAGCAAGTTTTTGAATGCTGTCTTTAATTTTAGTGGTGTTGACCGATTTAATCGACTCACCATTAGCGCGATCGCCATTTCCCACAAACTCAATTAGTATTTCTTCGCTATCCATGACATCCTTACTTTTAGGCTAATTGACCAGATATTTAAGACAATCTCCGCGTAAATTTTAAGAGGAAATTGCCTCAGAATTGTGAATATCTGACTCTCTGTTTAAGTTATTGGTTAAAGTGCTATCTAAAGTGTTACTTAGAGAATTATTTAAATTAATTAAATTATTGTCTTTATTGTTGCTCTTTTCATTACCACCATTGCTGGAAATACTACTAGAACAATTACTAGAAATGCTAGTTATAGCCGTATGAGTATGATTAGCAATAGGTAGAGTCAATTTAGTCGCTGTAATTCTAGCAGCAATCGCCCGTTTTGTTAGTGCTGTATTATAAGCAGTTGTAATTGCTAGGCGATCAACCATCCCAATTACTCGCTTGGGCTGATGGCGATCAACTACGGGCATCTGCCGCAAGTCCCTAGCTGCCATGCGTTTTAGGGCTTCAGCAAGAGATTCATCGGCAAATGTGCAAAGTACATCGCTAGTGCAAATATTCTGCACAGTCAATTCTTCAAGTGGGCGATCGCCTGAAGGAGCCGAGAGAATTCGCTTAATATCTTGAGTGGTAAGAATGCCTTGCAAGTGATTAATATCATCAAATACGAGAGCGCTGTGATGATAGCCGCTGGTAATAAACTGAGCAGCTTGTAGCAATGGCATCGAATATTTGACCGAGGCAGGATTGAGAGTCATGACTTCGGCAATTTTAATTTTTTCAAGAACTTCGATATCGGCTGGTAGCCCTGACCATTGCATAATCATCCGATCTGAGGATTTTGATGAGTCAATTTGGTCGAGTACCCACGCACAAAGACCAACCGCTGCCATCAGTGGTAAAACAATACGATAGTCACGGGTCATCTCAAACAATAACAACACCGATGTTAATGGGGCGCGAACCGTGCCCGCCAAAACTGCTGCCATTCCGACAAGGGCATAGGCTGGAGAAGCGGCGATTGGGATCGAGACGGGTAAAAAATAGGCGATCGCCTGTCCATACACACTACCCAGTACAGCTCCTAAAAAAATTGAAGGGGCAAAGATCCCGCCAACAAAGCCACTAGCAGAACTAATCGCTGTCAGCAAAAGTTTAACTACCAACAAAATAATTAACAAAGGAATCGTGAAAGGGGTATCTTGCAGAATTGATTCCACCGTCTCATAACCAATCCCGATTACTTCAGGAAAAATTAAGGCTGTAACACCTACACATAGTCCACCCATCAACAGCTTGATTGGCATAGATAGGGTTTGCATAAATGGAGCGATCACCCACTCCCCCGCAAAAAATTTCTGAGCTTGCTTAATTGCGCGAGTAAATAACAGTGCCACGACACTGGCTAGTACCCCCAAACCGAGATATAACGGTAACTCCCAATAGCTGCGCACCTCATAAACAGGCAAACTAAATGCTGGTCGCTCACCGAGACTAATCTGGGAAACCAGCGCTGAAATTACCGAAGCTATAACAACAACACTGACATCCGAGTTGGGGCTGGATTTATTAGTGCGATAGGAATCGCGCAGCAATACCTCTAAAGCAAAAAATACACCTGCGATCGGGGCATTAAATCCTGCGGCTAGCCCTGCGGCTCCCCCAGCTCCTATCAGTAATCGAATTCGCTCGCTAGAAAATTGCAGCATTTGCCCCAGCAATGATCCAATATTGCTACCCAGCTCAACGCTAGGACCTTCAGGCCCAAGCGAAGCTCCCGCGCCTAGCGAAAGGGCTGCCGCCACAGTTTTTAGAGGAACTTGCGAATAGGATAACCCTAGTTCACGATTAGAAGCCTTAGACTCGGCTTGATCTAATTTGTCTAATTTGAGGCGTAAAAAGCTAACCACTAGTGCTCCCACCATCGGAATGAAGATGATTGCCCAGTGCCACTGATTGCTAAGAACTACGGCTATTTTATGCCAATAGAATTCTTGGGTAAATAAAATGAGCTTACGAAATAGGGTTACGCCAGTACCACTGATTACGCCCACCGCGATCGCAGAAACAAGCATAACCGTCTCCGCAGAAGGCTGAAGACGGTTTAGAACGGTCACCAATAGGCGGGAAAGCGACATGGTGGAGAACTCGTGGAGAGGAGTGATTAAGTTTTTTGCGATTTCATTTTGCCCTAGGCAAAATGAAATCGCTATATTTTAAATTATTCAAGATCTTCTGTATCGATCTCTTCAGAAAATTCTTCTGAATTATCTTCTGATTCTAAATTAGCTTCAGAGGTATTTGACAAGTCGCGATCTCCCTCAGTGTTCATTACGGCAACTAAGTCGATTTGTTGGCGATAGTAATCTACTCCTTTGACCTTTACCTCCACACGATCGCCCAAACAATATTGACGACCACTGCGACGACCAACTAGCAGTGTTGAAGCTCTTGCTCTGCCTTTGCCGTTAATTAATGGGAACTCATACCAATCATCTTTAAGAGAACTGACATGGACTAAACCTTCAACTAATAGGGATTCAATCTCTACAAAAAATCCATAGGACTGGACGCTGGTGATGATGCCATAGAAGTTTCCACCTGTATGCGATCGCATAAATTCGGCTTTCCGTAATCCATCAAGATCGGAAATGGAACGATGATATAAAGCATCAGCTTGATTTATCTTTGGCACAACGACTTCTAAATCTTCAATCAATTGACGTTCTGTCTCAGGTGGTAAAACACTCCAATTTACCTGTCCATGAGCACTAGAACTCCGAAGATTTACGCCATCCTTAATTCTGATGCTACGGCGATCGCGACCTTCTTCAAATACAGTATGCAAAATGCGCTGAATCAGTAAATCAGCATAATGGTTTTGGGGGAAAACACCATGCACATAGGGAAGATCGATTAAGCCCAAGCCGAAGTGCAGTGATGGTGTAAGTACATATTCACTAGTCTTAAACATAGACATTAGTAGATATTTGAGAATATCCCGAGTCGCTTCTTGCTCAATCTGACTAACTTGTCCCAAAATTCGATGCAAATCGGCAATTTGGAGCTGATCAGGTGTTTCTGGCTGCGCCGAAATCCCCATGCTCTCTAATAGCTTTGTCCAGTCATCAACCTTCCCTTGATCGGGAGGAATTTGACGTAAATAGATAGTTGGAATAGATAGAGACTGTAGATGTGAAGCGAGCGATTTGTTCGCCAAGATCATTATTTCCGTAACATTTCCAGAGATCTGCAAAGTTAAGGGAACGACTGTCAAGCCCCGCACACCCTCATCCGCTTCTTGCGAAGGAATCTGTGGCAATACCAGTCTAATTGCATTAGAGCGCTCTTGGAGAAAAGTGCCCACCTTAGCTATTAAATGTACCAACCCTTCTACTTCAGTATCAATTTCTTGACTAGGTGCATCTTCATCAACAGCTTCTTTCCCGTCAAGAATTTGTTGGGCTCTCTGATAACTTAAGTTAGCACGAACCAATATTGCTGACGGCTGAATCTCAAACGAAAGCATATTACCTTCGTGATCCAATTTAATCAGTACTGACATCGTCAGATATTCAGGCTGATTAAATACATTCATCTCTGGCAACATCGGCAAAATTGTATCACCCAAGAAAAATGAACGTAGACGCTTTTGTGCTTCTAAGTCCAAAGGTGAGCCCGCTGTTACATAAGTTGCCACATCAGGAATATGTACACCCAAGTCCCAGCCACTTTCCACCTCTGCGATCGAAATTGCGGCTGCATTACCAATTCTGACAGTCAGGGTCTTACGTAAATCGAGGCGATGCTTGAGATCAGCTTTTCGTACACCTCTAGGCAAACTTGCCGCAGCCGTAAGAGCCTTGGCACTAAATCTTCTTGGTAAATTATGCTTGCAACATACAAGATCAATATCATTGGTTGACTCAGCATCATCACCCAAAACCTGTAAAACTCGTCCCAATGGCAAGTGATTGCCTAGCGAAAATCTCACCATTTCTAGATGTACAAGCTTGCCAACAGCAACATCTAGGTCAGGTGTTTCCTCATCTGGTACAAGTTCGACTTCAAATAGCAGTCGGTCATCTAGCGGCACTGCCCGATAACTATCACCAGTTAACTTTACAGTCGATAGTAAAGTAGGATTTGATCGCTCAAGGATCAAACGCACTTCTCCTTCAGGCGATCGCCTGCGCACGCCATCTTTAGTTACCCGCACTAATACGCGATCGCCATTCCAAGCATTGCTCAGGCGGCTCTCTCGCACATATATATCTTCAGCGCCCTCGACATCTTGGATCGCAAAGCAAAAACCTTTGCTCGAACAACGCAACCGACCTTCGACCAATCCTTCTTCGTGGATGCGGCGATATCGACCTTTGTCTTTTTCGAGAATGCCAATTTTTTCGAGTGCATCAAGAGCAACTTGGAGCCGACGAACACTTTTGTTGTCATCACCAATCCCAAGTTTTTTTTCGATCGCCTTGGGCGTAACTAGCTTGTCATCAGAGAAATTGTCTAACAATTGATTAATCGAGAATTCCATGAGGCGAAGGTCGAGCGATTGTTTAAGGTGAGCAAATTAGAGCAAACGAGGGGTAACAAAGTAGCAACCTACGAACACAAACTACAAGCAGATATCAACATCGCAAATCAGCGATAATCAAGCTTTCGGCAATTAGAACAGGCAGACAACTTTAAGAGATTCGACTTATTATCAAAACGAAACTGTGGAAGTTAGTCTATCTTCTTAGAGACGATCTTGATAGCTCTGCGACATGATTACAGATTGAATACAGGATAGTGAAATATGGATCGAAACGCATATTTCTGTTTATCCCGAAGTGCATTCCCCAAGAAATCTTAGATGATCTACGATTATCTCTGTAGGGAGTTTAGCTCTAGCTTTTTGCCATGCTTGTAGGGCTTAGGTAACTTACGAATTTGCAAAGTTAGCTTCTATAGTTTTCCCCTGACGATCTTATTTTAGCCCAATTGCTCCAGCAAATATTTTGGATATTTAGTTTTATTCGACATTAAAGATGCAGCGATCGCTGCATCTTATGTCTTAGGACAAATCAATCCCTAAAGCTTTGCGCTCAAATTTGAACGAATAAATTTTTTGTGGCTCGTTTGGTCAAAATTTTCTGTAAAAGATTTTAGATGCACAGAAAAGTCCCATCTTTAGATATTTAGATTTAATTCAGTGCAATCCATAACTTATTGAAATATCGCTTAGAAATCAGAAAAGCAGGAAATAATCTATGTCATAAGTTAGGTTTAGCGATAAATACTCAGCGTATGTGTTGATAAACACTTAACTTTTGACACCGATTTTTGCTACATTCAGTATTGACATAAGTGTAGTATTGTCATGTTGTGAGGAAAGGTAATTTATTTATATGTCTAAATTTTCTAAGAAAAATTATAGCTTAGTAGTTTCAGCTGCTGTTGCTGCATCAACTCTTATTGCTGGTGCTGCCAATGCTCAAGCGTCTAAAGACTCTGAAGTTGTTCGCTCCGTAGGTGCTGACACCCTTGTCGAACAAGTTCAGTTGCGTCCTAGTGCTGTTGCTCAAAATGTAACTTCAGTATCTCAACTCAGCGATGTTCGCCCTACTGACTGGGCTTTCACCGCATTGCAATCCTTGGTAGAGCGCTACGGTTGTATCGCTGGCTTTCCTGACCGCACTTTCCGTGGCAAACAAGCAACCAGCCGCTACGAGTTTGCTGCTGGCTTGAATGCTTGCTTGGACAAGATCAACGAAATCATCTCCGCTGGTTTGGCTGATAAGGTCAGCAAACAAGACCTCGCTACTTTGCAAAAGCTTCAAGAAGAGTTTGCTGCTGAACTAGCTACCCTTCGTGGTCGTGTTGATGCCCTCGATGCTAAGACCGCTAAGCTCGAAGCTCAACAGTTCTCGACAACCACCAAGCTACGTGGCGAAGCAATCTTCGGTCTAGTTGGTGGTTCTGATGGTGTTACCACAGCCACTAATCCTTCTAGCACAAATGTAGTTTTTAACTATCGTGCCCGTCTCAACTTCGACACCAGCTTCACTGGTAAGGATTTGTTGAGAACCCGTTTACAAGCAAGCAACACTGGCAGCTTTAACAATCTAGCAGCTAGCAATAGTACTCGTTTATCCTATGATGGCGTAAGCGCTGCAAATACCAATGTATTTGAACTCAACCGTTTGTTCTATAGATTCCCAGTCGGTGACAATATTACTGCTTATATTGCTCCAATCGGTGCTCCAGAAGATGTTATCAGTCCATTGAATCCTCTTGAAAGCGATAGTCAAGGTACAATCTCTCGATTTGGTCGTTTCAATCCTTTGATCCGCATTGCTTCTAGTGGCGGTGCTAGTGGGTTGGCTGTAGCTGGCTTGAACTTCAAGTTTAGCGACAAAGTCAGTCTTGAGGTTGCATACTCAGCTTCAAATGCTGCTGCTGCTACTGGACAAGGTGGTGTAACTGGTGGTGATACCAAAATTGCGGCTCAATTTGTGTTTAAGCCTGCTGATGTATTAACTCTCGGCGTTGGTTATGCTAATGCCTATACTGTTGGTAACAGTCTTGGTTCTGGCTTAAACGTTGATTCGATTGGAGCCTCTGCTGCTGATGCTGCTGGGATTAGTGGTATCAGAAGCAACACTGTTGTAGGTAGTTTGATTTGGGATATTACCAAGAAGTTTACCTTCAATACTTGGGGTGCTTGGACTTTTGCTGATACAACTGGTGCAACTACTGCTTCAACTACATTTACTAGCTGGATGGCAGCATTGTCTGGCAAAGACTTGTTCACCGAAGGCGACCTAGCTGCTGTGATGTTTGGTCAACCACTTTTCAGAAGTAGTGTTGGTGGCGTTGCAACTGGTAGCACTGATACTCCTTATCACTTGGAAGCTCTCTATCGCTTCCGTGTTTCTAAGAATATCAGCATTACTCCTGGTGTTTACTTTGTATTCAACCAAAACAGCGCCAACGCTAACGGCACTGCGACTGTTGGTGTAATTCGTACCACATTCTCATTCTAGAATTCTGTTAATTAAAACCTAAAAAAGCGAGGCGTAAACGCCTCGCTTTTTTGTTAATCATATATAAAAAAATTGTGGCGGAGGGCTTTGCCCTCCGCCACAATTTTTATTTTTCGTTTGATGCTAGAAACGATCGCGTTGCTTCGGCAACTTGTGATATTGGATCATTAGAAAGCTTTTGCAGAGCAGACTTAGCTTCAGAACCACCAAGCTGTGCTAGCGACTGCGCAACTCGATGTCGGATTTGCCAATCAGGATCTTCGATAAGCGGCAATAAGAGTGATACTGATGCGGGATTACCAAGATCTCCAAGAGAACCGATCGCAGCGATTTTAACGAGTTCATTAGGGCTTTGTAATGCCTCGGTAAGTAACTCAAAAGCTTGAGGATCGCCTAGCTCACCGATCGCCGCAATGATGCTAAATTGAAACATCCAGTCGTTGGTAGACTCGTAGGCGGTTTTCAGTAGATCAAAGGCTTGGGTAAGCTGTAGAGAACCAAGTGACGCTGCTGCCGCCGCACGGACATCAATTTCAGGATCGATTGATAGGCGATCACTTAAAATTTCTAAGGATTTTTCTAAATTAACTGTACCGACTGTGCCAAGTTGGCTAACTGCATCATAGCGGATGCGAGCATAGGGGTCGATCGCCGCGATTGTAAGTAAATCAAATCTTTCAGATACGGGAAGAGAGCGACTAGCATGGAGGGCTTTCATCCGAATACCCATATCATCTGTAGCTAGTTGCTCTCTTAAGGATTCAAACTGAGTTTCTAATGTTTCGCTCACAAGAAAATCTCGCAATTAATACGCTAACGTTTCTAGTGTCTCACGTAAGTAGCTACGTACGAGATCATCAAGAACGCTTTCTTGTACTGCGACAACATCTTTGGGATCGCCTTTGGGGTCACCGTTTCGAGAACGCTGCCATTTGTCAAATCCTGAACTGGTTGCGATCGCTTGTTTGAGGTGACTCCAGACTTTAGGATCTTTAGCAGCTTCATGCAAAGGGAGATCCAATTCATTCGCTGTTGAGGATAAGTTCATAGACATTTCCTAAGCTTATTTATAGAGATTACAGGGGAAAGATAATGTAGCGATTAGTGAAGAGCGAACTAAACTAAAGCACACAATTAGCTTACTAATATTCATCCTATCATTCCAATAAGTTAGCCATAGATTTAAAATTAAATGTATATCTATAGATAGAAACCAATAATTTAAATCATTATGACTACTTCAAACCCTTTTGTTGACCCAAATATTGCATCACAGGCTACAGAATTAACTCCAAGCTATGCAATATCCGTTGTAATTGTGTTGGCAGGATTGCCACTTATATTGGTTCAACCGATTGCTGCGGGGATAGTTTCTATTTTTGGGTTATTTTTAGTTTATCAAACATCTACGATTCGATTAGTATTTACCGCAACAGATTTAGATGTTTATCGATCGCAAGAAAAATTCCGTACTTTCCCTTATCAAGAGTGGCAAGACTGGAAAGTATTTTGGTTTGGGTTTCCGATTTTGTTTTATTTTAAAGAAGTAAAAAGTATTCATTTTTTGCCAATTTTATTCAATCCACAAATGCTAAAAACTTGTTTGGAAAAACATATTCCTTTGAAAAAATCTTAATAAACCCCAGCAAATAGTAAGGTGGGCAATGCCCACCTTACTAAATATTGACAATAAGCATGAATTACTTTGTGGGTATTGACTTTGGGACTTCGGGAGTAAGGGCGATCGCAATTAATCTAAATGGCGAAATCTTGGCGACTTCTCGTACTGAATATGACATTCGTGATTACAAAACATGGCAATCAGCACTTTATGAAGTAATTGCTAGTTTGCCTAAAAAAATTAGACAAGCCACGAACAAAATAGTTATTGATGGCACTTCGGCAACGGTTTTAACTTGCGATCGCGATGGGAAAGCGATCGGGGCTTCAATGATCTATAGCGATGCTTGCAGTCAAGAAGTTTTAGAACATGCGAAAAAAATTGCACCGCCGCAACATTCAGTCTGTAGCGCGACTTCGAGTTTTGCCAAATTAGTTTTATTTCTTGAGAATGAAGGGCTGCGCCCTTCATTCTCAAGTTTGTATTTTTTACATCAAGCTGATTGGTTAGGTTATTTACTGCATGGCAAGTTAGGCGTAAGTGATTACCACAATGCTCTGAAATTAGGTTACGATCCTCTGCTCTTAGGCTATCCTGACTGGCTAAAAAATTGGGCGTTACAACATCCTGAAGTAATTTTGCCTGAAGTATTTGCACCTAGTAAAACTATAGGAATAATTCAGGAGGAGATCGCCGCCAAATTAAATTTGCCATTCGATTGTGAGATCGGCGCGGGAACGACCGATAGTAATGCGGCTTTTTTAGCTTGTGTTGGGACGAAGAACCCAGCGATCGGGACAGCGGTTACTTCGCTTGGCTCGACGATGGTGCTGAAAGTCTTGAGCGATCGCCCGATCAATGATTCGCGTTATGGGATCTATAGCCATCGATTTGAGCATTCAGATTTTGGATGTTTATGGTTAGTAGGTGGGGCTTCAAATGTTGGCGGTGCGGTATTGCCACAATTTTTTACAGAGCAGCAGTTACAAGAGTTGAGCGATCGCATTGATCCGAATATTTCTAGCTCGCTAGACTATTACCCCCTGCCCAAAAAAGGCGATCGCTTTCCGATTAATGATCCCAATCTCTTACCAAGATTAAAACCTCGTCCTGACGATCCCGTGGAGTTTTTGCATGGACTGTTAGAAAGTATGGCAAGAATTGAGGCAGAGGGTTATAAACTTTTGCAAGTCTTAGGAGCTTCGCCAATTCAGCAAATTTATACCGCAGGCGGTGGAGCAAAAAATCAGGCGTGGACAAAAATACGCGATCGCTATTTACAGATCCCAATGCAACAAGCTATTCAAACGGAAGCGGCTTTTGGTGCTGCATTATTAGCAAAATCAATTTAGGGGTTTTTAGCACCGCAGGTGCTGAAAACCCCTAAATTGGTTTCATAATAAGTAACTATGCATAATTAATTTAAAACCCCAAAAACTGTACTGCCCGCTGCGCGGGCGGTACAGTTTTTGGTTCTAGTTTTTTAATTGTGCCAAGGTATTTAGATTAGGCGTAGCCGTAACCCACAAAAATAGAGCTTATGATTACTCCACTCAAGCGCAAAAATTTTGATGAGCTTATTCCTGCCGTACCCACCTCAGAGCAGTATCAATACTATTGGGGCAATGGACAGAGTGTATTTCGTCGTATAGCTATTTCGATCGCTTGTGTGATTGTGTTCACAATTCTCTATAACCGTGTCCACGAAAATAATCCCAGCAGTTTTGCCGCCTTAATCATGTTTGTCTGTGCAGCATTGGGCGGACTGTATTGGATGTTAGAGCCAATTGCCCTAGCAAGCTTTCGGAATGCCAAGTTGCGTCGTTTTGCCTACTGTGGATTTTGGCAGGCAGAAGTATTAGATGTGTATGTTTCTCAAGAAGTGCTGGCTCGTGCTGAGAAAGTAGACTCGCGAGGGCTCATGGATGTTAGTTATGACGCGGAAAGTTTTTTAAATATTGAGCTTGGTGATGAGACAGAGTTTGTAACAACTTTGCGATTACCGATGAAGCGAGAACTGAAGCGGATTCGACCTGAGCAAACAGTATTTATGTTGCTATTTTCTAATGATCGCCGTTTTGGACGAGTTAGTCGGATCACCTCCGATGCTTATATTCCTCAATACAATCTGTGGGTTGGAGATTATCCTTATTTACGTCGGGATACTTTCGTGGATCTGACTAAGTTCATGGTCAAGCGATCGCAAAAAATAGCTAAGTGAATAGCGATCCCAAAGCTTAAGAAACTTGGAATATGTGCGCTAGGTCACTGCTAGTCATGGGACTATCACTTAATCTGGGATCATTAACTAGCTAAGCTAGCAGCTACTAACAAGTTTTAAAAAATATGTTTAATATTCAATCACGTAAAATCAACTCGAATCACCTAGAAAATCAGCTTAATCAACTAACTTGTATTTATCGCAACGAAAGCGAAATAATGCAAATTATTCGTATAGATCAAGCTAAATCAGCTTTTTTTGAGAAAGTCGTCTTACCAAATCAATGTATTCAATTCTCTACTTCTGCTGATGCTTTGTTAGAAGTGTGTGAAGGCGTAATGTCAGGTTCAATTCAGAGTGATACGATTCCTTGCTATCAATTAGCGATCGCTACAGATCTGGATATGAAACAAAATATTACAGTTAATAAAGAATCACATAGAAATTCTCAAGATGCATTTGCCGTAGCTGCTTAATCTTAATCATATAAAACCCAGAAAGTAGAAGGGGGCGCAAAGCGCCCCCTTCTACTTTCTGGGTTTTAAAATTCATCGCGTCCCAAAAAAACTACAATAAAAGCTAATAGAAATCGACAAAAATCAAAACAAATTAAGACTGTGACATATAAAGTTGGACTTCTCGGATTAGGAACAGTTGGCACAGGTGTTGCCAAAATTCTCCAAGACCCTGCGGGTCGCCATCCCCTGCTACCTAATATCGAAATTTCTCGCGTAGGTGTGCGATCGCTAGCCAAGCAGCGTGATGTGGAGATCGATCCCAATATTGTCACAGATGATTTGGAATCTATCGTTAATGATCCTGAGATAGATATTGTGGTTGAAGTTATTGGAGGAATCGAGCCAGCTAAGAGTTTGATCTTAAAGGCGATCGACCATGGCAAGCACATTGTTACCGCAAACAAAGCTGTAATCGCTAGACATGGCAACGAAATTTTTTCCGCAGCCAAACAAAAAGGCGTATATGTAATGCTGGAAGCGGCTGCTTGTGGCGGTATTCCTGTAATCCAAGCGCTTAAACAAAGTCTTGGCGGCAATCGCATTAGCGAACTAACAGGAATCGTTAATGGCACAACCAATTACATTTTGAGTCGGATGTATTTTGAGGGTGCTGATTTTGATAAAACCCTCGCTGAAGCACAACAGTTAGGTTATGCCGAAGCCGATCCTACGGCGGATGTCGATGGCTATGATGCGGCGGACAAGATGGCAATTTTAGCGAGTCTTGCCTTTGGCGATCGCATCAAGCTTGAAGATATTTATCGTGAAGGTATCCGCTCTATTACTAGTGCTGATATTGGCTATGCCAAAGAGTTAGGTTTTACAATTAAACTCTTAGGCATTGCACGACGTACTGATAGCAATACTGGCGGCAAAGATGACAGCAATCTGGAAATTCGGGTACATCCGACACTAATTCCAATCCAACATCCGCTTGCAAATATTCATGGCGTAACCAACGCGGTGCGTATTGAGGGAGATCCCATCGGTGAAGTTGTATTCTCTGGTCCCGGTGCAGGTGCAGGCGCAACTGCTAGCGCCGTAGTCGCAGATATTATTAATGTTGTCGCAGCACTAAAATCTATGCCCAATCACGTCAATCAATTGATGGGCTGTTCCCATGAGCATTACGCTAAAATTGCCCCCATTGAAAATACTGTAACTCAGTTTTATGCGCGGTTGCTAACCCATGATAAGCCAGGGGTAATTGGCGATCTTGGCACTGCTTTTGGTAAGCACTGCGTCAGCTTGAATGCGATTTTGCAAAAAAATACGATCCATGATGGACTTGCTGAAATCGTGGTAGTAACCCAAAGAGTGAGTGAGAATAACTTCCAGCAAGCGATCGCGTCAATTCGTGATTTACCAACTTTACACAGTATTCCTACCGTGCTCCGAGTTTTGTAAGTAATTGTACTTATTAAATACAAACTGAGCAAAATGGGAAGAATCGCTTTGCGATTCTTCCCATTTTGCTCAGTTTCATGCCAAAACTTTGCCTATGATCGATCGCCCCATATAGTTGCTATTTCTCGATTGAGATGAGATCGCACTATCTTTTGCTAGCCATTCTAAGCATGGCTCAAAAAGAGTCGATAGTTTTGGTGGAGCGAGTCCCAAGATTTTAGCTGGGTTAACACTAAGGGCTTGCCAAAGCTCAGTAGCGGTTAATAATCCTGAAATCACTAAGTTTTGCCAGAGAACGGGAAGGGCAAACTCTAAGCCGATCGCACCTACGGGCGCAACTTCAAAAGGCACAACTTTTTCTTCATAAGCGCAGGGAGTATGGTCGATCGCAATACTATCAATTACTCCTGATTTAATACCTGCAATCAACGCTAGGCGATCGCCTTCGCTGCCGAGAGGAGGGCTCAAGCGAAGGTTGGGATCATAGGTAGCTAAATCGCGATCGCAGTGACAAAGGTGTAACCAAGTTGCACTTGCAGTTACAGGCAATCCATCATTTTTGGCTTGATAAATCAGTTCTACACTCTGCGCTGTGGAGAGACGCATGAAATGAGCGGGAGCTTTGGTGAGGCGGACTAACTCAATTAAAGCGGCAAGGGCTGTAGTTTCAGCTGCGGCGGGATAGCCAGTCATGCCATATTGTAGCGACCATTTGCCTTCCCGAATTACGCCAGTACCTGTGAGGTCAGGGTTTTGAGGAAATAGGGCAATATGTTTCCCAAGTGGTTTGATATATTCCATAGCGCGACGAACCAGCAGTAAATTGGAGATCGGTTTGCTATCGGTAAAACCAATTACGGATTCGGCTAGCTCGGCAATATCAGTTAGTTGCTTCCCTTCCAACCCCTTAGTAATTGCTCCCCAAGGTTGCAGAATGTTTCCATGTTTCTGCTGTACATTGCGCCAAAACTCTAGAGCGGCAATATCATCGATCGCAGGTTGGGTATTGGGCAAAATGCCAATCGTGGCAAATCCGCCATTTTTAGCTGCTTGTACTAACTCAGATATCGTTTCTTTTGATTCATGCCCTGGCTCGCTACTTGTGCTGTAGAGATCAATCAGCCCAGTTCCTAAAACAACACCTGAACGCTGATCAATATTTGTTTCCTGAGGAATTTGGGATTGATCAAAGTTAAGGTGGATTTGGCGATCGCTATCAACAAAAACATCGGCAAAGGGTTCCGCTATGTTTGACGATGAATCCGCACTAAGAATGCGTACTTGTTTAAATAAGACTGGATAGATAATGGAATTTTCTAAAG
The DNA here is from genome assembly GCA_020404895.1 of Pseudanabaena sp. M085S1SP2A07QC. Lineage (GTDB taxonomy): Bacteria > Cyanobacteriota > Cyanobacteriia > Pseudanabaenales > Pseudanabaenaceae > Pseudanabaena. Next base: position 14,209 of record JADBWK010000084.1, on the reverse strand, counting down.
ACATGTTTGACAAGGAAAAAGAAAAAAGGAAAAAGAAAAAAAAGAAATAATTGCTTTTTTCCTTTTTCCTTTTTCCTTTTTACTTTACAACGGTTTTACTGAACAATATTTAGCGATCGCTGATTTTGATAATAGCTGCGCCATTGCCATTTGCCTTGTGGATCTACAGTAGGCGTAAACACACGCACATCAAGCGAATTTAAGCCAATTTCTTTGACAATAATTTCGGGGTAGCGATCGCCATTGATTTCTTGAATACCGTATAGAGCATAACTGCTCACACTATCGTTGATGTAGGAAAGTGCTCTAGTGTGGTTCAAAATTGGCTCTGATGTCCAATCACCGTTTGGCGATTTCCTTAACATTACTAACATGCTGTACTCTTGACGCTCAAGAGCGGATCGAGATAGAAAATCTTTCCACACTTGGGGATCAAATCCCGCTGGACGAATTGGATTGTCGAGACGTAAACCTGCAATGATTTCAGGCTGATTATCGCTGTCGATATCCACACATATTAACGATGCGATCGCGACTTGCGTGATTGCGGATTGAGTTGCACCGAGTTTTAAAAATAAGTTACGTGATTTATCTAAAACAAGGGGTTGAATTTTGTTGGGGCAGTTAAAAAAGTAGGTGCGATCGCTTGCCGTATTAATGCGATCACTTGCCACAATTGTTAAATTGGGCTGACGCAAAATTGTAGGATCGAGGCTTTTTGTTGGTTGATTTTTATCACTTTCGGTTGGTGCTTGTACTTTAAAGCTAGCGATCGCCCCAAAAGCGTCTGAGCCACGCACTGCGCTCACTTGGAACATACCAAGAGGTTTGCCAAACTGTACTAATGAAAAATTGCTACCTATAGGGATCGATTGTATTACCCGATCTAAACTGCCAAACTGTTCCACTAAATCCGAAGGGACAATGCCTTCGATTGTTTTGCCATCTGGAGAAGATTGGATAAACAAGAAAATAGGGACAGGCAGTTTATCAACTTCAGATTTTTGGTCATTATTGGGACTAACACAAGCATTTACGCCAATAACAATTCCTAAGATTACGACTGATGTAAATATAGAGCAGTGAATTTTGTTTCTGTATTGTCTAAATGACATGATATGCAAGCAGTCTAGATGTGTCTGTCTTAAAAATACAAGTGTGTGTAAAGCATACACTTATATATTTTATGAGGAATTATTTGATTTGCAACAGCGCAAGATCCTTAACACCCGCTGCCTGTATTGCTGGATTTAGAATTACGGGGTGAATGATGTCCTCAATCAAGGAAGTGACAATTTTGCCAAAAGCTCCCCAATGACGACGGCAACTGCTAAATCGATCACATTACCTTTCATGATAAATTCTTGGAAGTCTTTCATAAAACCTCCATTTTAATTATCAGGCTTTTGATCGCGTTTTACCGATCTCGATTCGTTACGTTCAGCCAAAATCTTTAATGACGGTAATGAGATCGCTTGATGACGATATAAGCGATACATCAAATACATACAGAGCGCAAAATAGCCAGAACTAATGGTTGCCTTCATTAGTTCGGCGGTAACTTGTAAAGCTTCACCCTCCGTTGGTACGCCACCCATTGCCCCATAGGCGATCGCCCAAGTCAGCATCAAAGTGATCGCTACTTGGCTAACATCGCGGACTTTATAGCTGCTTCTTTGACGCACCAAGGCTAGCGCCGATGGGATCAGTCCAAATACTGGCATTAAACAAAAAAACATTTCAATTCGTTCTTTGGTCGAATCGCGAGATATTTGTTCTGGTTTCTCAATTAGGCGATCGCGCTTAGAATAACGGCTCATAACTTTACCTTTGCTTCTATGACGATGTTAGCTTTCATACATCGCTTTGAGTTCCAACCCAAACAAATAAATTTATTGGGTTCTGCTAATCGTAAAGCAAAGAACCCCAAGAAATTTTTTAAAAAATTTCTTGGTTCGGGTTTGAACGTAAAGCGATGTAAAAGCAGGGCAGATAATTCTATAAAAATTAATAAACTAAAAAACTCTATGAGATTTACACCACCATAAGTCAAAATCTATAACAGTCAGTCAGATATGGCGGTTTTCATTGTGCCTACGGCACAATGAAAACTCAAAAACCTTACTGGGATTAATTTTTTGTTTTCAAATGAGTTCATACTCATTTGAAAACAAAAAATTAATCAAAATTGGCGTATAATTTCAGCTTCGTTAATTTCAAAGGGAGAAAGTCTTTATTTCTATGGATGCTGCAACTATTCAAACTTTTATTGCAACTAACTTAAATCTGCTTGCTGGAGCCGCATTTAAAGTTGTTGCCGCGATCATCCTTTGGTTTATTGGGCGCAAACTGATCGATTTTTCGATCTCCATTACCTCCAGTACGCTAAAAAAACAACGTATTGATGCAACACTGATCAGCTATCTAACTTCTAGCCTTTCGGTGTTATTAAACATCATTCTAGTTGTCGCTATTCTTGGATACTTTGGTGTTGAAACAACCTCTTTTGCTGCTCTTTTAGCAGCGGCTGGTATCGCGATTGGGGCGGCATGGAGCGGCTTATTAGCTAACTTCGCCGCTGGGGTATTCCTGATCGTCTTGCGTCCATTTCAAGTTGGTGATTTTATATCTGCTGGTGGTATCACAGGCACAGTTGTAGAGATCGGATTGTTTGTAACTACTATCGATACACCTGATAACGTTCGTACATTTGTCGGTAATAACAAACTTTTCTCTGACAATATCCAAAACTTTTCCACTAATCCTTACCGTCGCGTTGACCTTCAAGCACAGCTAGATCATTCTGTTAACTCCAATGAAGCGGTGCGAGTTCTCCAAGAAAGGATTCGTAATGTTCCCAATGTCGTTAGCAATCCTGCACCTGTAATTGAAATTATCGACTTCACTCCCATGGGACCAGTGCTTGCAGTACGTCCTTTCTGCAACAATGCTCACTATTGGCAGGTCTACTTTGACACCAATAGAGTTATTCGCGAAAGCTTTAGTGAATCAGGATTCCCTGTTCCTCAACAACACTTCCAAATCCGTCAGTCTTAAATTCCAAAAACCTCGCTTAGCGAGGTTTTTGGGTAATCATTATATTTCTGAATTATGCAGCCAACTAAATTCCCATCGATTATTACGCCTTCTCAAAAAGTCCGTGTCATTGCTCCTAGTGGTGCATTACGTGAAAGGGAACGCTTTGAGCAAGGACTAAAAATCTGGTGCGATCGCGGTTATGAATTAACCATACCTGAAGATCTTAGTCAGCCTTGGGGCTATTTAGCTGGAACTGACGAGCAGCGCTGTCAGCAATTTGTTGAGGCTTGGAATGATCCTGATTGTGTAGCGATCGCCTGTGCTCGGGGAGGCTACGGCTCAATGCGTCTCCTCGAAAAACTTGATTGGCAAGAACTTAGAGATCGCCCCAAATGGTTAATTGGCTTTTCTGATATTACGGTTCTACTCTGGGGATTGGCAAAACATAAGGGGATTGGCGGCTTACATGCACCAGTGATCACAACATTAGGCAATGAACCAGAGCGATCGCAACAGCAATTATTTGATTGGTTGGAAGGAAAAGTTGATGCGATCGCATTATCAGGGGAAGGATGGGGTAATGGTCAAGCTACAGGTGTTCTCTTACCTGCAAACTTAACTCTCGCGACGCATATTATCGGTACGGGTATTTGTCCTGATCTAGAGAATGTAATTTTAGCGATCGAGGATGTATCCGAAGCTCCTTATCGAGTCGATCGCATGTTAACCCATTGGCGTTGGTCGGGACATTTGCAAAAATTAAAAGGGATTGCGATCGGTCGTTTTAGTCAATCGGAAGTTTCTACTCCTAGTTTTACAATGGAAGAAGTATGGCGCGATCGGCTAACTGATTTAGGAATTCCGATTGTGATGCATTTGCCCTTTGGGCATGATGGCGAAAATGCGCCCTTACCCGTTGGTTGTATCGCTAAAATTGATGCCGATCATGGAGCTTTATCTTTCACGCGATCAGTCAAAAGGTGAGTGTTGGCGCTTCGCGCCAACATTCACCTTTTTTAGGAAGATGACAGAGCAGTTAATTTTTCTGTCCATGTTTGCAAAAATGGCATCGCTGAAGAGAAGGTCAAATCATATTTAAGCGGTGTAATTGTCACGTAATTATCTCTAATCGCTTGAATATCTGTATCTGCTTCCGCTTCTTCTTCAACTACTACGCCAGATAGCCAGTAATATGTTTTACCGCGTGGATCGATGCGCTTCTCAAATAGATCCTTATAACGACGAATCCCTAAACGAGTTACTACAGCTCCGCAAATATCTGCTTCAGGAATTGCGGGGATATTTACATTCAGTAGAATTGCTTCTTCGAGAGGATAATCGGCGATCATCTTGACTAATTTTTTAGCAAAATTGGCAGCAGCACTAAAGTCTAGATGTGTGAAACTAGCCAAACTAAAGGCAATACTTGGCACACCTTCTAACACTCCTTCCATCGCTGCTGATACCGTACCAGAGTACAAGACATCGGTTCCCAAATTTGCGCCACGGTTGATTCCTGACAATACTAGATCGGGGCGATCGCTTAATAATGCATCAAGTGCTAATTTCACAGTATCCGAAGGTGTACCCGAACATGCCCAAGCCTCAATTCCCGCAGGATAAACTCCAGAAATTTGATCAACTCGCAAAGGCTCTTGCAAAGTTAGGGCATGTCCTGTTGCTGATCGCTCACGATCTGGACAGACAACTGTAATCCGATGCTCAGTGTCACTAAGTGCCTCGGCTAGCGCTCTTACCCCCGCTGCATAAATGCCATCGTCATTACTAATAAGAATGTTCATATTTGAATTTACATAATGTCTGAAATAAAACCAGAAAATAAAGGGGGGGGCTTTGCCCCCCCCCTTTATTTTCTTTGCGCTCTTTTAGTCGAGGGTGATTACCCACGAACCAAAATATTGAGGTACGGGGATGTCAGCTCGCATGACCCTGCCGTCAAACTGATAGAAACCGCTATAGTCGGGGTTTCTGACGTTGGATAGCACGGCTCGAATTGCTGTTTTGGAAGGAATTGCCTCTTTAGGGATGATCGTAATGCGGCGAGTTTCTTTATCCCAAGTCGCTGATTCAATCTCCAAGTCTCTGCCCCCACGGCATTGATCGGTTACGCGCAGTTTCATGTCTAATGTATCAAAGCTGCCATTAAAATGATCTGGGTAGGTGATGATCACTTCGGAAACTTTGAATTTCTGTGGCTTTACTTCTAAATAATAACGATCGCTACGACCACTGCTGCCATTATCAAGACAATAGTCAAGTGCACTATCTTTGATTCCGCCAAACAGTATAAATCCTGAATTGGATTGGGCGCGAACTACAGATGGCGAAACCACAGCACAAGCTACAGCTAGACAGGAAACAATACCCAGTTTTTTGATCATTTGGATCTTCATAAATCTCACAAGACATTACTATTATGCTACGCACTGATCATTCTGACGAAATTTGATAGCAAATGTATCCCGTCATTGGATGATTTTTCGGGATGAAATTGTACTGCCATCACATTATCTTTGGCGATCGCTACTGTAACTGTTTGGCTGCCATGGGTTGTCGTCGCGGCAGTCACGGAGCTATCAATGGGTGAGGTGTAATAGGAATGCACAAAATACATCCAAGGACTAGTGCCTAAGTCTTGCCAAAGTGGACAATCGGTTTGCCTTAGTTCTAGCTGGTTCCAGCCCATATGCGGGATTGTCAAATTAGGCTCATGACTAAATCGCTTGACTTGACCTTTGATGATTCCTAAGCCTGCTTCTTGCCCCTCTTCGCTGCTTTCAAATAGGATTTGCATCCCTAAGCAAATTCCTAAAAATGGCTTACCCGATGCGATTGCGTCATGTATTGGCTGTTCTAGCTTGTTTGCCCGCAATTTTTGCATCGCAGGATCAAATGACCCTACACCTGGTAAAACAATAGCATCGGCATCGGCCAACTCTTGCGGATTATTGGTGACAATTGGGTTTGCGCCTGCCATTTCTAGACCTTTGCAGGCTGAGTGCAGGTTGCCCATGTCGTAGTCGATCACTGCCACAACTGGCATGATGTTACTCCTGTTTAATAGTCTTGCTATAGGGAACTTTAAACCCCTTTATCCTTTCTAAAGCGATTATAATGGCTGAAGTCCTGAAAAATACATCATGAGGTTTAGGATGGCTGACAGGCGAATTGTTAATCATGTTTTATTAGTGCTAAGTATTGGCGCGATCGCACCTTTAGCGATCGCTAAGCAGGCTGCTGCCGAGGAGAAAGTCAGCATCCCCCAAGCACCAGTCGAGCCAAGTCTTTGGTGGAAAACTCAGCGATTACAGCAAGGTTGGGTGGAAAACATTGAGATCGATGCAGAATCAAGACAAGCGATCATCACGATTAATACAACTAGATGGACTGCTTCTGATTATTTGCAGCGTTTTAGTTTTCTATTTAAGCTAGGTACTGAAGCTCAAAAGCAAAACTTTAATGTGCTGTTACATAATCGTCGAGCTCAGAAGATTGCTGAGTACAGCACCATTGAGGAGCGTTGGCGCATTGATCCTAAATCTTTAGGCGCTGAGCCTTTTCGAGTAAATTCTCCAGAAATTTTTCAGCAACAGTTTTAATACAAATAGGACTTACGTAAAAGGACGAAATGTAGGGGCAATTCATGAATTGCCCCTATGGTAAAATATGGGTTTTAAGACTTTTTTGCGTAAGACCTAACAAATATAGAAAATCACAACAATTTTCTATATTTACTTGTGCAAAATAAATTACAAAGCCCTTAAAGTTTTGCCCTGCTGGGCGCAACTTTAAGGGCTTTGGGTATGGTTATTTACAGCGCAAAGCACTGTAACTTGCAAAACTCAAGTGTGGGCTAAAAATTCAAACCCGTCTCAACGGGTTGCTTAGCGGTATTCTATAGTCAACTTTAGTGGACTTGAGCTTTTAGCCCGCACATTAGTACAGGGCTATTCGAGAGTAGGGATACTTGAAAATCTTTGGGGAGAGAGTAAGGGAATAATATCGTCAGGCTGACCTTTGACATAGGCGGCAAACCTTCTAGATAATGCTGGTACATAGACAGTTGGGCTGGTAAATCCTGAGAATAGATGTAGGTTTTCATATTCCTTTAATGAACCAATTAGGGGCAAATTGTCACTACTAAAAGCGACTAGACAGTTTCGCCATTTTCCGTTTAACGCACCAATCTTGGGCAAGATTTTACTCACCTGTTCTCGAATAGCTGCTTCGCTTTGAATGCGATCAATCGCAGCATACGGATCAGTCAAAACACGGCTGAGTTGACCAAATCTGATACGGCGATCGCAAAATTGAATTGCTCCTGCATCCACTGAAGGGGGCAACAATTCATGCCCTGCGATATCCCAAATTGAGTCTTGGTCAATATTTGTTGTTGCTCCTTCTAACTGATAGCGCTTAGTATCCGCAGGCATCACCATCGATCGCAATTCTAGATCAACGGGTTCTGTATCGATAGCTTCGGCATGGGTGTAATAGATTCTAGATCGAATGCCTGAGGCTTTAAGTAGAGAGCGAGACATCGCTCCTGCACAAACAACAACTTGATTACTCCGAAACTCTCCCTGCTCTGTCAGTACCCCAACTAAGCGATCACCTTCGATTAATAATCTATCAACTTTTGTATAGATGATTTCACCACCTAACTTTTGGAATGCTTGGCTATGGGCAGATACAAAACTATCGAGATTGATATGTCCGTGAGGAAATAACAGAGCACCGCCGATGCCTTTAGGGTTTAACTGAGGTTCGCGATCGCAAGCCTCTTGAGCGTTGAGCAAAGTCGGAGCGATCCAGCAACTGACATATTGCGAGAGAATCTCTTGTGGATCTGCGTCTGGTTCTATCGTCAATAGTAAATCAATCTCGCGAAACTCAGTATCTATTCCCAACTCATTAGATAGTTCTCTTTGTCGAGCGATTCCCTCATAACAAAGTTGCTGAGTGACTGAAGTTGAGCCAGCCCAGTATGAGATGCCACCATAGCCAAGACTGCTGCCTCCTTGAAGTTGTTGATGTTGCTCGATAAGTAATACCGAAAAGCCTGCTTTTTGCAGCTCATAGCTCAAAGATATACCTGTGATGCCGCCACCAACTACAATCCAATCATACATGGGTTTCTATCTCTTGAAGGTCTATATCTTCTAATATAGTCTCTCCAACACCTTGGTGTTGGGTTTTCACCCATTTTAAACGCTTTGGCAGAATGCACATTCTCAGCGTAACGCTGGCAATTACAGGAATCCAATGCAGCATATAAATCATGCCAGTAGTTGTTTGCCAGATCGCCGATCGCCATGACATTTGATAGGATCGTCTCATTCCGAAAGCCATAGTTACCGCACTTAGGGCAAGAGAGAAGCCTGCGATCGCAGGGAGCATCGGGTTATGTCTCAATACTAAGGCTGCGATCGTGTCGGGAATAAAGGCAACTGTCAACAAATATTGATTGATATAAAACAGGGAAGCATCAAAGGTTTTGAGAAATCCCATCCGCCCACTTAGGAGTAGATTCCAATAGTCAAGATAGCGCTGAAAACCGCCCTCAGCCCAGCGATTGCGCTGATGCCATAACTGTTTTGCCGTAACTACACCTTCTTCCTGTACCGCAGGGAAATTTAGACAGGCAATATCCCATTGACATAAATGCAGGCGAATTGTGAGATCGAGATCATCAGTAATCGTTTGTTCGTTCCAGCCACCACAATCTTTAAGAGCTGCAAGACGTACAAATTGACCATTGCCGCGCAATTCTCCCACGCCCCCAACCCTTATCCGTAAATCCTGCAAACACCAATCAAGAGCCATCTCCGCAGACTGTCCTGATGTCCACCAGTTCTCTGAAGCATTGGCGATCGCCTTGCGTAACTGTACAGCGCCAATTTTGGGTTGTTGGAATACTGGTACTAGCGATCGCAACACGTCGGCGGGTACTTGAGCATCGGCATCAAATACGCCAATAATATCGCCCTTTGTTAAGGCTAAAACTTGATTTAATGCTCCAGATTTACCCCCTTGAGCCTCATCACCGCGCCTGAGAGTCTTTAATTGAGGATATTTTTGTTTTAGCAATGTCAATACTTCAGACGTGCGATCGCTGCTATTGTCATCAACGATCCAGACCTCGAAGAGATCGCTTGGGTAGTCGATTTGACAAAGATTTTTAACTAAATTACCAATTACAGCTTCCTCATTTTTTGCCGATGCTAACAATGAGAAAAATGGTAAATCTTGTGAAGATGTTTGCTCCGCATCTATTTCCTCGCCATTTTTGAAATTAGATTCTGGCGTGATTGGAGGTAATGGCGGCGCAAATATTAACCGCAAAGCCTGAATACTAAATAACCCTAACAGCACCCATCGACTCCAAGGGGCAAAGTGTAACCCAATCGTCAATCCATAGACAATTGCCATCACAATGATCGTTTTGAGTCTGCGGCGATCGCCCTCGGTCTGAAGGCTGCTACGAAAGTCCGTCTCGTGCATTTGGGGTTTAAATATATTGCGAAATGTTTAGCTTGAATATATTCAGGATACAGCTTTTGATCGTTGGTTTTTAGCAATTCTCAGAACCAAAAAATAGAGTCTTAATCAAGATCCAACAATATTTTTTGTAGCTAAAGCTACTTTATATCAGCAGAAATCCAAGGCAGACAATCATTTGTAGTAAGAGCTAGTATGGTAAAAGTCAATTCAAACCTAAAACTAATAATTTAATGTTCGGCTTTCTAAAACGCAAATTTCGCAAAAAAATCGCACGTATTGAAATCACAGGAGCGATCGGGTCAGGAACAAGAACTCGCGTACTTGAAGCCCTTGAGTTTGTGGAAGAACAAAAATTTCCCGCCCTATTACTTCGCATCGATAGTCCTGGGGGAACCGTTGGCGATTCACAAGAAATCTACGCCGCCCTCAAGCGCATACGTGAAAAAGTAAAAGTCGTCGCTAGTTTTGGCAATATTTCCGCCAGTGGTGGCGTATATATAGGCGTTGGAGCAGACTACATCATCTCCAATGCTGGCACAATTACAGGCAGCATCGGCGTAATTTTGCGCGGTAATAATATCGAAAAGTTACTTGACAAAATTGGAGTTTCTTTTAAGGTCGTCAAATCTGGTACTTACAAAGATATTCTCTCCTTTGATCGAGAAATTACTCCCGAAGAAAGAGTGATTCTGCAATCATTAATCGACAGCAGCTACAACCAATTTGTCGAAACCGTTGCCGAAGGTCGCAAACTTAGCCCCGCCGCAGTGCGATCGTTTGCCGATGGTCGAGTGTTTACAGGTGAACAAGCAGTTGAACTTGGTTTAGTCGATCGCATTGGCACTGAAGAAGATGCAAGGTGCTACGCTGCCGAACTGGTGGGTCTTGACCCAAAAAACACTAAAGTCTTCACGATTAAGCCTCCCAAATCCTTTGCTAGCAAATTCTTGCCAGGAGGATCGGAGAATGCGATCGCGCGTCTACAATTTGAAGCAGAAACCAGTGGAATGCCGCTTTGGATTTGGCAATAGCCAATAAATTGGTGGTGCGCCGCAAGCCGCGCACCACCAATTTATTGGCTTTAAGAATACCTATTCATTTAGTGAAGAGAGAAGAGGTATCTAAGTTCCATAGACCTATTTGCATAGCTAAATAATGGCAAGTGCTACAATTGAACGCAGCTAATCACAAAGTCTCTATACCAAAACTTAGACTAAGTAGAGTATGTATGAAATCATTCCAGATCATAATCAATACCATCATCTCATTCAATTGGATGAACCACAGAACTAGTCATTGATGCAATTCGTCAAGTTTATGAAAAAGTGCTTTGTGGTAAAATCCCTTAGCACAGCTTAGTATCTACATATGGCTAATGAATTTAATCTTGGCGGACAGAGAGCTTACTATCATGACGAAGGAGATGATAGTGGCTACTTTCATACCTATGATGCTTTGCGGTTAGAACGAGGCGATCAGCCCCGTAAAGTACATATTTTTCTGCCTCGCTCCTATGGCGATCATAATCGCTACCCTGTAGTTTATATGAATGATGGTAATACTACTTTCTGGGCTGGCGGATTGAGTCCTTACTCATGGGAAGTACCAATTGTCATCAGAAATTTATACCAACAACAAGAAATACAGCCTGTAATCATTGTGGCTGTTCATCCTCTTAATCGTTCTTACGAATATCTTCATGTTGAAGAGTTCACAAATCCTTTCAAAAAGGAAGGTGGTGGGCTGCCAGAATATTCTAATTATATGGCGCGTTTGAAATCTTTTATCGACACTAATTACAAGACCATAAGCGATCGCAAGTCTACTACTATTCTTGGTTCATCTCATGGTGGCTTAGCAGCTTTCTATACAGGATGTTTAAATTGCCACCTTTTTGGCAATATTGCCGCTCTCTCTCCATCATTTTGGGCTGGTGGGGTTTTTAACTTGCCTAGTTCTCCTTTAATGCAAACTGTGGGTAAATATCTTCATCAAGACAACCACTTGCGTCCTAATTTGTGGATTGACTGGGGATGCAAACGGTCAGAGGGTTTCCACAATTTTGTGATTGAGCAACAGGCTGCTAGATGGGGACGTAGAATGTCTGAGCTTTTAGAGAGACAATATGGCTATGAACTTGGGAAGGATCTGTTTAAATATGAGGATAAGAAGGGCGGTCATGATGAGAGAGCATGGTCTTATCGTTTGGGATTAGTACTCAAGCAATTTTATAAAACCATGTAGAGAATTTCTGTGAAATGCTATAAATACTGATGACTGATGTTATGTGGATGGAATCATCATCTCTAATCCCTTAGGCTATCGTATATACGGTAGGTGCGGGTTTAGTTGATAATTCTGTGCTGAAGCAAGAGCTATATGCAAAACCCGCACCTACTTTAGAAACTTCCATGTAACGTCAGTGATAAGACTTGAATGTTGAGATTAAAATGAGTGATAGTTCAGTAGAAGTGACCCAAGACAACAATAAATGGCAATTCTGGATCGATCGCGGGGGCACATTTACTGATATTGTCGCGCAGAGACCTGATGGTGCGATTGTATTGCATAAACTGCTTTCTGAAAATCCCGATCGCTATATTGATGCCCCGATTCAAGGAATTCGCGATATTCTTGGTCTTGCACTGTCTGAGCCGATCCCTGTAGCTGAAATTGCGGCAATCAAGATGGGCACAACCGTGGCGACTAACGCCCTTTTAGAACGAAAAGGCGATCGCACAGTTTTATTAATTACGAAAGGATTTCGCGATGCTTTGCGGATTGGTTATCAGAACCGTCCGAATATTTTTGCAAGGCATATTATTTTGCCTGAGATGCTCTATGAGCAAGTGATTGAGGTTGAGGAACGTTATAGTGCGCATGGAGAAGTTCTCATCGCGTTAGATGAAGAATTAGCTTTAAGAGAATTACAAAAAATTTATAATTTGGGGATTAGGGCTTGCGCGATCGCATTAATGCATAGTTATCGATATCCAGACCATGAGAGGCGCTTGGCTGAACTAGCAAAACAAGTTGGATTTACACAAGTTTCCGTATCTCACGAAATTAGTTCCTTAATTAAATTTATAAGTCGAGGCGATACGACTGTAGTCGATGCCTATCTATCGCCAATTCTCAGGCGCTATGTAGATCGAGTTAGTGCTGAACTTGGTAATCTCGATAGAAATTCAACAAAGCTAATGTTTATGCAGTCCAATGGCGGACTCATCGAAGCAAACTCTTTTCAAGGTAAAAACAGCATTCTCTCTGGCCCCGCAGGTGGGATTGTTGGAGCAGTTCAAACCAGTCTAAAAGCAGGTTTTAATAAAATTATTAGCTTTGATATGGGCGGAACTTCTACAGATGTTGCACATTATGCAGGCAGCTATGAGCGATCGCTATCGACAGAAGTTGCTGGGGTGAGACTTAGCACGCCAATGATGGCGATTCATACGGTAGCGGCGGGTGGTGGCTCGTTATTGTTTTTTGATGGTGCAAGATATCGTGTTGGTCCCGAATCAGCAGGAGCGTTCCCTGGCCCCGCTTGTTATCGTAATGGCGGTGCGTTGGCGGTGACTGACTGTAATGTGATGTTAGGAAAGTTACAGCCCGATTTCTTTCCAAAAGTATTTGGGAAGGAAGGGGATTTACCTCTTGAGCGCGAGATCGTAATTCAGAAGTTTACAGAGTTAGCGCAATCTATTGGTCAAGCCACAGGTCAACAAGTTTTACCCGAAGCCGTCGCTCAAGGTTTTTTAGAGATTGCTGTTGAAAAAATGGCGATGGCAATCAAAAAAATATCAGTGCAACGTGGTTATGATGTAACCGAATATGTGTTGTGCTGCTTTGGTGGTGCGGGTGGACAACATGCCTGCGCGATCGCAGATGTCTTGGGAATGACACAAGTTTTTATTCATCCTTATGCGGGAGTATTGTCAGCCTACGGGATTGGTTTGGCAGATGTTCGGACAATTCGAGATCGCTCGGTTGAGTCAGAGCTAAGTTTGGAGTTGCTTGCTGAATTAGAAATGATAGCTCTAGAGCTAAGCGAAGATGCGAAAAATGAGATTTTACATGGTGCTAGTGATGAGGATTTGCAAATCGAGACAGCTTTACGTTTGCGCTACGCAGGTACTGATTCGTCACTAACTATTGCGATCGCCGATCCTCTAAGTTTTCATTCTCAGGAGATCTTAAATTTTTTACAAACCAGCTTTGCCTCTTTACATAAAGAGCGTTATGGATTCGTGTTTTCAGATAAAGCGTTGATCGTGGAGGCGATCGCAGTAGAGATGATTATGAAAATGCCGAAGGCGTTTAAGGAAAAAGGAAAAAGGAAAAAGGAAAAAGTTTGGGAGGCTGTTGCGATCGCCTCTGCGCGGATGTATACGGGCAGGCAGTGGCTGGAAACGCCTATATATAGACGGGAGGATTTGCAGGTGGGCGATCGCATTGTTGGGGCGGCGTTGATTATTGATGCGACGGGGACTAATGCGATCGAGCCAAATTGGGAGGCGGAATTGACGGATGATGATTGTTTGATATTAAGGCGATCTCCAGATAGATCCCCCCCAGCCCCCCTTGTAAAGGGGGGAGAAGAAGAAATGCAAGTCCCCCTTTATAAGGGGGATTTAGGGGGATCTCT
>JADBWK010000083.1 GCA_020404895.1 Pseudanabaena sp. M085S1SP2A07QC | reverse complement strand
TTACGGCACTTTGCTCTTAATCTCTTAAGCCGTGATAAGTCTTCTAAGTCCAGTATGCGAGCTAAACGTCATAAGGCGGCTTGGGATCTGGCTTATCTTGAACATCTCCTTTCCCTTTGATTTTTTATGCGGTTGCCCTGATATTCATCGCTGCGATTACGCCTACTTCAGTTACGGTTGCTATCTGCAAAGGTAAAGATCCCCGATCAAAAGTTTCTAAAAACTGCCAAGTTTCGTGATCGGTATCTCGAACAATTACCCACAACTCATCAACAGGACGAACCTATGTTTTAAATGCAGCTAAGCAACGCGCTAAATCTGTTGGACGTTGATAAGTAGGAACAACCACAGTTATTTTCATCGCTTTTTCGGTTCTCTCCAAATTGGTCTAGCAGGGATACCTACAACAGTTTCTCAATTATTAATATCATGAGTTACTACAGCATTTGTACAAATTCCTGCGTGATCCATCTCTACCAATCACAGCAGTACCATCTCCTATTAAAACATCATCACCAATATAAATCTTGGTATGGAAAACTAATCCAAGTTTCTGTGGCTAGAGTCACACCATAATAAATTTCCACTTGATGTCCAATTTTGATATTAGGGTTCTTTATTAAATCGCAGAGTCCTTAAGTTTACGCGCTTAGTCAATTTGTCATCACAAAAAGGAAAGGTTCATTTCTATTGATTAACTATACTGTCAAAAAACTTTAAATACTCACTTGATTTACTAAACCAAGTATGTTGTTCTGCACTGCGCCTTGAAGCTATACCCATCTTTTCACGCAATTGCCGATCACTTTGTAAAGATTTCATTAATTGGGCTAAAGTTACGATATCTTCTGGGTCGTCAATGACAAATCCACGCGATCGGCATGATGCAGAGCTAGCTTTATTTATCTCTACGAAATTTAACTTAGTAAGAAATGTTTATCCTAGTCTTCTCAGTCTGATCATCCAACAATATATCTATTCAGCGGGGTCTACCCAAAGTAGTGATGTATAGAACAGCTTCATCACTGGGAATGCCAAGAACCTCATTGACGAGATCGTCAAAGAATCCTGCAATGCCGCTTACGCCGACACCTAAGCCGATCGCAGCCAGATTTATGCGTTGTCCTAGATGTCCTGCATCCATATGTAAATAACGATAAACACGATCGCCATATTTAGTTACAGCTTTTTGAAGATCAGCTGTGTGAAAAATAACCGCACCTGCATCACGTCCGAGGTCTTGACCAAGGCAGAGGTAATGTAATTCATCACGGAAGTTTTTAAATCTGATTTGGCGCAGCTCTTGAGATTTTGGGGCGTAGTAATAGCATCCTTCGTCTAAGCCAACTACACCAGTTACTGCTACAAAGGTCTCGATCAGGCTGAGATCGAAATAATCTGGATTGCCATCAATACCTTGATCTGTATAGTGCTGCGGCTGATAGGTAAAGTCGAGAATTGCTTTGAGTTCAGCAAGTTCTAATTTTGCACCACTATATTCACGGGTTGAACGCCGTTGCAAGATTGTATTTTCGAGCATTTCCAGATCAGCCCCCCAGTGAATGCTTTCGGTTGTCGTACTGACTTTTGTACAAAAAGGAAAGTTGTACTTATCAAGATCTTGCACAGGATTTTTTTCGACAGTATCCGAATTTTTGTCATCCAACTTTTCCAAAAGCTTTTGCATATTTGGTTTTTCAGTAATCTGGGTAGATTGGTGTAGATATTCTAAAAGCTGTCCATCAGGTAGCTTAGGGTAGCTAATGACAGTTGCTGATGGTAGCGCTGTCATAATTCCTCTAGACATATTGCGCGATCGCTGCATTGGTTCTCGTGATTCCTGACCTCGCCCAATGAGCTCTTCATCTTGCAGATCAAGGATTGGCGCGATCGCGATCGTCCCTTCAACCTCTTTATCCAAAAACAACAGTTCATTGACTGCTTCATCGGCAAAGCCCCCAATTAGTGACGCTTGATAATCTTCAATCGAGCTAGCAAGTTCAATATTTCCGAGCAAATGCCCCGTATCCAGAAAAATTCGTCGATAAGCCCGATCTTGATAGCGCCATGCCGATCGGTGAAATACTGCGGTGATGGCGATCGCCATGCGCGTATTTTGTAAAGCGGGATGAGCAAAACAAGCCTGTTGCAAACCAGTCCAAACATTATTGTCTTGCCAAAAATGGATCAAGCTATGGGTGCGGACTTGATAGTTATAAATTCCTGCGGACAAAAGCGGCGTGCCTGCTGAGATCAGATACAATTCCGCAGGATATAGTCCACCAGCCGAAGGAGCCGATCGCAAATAAAAAGCTTCACCTGTTACTGTCGGTACTCGGGCCGTCAATCCATAGCTACAAAATAGCAACCGCGATAGCCGCCGCCAACGACTTACCAATAATCCATCATGATCGGACTGAATTTCTTCAGTAAGATATGGCTTTAGATCATAAACCGTGCCAATTTTATAATCCTTGTAAGGCGATGGCTGGGTACTCCAATCTAGTCCTTGACTCTTGCTAGCAAGGGTGGCAGGTGCATACTTAGTCCGTTCATGATAATGTTCGGCGAAGGAAAATCTGGCTTCGGGCATGTTTTTGCAACGTGACGTAAATAGGCAATTACAAACCCAAATTTATAAAGTTGTGCCCCTACTGGCACAGCTTTATAAATTTGGGTAATTTATTTTGTACAAGTACTTAGATTAAAATGTTATATCAATTCGCCCTGCCATCAGCGCTTTGCGTCGATGACATGGGGTAGCGCCACAAATTTTCAAATTATTCAAAAACTTCGAGGTAGTCGCGATCGCCCCCAGACTTCTGAGCTTGGAGAAGAGATTGCTCAGCTAAAGAGACTAGTTCATCAAAACTGAGATCAGGAATCTGTTGATTTTGATTTTCTAAGGCTGTTACCACGCCACCGATACTGATGGTTAGAGGAAATAATAACCCTGACGAAACAGCTCGATATCAATAATCAATACACTCAAGAAACGGTAATTTTTTAGGACTTACGCAAAAACGTCCTGAAAGCCTTATTTTGCCGTAGGGGCAATTCATGAATTGCCCCTACAGCTCGTTCTTTTGCGTAAGTCCTATTTTTATAAGCACCAAATCCCTTAAGTTGCTGCATCATCTTCGGCATTACATTTGCAAAGGCTTGCTCACTCAAAACCTTAGTTAAAGAATCAGACAAGCTGAGTGCATCCAGTAGGTCATTTTGAGCTAGCAATCTTTGATTAGCCCATGACAATGACTGTGTTAAAGCCGTGAGGCGCAGTCCTGTTCTCAATCTTGCTTTGAGTTCAGAGCTATCTATGGAATTGTTGAGAAATTCATCGACACCAGTATCAAAACCAATTTGGCGTTGTTTAGGATTAGAATCTTTGACGATCAAGACAAAATATATTGCCATCAACTCGGGATGCTCAAGATTTGACTTGCTCCGATGACAAAGTACTAAACCTGATACATCTGGGATAGCCCAATCAGCTATGACGATCGCAGGTTTCTTTTGGAGAATTATTTCCCATGCTTTCTCGCCGCTGGTTTCAGTAATGAAATTATATTTTTCAGCCGTTAAAACTTCAGCGATCGCCGATAGAATCTGGCGATCGCCGCTAGTGACGAGAATCAAAGAATTATGGCAATAATATTTTAGTCTACGAAAATCCAATGTGCTTGCCTCGCCATATCTTTAGTCTGCGGAAATTCAGCCTTAGCGAGAAATACTCGGAATTTATTTCTTACCCCAGCCAAATAGTCCACCTTTCTTTTCTGGTGGCTTTTCTGGTGGCTTTGTAGCTGCACTCACCTGATTGATATATTTGACGGCAGTTGGCTCTTTTGGATCGAGTTTGAGTGCTTTTTGAAAGCTTGCTTTAGCGATCGCTGCCGCATTTTGATTCATTTGCACTAAACCCTTGAGCGCATATACCTTGGCGTTATTAGGATCAAGTTTTTCGGCGCTGAGCAGCTCTTTGAGGGCATCAGTCCATTGTTTCTTGCTAATAAATAGTTCTGCCATATTCAGATTGCGGAGGGCTGGAGATTGAGCAGGTTTAGCCGCAGGAGTTGCTTCCACATTAGCGGTCTGACTGCCAACGGGAGCCATCGTGCTACTGCCTGAAGAAAAGTTAAGACTAGTTTGGGTAAACAAATATACGAGATTTAACTCGCTGAGAATAGCGGTGTACTCCATGATTGAGTCTAGTGTTTCATACTGCTTCGGCGAAACTTGATCTACATATTGCTTATAGGTAATTTCATGGGGAATCCGATACAGTTTTTGAGCAATTTCGGAACTGAGGGTTGGTACTTCGTCCTTTTGTTTTTTGTTTTGGGCAAACATTCTCAAAGTTGCTAAATATTCCCCACGTTCGCGATCGCTATTTAGCAATTGATAGGCTGGACTAACCATCTTTGAGAAATATTTGGTAGCAGTCTCTTTCTCTTCGGGAGTTCTACCAAACACATCAGGATGCAAAATCTTCGCTAGTTTGAGAAATTTTTTGCGAATTTGCGCGGCATCAGTGGTCATTGGTAAACCGAGTATGGCGTAATGATCGCTAATACCGTAACTGGCAAGACCTTTGTTGATTTTAAAGTTTTCTGGCTTTCCCACAGGTTCCACCTCTTGAGTATTTGTTCGAGTTTACCCTCTTGACGCATCTCAGTTAAAGCCTTATCTACGGCTTTTTTAAGTGATACGTCATCTTTGTTGACGATCGCGACTAGACGAATCGGAATTAACGGCTCCCCAACAATTATAAAGTTGGGATTGTTGCGCACCTGCCATACTGCCACAGGTTCATCAAGGATCATGGCATCAAGTTGGCGATCGCGTAGTTGGATGACCATACGATCAAGATCCCGTGATGAAAACAGGCGAATGGCATTGCCTCTATTTTTATTATAGGTTTCGGCGATCGCTGCGCCTCCGCTATTTGCCACAACCCCAACGCGCTTGCCGATCATATCGCGCAAGGATTTGATTTGTGTCCCATCGGATCGGATCAGCAAACGTTGAGTATTACGATAATAAGGCACAGTTTCAATAAATTTGCCTTTAGTGTCGCCTGTTTCTAATGCTCCTTCTTCCCGCGCACTGAGCAGGATATCGACCTGTCGTGAAGCTAAATTTTCAGGTTGGTTTGCCCAAGGGATATTAATTGGACGTGGCTCAATATTTAGTCTTGCGGCAATTTCTTGGATAATTTCTAGCTCAAAGCCATCATAAAATTGGGTCTTGGCATTCCAAAACATGTAGGGACCACCGATCGCTGCATCGATGCCCACCCGCAAATGTCCACGTCGCTTGACAATGCCAAGGCTGCTATCTTCAGCAAATACGGGTGATGTGGTGGGTGATATGGTGCTAGCGATTCCTAGACACAGCCCTGTATAAATTGCTAAGCCAGCAAGTTTGTGAGCAAACTTAAACATTTATTCTCTAATCAAGCGATCGCTATAAATATAGCAATATCTCCATCATTCTTGTATGGAGATCGATGATTGTAGTCTATTGTTAAAGACTTTCGCCTATGGGCAAGGGTAAATGAAGGCGAAAAATAGAAATGGTTGCAACTCAAAGCCTTATGCTCTTTTCAAGAATCAGTGACCTATCCCTTGATACAACTTCGTAAATATTGCTTTTTTGCTATATAAAAACTAAAAAGTATCTGATATAGTCGTTTTATCACCAATGGTGATCACTTTGTTAGGGCAAACGGTTAAGGATTTAGGCGATCGGGGCAAGGATTTGTATCAGTATTTCTAAATCTTAGGCTCTGCAAAGGGCTTATTTTTAAGGCTATCGCCTATCAAGTGATATGTATTTTGGTAGAGAAGTTTGTTCTGGTTGAGAGTTCTAAGTGTCGCATCAATTTTTTGAAAAACCTATTCTCAATTCTCCTTATGAGATTCCTGCACAGCATTGGGAACTGGATAAGTCTGGGCAACCAACTAACCAGTTAACTAAAAGTCGAAGACCTGCTGAGTTCATTAGTCCGATTCCTAAACCAAGAAAACGGAAGTTCAATCAGGGCGAATTGCTTGCTGAACAGGATATTTCAAACAATAGTCAGACCTATGCGACATCTTTAGTTTATCAATAGTGTGCGCGAAAAAGTCAGTGAATGGCGCAAGATTGTTAATCCTGAAAAATGGCAAGTTAGCCCAGAAACAGCAAGGCTTTTACAACATTGGCGACATTACGATTTTCATGGGGTTAGACCATTCTTTTGTCAGCTAGAAGCAGTAGAAACTGCAATTTGGTTAGCTGAAGTTGCGCCCCTCAGTAAGCAAGGTCAAAACTTCGTTGAGCAAATTACAACAGCAAATAAAGACGCAAATCCTGAAATATGGCGAGTTGCTTTAAAACTAGCGACAGGGGCAGGTAAAACAACAGTAATGGCAATGTTGATTGCATGGCAGACGATCAACGCTGCGCGTCATTCATCTAGTAAGAAGTTTACACGCGGATTTCTAGTCGTTACTCCTGGTATTACGATCAAAGATCGCTTACAAATATTGCAACCTAATCATCCTGACAACTACTACAGCAACCGTGAGTTAGTCCCTAGCGATATGTTAGGGGATATAGCGCGGGCGAAGATCGTAATTACGAATTACCACGCTTTTAAGTTAAGAGAACGTCTAGAAATATCGTCAGGTACTCGCAAGCTAATTCAAGGTCGTGGCGAACCACTGCAAACCCTAGAAACTGAAGGGCAGATGCTGCAAAGGGTTATGCCCGACTTGATGGGTATGAAAAATGTTTTAGTAATCAATGATGAAGCTCACCATTGCTATCGAGAAAAACCTGATAACGATGAGATCGATGATCTTAAAGGTGATGAAAAAGATGAAGCCAAGAAAAACAACGAGGCGGCGAGACTTTGGATTTCTGGTATTGAAATAGTCAAACGCAAGCTTGGAGTCGATAAGGTTTATGACCTATCGGCAACACCATTTTTTCTCAGAGGATCTGGCTATGCCGAAGGGACTTTATTTCCTTGGACGGTTAGTGACTTTTCGCTCATGGATGCGATCGAGTGTGGCATTGTCAAACTGCCGCGTGTGCCTATATCCGACAATGCCCTTGACGATATGCCCAAACTCCGTAACCTATGGGAGCATATCCGTACAAAGATGCCCAAAAAGGGTCGTGGCGCTGCTGGCAAGCTAGATCCGCAAAAACTGCCGCCTGAGTTGCAAACCGCGCTCGAAGCACTCTATGGGCATTACGAAAAAACTTATCAGCAATGGGAAGAAACGGGAATAAGAGTACCGCCAGTTTTTATCGTGGTTTGTAATAACACATCGACATCAAAGCTAGTCTATGACTTTATTTCGGGGTTTGAGCGTGAAAATGAAGATGGCAGCATCACCCCATACAATGGGCATTTTGAACTATTCCGTAATTACGATGACAACTGCGATCGCTTAGCTAGACCGCGCACGCTCTTAATCGACAGTGAGCAGTTAGAGTCTGGCGATGCCCTAGATGGGAATTTCCGAGAAATGGCAGCCCCTGAAATCGATCGCTTTCGTCGTGATTTAGCAGGACGTGAGGGATCGGCTGTGTTGGAAAATGTCACCGATCAAGACCTATTGCGAGAGGTCATGAATACTGTCGGCAAAGAGGGCAAGTTGGGTGAGTCAATTCGTTGCGTAGTATCGGTTTCGATGCTTACGGAAGGATGGGACACAAACACTGTAACCCATGTTCTGGGAGTGCGTGCTTTTGGTACGCAGCTACTTTGTGAGCAGGTGATCGGTCGGGCTTTGCGGCGCTATTCCTATGAACTCAATGATGAGGGCTTATTTGATGTGGAATATGCTGATGTGTTGGGGATTCCCTTTGACTTTACGGCAAAGCCTGTGATTGCCAAGTCTAAACCACCCAAAAATACGGTTCATGTCGAAGCGGTGAAACCCGATCGCGATGCTTTGGAGATTAAATTTCCTCGTGTTGAAGGTTATCGGGTGGAATTGCCAGAAGAAAGGCTGAAGGCAGTTTTTAATGAAAATTCGTTGTTAGAAATCAATCCAAATCTGGTAGGACCTTCGATTACGAACAATCAAGGCATCATTGGCGAAAGTGTGGAGCTAAACGTCAAGCATTTAGAAGGGATGCGCCAATCGACAATTTTGTTTGAGCTTACCAAACGCTTGCTCTATACCAAGTATCGAGATGCTAATGAAGAACCGAAATTACACTTATTCGGTCAACTAAAGCGCATTGTCAAGCAGTGGATCGATCGCGGCTATTTGCGCTGTACGGGTAATACTTTTCCTGCACAGGTGCTTTATCTGGAAATAGCAGATATGGCTTGCAATCGGATTAAAGATGCGATCGAGTCTGTCCCAGACAATGGCGATCGCCCAATTAAAGCAATTCTCGATGCTTATAATCCGATTGGCTCAACTGCCCATGTGCGCTTTAATACCTCCAAGCAACCGCTGTGGGACACTGCCCCAAACAAAAGCCATGTAAATTGGGTTGTGTATGATAGCCAATGGGAAGCGGAGTTTTGTCGAGTTGTCGAGGCGCATCCTAGGGTTCGCAGCTATGTCAAAAACCAAGGTTTAGGCTTTGAGGTTCCTTATCTTTACGGTTCGACACAACGCAAATATATCCCTGATTTCATTTTGCAGATCGATGATGGGCGCGATGATTTATTAAATCTGATCGTGGAGATTAAAGGGTTTCGCGGTGAAGATGCTAAGGACAAAGCGAATACAATGAAAACTTACTGGATTCCTGGGGTGAATAGTTTGGGTAAGTTCGGACGTTGGGCTTTTGCGGAGTTTACCTCAGTGTTTGAGATTGACTCAGATTTTAATAAGCTGATTGACAAATTAATTAAATAAGACCATGCAAAAAGACACTATTAACTCTCTAACTGAAAACTTTGAAGCTCATGCTCAGCAAACTGAAAATGGCATTGAATACTGGCTTGCGCGTGACCTTCAACATCTTTTAGGCTATACAAAATGGGATAACTTTTTAAATGTTGTTTCCAAAGCAAAAACCGCTTGTGATGTTTCTAGTCATGACGTAGCTGACCATTTTGCTGATGTCGGGAAAATGGTCGATCTTGGCTCTGGCAGCCAAAGAGAGGTGGATGACATCATGCTCACACGCTATGCTTGCTACCTTATTGCTCAAAATGGCGATCCGCGAAAACAAGAGATTGCCTTTGCTCAAACTTATTTTGCGGTGCAGACTAGAAAAGCAGAATTAATTGAGCAGCGCTTACTAGAAGCTGAAAGAGTTTCCGCTAGAAAGAAACTATCGGAAACGGAAAAAGAGCTTTCTAGAGTCATTTTCGAGCAAACAGGTAGCGATCGCAATTTTGCCTCAATTCGCAGTAAAGGGGACACAGCACTTTTTGGTAAGTCTACTCAAGCCATGAAAGCTCAATGGAAAGTACCAGATAACCGTCCACTTGCAGACTTTGCGCCAACCATTATCTTAAAAGCCAAAGATTTTGCGTCTGAAATTACGATTTATAACTCGCAGCAAAACAGACTGAGTACCGAGCCAGAAATTTCTAGCGAACATATCACCAACAATCAAGCAGTTCGCAATACGCTACTCGAACGAGGTATTCGTCCCGAATCTTTACCACCTGCTGAAGATGTCAAAAAAATTGAGCGTCGTCTTGCCTCAGATGAGAAAAAGTCAATGAAAAATCCCGATTCTCTCAACTAAACCTTTATTAAAGATTTAATCAGTAACCACCATGCCTCCACGCAAGTCCAGCAACCAGTCCAAGAAAGTCGAAGCGCTCAAACACGAAGAAGCCAAGCGGTGCAACATCCCCACTGCCGAGCATCAGTCGGTAATGGCAGAAGATGAGAAAAGCCCGATCCGTATTGCCTACGATCGCCGCAATCGCGATCTCGATCCACAGTTGGTTTGGCGCGGCAAAGATGAACAGGACTGGTCAGATTTGGTTGTATCTGCACCACCGCTTTACATTCAAGAAAAGGTGCATCCGAAGGCGATTATTGAGGATTTAGTGAATAGTGATCAGTGGAGAGTGAATAGTGGGAAGAAACTAGCCACTATTCACTCTCCACTAGCCACTCAACTGGATTTGTTTGCTGATTTCAATGGTTTGCCGAAGGATGCAACAGCGACGGAATTTTATAAGCACGATGCGAACTGGACAAATCGCATGATTTTGGGTGATAGCCTTCAGGTGATGGCAAGCCTAGCCGAACGTGAGGGTTTGCGCGGTAAGGTGCAATGTATTTATCTCGATCCGCCCTATGGAATTAAGTTCAATTCTAATTTTCAATGGTCAACGACAAGTACAGCAGTTACAGATGGGAAAAAAGAACAAATTACCCGTGAGCCAGAGCAAGTAAAGGCATTTCGGGATACATGGCGCGATGGGATTCATTCTTATTTGACTTATTTGCGCGATCGATTGACGGTGGCGAGAGATTTGTTAACGGATAGTGGTTCTATTTTTGTCCAAATTGGGGATGAGAATGTGCATCGGGTTAGGGCTGTGATGGATGAGGTGTTTGGAGAGAAAAATCTTGTTAGTCAGATTGTTTACCAAACGACACCTTATGCAACTAGTGAATATTTACCTCCTGTCTGCGATCTAATCCTCTGGTATTCAAAGAACTATTCAAGTTTGAAATACAGGCAGCTCTACAAAGATAAATCAGATCTACAAAGCTTCTCACGTTTCAGCACAATGGTTTCACCTGATAGATCTGTAACTCGCCCCAGAACAAAGGAAGAAAATGCAAATAATGTAGTTCCAGATGGCTGGCAATTGTTTCAGCCAGTATCGCTCGTTTCTCCTGGACCGACGAGTTCCGAGCAAAGGTTTGTAGTAGGAAGCAAAACATTCTTCCCTCCAAGTAATTCTCATTGGAAGACAAGAGTTGAAGGACTTATTCGTGCTAACCGAGCTGGTCGTATTCACCTTACAGCGACTGGGGTTCGTTTCAGGAGCTTCATTGATGATTTTGCAATCTCTGTCACTCATAATATCTGGACAGACACTGGTGGTGGCATTTCCAGTCGAACTGATGAAAAGCGTTATGTTGTTCAGACTAGCCCTACAGTAATTCAACGCTGTCTCCTCATGGCAACCGATCCAGGCGATCTAGTCCTAGATCCTACCTGTGGCTCAGGAACTACAGCCTATGTTGCCGAACAATGGGGAAGACGCTGGATCACCATTGACACCTCTCGCGTAGCCTTAGCCCTAGCAAGGGCAAGAATCATGGGCGCACGTTATCCCTATTACCTCTTAGCTGACAGTCCCGAAGGTCAGCAAAAAGAAGCAGAGATTAGTGGAAAGTGGAAAGTGAATAGTGGACAGCAACTAACCACTAACCACTCATCACTAACCACTCACAACAACATCCGCTTAGGTTTTGTGTACGATCGCGTTCCCCACATTACGCTCAAATCCATTGCCAACAATACCGAAATTGACACCATTTGGGAGTCATATCAAACCAAGCTCGAACCTTTGCGCGAAGAACTTAACAGAGTGCTTAGTGAAGAGTGGGAAGTGGATAGCAAGGGAGTGGATAGCAAAAAATCTAAGTCTAAACTAACCACTAACAACTCACCACTCACCACTAACCACACACCCTTAGAGGAATGGGAAATTCCTCGTGAAATTCCTAGCCACTGGCCACTATCCACTCATCAACTACATCGTGATTGGTGGAAAAATCGCATAGCTAGACAGAAAGAAATTGATGCGTCTATTGCTGCTAAAGCCGATCAAGAATTTCTTTATGACAAACCCTATGAAGATAAAAACACCGTGCGGGTAGCTGGTCCATTCACAGTTGAAAGTTTGTCACCTCATAGAGTCTTAGCAGTTGATGAAAATGATGATTTAGTGGATAGTGATCAGTGGAGAGTGGATAGCAAGACATCCGATCTAACCACTAAAAACTCACCACTATCCACTACTCAAACCACTAACCACTTTGTAAATGTGATTCTCGAAAATCTCAAAACTTCTGGTGTGCAACAAGCCCACAAAGAAGACAAGATCAATTTCACGTCCCTTGTCCCCTTTCCTGGACAATACATCTGCGCCGAAGGTACGTTTGAAGTGAATAGTGAAGAGTGGTTAGTGGCTAGTGGGGTAGTGGCTGGTGAAAAGTTAGGAGTGGATAGCAAGAAATTCGATCTAACCACTAAAAACTCACCACTAACCACTACTCAAACCACTAATCACTCCTCACTAACCACTAAAAGAGCAGGTATTTTCATCGGTTCAGAATTTGGTACAGTATCCCGTCCCGACTTAGTTGCAGCAGCTAGAGAAGCTGGTGATATTGGCTTTGATGTCCTAATTGCCTGTGCCTTTAACTATGACGCTCATTCAGCCGAATTTAATAAACTCGGTCGTATTCCAATCCTAAAGGCACGGATGAACGCCGATCTACACATGGCAAATGACCTCAAAAATACAGGTGCAGGCAACCTATTTGTCATCTTTGGTGAGCCTGATATTCTAGTGGCTAGTGAAGAGTGGTTAGTGGATAGTTTAGGAGTAATGGTAGCGCCCTATGAAATCTTTAAGCTCGTATCGGGAGTTAATAGTTTGGCAGAAATCAATCGACTTAGCCGTGAAGATTTACTCAATTACACGAAGCTTTCCTGCCGAAGAGAAATTTGGGATTACATCACAAATGCGGCGAGCAGCAACATCGATCCCAGCAAATATAGCGGAGGGGCAAGCACGGCGGACAACTGGCGAATTTCTTCAGTTTCTTGGCATTGCGCGAGGCTCTCTAGCGGAAGTAGAAACATTTCTGATTTTATCCGACAAGCTAACCTATCTAACCAATCAGGATTCCGAGAACTTATTACAAAGTTGCGTGGAGATCAGCAAGATGCTAAACGCACTCATGAAATCTCTGGGAAAGTGAATAGTGAAAAGGGACTGGTGGATAGCAAGGGAGTGAATAGTGGACAGGGATTAGTGGATAGCAAGGGAGTGAATAGTGGACAGGGATTAGTGGATAGCAAGGGAGTGAATAGTGGACAGGGATTAGTGGATAGCAAGAAACTCGATCTAGCCACTAACAACTATCCACTATCCACTAGCCTAACCACTAACCACTATTCACAAATCACTATCTATGGTGTTGATGTCTTTCATCCCCAATCTGGTGAAGTCAGGTCTAGCAATGCCGATGAAATTGCCTGTTGGTTCATTGACACCGACTACAACGAAGAAAGCTTCTTTGTCCGTCATGCCTATTTCTTGGGTGCAAGTGATCCGTACAAATCTCTCAAGACCACGCTCAAAGCTGAGATTGACGAAGAAGCATGGTCAAGTCTTTACAGCGATACATCTAGACCCTTTGCCAAGCCAAAATCAGGACGCATTGCAGTTAAGGTGATTAATCATCTTGGCGATGAAGTGATGAAAGTGTTTAGTGTTGGTTAAACTTAGACAAAACCCATCTATTTGATATAGGAGTATCGAAATTATGCGTAAACAAATTGTTGAATATACATCACCTTTAGATGCTTTAGTGGCGATCGCAAAACAGTTAAACATCTATGAAATCAAGTATCAAATGGATTCAGAAGAATTTTTTGCTAAATATACTCAAGGCGAAACTTCAGACGATGAAGATTTTATCGAATGGTCAGGCAATTACCAACATTATTTAGCGATCCATCATGATTTAGAGAGCAGGCTCAAAAATGTCGCCTAAAATCCTTCAAGACTATTTCGATGAAATTGATCAACTCCTACGCAACTCCGCCAATATATACGTTGAAGAATTTAAAGTCAGTTCTTTAACATCTGAAAGAGCTAATCTACGTTTGAAAGTTCGTTTTGCTTTCAAATATTTACTGGCAGTTAGTGAAATTATTGTTGTTGTAGATAACCAAATCGAATACATCGATTATCGTTATCACTTTCAAGATGCACAAAATAATTTAATTTTTCGTTATGACAGTACACCACACTTTCCTAAACTGCCTAGCTTCCCACATCACAAGCATCTTCCTGATAACGTAATCGCTTGCAAAAAACCATACATAGCTGAAGTTCTAAAGGAAGTAATGGAACTATTGGAATAAAACCTATGGAATTTCGTATCTCCGACACCTTCACCGATAGCCTCAGCAAGCTTACTGGACAAGAACAGAAAGCCGTGAAAACTTCTGCTTTTGACTTGCAGCTAAACCCCAGTAGCCCCAGTTTGCGCTATCACAAACTCGAGCGCACTAAAGACCCAAACTTCTGCTCGATCAGTGTCAATCTTGACCTACGTTTGATCGTACATCGCACCGAAAACAGTTTGCTGCTTTGCTATGTCGATCATCATGACAAGGCGTATGCATGGGCAAATCGCCGCAAAATTGAAAACCACCCTAGAACAGGAGCCGCCCAACTGGTTGAGTTAAGGGAAGTAAGTGATGTAGTGGTTAGTGATGTAGTGGAAAGTGGAAAGTGGTTAGTGAATAGCAAGAATTCCGATCTAACCCCTAAAAACTACCCACTATCCACTAACTCAACCACTAAAAACTCTCCACTATCCACTAAACCAACCGCTAAAAAACTACTATTTGCCCATATCTCTGATGATGATTTGCTTAGTTATGGCATACCTCTAGAATGGATTTCTGATGTCAAATCCGCCAATGAAGATCGACTTTTCGATATGGTCGATCACTTGCCTCAAGAAGCCGCCGAAGCATTGCTAGAAATTGCCACAGGCGGCAAACCTAAACCAACTATTCCAACAACTGCGGTCAATCCCTTCGATCATCCCGATGCACAACGTCGATTCCGCATTATGAGTAATGCCGAAGAACTTCAACAAGCGCTCGATTATCCTTGGGAGAAGTGGACAGTATTTTTGCATCCCAGTCAGCGATCGCTAGTCGCACGAGAATATAGCGGCGCAGCCCGTGTGTCTGGTTCCGCAGGGACAGGTAAAACCATCGTTGCCCTGCATCGCGCCGTATTCTTAGCCCGTAAATATCCCAACGCCCAACTATTGCTAACTACCTTCTCGCCAGCACTAGCCAATGCTTTGCAAATCAAGCTAGACAGGCTAATTGGCAATGATGCAAAGGTGATTAGTCGCATTAGAGTTAGTTCTATTCAAGATATTGCATGGGAGCTTTACAACCCTTTAGGTAATCTCAAAATTGCTGACCCGTTAAAAGTACGAGCTAAGTTAGTGGCAATCGCTACTCAAAACCCTAACCGTAAATTTTCCGAATCATTGCTATGGGATGAATGGAACGATGTCGTCGATGCTTGGCAACTAGACACATGGGAAAACTATCGAGATGTGACCCGTTTAGGCAGAAAGACTAAGCTAGGCAGCAAACAACGGGAAATACTCTGGGAAGTGTTTCAAGAAGTCAGAAATTGGTTGCGATCGCAAAATCTAATTACATGGTCAGGAGTTTTCGGTACTGTTACCGATTCTCTTAACCAAACTAATACTTACCCATTCCAGTTTGCGATCATTGATGAATGTCAAGACATGGGAATTGCCGAGCTTCGTTTCTTGGCAGCGATCGGCACACAAAGACCTGACAGCCTATTTTTTACAGGTGACTTAGGACAGCGCATATTTCAGCAACCTTTTTCGTGGAAGTCTTTAGGTGTTGATATCCGAGGGCGATCGCAAACTCTCACGATCAATTACCGTACTTCATTCCAAATTCGCACCGCCGCCGATCGCCTATTGCCTAGTTCTATCGCTGATGTGGACGGGAACCAAGAACTACGGAAAGACACCATTTCTGTTTTTAATGGCATAGCCCCAGAAATCAAAATTCTGGATGACGATGATGCTGAAGGTGAATACGTTGCTCAGTGGATTGCCAAGCATCTTGCGAGTGGTATTCAACCTGAAGAAATCGGTGTATTCGTTCGCGATAAGCCTCAAATAGAAAGAGCGATCGCCGCAGTTATGGAAGCTGGTGTAAAACCTGTTGAATTAAGCGATCGATTGTCCTTTGCCGAAGGTCGTATTGCAGTTAGTACCATGCACCTAGCCAAAGGCTTAGAGTTTCGGGCTGTAGTTGTCATGGCTTGCGATGATGAGGTTTTACCACTACAAGAGCGAGTCGAAAATATCAGTGATGAATCTGACTTAGAGGAGGTTTATAACACTGAGAGACATTTACTGTATGTGGCTTGTACCCGTGCGAGAGATTACCTGTTAATTACAGGTGTCGATCCTGCTTCTGAGTTTTTAGATGATTTGAGGAGTGGCTGAATTAAAAAGTAGCAACTGGTTTGTTATGAGTGGCTTAAGTCTTAATCAAGAGGTAAAAAAAAATGAATTGGCAAGAAAAATTACAGGCTTTGGACAAGTCGGCGAGTAAAGAGGAAAAGGATCGCTGTAAATCAGAGATAGTCCTAGACCTCATGAAAACTGAGGTTTTTACTAGGCTAGACAAACTGCGGGATGAGCTTGTTCAACAAGGTCTGACAGTTACTCTTAACCCTAACTGTGCCGATGATATTGAACAGTCTGATGATGTTGAAAACGCTCTCAGAGATTTTAGGAATATCTTTCTAAAAAAATGATTCAACCACCCCAATCCCAAATCGATCGCACCCCAATCCCTCTCGCCTCCGCGCCGCCGTTAGCCATGTCCCGATCGCACAATGGTTAGCCGCCATCCAAGAGGAAGCTTTGCTCTTCTGCGATTTTTTCCAACTCAGCCCTGCCGCTTTTAACAAATCGTAATAACTTTCTTCATCTTTGTAATTTACTTGATAGGTTAACTCTATGTGTTCTCTCAGTTCTTCTATATCCCAGTAGTTACGTTCTTGAATCCAAATAATAATTTCTTGTCTCTCACTTGCTTTTAGGTAGCCTCGTGAGCCTTTGTAACCTAATCTTAGAGCTTCTGAGCCTTTCTTATGGTAGGCAATGCACCATTTCTTCACAAAACTATCTGTCATTTGTACGACATCAGCACTCTCTTTGTAGGTACTTCCTTGTAAATGGAGTTTTACCGCAATCCCTCGTTTTAGTTCTCTGGGATCTAGCGCTTGTTGGATAAACTCTTCTAGATTTAGCATTTTCGCCTCCTCCTTTACCTTCTATCTTAGTTATAACTCATTTCGGATTGCTATAGATAGTATAGTTGTCCATCCATAAACCCAGATCGGCCAATGACCATGGGACAGATAACCAGTCAGCCCTATAATAGCCATAGCCTGCACCACAAACGGCAATACCATCACCAATTGTAAAGGGATGATATGAAATAGAAAATGAGGTGTAGATGGACTAACAGTCATGGATTAACGACTAGCAGACGCAAATGAGAGCAGATAATGCTTTAGGCTTACCCATAATCACTTCAGAATTAAGAAAAGTTCACCATTCTGCATACTTTTATCGGTACTAGTAATGGCAAAACCGCCTACTTCAATATGTTTAAAGGTTTGTGCTAGAGGAGAATTACTGATGTTTTGCGTTATTTCACTTGTCTCCTTGAGATTTAATAGACTTGTCCGTACCCAAGATAGATCGATATTTTTGTCGATATATCCATAGGTTAAGCGATCGCTAGGCAACTTCGCTGAAATAGTTTTGAATCTCTTGGATGCAGCAATTGATTCACTATTCTTTAACTTTAAACTAGATTCTAAAACTGCGAGTGAATTTGATAAATACACATAATCCTTAGTTTGGGTATGTGCTGCCACGACATTTCCCGACACCCCAGAATTGTTGCTAGCAGAGAGATTTGTCCAGATGGTAACTGGTTGAGCTTTCAGTGAGATTTCGCCGACTGTGAGCTTATTTCTGACAAGCTGATCAAGGTTGGAAAGGGATTCTTTAGTAGCATTTACATCTTCCACTTTTGCGACTAACAACCAATCAAGATCATGATTGGCTTTAGGAAGTAAGGCGATCGCGTAGTCATGCTGCGCCCATGCCAAATTACTGCTATCCAAGGTCATGGGTGCGATCGCTTTTATCAGCGCTTGTTTCCATTCAGGAATCAGGGTATTTTGCAGCTCTTGCAAAGTCGCACCGAGATTATTACCAATGCTTACGGAACTAGCCGATGGAATCTTATTGGCAATATTGCTAGAGTTTTTTGGTGGATTTTTGAGCTTAATTGTTTGGGCATCTACAGCAGTTTTGATCTGCTCATTAGTTTCCAAGTTCAGCGACGTTTTGGCTCTAATTCCCGACTTATCAAAACTGAGACTCATTAACAAGCTTTCTTTGGGTAGCTCTTCGCCTAACTCGGCAAGATTCACATAAGCTACCGCAATTTTGCCTGCATTTTTGCCCGAATTAAATTGTGCTAGGCGATCGCGATAGTTTGCCAGATTCATCAACGCCAAGTCAGGCTTTTGCAGCGCATCTATGGCTTTATGTAATACTCGCGTATCGTTGGCAAACAAGACAAATTTATCCAAAGTTGTCCCCGCGATCGTAGGTTTATCTTCAGCAAAACTAGTCTTTAAAATCGAGATCCCTTGATATTGCTCAAACCCTAAATCTGAGCCATTCACCGCTAATCTCTGCCAAAAAGCGTCAATGCTGGTTTTGGCAAGTTCAGTATCTTTAGCCGCAAAAGCTAATAGATAGCCTGTTTGCAAACCATTAGCAGGTTGCTGATCAATATCAACATCGGTTACGGCTAAGGTGATTTCTTGATCGAGCCAAGGTTGAATATCGCGCTCGTAATCTAGCAACCAGTTTTGCTGCAATTGCTGTTTGAGATTAGACAATTCATGCCGCACATCGCCGCGATCGCTTGGTTTCGCTGCCAACTGAGTAAATAATCCTAATTTCTCTGGATTTATCAAAAACGATAAAAATAAAGGCGATCGCTGTGGCAAAAACTTCACAGCTAGAGGCTGAGTTTTGACTCCCGCCAAAACATCACGGGGATTTGCTCCAAAAATCTTGCCCACCGCGCTCAAGCTCAGCACCAGCAGCAAAACTCCAACTACCGCAATCCCAACAAAAATAGGTTTTATTTTCATATACATCACCAATTATCAAGAATTACTTAACCCAAGTTGCTACCTATAGTAACAAGAAAAAAAAGCTGCTATAGCAATGTAAGCTTTGCTTAGGACATAAAACCCAAAAGATGGCAGAGCGAAGCTCTGCCATCTTTTGGGTTTTGAATTGTCCTATCTATCTCTTA
>JADBWK010000082.1 GCA_020404895.1 Pseudanabaena sp. M085S1SP2A07QC | reverse complement strand
CTATTCATCAAAAACTAAAATCAAAATAAAAAATGCTGGATTTTTATACAAAAAAAGCGTTGTTTAGCACTTAGATAGGCTGTTTTTAACTTGTTTTGAGACGGTTTTTGATAGGTAGCAACTTGGGTTAATTAGACTTTTGGCGATCGCTTTGTTTTAGCTACCTTTGGTGGTTGAGCTTTTTTTGCTGAAAGTTTTTGGAGCTTTTGGACTGGTTTGAGGGTTAGCCCTGTAAATTGGGCGACTAATTCTAGGGAAACATTGGAACGTAACATGTTTTGGGCAATTTTGTTAGATGCTTTAGCCTCGTCCAGCAATTCTCATTATGACTTTTGATTTGCCTAAGCAGTCAAATTTTGAACGAAGGAATCTGCTTTTCAAAGATTTCTATTGCGAATATTATCAATAGTTACCGCCAGATCAAGACAAAGTTTTCATAATGAGAATTGCTGATAGCTGACTTACTTTATTGCTTTTTCCGCCATAATACCAAAGCACAAAATGGCATAGCCATTTTGTGCTTTGGTATTATGACTATAATCTAAGATTTTTTAAAAATATTAACTCAAGATGAAATAGACAAGAAAGAAGCAAGTTAATCAAGAAAAAGACATAAAACCATATTTTTTGATTATTTTCTGATAATTTTTTTTAAATTCTCATTGTCAGGGGTTTTAATGATAAGTATATTTACTCAATAGCTGGAGCCTAAAATATAACTATAAAGAAAAGTTTAAGTGATCCCCAATGTGGCAAAATTTCTAGCACAATAGTATTATTCAAACGGAGCCAGCTTATATATAGGCTCTGAATTTAAATACCAAATTAATAAAACAAACAAAAAACAAGTGACCTTGTATTTTAGTTGGTAGTTTCTACCCATTAATATAAGGTCACTTGTTTTAATTATTCTTTGTAATTTCGTGTTGTCTTGATAGATATGGGGATCATGATAACTCTCTCTCTATAATGAGCGTAGATGTTTTTACATGTTAGTTTTTTATTAAAATCTTGACTAGTAGCCAATCTGTAAGTAAGTATTTTGACTCAGCAAATATTACTGAAACAGATTATAAAGAAAATGTTAAGCGATCCCAGTTTTTGTAATCTATCTAGCAGAATAGAATCATTCAAACGGAATCGGCTTATTTAAAGATTCTGACTCTCAATACTAATTTAAGAACAATTTATACAAATAAATGGTTTGCTTCAGTCAGGTAAATTTACCTAGCAGGAGCAAGCCATTTATTTTGTCTGAGACTTTTTAGGGTTATATCTTTGCTTTAACGATTTAACTAATGTATAACTTATTTTTCGTTTGATTATCTGTTTAAAGTTTTTTGAACTAGTAAAGTTAAAAAATAATATGACTCAAATCATTTACAGCGCTTTGAAAGTTTTGCTTGTGACATAAAACCTAAAAAACGAGTAGCGGCACGAAGTACTGCCACTCGTTTTTTAGGTTTTGATTTTTCCAAAATAACTCAATCGTTGCTATGAGTAGGCACACTTAATTAATTACGCATCTCAACTCGTAAGGTTGCGTCCGCAGGGGGGTAGCCTTGCGGGTTGGGGTAATTTATTCTGCACAGGTATTTACAAGATTTTTTTGCCCAAGCAATCCTAATATTTCTTGATTCAGTATTTAGTGCCGAATGTTAAGTGATTATGCCTATCTACTTATGAAGGACTATGGATCGAGAGCTTGTGAAATAAATTAAGTTACATTTGTTCTAAGTATTTACCTATTGCGAGTTGGAAATCTATTCGTGGAAAGATTTAATATCCGCAGCGTTATCGAAGGGTATACCCAAGGCTATTTTTTGATGTCTGAGGGTGACGGAGAACCAATTGAGTGGTACTACACCAATAGCCGTACCCTGATCCCACTTGATCACCGCTTTCGATACCCGAAATCTTTGCAACGCGTGATTAATCAAAATCGCTTTGATGTGAGGATTGATACTTCCTTTGAAGAAGTCGTTGCTGGCTGTGCTGATCGCGAAACTACATGGATTTCTAAAGAACTGCGATCGCTTTACAGTAATTTACATCAAGCTGGTTGGGCGCATAGTTTTGAGACATGGCAGGGGGATCAATTGGCAGGAGGGATTTTAGGGATTGCGATTCGCGGTGTATTTATTGGTGAATCGATGTTTTTTAAAATTCCCGAAGGCTCTAAGGTCGCAATGGTAAAATTGGTAGAACATCTGCGATCGCAAGGATACGGTTTATTTGATGCCCAGTTGATGAATCCCCATCTTGAGAGATTTGGGGCATTTGAGATTGATGATGATAGTTATCAAAATTTGCTAAAACAAGCATTAACCAAATCTTGTAACTTCAGACCAATTACTGAAACTCAACCGTAGAAACTATTTAAGAATTACTTCTTGCGATCAAAATTCCTAAGAGATCCCCCCCTCCATCCTCCTTTTTAAGGGGGATGGAGGGGGGATCTAGGCAATTCTTAAATGGTTTCTAAAAGAGGTAAAGGATTGCCGCGCTTAGCGCGGCAATCCTTTACCTAAAAATCGAAAATTGGTATTACGATGGCAAACATGAGGTGAAAAAAGTTTGTGACAGAACTGCATCAAATTGGTGAAATCATACAGTCTCGATATCGTATTGTCAGCGTTCTTGGGCAGGGCGGTGTTGGGATTACCTATGCGGCTCTAGATGCTAAAACAGGCGATCGCGTAGCTCTTAAGGCTTTATCATTTCGCAGGATGAATGAGTGGAAAATGCTAGAACTTTTTGAGAGGGAAGCTAGGGTACTCTCTCAACTCGATCATCCTGCCATTCCTCGTTACTTAGACTACTTTCAGATTGATCGCGATCGCGATCGCGATTTTTACATCGTGCAGCAACTGGTAGAGGGAAAATCTCTCGCACAGGCGATCGCCGATGGTTGGCATGGCAGTGAGGAAGATATTAAACAAATTGCTGAACAAGTTCTGGATGTACTGATCTATCTCCATGAACTCAAACCACCTGTGATCCATCGTGATATTAAGCCACAAAATGTTATCCTTCAGCCCAATCGCAAAATTGCGTTGGTAGATTTTGGGGCAGTTCAAGATACCTATCGCAGTACACAGGTGGGAGGTAGTACCGTCGTTGGGACTTACGGCTATATGCCACCTGAGCAATTTCGGGGCAAAGCAGTCCCCGCCACCGATCTGTATGCACTTGGTGCAACGATTTTGTTTCTACTGACAGGGCGATCGCCTGTGGAACTACCTGAAATCAAGCTCAAGCTTAGCTTTCGAGACTCAGTTAACATTTCATCCCATTTTGCCGATTGGCTCGACAAAATGATTGAACCTGCGATCGAGGATCGCTTCAGCAGTGCTAAGCAATCGCTTAATGCTTTGCAAAATCCAATCTTGCCATCGCTCGAAAGTCGGATCAGATCTCTAGAAATTAGTCATTCGCTTGGTTTAAATAGCGATCACAATGATACTAAATATCAATATCCAAAACCTCTTGGTAGCCGCATTGAAATTAAAAAAAGTAACAACATTTTAAAGGTAGATATTCCTGCTGCTGGTCTACGTGGTGAGGGCATCAGCCTGCTGCTGTTTGCAATTTTTTGGAATGTATTTCTAATCGTATGGACATCATTTGCACTTAGGGTAGGAGCTTTTGCGCTTTTCTCAATTCCATTTTGGGTTGTTGGTATTGGTATAGCCTATGCTGGTTTATCGATTGTATTTGGCAAAGTTTACTTAGTAATTAGCGATCGCACGTTTAGTATTGATTGGGATATTTTAGGAGTCAAACGTCATGTCCAAGGCAAAACCCAAGATTTAAGACAGCTTGAGCTAAAGAGTTCCTACGAGGTAAATAATCAGCCAGTCATGGAGTTGCGCTTAAATCAAGGCATCTATGTCCATAAATTTGGATCGGGGCTAAGTCGTCCTGAGAAGGAATGGTTATTACAGGAAATCAACAATTTTTTAGAGGCATGGCGATCATGCCATTAAAGCGAAGAGAATAAATGCATTAGTTTATAAGGACTTTAATTCTTTGAATATCTGAAATTTAGACCAAAATCAAACTAGCTGTTACTTTTTCTTTTTCAGACAATGAATCTTTAGGAAACTTGTCTAAGAAGCAACTACAAGCAGCCCATTTCCCCTGAACTGAGACTGACAACAAATTGCAGTATCCACCCTGTCTACCTTTTGGATCATAATTTTTGCAGAACCGACAATTCATAACAACTCCATATACCCAAAGTCAAACTATATTCGCCGAAATTGAAGTAAGCTTTTGTGACTAATCTTCCCGCTTATTGTGATCGCGATCGCTATTGAGCTTAAGTACAGACTTAGAGCCAAAAGGGTATCATCAAATCTTAACTAAGCAAACACTACCAGCAAGAACATGTCAGATTCTCCGAGCAAGCCACTTACAACTCTTGAACGCTACCTTATTTTTGTTGATCGCATAATTATCAATATCGAAAATGGCAAACTGCTATCAAAAGAGCATGTTTATCGCATTCTCTGTGAGAGTTTAGAATCTGGAACAGGGGAAATATTTGAACGGGCTTTAGAAGAACAGGCTAATTTACTTCAAGCAAACTTTGTTGCTCAAACTGATGAAGTAAAACAGGCAAGAGCAAATCAAAAACTTCGTGCTATGAAGATTCTCAAAGATGCTTGGGAACAATGGCAAAATAATTATCAAGTTCAAGACACCTGTAGTAGAGGTTTACAGACAATCCTTAATGCCGATCCTCTAGAACGTCTGTTGACTTTAATCCAACTTCTTGATCCAAATCATACGCCAGTTTTTGAGCGTCAACATATTCAACTGCTCTCGCAATTGTTGCAGAAGTCAGCCGATACTCTAACCGAAGACTCTGAGGCATTTACATTACGTCAGTTTGCGATCGGACTGACTCGTGGATTAGCGGATTTTGATTTACTAGAAGGCTCCCTCGTAAGTTGGTTATATGAACCTCAGAGACAAGTGGGATTTGAACGTTCTAAAGTGACTGGCCCATGGCATAGTTGGGCGCAACAGATTTCTAGTCCTTTGCCCCGCGATCTGTTTGCGACCCAAGCAAGTAACCAATCAGCAGCAGCAATCGCCAAATCACAACTCAGCATAGATATTAGTGCTTGGGTAGAGCTATCAATCTTGTTGCGGTATTTGCAAAATGGTTTGGTGCGCTGGTTCGATCAGCAGCCCTACGATGCTAAGGCAGGGATGCATATGACTGGTGTTACCTTTGTTGCCTTTGCAATGATTTGGGGTGAACTTAGCACAGGCTTCCAGAACTCACAACAACTATCAGCAAGCGATCGCCAATCTTTATCGAAAATCTGCTTCCGCATCAGCTTACAGACTTTACGAACCTTTGCCCAGCGAGAAAACTTTCCGCTTTATGGTGGTGTCTTTGCCTCTTTTTCGGGAGAAAGTTTCCGAGAAACCATTAACTATCTCGATCAACCTCTCAAAGAAGCAGAGAATACACAGGAGAAGGCGCGAATTCTCACCGTATTAGGCTATTCAAAGGCTTGGATGGGGCATCATAGAGATGCAATCTACCTCCATGCAGAAGCTGTAAAACTTGCCAATGAAGTTGGTGATTTACGATGCGAAATTGCCAATCTTAACCACATCAGTCGCATTCATATCATGCCCACAGATTTCAGTACGAGTGAATCTTATGCTCAGAGAGCATTGATTTTAGCGCGGCAACATGGCGATCGCCAAGGAGAAGCTAATGCTCTGGCTAATTTGGGCTATAGCGAAGTGATGATTGCGCGGCAACAGGAATCAATTACACCTGAAGAGTTGGAAACTGCGATCGCTCATTTAGAGCGCGGACAAAAACTATCAGAGAAGATGAATGATTTACAAAATCAAGCGCTTTGTTGGGTGGGATTGGGAACTGCATATATTGCGATCGAGCAGCCAAGCCAAGCACAGATTGCTTTAGAGAAAGGCTTAGCTCTAACCCAACAAATTGGCGATCGCGATTTACAAGCACTCAGTTATGCTTATCTTGGCGAAATGTTCTATCAACTTAATCAATTAGAATTGGCTGTCTATCATGCTTGTTTGGGAATGTATCTACTAGAGCAGCGCTTAGAGAAAGAGCATATTAAACGATGGAAACAATCGGCGGCTTTAGTTGTAATTTTGCAAGGTAAGTTGGGAGCAGAGAGTTTCTCTAATTTATTGCAACAGCAGCGATCGCATTTGATCGCTTTAATTGGTGTGGATGGGTTTGACCATTTACCAAATTTGATTGATCGCTATCGACAAGGAGATTCATAAATATTTTTATTCTAAAGTTCTGCAAAGCAGAACTTTAGAATAAAAATTATTGTCGCTTAATACGATTAATTTCGGCTTGCAATTCGTCAATTTGACGTTTTAGACGTTCTGCTTCGCTCTCTGACTTTTTATCTTCTTTGGGAGATTGAGACACATCAACTGCGCCAGTCGTATCTCCACGCTTATAATTGCCAGATTTAATATTGCGATACTCTTCCGAATCTGCCCATTCACGAATATAGTGAACCCGCTCAACTGGGAATGGATGACTGAGCATCGAGCCAGCACCAAAACCGTTATAGAGCATAAATTTATAAATTTGATTGAGATTGTCTTTGTCCAGTTCTTGATAAGCATCTGATTGACGAATAAACTCAGGCAAGCTCAACTCATGGGCAAAAGCAGAACTTCCGCCCGACAACTTCATCATTGTAGAGAGAACTGTATCTAGCTCATCGGTGACTAATAGTGCTGCGCGATCGCTGGATAGTTCAGCCTTGCGTCGCCATTCAAAAAAGGCATAGATCAATCCACTGCTGACAATTCCACCTAAGCCGAAAGTCATTTCGCTAATAGTCGAAACAACACTCATCACCCACATCGCCATTTGGATAAGCGTTGTATGACCGCATTTAATATGACCAAGTTCATGGGCAAGTACAGCTCGAATTTCGTCTTCGGTAAGTAGATCTAGCAATCCAGAATTAATCACAATGTAGGGATGATCTTTGCCGAGGGCATAGCTATTGGCTGCTGGGTTTTGCGAGACAAATAAAGTTGGTTCTGGCTGTACGTCTAGGTCAGCAATACATTCCCGAAAGATCCGATGGATCGTTGCATACTGACGATGACTGACCTGAATACTATTGCCGATGTGGTAAATCGTCTGAGGACGCTCGTACATAAACTCGACAAATTTTCCCGCCACAAGGTCAAACCCTGGGACGCTGCGGAGAGCTTGTTCGGCTTGGCGATCGAGGGGATGGCGAAAGGCTTCGCTAGAAATTCCTGTATAACGTGGCATAGTTTTTATCCGTTCGTTTATTCTCGCTTTGTTCCATTTTATCTACAAAAAAGAAATGTGGCACTAAGCGCCACATTTCTTTTTTAAGAAGGTGCGGGAAATCGTCGTAATAACACGACAACCCACCAAATCATAAACAGGAAAAACGCCCCAAATAATGCCCAAGGCATAGGTAAACTAAGATTTTTAATCGGACTAAGATTAGCTATAAATGTTAGATGAAAAATTGCGATCAGGAACAGCATGGTAGCAACCCCAAACCAAGACATATGGGCATTGAAAAAGATTAAGGTTTCTTCTTTGCGATCACCTGATAGCCAATATTCACGATGGGGCATGTTAATCATAGAAGTCGGTAAGTACTTGATAATTAACGGTAGAACCAGCGTAAAAGAACTGGTAATTGCCAACGAGACAAAGTAGAGAATAAAGTAGGTCAGCTTGGGAGAATTTCCATTGACCTTGCCTGTCATATCAAAATGCGAACCAACGATATTGGGCAGTAATGGATAGAAGTAAATAGTTTGAGCGATCGCTAAACCAAACAAGAACAGAACGATATACAACGGTAATTTCATCGCTGTATGCTCCTTAAGAATATTCTGTAATTATCTGTGCAAATTAGGGCTAGAGATAGTTTTTTAGATTGTTGTAACAAAAGTCCATCCCTAGGATACTTTTGCCCCACTAGGAGGCTAAAGTATAAGTAGATATTTATATGGAGTTCAATAGCGTGTCATCAACCGATAGCGCCCAGATTTCTGGGCAAGGAATATCAGTATTAGATGAAAATTTAGAGCAGCTCAAGACCAGCGATCTGCATGTGGTCGAAACTTGCCCACTATTAGCACCCGTCGATGTAAAAACAGAATCACCGATTACCCCCGCGATCGCCAAAGTCGTAGCAAGTGCTAGAGCCAGAATCAGAAATATTTTAAATGGCAGCGATCGCCGTTTACTAGTTGTCGTTGGTCCTTGCTCAATTCACGATGTCAAAGCAGCCCGTGAGTATGCCGAAAAGTTAGCCAAATTTCGTGATGGCGTAAGTGATGCCCTCGAAATTGTTATGCGCGTCTATTTCGAGAAGCCACGTACTACAGTTGGCTGGAAAGGGCTAATCAATGATCCGCATCTCAACGGTACATTTGACATTAATTACGGTATCCGCATGGCGCGGGGACTATTGCTGGATGTGGCAAAGTTGGACTTACCCAGTGCTACCGAACTGCTTGATCCGATTGTGCCACAGTATCTTGCTGATCTGATCTCTTGGACAGCGATCGGGGCGCGGACAACTGAGAGTCAAACTCATCGTGAAATGTCCTCTGGTTTATCAATGCCTGTAGGTTTCAAAAATGGTACTGATGGCAGCATTGATGTGGCGATTAACGCCTTACTGTCAGCACGTCAGCCCCACCGTTTTCTTGGGGTCAATAATGAAGGTAGGGCAAGCATTGTCACCACGACAGGCAATCCTGATGGACATATCGTTTTACGTGGTGGTAAGCAAGGACCAAATTATGACAAAGTACATGTAGAGGCAATCGCCAATCGTCTCAGCGATCGCAAACTATTGCCTTACATGATGGTTGATTGCAGTCACGACAATAGTGGACAAGATTACAATCTTCAGCCAACTGTACTGCAAGATATCGCTGAGCAGGTGCGTAATGGCTCAGAACATATTGTTGGCATCATGCTCGAAAGCCATCTCAATCGAGGCAAGCAACCTTTGAAAGAATTGGCAAAATTAGAATATGGCAAGAGCATTACCGATGGTTGTATTAACTTTGAGACAACTGTTGATGTTTTAACAGATCTCGCTAATGCAGTGCGATCGGGAAGATTGTAACTAATGGTGCTGGGCTTTAGCCCAGCACCATTAGTTCATAGGTTTTCTTTTACAAAAGCGCGAAACTTAACTTCAGCAGCAATTTCGTCCTGTTGGGCTTCTTCTAGAAAGTTATATAAATATTCTTTTTGCATCCAAGGAAAAGTAGGACTGCGATCGCATTCTACATATGTTGCTTCCTGCAATGTATAAATCTTTAGTTCCTGTCCGTTATATCGCCAAAATTCAGGGACACCAAGGCTAGCATAAAGCTTATTTTTATCAATATCAGTGTGAGTAATATCTACTTCAACGACGAGATCAGGCGGAGGATCTTGGCTAAGATCAACTGCTTTTCCTGCAACTTTCGGTTGATTCTGGATGTAGTAAGCACAGTCTGGCTCAGCACCACGTTGTAAATCTTCACGATCCATTGTGGTTGATCCCATTGTTTTGAGCTTCATCCCCATTTCCATCACTAAAATGACGATAAAACGCTCAATTAAGCGCAGTGAAAATTCATGTTTGATTAATGGCATAGTGATTTCAAGGATTCCGCAATCATAGGTGAGCCGTGCGGCTCGACTGTCGGGAAGAGCATTGAGGATTTGTTGGTATGACAGCCAGCTAATTCCTTTTAGCGCAACTCGATTTTCACCTTGTTTCGCTGCTACGGTAACTGCCGAAGCGGAATGTTGTATTTCTGGTGGTAAAACTGTGAGAACCATATATTTAATTACAACTCTGCTTGAAAGTATTCTAAAGCAAAAACAAATAGAAGGGGTGTATTGCACCCCTTCTATTTTAGGAAACAGTGATCAGATCGTTAGAAAGTCGTTTGAAGGCGAGACGTTCGTTTTCGATATCGACAAAGATGGTGTCGCCATCAGCATAGTCGCCGCGCAAAATTCCCTTCGCGATTTGGGTTTCCAGTTGACGCTGAATG
The DNA here is from genome assembly GCA_020404895.1 of Pseudanabaena sp. M085S1SP2A07QC. Classification (GTDB taxonomy): domain Bacteria; phylum Cyanobacteriota; class Cyanobacteriia; order Pseudanabaenales; family Pseudanabaenaceae; genus Pseudanabaena. The sequence continues at coordinate 7,181 of JADBWK010000082.1, read as the reverse complement.
AGCCGCTTTAGTGGACGTGCTCCGTAGACTGGATCGTAGCCAACTTCCGCAATGAAATCTAGAGCCGCATTGGCAATTTTCAAAGTCATGCGGCGATCGCCTAAACGTTGCTCTAAACGTTGAACTTGAAGTTTAACGATACGGCGCAATTCATCACGGCGGAGAGCATGGAAGATCACAATTTCATCAATACGATTCAAGAACTCTGGACGGAAGCTTGATCGCATAGATTCCATGACACGATCGCGCATTTCGTCGTATTTAGAATCATCGCCAGCAATATCGAGAATAAACTGCGAACCGACGTTACTGGTCATAATGATGATCGAATTCTTGAAATCAACGGTGCGACCTTGAGAATCAGTGACGCGACCATCATCTAGAATTTGCAGCATGATGTTAAAGACATCAGGATGTGCTTTCTCAATCTCATCAAAGAGAATTACCGCATAAGGACGACGACGCACAGCTTCTGTCAGTTGACCGCCTTCTTCGTAACCAACATATCCAGGAGGTGCGCCCACCAAACGAGAAACGCTGTGTTTCTCCATATATTCTGACATGTCAATTCGCACCATTGAATCTTCGGTATCGAAGAGATAGGCTGCGAGAGCTTTGGCTAGTTCTGTTTTGCCAACACCCGTTGGACCTAAAAAGATAAAGCTAGCAATTGGACGATTGGGATCGGCGAGTCCTGCTCTAGAGCGCTGAATGGCATCAGCGATCGCAGTAACAGCCTCTTCTTGACCAACTACGCGATCGTGTAGTACGTCTTCCAGTTGCAAGAGCTTCTCTTTCTCTGATTCCACTAGCTTACTGATCGGAATGCCCGACCATTTCGAGATAATCTCCGCAATGTCTTCTTCTGTGACCTCTTGACGCAATAGCGATCGCCCTGAAGTTTGCGCTTCCTTAAGGTTTACCTCGCCAACTTCTAGTTGGCGTTGTAAGTCTGTAAGCTTGCCATACTTGAGTTCTGCGGCTTTGTTGAGGTCATAATCTCGTTCAGCTTGCTGAACTTCTACATTTACATGTTCAATACTTTCTTTCAATTTGCGAATATTATCGATGACACTTTTTTCAGCTTCCCATTGCGCTTTGAGCGTAGTCTGCTCTTCCTTCAAGTCACCAAGTTCGCGATGGAGCTTCTCTAAACGTTCTAGAGATTCGCGATCATTTTCTTTTTTGAGCGAGAGACATTCCATTTCAAGCTGAATCACCTTACGATTAATTTCATCAAGGGCTTCAGGCTGCGATGTGATTTCCATTTTTAGCTTGGCGGCAGCTTCATCAACCAGATCGATCGCTTTATCGGGCAAGAAGCGATCGCTAATATAGCGATTTGAGAGCGTTGCGGCTGCAACTAACGCAGTGTCAGAAATTTTCACGCCATGATGTAGCTCATAGCGATCGCGCAAACCACGCAAAATCGAAATCGTATCTTCGACATTGGGCTGATCGATGAAAACCTGTTGGAAGCGCCGTTCGAGAGCAGCATCTTTCTCAATATATTTGCGATATTCATCTAGAGTCGTTGCACCGATACAACGCAACTCACCTCGCGCTAACATAGGCTTGAGCAGATTACTGGCATCCATAGAGCCTTGAGTTGCACCTGCACCAACTACCGTATGAATTTCGTCGATAAAGAGGATAAATTGACCACTTGATTCCGTGACTTCTTTAAGAACAGCCTTCAACCTTTCTTCAAACTCTCCACGATATTTTGCCCCTGCAATCAAGGCTCCCATATCCAGAGCAATCAGCTTCCGATTTTGGAGCGATTCAGGCACATCTCCGCTAAGGATACGTTGCGCTAAACCTTCTGCGATCGCAGTTTTACCCACCCCTGGTTCGCCGATTAAGACAGGATTATTTTTGGTGCGGCGTGACAAAATCTGAATTGTGCGGCGGATTTCATCATCGCGCCCAATTACAGGATCAAGCTTGCCTTCACGGGCTAATTCGGTGAGATCGCGACCATATTTAGTCAACGCTTCATATTTATTCTCAGGAGACTGATCAGACACTTTTTGTTTGCCTCGGACTTGCTGAATTACATTTCGGAGCTTTGCTTCATCGAGTCCCATTTCCTGATAGAGCGCTTTCCCGAAGCGATCGTCTTTGCAGTAGGGGAGCAAGATATGCTCAATGGAGATAAAATCATCACCAAAACTTTTACGTTCCTTTTCGGCGCGATCAAATAGTACTTCTAAATTTTTGCCCAAGTATACAGAACTATTAGAACTCGATACTTTGGGCTGACGATTGATAAACTCATCGGTGCGATCGCGCAATTTTTGAATATTGATTCCAGCCTTACTAAAGATGCTAGCTGCTAGCCCTTCTTCTTCTAATATTGCTTTAAGTAAATGCTCTGGCTCGATCTGTTGTTGCTGAGCCGCTTTCACCACATCGGGTGTTCTTGCGATCGCTGCCCATGCTTTTTCGGTAAATTGATTGGGATTAGTTGGTTGCATCGCCAGTTACCTCCTGTGGTTTAAAAGTCTATAAATATCTTAAAGCGTAAGGCTTTTAAACGGGATCGGTTCTACATGGATAAAGGGTGCGTGTTTCCGTACATTGGGATTACATTTACCTGTTACAGTACGCTAGCTAAGGCAACTTTTGTTCTATGCATGTGTGAGATCGCTTGCTTGCTGACAGGTTTAAGAGTATTGCGATCGCCTATTCATTTCAGGGATAAAATGGTTCCTTGCTTGCTGACAGGTTTATGAGTGTAGCGATCGCTTCATACCAAATCACAGTTAGGATCAATTAAAACTTAAATCCTTAAACAATATCTCTAAAAATCTATTATGGCTAACCAAGAACATCTAGATATTTTCTGGCAAGGTGCAGATATTTGGAACCAGTGGAGATCTGAAAACCCTCCTATCAAACCTGATTTGAGCTATGCAGATCTTAGTGGGGTAGATTTGAGTAATTCCAGTCTTAGTGGTGATATGAGCTATGCAAATCTTAGTGGAGCCAATTTAACAAAAGCTACTTTCTTTGAAGTTAATTTGTCTAGAGCTATATTGCAAAGCACTAATTTCATTCGGTCTATTTTTATACCAAAGAAATCTGCTGGGTCTGTACAAATCCATGTTCATATTAGCGCTTCTTTAAAATTCGATTTAGGCAATACGGATCTAAGCCACGCTAATTTGAGCAACTCAGACTTGACGAACTCTTACTTTGGAGGATGTGATTTTACAGGTACTAGATTTGAACAAGCAAATATTGTTGAAGCGAGATTTGAGGAGTTTAACTTTGAAGAAATTGATCTGAGAGGTGCAAACTTGATTGAACTAGATCTTCGTGGATTTAAATTAAAAAAATATTGTCTAATGAATTGTGATCTTAGTAAATCTGACCTAAGCGGGATGGATTTAAGCAATATCAATTTGGGATCTGCAAACTTAAATAATACAAAAATTGCAAGAGCAAATTTGTCTAACGCTAATTTGACAAAAGCTAATTTAAAAAATGCAGATCTATCACAAGCCAATCTTAATTATGCGAAATTTCATGAAGCAGATTGTGAGGAGATTAACCTAAATGAATCTGATCTGAGTTACTCATACTTTTTTAAAGCGAATATGAAACGAGCAACTCTACATCAGTCTAAATGTTATCGAACAGACTTCACCGAAGCTAACTTGGAATTATCTTTATTTACTGATTCTGTATGCTTAGGGGCAATATTTTATATGTCTTATCTTCAATTTACAGGATTCAAGATGGCTAATATTGCATCTGCAAACTTTCAGAAAGCAAAGCTTCAAAAATCATTTCTTTATGCAGCTAATGCTATAGGATGTAATTTCTCTGATGCAGATTTAACTGATGCTTGTTTAGCTGCAATGCGAGGAATTGATGCAAATTTCTGCGGAACAACCTTAACAGGAGCTTGTATTGAAGATTGGAACATTAACGCAAACACAAGTTTACAGAATACAAAGTGTGATTATATTTACAACAGATCTGGATGGGATGAGGACGGTAATTTTTTGCCTTCAGATCGACTACCTCATGATCCTGCAATAAATTTTAAAGCAGGAGAATTTGAGAGGTTTATCCAAAAAGCTCAAAATACAGTTGATTTGATCTTTACTAATGGTATTGACTGGCAAGCATTTCTACAAGCTTTTTTGAAACTGAAATCTGAAACTGGTGACGAACTATCAATTTATTCAATTGAAGATAAATGGGATAACTATTTTGTTGTTCGCGTCAATGTACCATCTGATGTAAACAAGAAAGAACTTGAAGGAGCTTTAAGGCGAGAATATGAACTTAGAGAAGACAAAAGATTTTTACAACAATGTGTTACGAGTCTTACAATGTCTTTAGAATCTTTATCTGAAGCTCAAAGGAAACAGTCTATGTCTGGCGATATATTTAACATTGACGCTCCAAACTCGAACATTAGTATTACAAAGGACAATGCTACTCAGAACATACATTCAATAAATCAGATATTTGAGCAGCACCAAGACATATCTGAGATTGCAGCAGAAATTCAAAAGCTATTGACGCAAGTTCAAAATCAGGGACTGAGTGAGAGTGTTGCTCAGGAAAAAGTAGCAGATGATTTGGCAAATAAAGCTAAAAGTGATTCTACTATGATGGAAAAACTTAAATCAATTGGTACAAGTTTCGGAAGTGCTTCTGGTAAAGCACTTGTAACAGAAGTAGTAAAAGCTGTTTTTAAACTAGCTCTTAACAAAGCAGGTATACATTTGGAATAAAAGCAATCGCTGGTTGGTTTGTTTTTTGAGAGGCGATCGCTAGTTACGGGGATTGGATAAGCGAACAATTTGTTAATATGTAGCAAATAAGAACGAAAACCTATGACTGAGATAGAGCTAATAGAAAAGCAGATTGCCGATCTTGACTATGACTCATTTGCACAATTGCGCGAATGGTTTCTTGAGTTTGATCAAGCAATTTGGGATGCAAAACTCGAATCAGACTCCAACTCTGGCAAACTTGACTTCTTGATCAATGCAGCACTTGCTGAACATCAAGCAGGAGAAACGATAGCTCTGTGACACATAAAACAGCATCCAGCTTTTGGAAGTGTTATGAGTATTTACCTGTAGATATTCGTGATCTTGCCGACAAAAATTTTCTACTGCTAAGAAATAATCCTTCGCATCCATCCTTACAATTTAAGAAGGTTGGTAAAGTCTGGTCTGTAAGAGTTGGCTCCAATTATCGAGCGATCGCTACCCAAATTGAAGAAGGATATCTCTGGATTTGGATAGGTACTCATGCTGAATATGACAAATTATTGAGATAGTGATTCTGGGAAATGGATAGGCGATTGCTGGTTGGTTTGTTTTTTGATGGGCGATCGCTGTTTATGAGATGGATAGGCGATCACGTTGTACTTTTGGGTGGATGATTTCAAAAACAAAAGAGACCGCACATTGTGCGGTCTCTTTTGTTTTTGATTATGATTTAACGGAAGCGCGATCGCCAAATTCTTTGGTAATCAGCATCATTCAAACCACCTGAAGTGTTCAAGTTATTCGCTTGAATGGATTGATTGAGAGCAGAAATACGATCTTCGGTTGCAGGGTGAGTACTTAAAAAAGCTGGAGCGCCGCCACCGCCTGATCGAGTTAGTTTTTGCATAAAAGCTGGCATCGCCCTCGCCGCAAACCCTGACTTCGTAATATTTAACAAGCCTCGGCGATCGGCATCAAACTCGGCTTCACGACTATTGGGTAACCGCAACGCCAAGTTAACCCCAATCCCAACTAAGCGATCATCAGCAACACCCGCAATTGTGGCAATACCTTGGGCGATCGCCATTTGTTTCATTTGCTCTAATGAATGCCGACCTGAGATATGCCCCATTTCATGTCCGATCACGCTCGCCAGTTGGGCAACATTGTCAGCAGCAGCGATCGTGCCAGTATTGATGTAGACGAATCCTCCCATAGTTGCGAAGGCATTGAGGTTTGTATCATCAACGACGCGGAAAGTATAAGGAATATTTGGGCGATCGCTAGTGGGAACTAAAATTTGTCCTAGGCGACGAACCAAGGCATTAGCAGCAGGATCTCGACTGATGCGGACTTCTTGCTGGATTTGGCTATCAATCTGTTGACCTAGTGAAACTTCTTCATTGTCGCCAATGCTAGAAAGCTGAATGATTTGGATTGCAGATGGCAGAATGCGAAACAAATCAGATAGGTCAAGCGCATTAGCAACAAACGGATTCAAAGAAACAGCTAACAATAAAGACATCAGTAAAGCGATCGCAAATTTCCAGTAATGCTGAAGTTTTCTAGCTGATGCGGTAAATTTTTGACTAATTGAAGTTGATAACTTAGCGATCGATATTTTCATATTTACAATTACCTCAAACTTTACTAAATCTTATTTTTATCAGCTTTGGACAATATTTAAGCTAGATCCCCACTAAAAAAACTGAAGATGCAGAGACTGAGATCTCCGACTTTTTCTTTGCAATTACAAATCGATTTGTGATTGCAAAGAAAAAGTCGGAGATCTGGGCTTTTACAGTTTTCTTTTCCTCATCACAAATTTTTGTTTTGGCTTTAGCCATTGAATAACGATGACGCGAAAATTACAGAAAAAGTTGCAAACTAAATAAAACCTAAATATTAGTGATGTCGGGGAAGCCCACATCACCAATATTTAGGTCTTGATCTATTGCATTAGACAGATATATTTTTGGTAATTTCTACTATAATTAAATATAATAAATGAATAACTTTCACTATTACTCACCTGTTACTGCCTTAGATCTCGCTAAACCAATGATTTGCTTAGGAACACCTTGCCATAACAAACCAGAAATCCAGAGATTGACATCTAAAACCTGCATTCAGCAAGTGTTTTTTGAGGATTAGCATTTATTGGAAAAAACCTTATAAATAAAGCATTTTGGAGTTTTCCGTTTTTTTGAGACTCGTAGTGAGATTCACTAATTGCTATTAATGTTCAATGTACGCAAGAGGTAAGAGCGTCAGGGATATCCAAGCCCAGTTGCAAGAAATGTATGGTGTCGAAGTATCACCGACACTAATCTCCAATGTCACTGATGAGGTAATTGATGAAGTCAAACAATAGCAAAATCGTCCCCTTGATGCCGTTTATCCCATCGTATTTCTGGACTGTTGAGTGCTCAAAGTTCG
>JADBWK010000081.1 GCA_020404895.1 Pseudanabaena sp. M085S1SP2A07QC | reverse complement strand
TGTGCCACCAATGAAACAGTCGATAGCTCCTCTTCAGTAATGCTGTGCCGATTTCCTGTGATGCTCCTGTTCTTTCCGCCATAGCCTGAAAGTCTCTCAGTAAATGAGACCAGCATATTTGTCTCAATTCTGGCTTGACCCGATCAAGGAGTACCTTATCCAATTCTTGTTTTTGCGGGAATGTTACCTTGGCAGTTTTTTGTAACGCATTGGGTGAATGCAGAAACAGTTTGGTTGGAAATGCTAATTTGATTTCTAAGGTTTACTTTCCTAGGTTGATTGTGCCTACTAGTGCTGTGATCGTGAGTTTTGTGGATTTTTTGATTTCAGGGATGATTCTGTTGGGATTAATGGCATATTACAACTTTGTCCCAGATTGGCGAATTTTGACTTTGCCAATTTTTACTCTGATCGCCTTTGCGGCTTCTATGGGCGTAGGTTTATGGTTGGCGGCGCTGACTCTGCAATATCGAGACTTTAGGCTTGTTGTGCCTTTTATCATTCAATTTGGGCTGTATATCTCTCCAGTTGGTTTTATAGCAACGTAAGAGATAGATAGGACAATTCAAAAACCAAATAAATGAAGGCGGAGCTTTGCTCCGCCTTCATTTATTTGGTTTTTATGTCCTAAGCAAAACTTTCATTGCTATAGTAGTAGTAGTAGTATTGTGCCAGACCAATGGCGGATACTATATTCTATCAATCCGATAGTAGATGTGATTGATGGTTTTCGTTGGGCTATTTTGCGGGGTGCGTCTAGGCTTTATTTACCTAGATTTATTCTATCTTTGGTACTTGTTTTGTTATCTCTTTGGAGTGGAATTTGGTATTTTCGCAAAATGGAACGAACGTTTGCTGATGTTATCTAACTTTTTAAGAAAGCATTTAAGAATTGACAGCAGTAAGATTCCTCAGCATTTTACGGATCAAAGCAAGGTAAATAGATGTGGTTATCTTTTATAAAATCCCTTCCTCTCTACTTTTGCGACTTTTTGTCCTGTACTAAGGTTTTGGTATCAAAGGGTTTGAGCTTTTAGCCCACACTTGAATGTCAAGCTATTTTATTTTCTGCGTCTTAGAAATACTAATAACTTCTCAAAGCCTTCAGGTATTGGAGCAGTGTTTTCAATTAATGCACCTGAGACTGGATGGGTAAAGGTCAGCCGCCATGCGTGTAGTGCTTGACCTGCAAGGTATTGCGAAGTTTCCTTATTCGGATATCCATAGACAGGATCGCCAGCGATCGCCCAGCCCATATATGCGGAATGAACACGAATTTGATGTGTACGTCCTGTTTCCAGATCGAACTTAACAAGCGTGTAATTCCCTAAACGTTCTTGAATTTGCCAATGAGTAATCGCTTTTCGACCATCAGGAATAACTGCCATTTTTTTGCGATCGCTCTTATGTCGGGCGATCGCAGCATCAATTACGCCTGATTCACCTTTAGGAACACCGCGCACAATACCTAGGTATTCTCGTCGCGCTGTTTTTGATTGAATCTGGGCTTGCAGGTCTTGATGAGCGCGATCATTTTTGGCAACCACCATTACGCCACTAGTATCTTTATCTAAACGATGCACAATGCCTGGGCGTTGAGTTCCATTTATCCCTGAAAGCTCTGTGCAATGGGCTAAAAGCGCATTCACTAAAGTTCCATCGCTATGTCCTGCCGCAGGATGGACGACTATTCCCGCAGCTTTATTAATTACAATTAAATGTTCATCTTCGTACAAAACATCTAGGGGAATTTCTTGGGCAACAATATCAAGGGGCGTTGCATCGGGAGTAATTAGCTGAATGAGATCGCCTGCTTTGATTAAATCCTTTTTGTTATTACAAAGAACATCATTAACGGTGACATAGCCTTCATCAATTAATGCTTGTACTCGCGATCGGGATAGTTCGGTGAGGTGATGAGCTAAGAAGCGATCAATTCGCTCAGGTTTAATCAAATCTTTCCCGACTTCAATCAAGTTATTATTATCTGCTGTAGGGATGATTTCTAGATTCATATCAAGTCTGATTGTACGGCAAAGTAGGCATACAAGCCATCATCGAATACAGTAATCAAAATTTTAATAAACCAAAAACAATGGCGGCGCAAAGCGCCGCCATTGTTTTTGGGATTTTGCTATGCTTTAGTTGATATTTTGAAAGGCTGCAAAGGGAAGAGCCGCTGCGATCGCTTTAGGAACTACTCCAGTTAGAGTCTTAACAGCCATATCCCACAACTTCGCAGGTTCGAGATCTGCGCCAATCATTTGCCAGATTCGCATTAGCTCCTCAGTATGTAGACGATTATCTTCGGTGAGAGCTAACAAAATGCGGCGGCGAATATATGCACCATCCTTGGAAGTCAAGAATTTTAAGCCCATACTTGCAGTCGGGATAATGTCAAAATCACTATCGGATTTAGCGATCGCCAACAAATTCTCTAATCTTGCCCATTGGAACTTATCTTCTTTAAACAGGATTCCAACTAAACGTTGACGCAGACTTTCCGATTCATCAGTGAGCAAGCGTTTTGCCACATATGGGTATGCAACCTGCACGATCTGAAATTCTGGGTTGAGACTCAGCGCAACACCTTCTTGGGTAATTACAGAGCGAATAATCAGTGCAAACTTGGCGGGTAAACAGAAGGGATAGTCATACATGACCTTGGAAAAGCGATCGGTCACAACTTTAAAGTTGAAGTCTTTCACTTTTTCGGACATGATATCACCTAACACTGATTCGAGAGCATTGACAATTGGCTTCATCTCGATATCGGGTTGCAGGAATCCTAGTCTCACATAGTCTTGACCAAGTTCATCGTAATCCTTATTCAGCAAGTGAACGACTGAGTCAACTAACTGCTCTTTGGTGGTGAGATCTAATTGATCCATCATGCCAAAATCGATATATGCCATCTTGCCATCGTAGGTGGCGAACAGATTTCCAGGATGTGGATCAGCGTGGAAAAAGCCAAACTCTAGAAGTTGACGTAAACCAGACATAACACCAATTTTTACAAGATTGTCTGTGTTTAGTCCTGCGGATTTAATCTGGTCGATTTCAGTGAGTTTGATGCCATTAATCCATTCAAGTGTCAAAACTCGATGGGTACTAAACTGGCGATAGATGGATGGAACTTTGACATCAGGATCATTTTTGAAATAACCAGCGAAACGTTCGGCATTGGTTGCTTCATGGACATAATCGATTTCTTCAAATAGTTTCAAGCCAAACTCATCAACGATCGCTTCTAAGCTATTACCTAAATTAAGCGGCAAAAGTGGTCCCAGCCAGCTTGCAATGCCACGCATGATGTAGAGATCGAGGGTGAGTGTAGGCACTAATGCAGGGCGCTGCACCTTAACGGCTACTTCTTCGCCAGTGTAAAGCGTGGCTTTATAAACCTGTCCTAAACTTGCTGCCGCGACTGCATCTTCAGAGATGTTGCGATAAACTGTATTAACAGGCTTGCCTAGCTCTGACTCAATAATTGCAAAAGCCTGTTCGTTAGAAAAAGGCGGTAACTGGTCTTGAAGCTTCGTTAGTTCTTCTAGGAAATCGACACGCACTAAGTCAGGTCTTGTCGATAATGCTTGCCCGACTTTGATATAGGTGGGGCCAAGAGCAGTAATAATGCGGCGTAGTTGTTCGGCTAGTTTTGGCTGACTGACTGTGTTGCCAGTCAAGACATCCCAGCCAAAGGCGAGACCAAAGCTCAATGCAAAATAAATTATTTTGAAAATACGTGCGATCGCTAACCAAGGACGACGACCGTAATATTCGGCATTGGCTTTTGCGTCGTAGCGATTTAGCTGTTCGAGGGGATGCTGACTCACGCTGATAAATACCTTTTATATATCCCAATTTAACCTACCAGTATACAAAAATACATAATATATTTGTAACAATTTTTAAAGAGTTGAAATAATTGGGGCAAAGGTATATTTCAATTGCTTGATCCTCGATGCTTGATAAACTTTAGACTGTAGGCCAGTCTTCGATTAAAAGATTTTGGATCTGTCCAAAGTCTTTAGCATTGCGTGTAATGACGATGGCGTTGACAGATAAAGCGATCGCGGCAATCCTTAAATCCTTTGTACCCAAACGCCTAAACTGGCTACGTAAAATCTTAAACTGCTGATAAGCATTAGTGTCAAAACTAACCCTCTGTATAGTTTGGAAGAAATCTAAAGCTTTCTCAAACTCTGAATAGGCTAACAGTAGTCTTGATGACTGGTCTGCTTGACTATGTTTATTAATTTCACTAAGCCATCCTTGACAAATCTCTTCAGCCGTTATGACTGAGATGGCAAGGTTTTCTGGATCGGTTTGAAATACGCGATCGCAAATTAGAGCATTGCCTTTAAGAAATAAAGATGTATGATCGGTGTCAAGTATCAGTAAACTCAAGCGATTTTTTCCTCTTCATAGTCAGTTGCCGTCTGTGAATCGAGTTCATGGCGGTGAGATTCAATGTTGGTTAATACGGAGTCAAATAGCTGACTGTCCTTGTAAATTCCTGCAAACTTTCGCCAAGGATGTTCAGATTTGGGGATTTCTAGTTCTAAGAATATGACTTCATTCCCCAATAAATTTGCAGTAATTAATCGATCTAATTCAGAAATAGCTGAGTTGCGATCGCTGCTAGTAACGCTATATTCTGGCAATCCCAAGACTCTGGCGCTAACCTTGCCGTCTTTCTCGTTTTTGACTAAGACGTTAATGGATAGCTTAGTTTGTTCATTGAGCAGTTTAGTGTTCATAAAATTTACCTATGGCGATCGCATTGGTTACGATGATTTATATTATGACACTTTCAATTGTTCGGCTTCAGCGAGGATCGGGTTGAGTCCGAACCATGTGCCGAGTTCGTCGAGATATTCAAAGACAAAGAGACTGCGGAGCAGGGTTTGATAGCCTTCTTCACCGACTACGGCTTTTTGTGCTTTGACTTGTTGCAGAAGTTCCCATTCATTGGCGGTGATGGCTCTGATGAGGGAATCGCGTTGGGTGGCGATTACTTCTTCGAGGGTGTCGCGATCGATGGGTGGATCTTGTTTTTGGAGACAGCCATAGAGCAGAACGAGAAGGTTGCGGACGTGACCGCCACTGACGATGCAAAGCCGATCGCTAGTTTCTTGATTTTCAAATACTTGGTCGAGATATTGGGTGCGTTCCTCTGAGGGGAGATCGGGAAAGGCACGGGCGAGAACCATGTCGCGCAATAGATGGATGCCTTCGGCGTGGAGTTGGTTGTCGCGATTTTTGACACGCACCATGGGCAGGACTTTGGGTGCGCCGCCGAAGCGATCGCTGAGTGGTGCGATGGAGTTAGAGAAGTTGAGGACGAGGGGAGTGGTATAGACGATGTGGCAATGGAATTGACGGAGTTTTTCGCCGCGTGTGACGAAGATATATTCGGCTTGGTTGCGTTCTTTGGTGTTTTCGAGGCGATCGAGGCTATCGACGATCGCAACAATGCCTTTTTGTCCGCGTTCTTGGAGTGCTTTGTTAGCGGGTTCGAGGAGTTCTTTGTTGATTAGTTCCAGTAGGTTATCGGTTTGGGGTTCGAGGTGTTGGCGTAGTCGGGCGCGTGCGTCGGGGTTGCCTTTGAGTTTGGCGCTAAATTTGCCGATGCCGAGGAGGTCGGCGGAGACTTCGCCTGTGCTGCTGGCGGCGACTTTGCCGATGAGGGGAATGTTGCCTTCGCCTGAGATGCTGACATCGCTTTGGAGGACGCTCCAAGTTTTTTGGAGGAGTCCCTGAAAGCCTGTGGGGTTGAGTTCGATTTTGGCGGCGGTGAGGCTTTTGCTGATTTGGCGGGCGACGGTGAGGAGGATGTCGGATATGTCTACGTCGGTCATGACGAGGTCTTCGCTGGAGTCGAGATAGACGACGTGAAAGCCTTGGCGTTCGAGTTCGTATTTGAGTTTGCCGAGTTCGGTGGATTTGCCGCAGCCGATGTGTCCTGTAAAGAGTTGATGGCTGCGATCGTCGCTACGGGTAATGGTGCGATAGAGTTCGTCGATGAGGCTGACGGTTTTGCGTTTGCCGCTTCTGGCGGCGGTGAAGTCGATGTAGTAGCTGCGGTCTGTTTCGTTGGAGACGATGAGGGTCTTGTTGGGGTTGCAGGCTTTGAAAAATTTGAGAGGGTCGAGAGTCATGGGTTTGTGGATTGGTGGAGTTTTGGCTTCGGTTTGATGTGTTTAGCCCCCTAAGTCCCCCAATTCTGGGGGACTTGAAGAGTTTTAAATAAGCTTCTCTGTCTACGTTTCAAGGTATCTAAGCCCCCTAAATCCCCCAATTCTGGGGGACTTGAAGAGTTTTTAATTTATCTTGTTCCCTAAATCTTTCAAGTCTATGGGATTTAGACCTGAATCTGGTTCCCCCCAGAATTGGGGGGCTAGGGGGGCTATACAGTTCAATCATGGGAAGAACTCTTTTAAGTCTCTTTGGCTTCGTTTTAATTTATTTAGCCCCCTAAATCCCCCAATTCTGGGGGACTTGAAGAGTTTTAATTTGTCTTGTTCCCTAAATCTTTCAAGTCTATGGGACTTAGACCTGAATCTGGTTCCCCCCAGAATTGGGGGGTTAGGGGGGCTATATAGTTCAATCATGGGAAGAACTCTATTTGAGCGAATTTAGCAATTTGGAGTAGGACATTTGATAAATCATTTATCACTTCTTCGTTGGTAAATCTGAGAACTTGATAACCAAAGGTTTGTAGTTCATCTGTTTGTGCTTGATCGTAGGATTGTTGCTGACTATGAATGCTGCCATCAACTTCTATTACCAATTTGGCGCTAGGACAATAAAAGTCAACGATAAATCTTCCAACTGGATGCTGGCAACGAAATTTAAGTTGACCAATTTTTCGTCCTCGCAATGATTGCCACAATATTTCTTCAGCAGGTGTTAACTGTTGCCGTAATCGACGGGCAGTTTCCTCGATCTCTGTTGTAGTACCACGAATTCGATTAGAGTTTTTCATATTTTCTCAAATACCTTCTTAATCTCTTTTACCGATAAAAATGGAAGAGAGAAGGGTTAGGTTTCTATTTTTTAGGAAGTTGAAGGAGGTCTTGGGGGGAGGGATGCCTTCACAGGCGGTTTTGGCACGTTGGCGGAGTTTGCGGTCTTCTTCGGGGATGTTGGGATCGTTGCTGAGGGATGCGAAATCATGCAAATGATCGCACATGGCGGTGAGGGAATGCTCTAGATCGAGATCCCACAACTTTGCCGTTTTATCCCAACTGCCAGTGACAATGCTCTTGCCATCGGGCGCAAAGGCGACGCTATTGACAGAATTTTGGTGTCCTTTGAAGGTTTGCAGCAAGCGCCCGTCTATGCTCCACAACTTCGCCGTGTTATCCCCATTGCCAGTGACAATGCTCTTGCCATCGGGCGCAAAGGCGACGCTATTGACCTCAGATTTGTGTCCTTTGAAGGTTTGCAGCAAGCGCCCGTCTATGCTCCACAACTTCGCCGTTTTATCCAAACTGCCAGTGACAAAGCTCTTGCCATCGGGCGCAAAGGCGACGCTAGAGACATTAGATTCGTGTCCTTTGAAGGTTTGCAGCAAGCGCCCGTCTATGCTCCATAACTTCGCGGTTTTATCAGTACTGCCAGTGACAATGCTCTTGCCATCGGGCGAAAAGGCAACGCTATTAACATTAGATTCGTGTCCTTGGAAGGTTTGCAGCAAGCGCCCATCTATGTTCCATAACTTCGCCGTTTTATCCCCACTGCCAGTGACAATGCTCTTGCCATCAGGAGAAAAAGCAACACTAGTGACATCAGAATCGTGTCCTTGGAAAGTTTGCAGCAAACGCCCGTCAATGCTCCACAACTTCGCAGTTTTATCATTACTGCCAGTGACAACGCTTTTGCCATCGGGCGAAAAGGCAACGCTATTAACATTAGAAGCAAAGATAAAGCCATCACGCATAATGACAGAATCTTGTCCTTGGAAGGTTTGAAGCGAGCGTCCGTCAATGCTCCACAACTTTGCTGTGTTATTCCCACTTCCCGTGACAATGCTCTTACCATCAGCAGCAAATGCGACGCTAGAGACATAAGATTCGTGTCCTTGGAAGGTTTGCAGCGAGCGCCCGTCAATGCTCCACAACTTTGCTGTGTTATCCCCACTTCCCGTGACAATGCTCTTACCATCAGCAGCAAATGCGACGCTAGAGACATAAGATTGGATTCCTCCCTGTACTTGGAAGGTTTGCAGCAAGCGCCCGTCAATGCTCCATAACTTTGCCATGTTATCATCACTGCTAGTGACAATACTCTTTCCATCGGCAGCAAAGGCGACGCTATTGACATTAGGTTCGTAGGTTTGCAGCAAACGCCCCTCAATGCTCCACAATTTCGCCGTTTTATCCACTCTGCAAATAAAAATGCTCTTACCATCGGGAGCAAATGCGACGCAAGAGACACCATCGTTACGAAAATTGATAATCCCAGAATCGCTAGAGACAGAATCTTGTTGTCCTTGAAAAGTTTGCAACAAACGTCCGTCAATGCTCCATAACTTCGCCGTTTTATCATAACTACCAGTGACAACGCTCTTGCCATCGGGAGAAAACGCAACGCTAGTGACATCAGATTCGTGTCCTTGGAAGGTTTGCAGCACGCGCCCGTCAATGCTCCACAACTTCGCCGTTTTATCAGTACTACCAGTGACAATGCTCTTACCATCGGGCGCAAAGGCGACGCTAGAGACACTAGATGTGGGTCTCGGAGCCTTGGGCTTGTTGTTCCACATTATTATCTGTACGGGCACGCTAGAGACACCAGATTGGTGTCCTTGGAAAGTTTGTAGCAAGCGTCCGTCAATGCTCCATAACTTCGCCGTGTTATCCCCACTGCCCGTGACAATGCTCTTGCCATCGGGCGCAAAGGCGACGCTAGTGACACCAGATTGGTGTCCTTGGAAAGTTTGCAGTAAGCGCCCGTCAATGCTCCACAACTTCGCCGTTTTATCCCCACTGCTAGTGACAATGCTCTTGCCATCGGGCGCAAAGGCGATGCTAGTGACAACATCTTGGTGTCCTTGGAATCGAGTTTTTTCTTTGCGGATATTGGTGGCACGAAAGACAGTTGAGATTAGCTCTAAACGTGTATCTCCTCGTAGCTTGCCTAAAGATTTCATCCATTCCTTTGCCTTAGCTACCATTGCCACCTGTTCCTCTAGATTAAATAATTCTGCATCCATCAAACCCTTCCAATAGAGACTATCGACAACAGCTTCTGCATTTAGAGTATCCAATTCACTTTTTCGAGCAAATTCCTGCGCCTCTTCTTTAGCCTTTCGTGCAATTTCTGCCTTCTGCTCCGCAATCTGTCGCTGCGCTAACTCATTTTGCTTTGCCAGTTCTGCCTCCTTGCGCCGTTCCTCTGCTTCTTTCGTCTTCAATTCTGCTTTTTCTTTTGCCCTATCTGCGGATGCTGCTTCCATATCTGCTCTTAATGTTTGTATTCTCGCTTGATCTAAACTGTTGATGGCTTTTATCTTTTCTGCATCTGCAATCTTCGATAGTGTTAACGCTATCTGCTGCTGCTTCTGTGCTTCTATCTTCTGTTTATCTGAATCAATCGCAAACACAAAAGCAGTAATTGCTAACCCCGAAAAAATGATCGCAGCAATAATACTTACTTGCAACAACCACTTATTCCGCTTCTGCAAACTTGCTTCTGCTTCCTTCCGTTTATGTCGCTCCTCCTCCAACTGCTGCGTCAACTTCACCCCAAACTGCTGACGAATTGGCGGCACAAGATAATCATGAATCAACTGATAACAAACTTCTGGATTAGCAGGAACCTCAAACGCTAACCCAGCCCCAATAGGTACGCTCAATACAAAATCCAAATCACCCCGCACCGCTAATTCCCTCTCTTCAGGCGATAACGCAGGAGTCAACAACCGTACATCCCTCTGCAATTCCGTCCTAGACTTCGCAGGACGCTTCTCAGGCTCCTCCGTCAACGCATACAACACCCTCTGCGCCAACTCCTCATTCTCCTGCCCACAATCCCGCACCACCTGCATCAACCACCCCTCCACCAGCGCCCGTTTCGGATTATTCCCCAACCCCTCATACGCCGCCAAAGTCGTAATCTTCGCCTCCCCATGCAACATCTGCGCCCCCACCACCTGCAACTCAATCGGACGCACCTCCCCAAACTCCGCCGCCAGATCCGCCACCAACCGATCCACCAGCGCCTCCTCCAACCGATAAGGCGATCGCTCCGTCAACTCCTTAATTACCGCCTTCGCCCTCTCCTTCGAGAAATTCCCAAGGTAATAGCGCACATTCTTATTGAGAATGTCATTGTTAATCAGTTCAATATTGGCAAGGCGATCGCACTCCAGCAAATAGTGAATGTAATCCTCCCGCAACGACAAAATCACCCATACATTAGCCACATTCAGACATTCGCGCAAAAAATCATATAACTTGCGGCGATCGGGTACATCCGTATGCTTAAAAAAGAACTCCTCAAACTGATCGAAGATGAGAACAGTAATTAGATTTTGGCGATCGCGATCGTGGAGTTGCGCGATAAGCGACTCAGATCCCCCTAAATCCCCCTTATAAAGGGGGACTTCAAGATCTTCTTCTTTCCCCCCCTTCACAAGGGGGGCTAGGGGGGATCTCCCCAACTTACTCGCCAATTCCCCTTGCCAATCTTCATAATGCTCGATCGCCACAGGCTGAACCGATCGCGACTGATGTATAACCTTCCGTAAAGCTGGCACTAACCCCGACTGCAACAGCGAACTCTTACCCACACCTGATGGCCCATGCACCACCGTTAACCGACAATCGCTGCGTTTAACCCGATCCACCAACGCCTCAATATCTGCCTGTCGTCCCGAAGCCGCAACCTCCTCCATCGCATCCTCACCGATCGCCCCCACCCGACGCTGTGGTTGCAACCTTCCCGCCCCAATAAACGCCCGAAAGCCATAACTCGTTTCCACCGATTCGCGATCGCACTTCACCGTAAATGCATCGCGATAATTTCCTACCACCGTATAAGCCCGATGCAACGCTTGCAAAATCCGAATATGCAGATCGGGATCGACCTCTGGCAATACCAAAGCTTTCGCCCGTTCTAAAGGTGCGACCGCCTCCTTTGCTCGATCCATACCCATCAGCGATCGCCCCAAGGACAACAAATAAAAACCTTGGCGCTCCTGTCCCTGTAAAGCTTTCTCCGCCTCAGTCTTTGCAACTTGCCAATCTTGACTTGCGATCGCCACTTCAGCCCGTAACCCCGCCGCCCAGTCGGGCAAAATTACCAACTCATTCGCAAAATTTGCTAATGCTTGCCATCCAGTTTGAGCCAGTGTCGCCTTCCCTGTTTCAGGCAAAGCTAGAGCTAACAAAATCTCACCTAAAGCCAAGGCTACCGATGCTTGTTTCCCCTCAGGCTCATGCCAAGCCATCTGTAACTGCTCGCGGGCGCGATCGCAATTCACACCAAAATTTACGCGCTCCTGCTTGCCCCGCAATTGCCACCACAAACCCAACCGATAACGCGCCGCCGCCGCCAAACTCCCCGTACTCACCTGCGCCAGACAATTCTCAAAATGCACCCTTGCAGTATCAGCACTCCCCGCCTCAATCCCAAACGCCAACGCAACCTTTGCCGCCAAATCAGGCGATCGGTTTTCCTCAAGTCGCTGCCATTCCTGCCACGCCCACTGCAACTCTTGCCCAATCCCGCGTTTACCCTCCCGCGCAAATGCCCAATCCAAAACATCCGCAGTCTCACGCTCCAGCATTGCTTGCAATTCTGCACGATCCAATGCAAAGTCAAAGGGTGGCGCAGCCCAACTTGCGAGATCGGGCGATCGCCTGCGTAGTTGGGCATCCACCTCATCTGTCACCCATAGCACCAAGGGAAACTTAAACCGCTTCCGAAATTCTTCCCGCGCATTATTCGCCAGCGCCAAAATGTCATGCAAGTGCGGCGAAGCTTCCAACCCCGTAACACTAATTACATGCGTCCCCTCACCCACCTCATCCAAAATATCGACAAGATTCACCACCCCATCCGCATCTGTGACATGGCGATCGTAAAGCCCAGTCCCAAGTTGCGCTTTTAACACTGCCACAAGGCGATCGCACACCTCTATCGAATTACAACGCGCCAACAGTAAAGCAAAATCGCCTTCAGAAAGTGCGATCGCCCGTAATAGCCGTTTCAGAGTATCATGTCTATCTGCACTCATCTCTATTCACATCAGCGCTTTTCAATTAAAACTTTTGAGCCAATTCACTGAAAAAATCGAAAAAAATTAGTAGCTGCTCAAGTACAAATGCTATTTCTCAATATTGCGATTATTTCTGTATTTCTTAAGATTTAGTCACATCTAAATCTTATAAAGAAACTGTTTCCTTTGATAACTGAGTAGATGGTTCTAATAGCTTATTTTGGGAAGATGGCGGCGATAGCAATTTGCCCTCACTACCCAGAAACTTATCAAACAACTCAAAAAACTTATCTAAAGCATCTCTCTCATCTCCAGAATAAAATAAAATTATTTCAGCCCAAGAATGAGAAGAAGTAATCTTAAATCTTGATTGAATCCATTCTTGAAATTTATTCAGCGTTTCCTCCTGTTCGTTGAGAGCAAAACCTAAGTCATTTCTCGCACCAATATAGCCATCTAAAAAAGCTTTAAAACGAGTAATATAAGGTTTGCCCAAATACATACTTGGTCTAGACCTGATTCGCTGTATAAGTTCATATATATCGGTCATAATCCACCATTCTCTGCTTGATATTTTGATTGAGATTAGAAGTATTGTTCAGTAATTTGAAATTGCTTACCTAGATAAAGTTTACCATCAAATTTTAGGTTGTCTAGCCATTGATTTCTAGGCAGTCCATTTGAGTGCAGATTGTCATAGATAAATTCTATTCCATTCACAATAATCGACACTCCCTCATGCCGACCATTAACTGAAATCGCATATCCCAAAAGATCGTCATAAATATTTGCATCCCATCCCATTGACGAACCCGTATAAATTTTAATCCTCTTTCCCTTGATTTCTTGACTAACTAAGTATTCTTGAATTGCCTGAGCAGTTTCAACACATTGAAAGTTTTCAAAATCATCGATTATCGTCTGAATTTGGTGAATGTGTTTAGTACTAATCGAAATAATATTTGCTCCTAATAAGCCCAATAATGCATCAATTTATAATAGTTTATCCAAAATGATCACTTTTTGATGTTGGTTTATGGGTAATCGTCCAATAGCCCACAGAAAAATCAAGGGTCTAGGATTTTGTATAAGAGACTGCTGAACAGTAGGAATTAGAGAAGGACGTTGCATACCCAGTCGAGCCGCCAGACAAGATTGTGTGAGAAAATCCAAGACAGAACGCCCTTGTAATTTCAAAGAATGTTTGACCGTGAGCATTCTCGCCACAAACT
>JADBWK010000080.1 GCA_020404895.1 Pseudanabaena sp. M085S1SP2A07QC | reverse complement strand
TGCCTTTGATCAGCAATGGCATCTGTATTGGTGTTCAGCCGTTGCATCTAAACACTCACAGAACATTGAGCAAAATCAAGGAAAGGTAGCAGTTGCTATTTTCGATTCAACAGTTTCAGAGGCTACTGGGAAAGGATTGTACTTTTATGGTATTGCCCAACAAGTGCAAACAGAATTATTACCTTTAGTACTTGAATTGACTTATCAAAGGTCTAGTAAGCTCAGAAAAATGAAAACTGCCGAAGATTTTGCCGTAGATTCAGTACGACAACTATATCAATTTGTCCCGGAAAAAGCATGGCTCACAGGTGAAAGATTACCTGTTGGCGATCATCTTGTTGACACTAAAATTGCGATTGATTTGAAGTGGTGCAATCTACAAGAAAAGCACTAAATGCAGGAACAGGTGGTTCGACATTCTTAGAACATTTGGATGCGATCGGGGGTGATGTAATGGGATATGTGGCTGACGGGGTGACAACCGCGCTAAAACCCTTGTGCTGAGAGCATTAGACGGCAATGCGACATAAAAATATACAATCCAAAAACGACTCTTATTGACCTTATTCTCAATAGGTGAAGCCTGAAAGCATAGTCACATCGTCTAGCTGTAAGCTTTTACTGCACTGATCTTTTCAAAGACAAGTTAGTCTAAAAGGTTATACCATAAGGCTTTGGGATGCGGTTGTCACCCCGTAAGGATATGTGGACATTGTTATTTCTGTTTATCCTTTTGCCTAGCGCGATCAAACTGGCGGCGTTTCCATCGGTAAGTATTGCTTTTGAGTGAGATTAGTTGATAGAAAGCATCTATCAGGAAGTTTAGAAATTGTCGAAGTCGCAATCGCTTTTTCATTGTCGTTTCTTCTAGAACGGATTTAGGTTTTATTGAACTCTAACTTCCCCACATAGTCGAATTTGCCTCTATTTTCAGTTGAAGTAAATAAACTCACTTCATAGTTTCCAGAGCTAGGAAGAGGACAAGAAACTTGGCTATCCTGAATAGGTTGACCGCAGTTCTGCGAACCACTGCTACCTTTAGGACTGTAACTAGCCAAGATCCATCGTTTCTGAGGGTTAGCTAGGCTAATCACTGCATTAGTATTAGTGTCCACTTGCGATCGCTGTGGACTAATCAAAGACAGTCCATCGGCAAAGAACTTGGGACGCATCATCGGCTGACGTAGAAACTCACCTTGATTAATTGGGTTGGAGCGTAATTGCCATGCTGGATCTTTTGGGAAATGGGTAATGCCAATTACTTCTGGCGGAGGCATTAGATACTCAGTGCGATAGTTTTTGGTAAAGCCTTTTTCTCGACTTACATAGCCACTATCCCAAGTTGGATCGATTAAGTACCATTGACCATTAACCTTAACCCCATTCCACGCATGACCCTGACCGCTTAACTCACTTACCTGAGAACGAGATTTACCTGTCACATAGACAATCTCAACTCCCGCCGCTTTACCTAGTGCCTCTAGCAACTTGGCATAACCCGCACAAACCGATTTACGAGTGCGAAACACTGTCTCTGCATCCTGTGGTGGATATACACCAGCAAAATATGACTCGGCATCATAGGCAACGCGATCGGCAACATAGTCATGTAAGGCTTTCACGCGCAACACTGGATCGGTTTCTTTGCTGACAATGTACTGAGCAACGGATTCAATGCTTGTTTCTACATTCGCTGGCATACTAGCGATCACAGGATGTAAACCCTGTCCATCCCATGCCCATGCATTTTTTGCAGCCTGATTAGTGGTTTGGGGCTTATTCGCAGTGGGCTGAAGGTTACTGGTATCAAGTTTTGGTTTGCTTGTCGATGGACTTGGCAAGTTCTCAAAAGGATTTCTCGCTACTCGA
Source organism: Pseudanabaena sp. M085S1SP2A07QC (assembly GCA_020404895.1). Classification (GTDB taxonomy): domain Bacteria; phylum Cyanobacteriota; class Cyanobacteriia; order Pseudanabaenales; family Pseudanabaenaceae; genus Pseudanabaena. Next base: position 46,701 of record JADBWK010000080.1, on the reverse strand, counting down.
ACTGTTTGCGGTTCTGGCTTGATCTTGTTACTGCCATCGTCATATCTCTCATTGGGATTTTTGTTAAAGGCGTTATAAAGCCCCTCCAATCCCCCTGCGATTTTGAATAGGCTTTGTCGCGTAACTTCTACTGCGTCCCCCTTCATCCCGCCTAGCATCCAGTCCCCTCTTGTTGACAGGGCGATGAAGCTATTACTTGGTTGCCATATTAATAACCCCGCGATCGCTACAAGGTTAATCACCAAAGTTCGTATAGTTAGGCGATCGCCCCACGTTAATGTCTGTTCCCCTGACTTACCCAACTTGCGCCGCTTGTAGCTTGACCATAGCTCCCATAGTAGAGGCAAGACTGGAAAAAGAAAAACCCCTGCGATGACCGATAGCAAAGTGGAACGATTAGAGAATGCTGCAAGGGAAGATGCAAGCCATACACCCAGAACGGGTGTTAGAAAGATACAGGCATAGATTCCCAGTTTTAAGATTGTCCCAATCAACTTCAATAACAGTTTCATAACTACTCTAAACACTCGACTATTTCATTCAACTCAGCGATCGCTCGAACTAAGCGATCGCGCAAAGCATCGTCAAGCTTGGGATTTTGCAAAGCTACCTCTTGGATGGCGGCTAACCATCGTGCGATCGGGACATTGCTAACGGCGGCGCGTAGTCCCATATTGGTGAGTATAGCAAGGTGAAAGCCTGTCATGTCTTGATCTCCATAGTTATAGAAACCATCCCATAGCTCTAGTTTTTCGGGTGTATATTCGAGGTATTGATCGAAGGTGATTGGGGTACGATCGAGTTGGGGTTGAGGGAGAGGAGGTTGTGTCATTGAAATCAGTCCGTTTGTTAATTTGAAATTAGTTATTAAGTAAGGAATATAAAAACTAGTGCAACTCTAAGCCTTTTATCTCTGCACGCCAGTCTTGGTCATAGCGAAGAGTTATCACATAAAAATTTGCTGTATCTCTTAGATTGTCGCGATCGCGCCGATCTTTTTTTCTTTGTTCGGGAGAGTCATGAACAGAGCCATCACAGAAAACAGCTATTTTCTCATTTAAGTAAACGAAGTCAGGTTTGATATTTGCTTCTTCAATGAAGTATTGGGCTGCATCAGGTAACTTGTAATGCTGGTCGTAAATTTCCTGAAGAACTTGTCTTTCAAAATCGGAGTTTGGATCTGTTTGAGAAAGTAGGGATTGATATTGTTCTTCTCTGCTGATATCTGAAGAATGACGCTCGATTAGACTAGTTGTTAACTTATTTAAGTAGTTATGAATTAGATGGCGATCAAACAAGGCATGATCCAATTGGTTACTATAGGACAATAGACATTCATAACAGGCTTTCACACAGTCAGGCTTGTCTTTATCTTCGGTAAAGTGGCAAATATCTAGCGCCTCTCTAGCAATACGTTGGAATGCTTTGGAGTCACTAATGATTTGAGATAGCACACCCGCACCGCCTTCCGCAGCTTCCCAGAATAATAAATATTTACCATTGCCAAGACGTTCGGAGGACAACTCATTTTCTTCGAGCATATATACCGCTTGAATTGCTCTCTCCAAGGCATATTGCAAAGTAGCGAGAAATGCATCCTGATTGTCCTTGGGCATATTCTGGGGTTGGATTACGAGAATATTGGAGGTTTCTTGTACCTTTAGGAGAACTTGGTTATGGGGTAAATCTTCAGGGTTAGCAACTTGATTTCCTGCTGCTTGATCTCCTTTGAAATCGCCCCATTCACCTGTTTTAGGATTTAGCTTGAAGCCAATCTCTTCACGGTTATTTTTTAATCCTCGATTGACGCGCCATAAATTGGCAGTTTCTCCATAACTAAGTTCTATCAAGCATTCTGTAGATTTCTCTCTTTTGACTAAGACTTTAGCAACTTCGCACTTGTTTGTGGCATAGTGAAAATGGGTGGTCATCGTGTAGCCATATTTTAGGCGTTCTTCTTCATCACAAGTAATGCGTTGACGGCGTTTAGTTGATTCCGTATTCATTTCCAGTAAACGCTGGGTTTTGGCATTTAATCTACCTTTATCCTCAAGTTTTGCACCGCAATTCTCACAGGTTTCTCTTTCCCAGCCAGCTTGTCCTTCATGGAAGTAGCCACAGGAATAGCAAAAAGCAGCTTGTGTATATTCATCTTGAATGCCACCAACAGATATTTTGGTTTTAGCAATTTGGAATTTACTGCCTTCGTAATAGACAATATTAGAGGGTGCAAACTCACGGATGGCAACACTACGAGGGCGAGAAATGAATCTGCCGCCATCAAAAGGAATGTAGGTGCGAATGGGGCGGCGAGGGAAGTTGTATCCAGGGAGAAAGCCTTCCGTAGCAAAGTATCGGTAAGGTGAAAACTCCTGTTCTGATAAGTTGCGATTTTGGTTACTAGTTGCCCCTATTAGTAAGTTTATTTGTCTTTTGGCTTCAATTTCTAGATTCTCAGCATTGTCTCTCTCGGCATTGCTAATTCCACCTGCGGCAAAGCGATCGGTAATCTTTCTGGCTTCTTCCCTTTGCTTGACTGCGGCTGCATATAGATCTCGCCAACGTTGGCAAGCACGGTCGAAGGCATTAGGGGCATCTTCAAGGGTACGGCGTATCCAGTTGTCATTGTACCAACTAGCACGATTAATATCGGCTTGACAGAATTGATCGGCTAGGACTTCTCGAACAGATTCAATGCATCTATATAAGCGATCGCCTGTACTTGTAGATTGAAATCTGGCTCGAATATCGTCATTGAGAGGGTAATTTAGCGCATCCATATTCAGTAACTGATTCATGGAATTTTGCAAATCAACACCAGTTTGTGCTAACCAAATCGCATAAACATGGGACTGCATGAGATCTTGGTTTGCAAGTTCTAGTTTTGGCGGCTCAACTACCCCTGAAACCATCTGTCCTTGACGTTGGTAGAAATATTGATCGTGTCCACTGCCAACGGAGGCGTAGCTAATCACGAGAGCTTCTTGATTGCTCCGTCCTGCCCGTCCGCTACGCTGAGCATAGTTAGCGGGACTGGGAGGGATATTTCGCATATGCACAACATTGAGGTCAGAGATATCAATTCCTAGCTCCATAGTTGGCGAACAGAATAGAGCGGCAATTTTGCCATTTCTAAAGTCTTCTTCACGCTTGGCGCGGTTTTCATTAGTGACTTGTCCTGTATGCTCCCGACCTTCCAGATTTTTAATACCGCTTGTGTTTCTTGTGTATAGGGCTTGGAAAAATTTATTGGTGTTAGTTTGGTTAGTAGTGCTACCTTGGAGCCGCTTGGTAGTGAGTAAGCTAACAGGAATTTGATTTAAGGTGACAGCGTGCCATTCAATTTTAGCGAGACTAAGCTGCACGGTCTTAGCATCTCCAGACAGAAATCCTGAAGCCCGTAAAGCTGCAATTAATTTTTCTAGTAATTCTTGATAGGCTGGCTCTGAGAGTGATTCAGTTAAACATGACCATGCAGCACTGCTGCTCAAGAATCGCCCAATCCGACTGCGTTTACTCAGGGCGATCGTCTCTCTTATATTTGCTTTGGCAGATGATTTGCTTTTTGCTTTGCTAGTTGAACTAGTATCATCCTTATCCTTAATGAAGATTGCCGATTTTGCTTTGTAGAGATTTTCATCTAGTTCAAATTTCCAGCGATCGCTAATGGATTGAGTAACTTCTTTGTATAATCGATCTACTCGTTCTGCATCTAATAGGTCAGCATCGATCGCTAGTTCACGCCGCAATAAATCTAGAAGTTCTTTGATGGCAATAAAGCGCTCTTGAGAGGATGCTTGAATAAGTATGGGGTGAGAGAATGCCTGCCATAGAGCATCATTATTACAAGCTTCTGGCAAACCCTCATATTTGATTTCTAGTAATCCACATTGTTCTAAATTTGGTTGTAATAACCGCCAGCCGCGTCGTAAGTCCTCATAAAGTCGATATTCCAATAGATTCCGAAAAACTCGCTCATTTCTTTTACTGGTATCAAAGGGTGCTGCTTCGCGTGCATATTCTTGTTCATCAAGATTCATCTCCGTAAATACTGCCTGAGCAAGAGATGCATGAGTAAGTAGTTTGGCTTTGGCTAAAGCACCACAAAGGGAAGATCGCAGAAATGTGGTTTGCACAAAATCATTGAAATGCCCTGCTTGCAATGAAGCATCTTGACGATTATCGGTAAAGCTCAGAACTTTGGCAGCATGATTATTTTCGCCTAGACTTGCTTTAAGTTCTTCAACGGTGGAAAGACAGAGCAAAGTGGTGGCACTGCTGCGTCCTTCACTGCTAAGTCGAGAGAGCTTGGTAAACTCTGCTTTGCGTCCATCATGCACAATTTCACAGTTAAGACAAAAGCTAAAAGGTTTTTTGACAAACCAACAAGGGATACCCTCAGTTAATTTATCGGTGATTGAACCATTAGGTAGAATTCGCAACTTTTTGGGAATGCGTGGATCGTTAGCTGTTTTTGGTTGTCTTCCATTCTTTTTCGTAACCTTAAACCAACTATCAGGCAAGCGATCGCAATCTTCGTCGCTCCACAAATTAGGCTCATCAAGGGTGATATAGCCTTCTTGAATTTCGGTGTTATCGGGGTCAAAGTCGATCGCATTGGGAAGTAGCGGTGTAATTTTATGATTTTCGCGATCGCAACGCACCATGTAGTAATCATGTCCGCATTCGCGACAAAAGACGATGGGGAACAGCAAGCGATCGCCTGTGGTGCTGTATTGTCCGTCAAGGGTAAGGTAGCGCTGAGCTTTTGGCTCAATCGTGGCATAGACACTACCTCCTTGGGAGATAAACTGATGCAGTCTAAAAGTTAAACCTTTTGTACGGCTGCCCCATAGCAATACATCGGTAAGTTTTTGTTCGCATTCAGCGGCTGCATAACCTGTCAGTTCAGCGAGTTGCTTTGCACCAGTGGATATGGCGATGGGAGTACGACGGATTAAATGTCCATTGTCATCTTTTAGCCCAAAGTTCATCTCAATCCAAGCGGGGAGAGGATTTTGGCGAAAGAGGATTAGATCGGTTTGCGGATCTGATGGTTCGGGTAAGGGATTAGAGATCGCCGCTTTTAATTCCTCAAGGTCAGGCTCAGAGCGATCGATGGAACGTTTGAGGGTTTCATCGATAACATGGTTGGGTTTGACCTCCGAGCCGAAGAGTATACTGGCGACATCTGAGATCGTCTTGCGGATATCATTGCGATCGCCTTGGGTAGACATGGTGGCGCTTGTGCCGATGTATATCAGCTTTTGACCGCACCGTTGCTTCAGTTTACGAATCAGCATTGCCACATCTGCGCCTTGACGACCGCGATAGGTGTGCAACTCATCAAGAACAAGAAATTTTAAATTTGTTGATTCGACAAACTTTGCTTCATGAGTACGCGAAAGCATCAATTCGAGCATCACATAGTTCGTGAGCAGGATTTGCGGCGGATCGTTTTGGATGGCGATCTTTTGAGCTTGGCTTTCCTGACCCGTATATTTTTCAACGCGAATATGGGTGTCTGGAACATTTTTGAGAAACTTCTTTAACTCTTCTTCTTGGGAATTAATTAAGGCATTCATGGGATATACCAAAATTGCCCTAACGCCATTTTGTTCAGGATTACGGATTAGGTCATCAAAAATTGGCACGATGTACGTTAAACTTTTGCCCGATCCTGTACCTGTAGTGACAACATAGTTTTCTTGACGATGGGCGATTTCAAAGGCTTGTTCTTGGTGATAGCGAAAGTGAAAGGGTTGTCCTTTATCAGTGCGGAAATATTGTGAACAGTCAGAATGTAAGATGCCTGCGGCAATGAGTTCGCTGGTAGTTCGTCCTTTTTGATATTCGGGAGTTAGTTGCAGGAGGGGTGGTGTCCAGAGATGTCCATTGTTTAACTCCTGTTCGACAAATTCTTTAAGTCGCGAATCGGAGATTTTGAGAAAGCTTTCGATGTAGCTGCGATATTCATTGATGATGCGATCGCGTTGAGCAAAGATGTTGAGAGATGGAGTGGAGGGAGAATCGTTAAGATTAATAATTTGATTACTAACTTTAACGACTGGCTTATTTTGAAACCAATTAAGTAATTTCTCTGCTAGAGAATCGCTCATAGTCGCAGGATCGAGGGATTCACCGAGTTGTGTGAAGTCCCATTTTTCACGGATTTCTCCAAAGAGAATTTGCAATTGAGACTCATTAATATCTGCGGCTTCGACTCCTGAGCAGTCGATCGCCACATTCCCATCGACAATCATGCCCGCAAAAGTATGTAACACGGCTTCAGGCTGTTGGATCAGGTTTTGTAATTGCAGAGATAGTTTTGAGGACATAATTTTAATTTAAGACTTTCCAGTAGGGGGCTTTGAGATTTTCAATAAATTCAGAGGGATGGGAGGATGAGCCACAGACCATTAGCGATCGCATGGCTCTAGAACAGCCGACATAAAATAACCGCCTTTGTTCATCTCGGATTTTAGAATGTTCTTCGTTAGGTAAATCACTATTGAAGCTTGGGAAATTACCTGATTCTAAGCCTGTGACTACTACAAAAGGAAACTCTAAACCTTTAGCGGAATGGAGTGTCAGAACTTTGATATAGGGAGCTTTAAGATCGATCTTTTTACCTGAGACAAATTTGGCTTTGAGTCCCAATTGTGATAATTGTTTGGCATAGGTTTCGGCGCTGTAGTTGTTTGGGCAAAGGATGGCGCTACCATGCAGGGGCAGGCGGAACCGTTTTGCTGAGTCTATTAAAAAATTACGAATAGCGGCTAGTTCCTGATCTTGGTTGTTACTTAGGAAGAGCAAAGGAGGATCGCCGATATGTAAAGAGGGAATTTGCTGCAAGCATTCTGGATCGCCTGCTTCTGTGCCAAGCAGAATATCGGTACAGGCGATCGCTATTTGTTGGGTGTTGCGATAGTTTTGCTTGAGGATGAGCGTCCGTCCCGTGACTTTCAAATCTTCATGGATTTGCTTCCAGCTAAAGCCGCGCTGATAGATGGATTGAGAAGCATCGGCGGTGATGTAAATATTGTCGAAGTTGGGAGTGAGGTTAAGTAAAAAGCGCAGGGCGACAGGGGAGAAATCTTGAGCTTCATCAATGACGATCGCTTGATAGGGTTTTTCAACTAAATTTTGAGCAACTTCAAGAGCTTGGCGGCGTAGCTGTTCCCATGTGAGGCTGCCATTTTTAGCTAATAACTTTTCCCATGTTTCATAAACTGTCCAAATTGCTTCACGAATATTTTGTCGCAACGGCACAGCCCGACCACGCCGATCGTGGGCGATGTAATCATCAAGAGTGCGAATGCCCCAATTTTCGATCACTTGTAAGATTTCATCAAGGAGGTAGGGTAAACCTAGTTTTTGTAATGTTTGCAGTTTGACTTGACGATCGAATACATTTTGGGCAGGAATATTCGCTTGCTCTAGGGCATTAGCTAATAGTGATAGACATTTATCACGATCGATGAATGGCGTAGTTTTGCCTGTGGTGACGAAATAGCGGCGGGCGATCGCATCAATCGTAGTTACTTCTACGCCTTTATCCGCAGGAGGACAGCCTAGTAATTGTTCTAGAAGTTGCTCGGAATAGGAAACGAGGGCATTGGTATAGGTGGTAAATAAAATGGAGGTGCAGCCCTGCTCTACTAATTTTTTGATGCGATAGAGGGCAAGGGTAGATTTACCAGTACCTGCACCGCCTTTGATCAGAACTGTGCCATTGCTGCCAAATTGAATTAATTTTTCTTGTTCGTCGCTGAGCTTGAGTAAAAAAGCACTGAGATCGCCAGCAAAATAGCGATCGAGGTCTTCGGCTTGACTGAGGACAAATTCAGGCTGTGTATCTATTTCTTCAATGGAACGTGGATAAAGATTATCCAGAATCACATTTAGCAAGCGATCGGGCATATCTAGCTCTAGCAATGCTTCAGCGCTATTCACCTTAGCGATCGCGGTCCAATATTGTGCGGGAATCTGCCATTGTTGCAAGATATCTTCCGTAAGTGCGAACGGCAAAGTAGTCAAGGCTTTAGCCTCATCACCACTTTCCCAAGTTGAGAAAGAAGATACAGCCACCTTCTTCGGTTTTACGGACTGGAGATCGAGGGTAGTTTCTGGGGCTACAACATGGGGGATTTCGGTTTCATAGGTGCGCTCGTTGCGCTTGCGGACACTCAGTAGCTTTACCCAACCAGTACCGATCGCATAAAACAGGCGATAGTCACCAATACGGATGCGATAGACATTTTCATAACCTTTGAGCTTTTTGGCATCGCCTTCCGCAGAGATGGGATCGCGCTCTAATAATTTGGTGGCTTTAGAGACTCGTTTGGCGACGTTCTGCGGTACGCCAATGAGTTCATTCATGAATGTTTGGGCAAAGGTGAGGCTAAAGGTCATGGCTAGTTTTCAGCAATTTCTTTTTCAATAATTTGTAATACTTCCAAAATCCCTATTGCTTGGCTTGGTTCAACATTATTTTCAGAGGCAATATGGATATGATAGGGAAAGTTGGGAAGTTTTGGAAAATGTGGAACATTGTCCCACCGTCTGCGTAAAATCGACTGTGTATCATCCATCCATTGATAACGATAGCGTTGTGGAATAGTTTTATTGCTCTCAACGATGAAGTATTCGGAGACTTCTAGAAAATCATTATTTGCAAGAATGACTCTAGCTCGAAAATAGCCTCGATCGCTTAAATCTTGTTCTTCTACAACGGTAAAAGAAAGAATGGCAGGACTAATAATGAGCTTAGTTTTAATCTCACTTAGATATTGCTCTGCATCCATTAGTTTACCTGTGGTTGCAAGATGTTAAGGCGATCGCGAATAGCTTGACGCAGATCGTAAAATACACTCCACTCTACAAAGTCCGCAGTATCACCTAACTCACCTCGATTAAAGCGCTGATAAAAGTCTTCTGAGGTTATTTGGTATTGCTGTTCGTAGTTTTGAATTTTGGTTTGGATTTCGGTATGTTGGCGATGGGCGATCGCTACTTCGATATCAACGATTTTATTTAGAGCGCGTTCGAGGGTGTTGCTACGATAGCCAGTTTGATAGAGGGCATCAAGGGCTTTTAGAGGATTATTAATTGTCTGATTTGGTGAATACATGGCGATTTTAGATTAATGGTTATATGTTAACTAACGGCAAAATCGGTGTACTTGCGGAGGTTTGGCGGATCGAAGGCCAGGACAATATCTGATTTTGGAATGCCGAGATCTACTAATTTATTGGCTATGCCAATTTCTGTGCCGTCTTGCTGAATCCAAATTTTGTTGTCAATGATGTCAACGTGGAGAACAACGCCATAGACTCGTTTGGAGTTGCGCCAACCTACATAGACGAGTTGATAATGGTCATGTTCGGTGTCAAAGATAGTTTCTGCGCGAATACGGGTATCCCAAACTAGGCTGGCGTGTTCTTTTAGGAGGTTTTGGATATGTTGACGGTATTGGGTGAGGGTATCCATTTGACTATGTTCTCCTGTTCGATGTCGTAGGTAATTAGGTAAATGGTGTTCTGTTGAAGTAGTTCTTGGACTAAGGAAGTGGCGAAAAATTTGTCATAGAGGTTTTCGGGGACGGATAGATAGAGGGTACGATCGCTTTCTAGTTTTTGCAGGGCAAGTCTATAGGTTATAAATTGTCCTAATGCTCCATAAAATTCAGAAATTTTAGAAGATCCGAGAAAGCTTTTAATTTCTACAGCAATTTTAGTTTCTCCTAGTTCGGCTGCAAGAATTTTTTCGGCTCCAAGGTCAATAGCTAGGTCAAAGCTGTCTGTTTGGAGTCCATAGGGATCGTGGGTTATTTGCCAATTTTCTTTTTCAAGGGCGTGTCTGACAACTTGGTGAAATAGATCGCGGGCTGACATGATTTTCCTCCTAATATCCCAGTTTATCCCATGCTTCGAGAACGAGGCGTTGGGTGCGGTATTCGCCATATTTCTTCATTTCGTTGTTTTTCAAGACTCGAAATGTCTCGCTGGGGAAGTCTGTGCCGTAGATGTCGGCGGGGTCAAGGATGTAGCGCAGTTCGTCACGGGTTAAGCCGTAGAGTTTGGCATAGTAGGCATCGAGATCGGCACGGATTTGGGCGCGGCGGGTTTCGTGCCAGATGAAGGGGGGAAGGGGGATTCCTTCGAGGTTTTCCTCTGGTGTCTGGTTGGAGTCGGGGAAAGCGGCGCGGTTGGCTTGCCATTGTTCGAGGATGAGTTGGCGGAGGTGGGTTTGGTGGGTGGGGTCTGGTGGGGTGGTGAGTTCGAGTTGTTTTTTGCCTGTGATTTCAATGTCTAGGGCAAATTTGAGTTGTTTTTTGTCGCTGGCTTGGGTGAGGATAGAGTCGGTTTCGGTGTTGCTCCCTTCGACTTCGCTCTGGGATCGGGTGGGTGTAGGATTCCAAAGGTCGTCGGCGAAGGGTTTGATGTCCCATGCGGTGTAGGTGAGTTCGAGGACGCGGGGGGTGATGTAGTTGATGTCGTTTTGGCTGTAGCGATCAGGAGGTAGGACGGGGAGTTGTTTGACAATGAAGAAGTTAAAGTTATTACCACCAACTTTTTGACGAGTTACAAAATCAAAAACCAAGCTACTTAAATTAGCCAGTAAACAAGAAATTAGAGTTTCCTTGTCTTTTTTTGTAACTAGAAATGGCGCACTATTTCCTAATCCAACTTTAGGCAAAACAGTAAAAATTGCAGTTCTTTCATTAAGTGGCTTGGTTATACCTCTAAAAGATATCAACCATTCTTTATTTGAATAGGCTGACAATTTATTATTGACCTCAATTTTATCTACCCAATATCGAGGAGTAATTATGTAATTTGAATCTTGGTAATTTTCTAAGGATGTATCCGCTAAACCTCTACCAGTTGACCTTTTTTCATTTGCATAATCCCCCCAACGATGATCAAAGTGCCAAAACATTTTTGCTTCATAGAGAGGCAATAAATTTTTCCCCGATGTATCCTTGAACAAATGACTATCATTGCTCATATGAAACATTGACATTAGTGAAATATCCCAAGGATTCGCTCCAGTAGATTCATCTTCTAAAACTGGAACGTATTGATAAATTTTTTTCGCTATTTCTGCATCTTGACTGGTACGAAATATTGGACAGGTCAAAGTGTTTGGATTAACTAATTTAATTTCTTCAGGAGTCAAAACAAAGAATCTAGCTTCTTGACTTAATTGATTAAAATTTCTTAGGCAAAATGCAAAAGTGGGATTCTCTATAAGTATTTTCTCCCCAACTAATAATAAAGTGCAAAACTTCACTTCATTTGCCACGCTTTGAAAAAGAAATTCCTCATTTTCAAACCCAATAATTTGGTTGAGAGTGCGAGTTGAAATTAACTTATCAAAAAATCTTTTACAAGTATCATCAGTCGCAATCCCTGTAGGCACAATAATTCCAGCCCTACCATTCCCCGCAATCAAATCCCTCGCAGTCTCCGAAAACACCGCATAGGTATTCACATCACCCACAGCCGTTAAAGGAAAACGATTCGACTCGCGGATAAACTTACTTTGTGCCTCAGCATCATGCTTCGCCGCCTCAAACTCTCTCGCCAGTTCGGGCTTAAGAGTTGGTAAAGCCTTAATCAACTTCTCCCGTTCCGACTTATTCGCCGCCTTCGCAATCTCCCCATCCCGCGAAGCAAAAAACTCCTTTTCCTGTAACTTGATCCGCTCCCAAGGAGGATTACCGAGAATGCAATCAAAACCATCATTCTCAAACACATCAGGAAACTCTAAAGCCCAATGAAAAAAGCCTTTCTCAGAGGCTAACTGATTCGCTGCATCAACAATATCTCTTACTCCAATCCCACTACCAGAGGGTGAATTAAGATCCTCATTCAACAACCTGACTAACGCCGCCGTAGTTGGCAATAACTGCAAATTCTGCTCAGTCAAAGGCATAAAAAACGCCGCCGTCCACAAATTGCAAGCCGAACGACTGCGCCACCACTTGCGATCGCGTTGATTAGCCTCATAGCGCTCCTTCTTTTGCTTCACAAACTCAGGCGTATTCTCAGGAATCCGATCTAACTCCTGCCATGCTGAAGCAATTTCCGCCAAATCATCATCCAACTGCCCCGCCGTCGAGAGTTGCCCCTTGAGATCCTTGAGCCGTTCCTGCTTATTCGCTTTCTTCTTGATGCTAGACAACGCCTTATCATCCCCCGTCACCGCCTTAAATGCCTCATCAGGAATCCCTTCTTTTAATACATCGAGATTTAAAACACCCACCAACGAGTTACCGCACTTAATGCGATGGTCGAGGAAATTAAGCGGCATCCCCTTCGCAAAACCCTCAATCCAAAGCGCCACCTTGCAAAGGTCAACCGCTAGGGGATTGATATCCACGCCATAAATGCAATGCTGAATCACATCACGGGTCGCCTCACGCAAGGGTTCAGGACTAGGCGCAGCTTCACCCGTCCGCACTTTAGCCAATTCCTTCCCAATCCGCCGTGCTGCTGCCAACAGAAAATGTCCAGACCCACAGGCAGGATCGCAAACTTTAATACTCAGAAGAGCTTTTTGTAAATCATCGGTATCCTTCATCCTTTCTGCAATCACAGGCTCCAAGGCACTCTTCACCAACTGCGCCACAAGCTCTGATGGTGTGTAATAGGCTCCTGTTGTTTTGCGATCGCTACCCGCCACTAACAAAAACTCATACTTACCCTGAGACAAACTCACCTGTGGATGAAAATCTAACAGGCTCTCATAGACACTACCTAACTCCTCCACATCCAGCGCCGCATAATTAACCCGCCGCAGTTGCGCCTTATCCGTCGGTGCATAGAGCGATAGATTGCGAATGACGACCATGAGATCGTAATTATCTAAGGCGCTAGTATTTAGCTCTGGCAAAGTCGTTGAGCCGAACAAATCACCATTTAGCGGCGATAGCCCCAACAACTCACCGCGCCAATTTTCATCAAAAAGGCAAAACGTCACCCGCAAACCTTGCCATAGGTCTTGAAATCCTTCGCGGCGAGGAACGATCGCCTTTTCTGCTAGAGCGCGTAAACGCTCAATGCTGTAATACTCCTCATAAATCCGTACCTTTTCAGGATCTTCCCCCGTCAGCAACAAATTACGCGACTCCGCCACCATCAAGAATAAAAGGCGATAGATCAGCAATAGGATTTGTCGATAAAAATCGCGATCGCTAATTTCCTTAGCCGCAAACTTATCCCTCAGTGCTTGATTTTTTGGATGCTGTAAGAAACCATTACCTAATTGGGCAATCGCTCTTTCGACACCATCTCTTAGGCGATCGCGTACCCTGCCGCCCTGTTGCAAAGTTTCTTGATGATAAAACTCCAACAGACACTCATGGGCATCGTCCATTCCTATCGGTAAACGCGATCGGTGAAACAGACGATAAAACAACCCAAATTCAGCAAAATTCTCACCTTCAAGAATTTGATCAAGATCAAACTCAATATAAGTAAGCCGAGTCATCAAAGAAGAATCGCGCAACAACCGCCACTGCAAACCATTGGTAGTAATCCCCCATAGATGTTCAGTCCGATTGAGATATTCCTGCATCAACCCATGAGCCGACAGCCTCGGATTTCCACTCGGCGGCTTTTGGTCAAGTCTTATTCTGCATCCAGTAATGTGAATCGGAGGAGTTACCGTAGTAGTTGCTTTAGCAACCTCCCCACTCCAATCCCCCGCCCGATGCGAAATCGCAAAACTCTGTCCATCAATAACTTCCGCCTCACCCCGAAAAGTGGGCAAATACCCCAAGTTATAAAGCAAAGGCACAACCCAAGCCTTGCGTGTTTCTGTAGTCCCTGACTCTGAGAAACTTGATTCTTCAAGGGATTTTTTAAATCCAGCCCAAAACTTTTTTGCCTCACCCCACACCGTCGCAATCTCATCCGCCAACTTATCCGCCTTCGCAAAGCCAAAGTCTTCGGGCGCTTGTCCCTTGATACTGCCAGTAACCAGATCCGCAAGATAGTCCCCCGCAATCAAATTACCTTCGATATGTAACCCTGTGCTATTTTTGGCGATTTGAGTAGTGGTCATGATGCTTAATGAACGATTAATTTAAAGAGATAATTACCCGTAGTAAGGCTTTAGCCTTTGAGTTTGAAGATATGAGAGGCTAAAGCCTTGACTACTCTGAACTACTTAGGTTTCAAAACATAGACACCGAGAAGATCCATCGGTAACTGAGCCTTCACCTTCACCTGCCCCTCTTTGGTAATTGCTCTAACTCTACGGTGAGATTGCGCTAAATCTTGCGATCGCGACTTCGCAATTAATTCCAACTCCTCCTGCAAATCTTCCATACTTTCTAACAAGTCGCGCATATCCGATCGTACCAGTCCCAAACTAGGCGGATCGGCAACAGGTTCAGCAGTTTCTATTAACCGTAAAGCCTCACTTTGCTCTAGCCAAATCGGATTTGAAGTTGAGCCTGTAAAACCAACGACTAAGCATTCTTCAGCTAATAAACTTTTATCCTCTTTAAATCCTTGTTTAGGGCTGTCAATCAAATGCCGCAAGCGTAATAGTAATAAAGTCGTGCGCTTAGTAACAGCATCCGTAACCGTGAATCCGCATCGCGCCGCCACAGGATTAACGGTATTACTCAAGACATCCTCTAATAGATATCTCGCCAAGCTTTCTACTAAGGGATGATTGCGCCCAATAAATTCCACTCCATCGGGAGTAGGACTGACAAAGGAAAGAGTTAACTTTTGCCGATCGCCTAAGAATGCGGATAGACTCGGAGCAATCTGGGACGGGATATTTGGCAACAGATAGCAAGGATGCTTTTGGATCGTTTTGGGAATGAGTGAGGCATTCAACCGACCACAAGCCGATCGCACAAAGCGCTCAATTTCTGTCGCACTACCCAACACGCGATCGGACTCAATTAATTCCTGTTGTACATCTTCCGAAGTAATCGCCCTCTGAGCAAACCTTGTACGGCTAACTTTTTCCTCAGCTTGCTCCCAAATCCGATTCATTTCAGCATCCAGTAGCGCCAACTGTGAGCCAGCGTCAAAAATAGAAAGCTGTACTCCTGCCGATTCGTACTCAAATAAAGAGTTAAAAATTCGCTCGGTAATATTGGCATTGTCCATCGGCACAGGCACAGTAATGCCCAAGGATCGATGGATTTTAACCGCCTTGCGAATCAATACTTTTAACACCACATCATCAATGGGGTTGTCCTGTCCACAGAGTAAGGCGCATTTCACCTCAGACGCTTTTTGACCATAGCGATCGACCCTACCCTCACGCTGTTCTAGTCGGTTAGGATTCCAAGGTAAGTCATAGTGCAGCACTGCCGAGAAATGTTCTTGCAGGTTTACGCCTTCACTCAAGCAATCTGTCGCCACTAATACTCTTAGTTCATAGCTTCCTAGTTCATTTAAAAATATCTCTCTTTCATCTTCCGATTGCTCGCCAGTAATTGCTAACACCCGCAAGCGATTACCTTTTTTATCCAGTTTTTGCTTCAGCACATCGCCCAAATGCTTTGACACATACTGCGCCGTAGCAATATAACGACACCAGATAATCGGATGATATCCTTCATTGAGAAGCGTGATGATAGTAGCGATCGCCTGTTGCAACTTGGCATCCTTTGCCCCGTAGAGTTTTTCGGCGGATTGGACAAAGGCTTTAAGCTTACGGCGATCGCTATCTCGATATTGTTGCTGTCCCTGCTCGATCGCTAAAGTCGGTTGAGCATCGGCAGACTGTTCCTGTTCTGTCGGATCATAAACATAGGATGCCATCAAATCTTCATCGATGACTTCTGCCTCTAAGCGCTCCGAAACCTCACGCTTTTCCACCTGTTTACTCAAGGTCGCCACCGCCGCCGCAGGTGATGACATCACACAACGAATCAGCGCCAACGCCGCCCAATACCGTCCCCGCTTTTGAGCATAGGACATATCATCGGTAACACCCTTAACCAAGCCTCGCGCAAAATCATAAACCTCATTAAATAATTCCCGATATTCTCGCGTCAGCTTGTAACTAAGCTCCGTAGATAGTCTCTCAGGAAATGGGGTTTCACTGCCTAGCCACTGCTTCACATCAGCGCGACGACGTTGGATAAAATGATTGGCTAGTTTAATTCTTTCTTTTTCCGAGAGCTGTTCTAAATTCATCGCCGCAAATTCTGGTTTAATCAAGCCCAAAATTGACAAAAAAGATTCTTCAATGCCGCTATGGGGCGTTGCTGATAGCAGCATTAAATGTTGATCTTGCTTTGCCGCGATCTCATTCACTAACTGATGGCGCTGCTGTTGAGAAGCGCTTTGACCACTTGGACGCGAACAGGTATGCGCCTCATCAACTATTACTAAATCTGGACAATGGGCTAAGAAACTCGCTCGGCGTTTATCGGATTTAGCATAGTCCAGACTAACGATGATATATGGATAGTAGCCAAATACATGATGATCTCCCGCAGGTAGCGATCGCTCTAATTTGCCCACTGTCCCCGAACGAATCACCACCGCCTCAATATGAAACTTCTCCCGTAATTCCCTTTGCCATTGATCGCATAGGTGCGGTGGACATAAAACCGCAAGGCGCTTAATTTCATGGCGATCGAGCATTTCCCTTGCAATCAATCCTGCCTCAATCGTCTTGCCAATCCCCACATCATCAGCAATCAATAAACGCACTGTTTCCAGTCTTAATGCCATCAGCAAAGGAACCATCTGATAGGGACGCGGATAAACCGACAATCTCCCCAAACTCCGAAAAGGTCCCGCCCCATTCCGCAAACTTAGCCTTGCTGCATCCATCAATAACAAAGCCGCTTGACGATCTTGAATTGCTTCAGGTTGTGGCGCAGGAAATTCGGCTGATTCGATTACTTCTAGTCCCAGCTTATTGAAAACACCGCAAACCGCATCCTCATTCCCACTTAAAGGTCGTAGCCTAATCACATCAGCATGATCGGGCGGCAAAACTACCCACTGGCGATCGCGACAAGTAACTACAGAACCAATGTTATAACTAGGCATATTTGAAAAATCCCAAAATTAGAAAACTTTTAAAGAGCTTGAGATTTAGTTGGGGCTTGCTAATTCAGCAGGTTTGGCTTCTTTAGGCTTTTTCTCAAATACTTGAATATTTGGCTCAAACAACACAAATCCTGTCTCCGTAGCTTCACCCATCTTGCCAGCGATCGCCGCTACCCACTGCGGATAATTAGCCTGTGCATCTTCCAACTTCTTAAATACCTTGGGCTTCACCGTAACGCTAAAGATTTGACCGTCGCAATCTAAATCAAAGGACTTCCAACCGTTTTTATCAACGGACACATCATCAGGGAGTTCATTAATTTTGATAGTTAATTCCAGTTTTCCTTGTGTTGCCATATTTGTACAGTATGCCTAATGATTGATATGTATTAATAACATATTTGATTTCCTACCATACGATATCAGAGCTTAAACCTCACATCTAAAAAAGCCTTAGCGATTTCAACTAGGTTATTTCTGTTCTAAATATGACTAAAAGTATTCCAGATAAATGCAAAAAGTGTGCAATGCTTTCGGCGACTCAGGCTCAAGAGCTTCATGGCAATGATGGCGATCGCTGTTGGAATCCTGCGGTTTGCTATAGTCGCCGTTCCTATGCCCGTCATCGCGATCGCCGTAATTTGATTCGCTGTCGTCAACGTGGTGATTCCGATGAAAATTTAGTTGTTAATACTGATGAATTCGCCTCAATTTTTTGGGCTGTGTTAGTGGTTTATCGGCAGTCGGGAAGTGATACACCAATTCATGCGATCTCTGTTCAAGTTTGGCAAGGGCAAGAAAAGTTTGCGGCGGTTCCACCAATTCATTGTGCAGGGATGGTTGCCACACAAGTACATACTTATGTGCAGAAAGTATTGGTTTTGTTAGAGTCAAATTATGGGATTAAGAAATTTGCTAGCCAAGAACGCCTCGATCCTTGGCTTTGTCCTTTGCGTCCTTGCCCTTGTCATTCAAATTAATTTTCGGTGTGACAATGAAAGTTAAACAGCTTGAGTTGGATTTATGGGATGTCCTTTCGACTGCGAGACAGACTCCTGAAGATGCAAATTTTCTAATGGTGTTTAAACTTTTAGATTTGACTCTGGTTGATCTTGATACGCGATCGCAGTTACGAGTGGCAGGAGAGGCAGTTTCTCAGATTGCTGATTTGTTTTGCGATCGCTCTAGCTTTTTATTTGAGGAGTTACATTCTCGTGCGGTAAAAGGTGAGCCGATCATGGCTGATGATGCTTTTGATCATTATGTGCGTCAGTCGATGGTGGTGGATTTTGAGCAATTTATTGAGCCTTTGCCGAGTTTACCGAAGAAAACTCCTGAACAAACAAAAAATGGTAATTCGATTGTTGGCGCAATTGATAAGGAGGTTTTGATTCAAGCTTTGGAGCAAGAAAGTTTGCTTGGTTTTGAGGAGGAGTTTGAAAAAGCGATTAGTACTGCTCACACTGAAAATGTTTCGGCTTGGATTGAGGTGATCGCGCATTGCATTACAAATAATTCTCATCCTATTTGCTTGAAAGATTTGCAAATGACTTTGAAATTGCCCACTGTAGAGATTTGGCTGGGGTTACTTTTAGGTGATTTCAAACTTGAGCAACGAGGAAATTTTTATGATTCAAACGAGATTTGGATTAGCTAAGGTGAAAACTGACCATGCACGGCAAGCCAAATACAAGCTGGTTCGATACTGGTATATTCAACGCGATGCTTTGTATGCGCGGGAATTAGCAAATAATCTCCTGTTTTTAGTCGTATTCTCGTATCGTCTGCATAGGAAAGTTCAGCTTCACCTTGAAGTAAGATTACCCATTCATCAAGTTCTTGGTCATACCATTGTCCAGAGGGAGTAGTTTGTCCTGTGGAAATAATGCGCTCAATCTGAATATTTTTCCCAGAAACAATTTGCTCAAATTTTTCTAGCTGAGATACTTCTTGGGATAGGTTATAGATGTTTGGCATAGATTCTAGCTTTGAATATTGTATGCGATCACTAATAATTGAGATTGCTAGAAATACGGTATTTAGTGTTTAAATCGATAAATAGTGCTACGCTCTACAACGAAATAGGCTCCAAAAAGAGCTTGCTTGTTTTTTATCATAACGTTATGATAAAAATATTGCTATCTAAATAATGCGAGAATTTTCAGGATATATTTTTAAGCTTAAGCAATCAAAATAAGCTTTAAAACACATCATTTAATTCTTATCATAACGTTATGATAAGAATTATCAATGCCTAAGCATCCTGAGAACCTCAATCTATATTTTTAGAGTTTTTTAAAATATATTAGCCCTAAGAGCAAATAAATGGAGATAGAATGAGCCGAGTAATTGCGGTATTTAATCAAGCTGGAGGCGTGGGGAAAACAACTGTAGCCCAAAATCTTGGCTACAATCTTGCCAACCGAGGACATAAAACTCTTTTGATTGACATGGACCCTCAAGCATCACTCACCGCTTTCATGGGTATTAATACAAGGACATTAAAATTAAGTATCTATAATTCCTTAATTGCTGAAGATGATGGCGAATCACCAATAGCTTTACCAATTATTGAGAATCTCTACTCGATGGATTTATGCCCAGCCAACCTTAATCTTGCTAAAGCGGAGCAGCAGCTAGTTCTTGAAGAACTACGGGAATTTAAGCTCAAAGAAGCCATTGAACCTTTTCTTGATGCCTATGAATTTATTATCATTGACTGTCCGCCAAGTTTAGGAATCTTAAGCGTGATTAGTTTAGTGGCAGCAACCCATGTACTTGTACCAATTCAAACACAGTTTAAAGCGTTAATGGGAACCGACCTTTTACTTGGTACTACCAAGAAGGTTCAGAAAAGGCTGAATAAGAACCTAAAGTTGGCAGGATTTTTGCCTACGATGTATGCTTCTTCGACAGCAATGGACCAACAAACATTGTTTGATATTAATGAACAGCTTGCGTCTATTGCCCAAGTATTTTCACCTCTACCTCGCGCTACAGCATTAGCAGAAGCAACAAAAGCTCTTAAACCTTTTGGCGCATTTATTGGTAACAACAAAAAGGGAAGTAATGGTACGATTTTGAAAATTTTTGATGAAGTATCAGAGGCAATGGAAAAACTATGAGAAAACCACCTACAAAAGTCCAAACAAAACTATCAAATGTAGCTCTTTTTGATGATGACGACAATGAAGATAGTGGTATATCAACAGACGGGTTAATCTTAATCAGTGATATTTCTCTACCCAAACAGCAACCTCGACGCTATTTTGATCCAGCTAAAATGCTGGAATTGAAAGAGTCAATTAGTCATCATGGAATTTTAGAACCAATCATTGTTCGAGCTGTAGATGTTGGCTATGAATTAGTTGCAGGTGAGCGTAGATTTCGTGCAGTAAAAGAATTAGGGCTAGAAAAGATTCCTGCTGTCATTCATCAGTTAAGTGATGAGCAAGCCTATGAAATTGCGCTAATAGAGAATTTGCAACGCGAAGATTTAAACCCAGTTGAAGAGACTGAGGCAATACTTCAGATACTATCGCTGAGATTATCTGTTCCTGAAAAATCGGTAATCTCCAATCTTTACAAAATGCGAGTAACTCCAGAATCAGACCGTGACGAACTTTTGTCTGAGATCTCAGCTAAAGTTATCAGTATTTTTGAATCATTGCAGATTGTTAAATGGGAGTCATTTGTCGTCAATCGATTGCCTTTACTAAGTTTGCCGATAGAAGTACTAGAAGCACTACGTCAAGGACAAATCGAATATACAAAAGCAACCGCGATCGCTACAGTTAAAGATGCTGCTCTAAGACAGTCTTTGTTAAATGAAACAATCACAGAGAGTTTATCACTGGTGCAGATCAAGGAGAAAATTCGCGATATCAAAGCAGGTCAAATCATTGAAAAGCCAGTCACATTAAAGACCAGATTTACGAGTTCTATTCAAAGGCTAAAAAAATCACCAGTTTGGGATGACAAGAAAAAACAAAAGTCACTAGAAAAACTTATAGCTCAGATTGAATCTTTGATCGAGCAGGAAGAACCGTCATAAACTAATAAATCCAAGGGATCAACTTCTTCACAGAAGTACGATAGTTGGAATATACAGGAAATTTTTCTGTGAGCCAAATTTCTTCTTTTGTCGCTTTAGCATCAAAGAAAATGAATAGAGCGATCGCGCCTAAAAAATGTACCCAACTTATTTGCCAACTCGCATAAGCAAAGGCAAGAAAAACAACACCACTATATAAAGGATGTCGCACCAGACTATAGACACCTGTTTGCACTAACTGACCATCATCTCTGGGGTGGGGTAATGGAGTCAGATTTTGCCCAAGATCGAAAAGCGCTCGCCCCAACAAAATCATTGCCCCAACACCACAAACAAACAATAGCCCTAAACTTGCATAGGGCACAACAGGTGAATCTACATTGATAAAACTAGCTTGAGCATTCGGTAAAATTGCAAAGCAAAACAATAAAATACCCTGAGCAATCACCCAATATTCACCACGTAAACCGCGCCACCAATCACTAGTGACACCCAAATCTGACAATAGTTTCATAAATCAATTACCAATTTTCAGTCTAACCAAGTCTATGCTACCAACAACCGATCCCCAATATTGGGAACAACGTTATCAAGAAAATACAGCCAAATGGGATATCGGCATGGCAGCACCTCCCTTCACAAGTTTATTAGAATCAAGCGAAGCCCCGATCGCGGGAAAAACCGCAGTAATAGGCTGTGGTCAAGGACATGATGCGATTTTATTTGCCAAACATGGCTTTGATACAATTGGTTTCGACTTTGCACCAAGCGCGATCACCCTCGGTCAAAAGCTAAGCCAAACAAGGGAAATATCAATGCAATTTCTGCAAAGAGATATTTTTGAATTGCCCCAAGAATTTGCCGCCAGTTTTGACTATGCGATTGAACATACTTGCTTCTGCGCGATCCGTCTCGAACAACGCCCTGATTACGTGAATATGGTGCGATCAATTTTAAAACCAACGGGAGAATTCATTGCTTTATTCTGGGCGCACAATCGACCTGATGGGCCACCGTTCGGCGTAACACTTGAGGAAATCAAAGATTTATTCTCAGCTAGTTTTGACACATCCAACATCTCCCAAGTCAATAATTCGATCGCCTCAAGAAATAGAGAAGAATATTTGGCTAGATTTAGGGTTTTAAGATGAGTTCAACTATGGTCAGCTAGAACGCCAAAACCGCCAAAGTTGAAAACAACTTAAAACGAGCCTCAGCAGAAAGCCTAGTCAGAACATAACTATGTAAATAGTTTGGAATATATTCTGCAAAAAACTCAATAATCCCAGCTAAAGTCTCCTTTATCGGGATCTCTTCAGCCAAAAGATCAACAATTTCTAGATCGGCAGAATCAGTAAGCAAAACCAAATTTTCATTAAAAATATGGATCAATTGGTTATATAGAGTATCTAATAACGGTTTGCTCCAATCAAAATGGTAAAGCAACACTCCGCGAGGAATATCGAAATGCTTACCTAGCTGGTGTTGAGAAGCATTCAGTAAATCAAAACCACCATCGGCAACAGCATTAATCACCTGAGCCACCTTAAGTTAAAAACTCCAAGTTAGTCATCGGATCGGTTTTGATATCACCAGACGTAATCAAATGATGGGGCATATCACCGAGACCAAAATCCGACAAAAAGTAAATAACATCAACATCTTCAAAGTGATCGCCCGATTTCGAGCTAGTTTATCAGAACCGTAACGTACCTCGTATCCTGTATCGCCCCAATTAGGGACTGGAATTCGTCTGCCGATCAAGCTGTAGCCTTTCCAGTTCGGCTTGAAAGCTAGCAATTTCCGATGCAGATTTTCTCCTACGCAAAATAGGAGTTTCTAGTAAAGCTTTGAGATAGCCTATCCTGCTTCCAATAGCCGACATAGGTTCAGATTTTGGTGGTTCATAGGGGCGCAAGCAATCGGCATTGGCAGTTTTAGGGGATAGATTTTGAGACATTGCGACCTTAGAAATTTCAGCTTTTGGCGGACTTAGCCTGCCATGAGTCTCGATCCACATCGGATCGCTAGTTTTTTGCGGCGACTTGGGCAAGTCCGTCAAGACCTGAAAATCAACGTCGGCAAATTTTGGCAATACTTGCCCTCGCAGGGGCGTTTCAGGACAGCCTAACGCTTTATATAGGGCTTTTTCTGTAACAGTCCTTTCTGTCTGGGTTTCAGCTTGTTCGTTCGGGGGGGCGATCGCTATGGGGGATGGGGCGGAATTGTTTGTATTTGTGCTGTTACGCGATTCGGTGAATTCTGGATGCCATAGCTGTTTGTTTTCATATAGGGTTTCTACTGATACTTTTGCTGTTTTGGCGATCGCTTGTGCCATGCCTCGAATTGTTTCTGGCATTTCTCCTGTTTTATTTAGCTCGTTTACGGTTGTTCGGATGCGTTCAAGCCTTTCTGCTTGTTTCTGGGCTTTTTTGTTTTCTATATCTTCACCTTCGTCGTTTGTTTGTTCTTCCTTTTTGCTTCCCCAGGGGAAATGATGCTTCATACACCATTTGGCGATGTCTTTGGCTTTTTGTTCTAGTCTCTTGATGTCTCCGCAAAATTTAATAAATCCTGCGGCGGATCTCGCTGTTTTGGTGATGTATTCGGCGATCGCTTCGTCATCTTCACAGCCTAAGAAGACTCGGGCGTATTTGCCCATTAGATATAACAATTGGTTGGATTGTCCCTGTCCTGTCCATCCTGCTTCGATTTGTTTTTCTAGATCTTCTCGCCATTTAATTGGTTTGCGGTTGTCTTTGGGTGGTTGATAGTTGGCTTTGGCTTCGGCGATCGCCTGTTTTAATAGGTCGATGTCTTGTTGCTCTTGTACGGTCAGCCATGTTTCGACAAACTGATTTAGATCCCGTCCAAAGATCTGGAGGTCGTTGTCGAGTAGGTAACTGCCTGTTTGCAGGGGTAGTCGATGTCCGTTAAATTCTGAGTCGTATTTTTTCGTGTTTGGAAAGCTCTCGATTACCCCTGCGGCGATTTCACAGTTGTTTTTTTGCAGGCTGGCTTTGATCGCGCAGGCTAAGCCAAAGCTGGGTACTTCTTGCCATAGGGGATAGTAGATATGTAGTCCTTCGCTATGCGAACTCTGCACGATTAACGGTCTGACCAACCCTATTTCTTCTAGGGCTTGCAGTGCGGTTTTAAATTTCTCGTGGTTGTTGTTGGGGTGGTAGGGGCTGCCTTTGTCTATGTCGAGCAGGGCATATTCGGTTTGGTTGCCAAATCTTACGCCAATTAGGGTGTCTGGGTCTGCCCAATAGTCGTATAGTCGCCTTCCTGTGATCGGATAGCGCGTTTCGGTTTTCCATTCTGGTTTGCTCGTCCGATCTACATTTTTGGCATAGATAAAATTCCACGAATATGGGAAAAAGCTCGCAAAGGTTTGCGCTGCTAGTTCGGTGGTGGTTAATGTGTTTGCTTCTAAGCCTTTGGTCGTAAATTTGGGATCGATAGTGTTACAAACACGATCTTTTTGCGAGGTCATGCTCGTTGACCTCTTTTTTGCTTGTCACGGGCGATCGCTTTCTCGATATGCCGTGGCAAGTCTCGCAAATATAAAAACATCTAAGTTGTCCTGATTGCAAGGGTTGTAGCGACTTCAACCAGGAAATAAACAGACTTTTTGAATTCAGTTCGATAATCAATGATTGCTTTTTGCAAATTATTTAAAAATTTGCAGCAAAAACTGTTGCTAAACTTGTATCTTGCGTTAAGATATAAGAAAGCGCTGAACAAAATTGCCGTCCAAAGCAAAATCCGTCCATTCCTGGATATTAAATTTAAAAACCTTCGGGTTTACAAAGAAGCTAGTGGTTTGCAGTCACTGGCTTTTTTGTGTTTGAAGGGGAAAACTAACTAAGTAATCTCCTGTAGATAAAAAACTGCAATTTAAGCATACAGCGATCGCTCTAGATCTGATCTATAAAAGATCAAAAAAAGATCAAAATTTCATTAACCTCAGTCTGAATGGGGTTGTCTCACTTACATACTGTCATCTAAGACACTATTTTTGAGCAATAGCTGGGCTAACTCAGAAAAACCATCAAACTCAGAAGCTTGGGTAACGTATTGGGGGAAATGCAGCATCTTGTCTTGATAATGAAGCACATTTGCCACACCGACCGAGATCGGAAATTTTGCAAGATTAAACATCGCCTCGTCATTAGGGCTATCGCCAACGGTTAGGACTTGCTGCAAATTGATTTCAGGAAAATGATTTTTGAGTACTGTATCTAAGCCAGTTGCTTTATCTTGGTGCAGTGGTTTGATATGACATTGAACATTGCTATAAGTGAAACTCCAACCCATTTGCTGACATTGGGAAGAGATGGCTTGAATATCCTCAGTTGATAAATCATTGATATCAAAAGTCCAATCGGTAATACGGAACTGATTATCAGCAGAAGGATGAAGATTCGGAAATAGCTGCTTAATGTGATGGAAAGTATTTTCTAGTAGAATGCGATGTCTAGATAAATTGGGAACCGAAGAGAGCAAATCTTGAGTTCCATTTGGCTGTAAAAATAAACCACCATTTTCTGCGATCGCCCCTTCGACAGGTAAATAATTCACCAAAGCACTGACTCAACCCGCCGAGCGACCAGTCACCAATAGGACTTTAATTCCTGCTGATTGTAAATCCAGAAGAGTCGAGATGAAATCAGAAGAGAATTTTCCATTTTGGGTAAGAGTGCCATCAACATCGGAAGCAATCAAGCGAATGTCGGACAAATCAGAAGAATTTATAGGCGATAGAGGCATAGAAGATGACATTAAATCCAGAAAAAAGCTAAAGCCGATCTAATATATCGTAAAGAATCTGACAAAAAATCTAGCGATTGTTCGCGAGTAAAGAAATTCCTATTTCCAGTCACTATAATATTGACAAGAGAGAAATCCCTAAATCCGATATTTTAGAGCCGCTTGACTAAAAACTCAATTCCGTACAAATAAATTTGGAGAGACATCAATGAGAACAAATATTGGCGCAATGATTAATTCAGGCTATACCTACGAAGAACTACTGAGCGAAGGACTAGCCAGTTTTGACGACATCGGACGCTATGAATCCAGATATTCCCTGTATGACGAAAACGCTGTACCAAAACCGACAAAGGAAAAAGTAGCAGAGCCGAAATTAGCCGAAACTACACCAAATCCACAAGAATCAGAAATCGACTTTGACTTTTAGAGAGAGCGGACTAAATATGAACCTATGCTATGAAATTTAGACAAATTGACCTGAAAACAGGGCAAGAGCTACCAATACCATCAAAAACAGTCGAGCATACCTACCTCGAACTGAAGATTGGTAGCACCGTAGATCGCAGCAAACTTGCCGTCGGTAAAATGTACGATGGCATCACTGACCGAGACATAGAACGACTGCAAGAGCAAGGACTGCACATGATCCTTGCCAATGGTCGAAGCGCCTACTTTGGCGATCGCGCCATTGCCGAGAAAGTCAGTCAAGAAATCTTCACCAATCATAGTGATGCTGTTGCCTACGGCAGTATTCCTGTATCCGAAGCCAAAACATCAATCTACAAAGAAAGCGCCCGAATCCTGATTATTGATGATGAAACCCTAAGTCAAGACCCAGCCATAGGAACATATACTGCCGATTGGGGACAGCAGCCCATTATTCTCGGTAATGGAATCATCCTCAGCGACAAAGCAATGGGAGCGATCGCCAGCAAACTGGGAGATTGCTATAGTCTGATCTCCTCAGATCTCGCTAACCAACTGCAAGCCGAGCCAGACCGTCCATTTCAATTTCGAGCAGGAGTACCCGAATGGCAGGGTGTTTTCAAAGGTACATGTCGGTCTAGCCTGCTATGTCAAGCCCTAGAAGTCGATGGCATAATTGCCAAATCAAGCATCAAAGGCGACAACAAAACCACTACTACAGGTATTCACAATGTCAGCCTATTCTGGGCAAGAAAAGAAGATGCTAAATTCACCGAACAAAAACTGGGAACCCAAGCTCTAGTCTTCTTTCCTGAAGGAGTCCAAGCAGACGTATTACCAAAGCTCAAAATCAAATCCGAACGCCTAGCCGAAGCCCAATCCGACCCACGCAAGGTAGCGCAACTATATATAGAGCGCCATGAAAAGCGACAACAGCAAAGGCAAGAAGAAACAGTAGAACGCGATAACATTTATCAAATCATTGAGCCAGAACTCGCGTTAGAAGTAGGTTTGAGCATTCAAGAAAACACGAAAGCTAATAACTTTGAACAGCCAGAAAACCCATCAGTTAATGAACAATATAAAGACTGGCTGTATGACATCCTCAAAGCCGATCTAATTGATGGCGGTCATTGCCAAGTATTAGAAATGGAAGATATCGCCAAACGCTTGCGAGAATTCCTCCAAAGTGAATGGCAGGAAGTCGCCACAGGAGGGCTGTACGTCCCCAGCGCGATCGCTCAACCACACAACCAACTGCAAGAAGGCGAAGTCAGTTTTACAGGACTACCCGATGGATCTGAAGTTGCCATCTATCGTAGTCCCGTCGCCAATGCCGCAAACTTTGACGTATTTACGAATAACCTCACGGTTTTGCGTGAATTAGATCCTGAAGCCTATATGCAGAAAGGAGTCTGCTATCTCAATCCAAATGATGCGAAACGACTGGTCATCGACTTCGACGGCGATCGCGTTGGCATAATTCCCAGTCAACTAACCCCTTACCAACAAGCGAGTTCCCAGAAAACCATTGAGCAGTATCCAACCCTAATCCAAGAAATCATCGACAAAAATCTGCCAGAAAACAAACCAATTCAAGTCGAAAAAGAAAAGAAGATTCCCCGCGATCTAGAACATGGATTTATCAACCTTGCCAGTGCCGCCGTCAATGCTGCTGACAATCCCACAGGTCGAGTTGCCAATTTAGGAATGCGACTAGAAGCCTTACGGTGGGAAACCCAGTATCTTCCTAATGTTGAAAAGTCGGCATATTTGCAGAACATTGGTACACACTTCAAAAAGCTACTTGCCGAAGATAATGACATCAAGAAGCCATTTCGCATTCTCAATGATGAATGGCGCGATAAAATAGTCGAAATCAGCGAGACTTCTACTGCCATATCAAAACTACCTGAGACTGAAAGAGAAAAGGCTGTAGCAACAGGTTTAACGCAGACAGAGAGACTAATTTGGCATCTAGAAAGTCTGGCGGCGGTGAACTTGCAACGCGCAGTTGACACACCCAAAAGTGCCAGAAAAGTCAATGAAGATGAATATCAATTCTGTCAAAAGGTAGCTAAATACAAAGAAGTAGAATGGATTAAGGGCAAAGACAACAGCTATGCCTACATTGGTACTGAGGGCATCAAAACCAATACTCAAGATCCTGTCGGATGGATGGTAGAGCAAGCTAACCAGATTTATCAAGAATATAGTCTGATTGGCGATCGCAACTATAACCGCTTTGACCATATTTTTCCTAAAGACAGCCATACACCTGCTCAGACCGAATGGGCAAAGAGCGTATCAACTCAATATAATGCCCTCATCTCGGATGCAGTCGCCAGTCGTAGCAGACTAGAACATGAAGAAGGCATTGCCCTAACTGCCACATCCGCTAAAGGCAACAAGATCGAAATTGTCAGCCTGATTAGCACTAATCCCGATGGTGACTCACCAATCTGGGAAATGGCGAGAATAGGAGCTAGTGTCGATATTCAGGTTGCCAAAAACAAAGATTGGAAAACTGAAAAGCTATATCCATACAAAGCTGTAGCGATTATTGACCAAGAAAATAAGGTAAATATTGGACTGATATCACCAGCTTCCATTGAAGCCTATGGCAAAACCCTAGAAACGGGCAAAATGTTCGCCAATCTAAAACTTGAGTTCAAATTAGGAATATCCAGAAATGATATAGATGACAAGTTTGCTGATGCGGAAAAGTATTTAGAAGTGCAGCGTGATGAGATTCCAGAACCAGAGCGCGAAAGCAGAGCCTCGGCGCTGTGGCACAACAATAATCGAGCGATCGCGGGCAAAATGTTTACTGAGGTAGTGACCACGCGACTGCAAGAACTACGGATTGATAAAATCAAAATAATTGGCTTGCAGTATGAAACCAACGAACTGAAGGATAAACAAGTGCCACAGGATCAAGGTGCAGTGTGCAGACTGGGTATAGAATCTAACCCCGACAGTCCCATTTATGATAAGCGGGTGCTACAGGTACAAGAAGGCGATCGCTGGAAAAATATGGGTGTACTGCACAGCGATGCAGCCTATATGCCAATCGGTACGCAGTTTACCGCAAATATTAATTTGTCAGCGACTAAGAAAGATGCTGACATCGTACTCGATCCCAATTCCCTGAAACTGCCTGAAATATGGCATGGACTGTCACCAGAGCGAGTACAGCAAGCGGTCAATCTTGATGCAATCATTCCTGCACTGAAACAAGCGATCGCTCAAGCATCTGAGAACCAACCGACCATGACCGAATTTGTGGAAAGGCTAGCTGCCGAACAGGTTGGTATTAAAGCTCAAGTTCAATCTGGTGGCAGGATTAATGGGATTACCTATCTTTATGAAGGGCAAGCAGTCAAGGCTAGTTTAGTAGAGTTAACGTGGAAGAATCTTGCCGCAATGGGAGTCCGATACGATCCTATGAGAGATCGCGAAGCAATTACATCGGCTCCGATTCCAGTTATGACCCAGATTAGAGATCGCCTAGAAATCCAATCTGAGAATCAAGACAAAGCAATTCCTGAAGTTAGTATCGTCACTTCTATCCAAAGAGAAAAGCCAGAAAAACCAGTAGAAATAATGGGTAAACCGATCCAGATGGTTTATCCCCTGAAGATGCATGGAGAAGTGAATCGCTTGCCCGTGGATACTTGTATTGAAGCAATGCGCGGACATGGGAGATCTCACACTACACGGCGATTTGAACCCTATGCCGCCTATAACTTTAAGGAAGGAGATATCGCGATCGCCTATGCAGGAGAGCAGAAAGTCGCCTTTCAAGTGGGAAAACAATACAAAATCTCACAGGAAATGTTGACTGATGGGGAATATCAGAAACAATGGGTGGGTATGGAAAAGCATGGGGCTAAGGAATTACTGACATTTCAAGGACATAGCAACACATGGGGAATGCACTTCCAGCCATTGGGAGATTACGTCGATGGTAAAATTGTGCCATTTCCGATCATCGAGAGAGCCACAAATTCTATCGTTGCTGATATTCAGAAACTAGAAGCATGGAGAGAAACTGCTCAATATCTGGGTAAGAGCGAGAAGTATGTAGATCGCATCCAAGAAATTATCGCAGGTGAGAGCATATCCGAAAAATCACAGCAAGCGATGTCTAAAGATGGTCAGTTACTGAGTCAGCACATTGCATCGCAGTGGCGGGAAGTATTGGCTACTCCGAGCGAATATGTGGGATCTCAAAATGGGAATCTTATATTTGAGCGTAAAGGAAATGAAGGTAAATATAGGGCAACGTGGGAGCAGTCTACAGATACGTTGACTTTAGACACAAAAGCTTTGAAGCAAGGAAATATCGAATATGTGCCATTGCTGGTGCAAAAAGGTTTAGAAATTGCTCAGAGTCGGGTGACTGTGAAAGATGCTCAGAATGTTGATCGCGCTCTTAAAGTTATTGCTGAAAATCAAATGGGGAGACAAGGGCAAAGGTAAAAATGCGATCACTGAAGTGATTAGGCGATCGCGTAGCCTGAAACTTGGCGGATATAAATGGGCTGAAAACCGATGACGATATCTTCTTTTGGTACACCTTTTTCGACGAGGGCTTGACCAATATCGAGTTCGGTATTGTTGATTTGAATCCAAATTTTGCCATTTTTAATATCTAAGTGCATGGAGCAACCGTAGATCCTTTCTTTTTTGTTCCATCCAACGCCTAGAACTTGGTAATGATCCTGTTCTGTATCAAATAGGGTTTGGATCTCAATATCACCATAGGAGGGTTTGTAGGATGCATATTGACTGAGGATTTGTTTGATAATGGCGCGATATTTGCCAATTTTCTCTAGATTTTCCATGTGACAATCACCTCATTTTCAATATCATAAACTAGAATTTCGGGTTGATATTCGGCAATGACCATACGCGCAAATTCTTTTTGAAAAAAAGTTCGATAGGCGGTATCTGGCACGGCTAGAAACAGCTTTCGTTCTGGCTCTCCTACTTTTAATGCTACTCGATAGTTTAAAAATTGTCCCATCGCTAGATGAAAGTCCGTGAGTGATGAAGGATTGATAAAACTTTTAATTTCTACTGCAATTTTTTCGTTATTTCGTTCGGCGGCAATTAATTTTTCTGCTCCAAGATCGATATAAAGTTCAACTCCTCCTATTTTCAAAAATAATGGATCTTCAGTAATCTGCCAACCATCTTTGATTAGGGCATTTCTGACTGCATCATGAACTAAACCACTATGCACTGGAAGTGCATAGGTTCGGCTAGGACTAAAAGTCCGTTATTCCAGCAGAAAGTTATCTCGATCCATATTCGACGGATTGCGATGATGTTCTAGATATTCTGATACCATTTCCTCCGTTATATTTCCCGTACTCCATGCTCCATAGCCTATTGCCCAGAAATGTTTGCCCCAATATTGCTTTTTTAATTCTGGATATTCTTGCTGCAACAACCTTGAAGTTCTACCTTTAATTCGTCTAACAATGTCACTTATTGCTTTTGATGGTGGATATTCTATGTGCATATGTACATGATCCTTACTCACTGCTCCTTTCAGAATCTTTACGTCCTCGGCATCACATATTTGAATGATCAACTCTCGGCATCGTTTTTGGATTTCTCCCTTCAGTACTTGGTATCGGTATTTCGTTACCCATACTATATGTGTACTGTTAGTCTTGTGACTGTGTGACTACCTCGTCTATTTTCTACCATTGGCTTTTTTCTTTTAGCCTAATACTTTTAGACCTGTGTAGCAACTAAAGTCTCGCACTGAAAGTGCGTAGTTTTGGACTAGCGTTCTGGGACAATAAATCTTTTGCCATTTGATTGTTCCTTTTAACTTTTTCCTTGATTCGTCCGTAAATAGGCAAGGGATTCTTTAACACTTTGCGTATCGGGATGATTGCTACCGAGAACTGATTCGCGAATTTCTAGGGCTTGCAAAAATAGTGCGTTCGCATCATCATAACGATTTTGTTTATAACGTAAAGCAGCGAGGTTGTTGAGACAGTTAGCTACATAGGGATGCCGATCGCCTAATAGTTCTCGCGTCAACTGTAAAGATTCTTGAAAGAGCGGTTCCGCTTCTGCATATCTTCTTTGCGAATGATACAGGATCGCAATGCAGTTGAGAGTTAGTGCGACAGAGGGATGGCGGTCACCTAATTGTTCTCGCTTCAACTGCAAAGATTCTTGAAAGAGCGGTTCCGCTTCTGCATATCTTCTTTGCGAAGAGTACATCAATGCGATGTTGTTTAAGACAGATGCAATCTCAGCGTGTGATTCACCATAAATGATTTTGACGATTTTAAGAGATTCTTGGAAGAGCAGTTCCGCTTCTGCATATCTCCCTTGCGAACTATACAATTCTGCGAGGTTGTTAAGACTGGTAGCGATATCGGGATGGCGATCGCCTAATATTTCACGCCTTAACCGCAAAGCGTCTTGATAGAGAGATTCTGCTTCTGCATATCTTCCTTGCAAATTGTACAGATGTGCGAGATTGTTGAGACTGGTAGCAACATGGGGATGGCGATCGCCTAGTATTTCTCGCCATAACTGCAATGATTCTTGATAGAGTGGTTCCGCTTCTGCATATCTTCCTTGCGAATCGTACAGATGTGCGAGATTGTTGAGACTGGTGGCAACATGGGGATGCCGATCACCTCGCCACAAACGCAATGATTCTTGATAGAGCGGCTCCGCTTCTGTATATCTTCCTTGCGAATCGTACAGCGTTGCGAGGTTGTTGAGACTTAATGCGACAGAGGGATGCTGATCGCCCAATATTTCTCGCCATAACTGCAATGATTCTTGATAGAGTGGTTCCGCTTCTGCATATCTTCCTTGCGAATCGTACAGATGTGCGAGATTATTCAAGCCAGTTGCAATCTGAGTATGAGATTCACCATAAATACTTTTGTCGATTTCAAGAGATTTTTGATAGAGCGGTTCCGCTTCTGCATATCTTCCTTGCGAACTGTACAGCAATGCGAGGTTGTTGAGACTGGTCGCGACTTTTGGATGGCAATCGCCTAATAGTTCTTTCACAGCAATCAATCTTCGTTGAAGCGGATCTTCAGCAAGTCCGTATAGTCCTTGTCCTTCATAGAATCTAGCAATTCCTGTAAAAGCCCAGCCTAAATCTTCTTCTGGATTAGTAATATCATCCAACATTTCGCGACTCACTATATCCAAATGGGGAATGGCAGGAGCTACCCTTGCAATCAAATCTCGCGTTGGTATTGCGGGTATTTCTTTAGCAACATCCAGCAACCTAGTTACAAATGCTTGCCGAAACTGATGATTCTCTTCAGCTTTTAATAGCTTGGCACGAAAGAACTCACGGACTAGCGTATGAATCTTATAAAAGTTGCATTCTTCACCAACTGGTTTAATCAAATGCAAACTATCTAACTGCCCTCTTGCCTCATTGAGTTCTGCTTCCGTAATTTCGGCACTTGCTCCAATCCCAGCCACCAACTCCCACAAAATCTCAACAGGTGCAAATAGCCCTAACAACATCGCCACTCTCTGAGAGTCAGTACTGATGTCATCCCAACTCAGTTGGATTGCTGCTTCCACACCGCGATGGGCATAAAACCTATACGTGCGTTCCCGTGCAATTGATTCATCGACAAGATTTAACCTTTCTTGTAATTTGGCAAAAGTCAGAAAGCGATTTTTGCTCAGATATTCACCGGTTAACTCTATACCCAAGGGCAAATAACCCAGAGTTATGCAAATCTCCTTGACGGTGACAAGTTCTTTATCTACCTTTGCCGCGCCAACTATTTTTCTTAACAGTTCCAGAGCTTTCTCCTCTGACAACACATCCAGAGGCACAGACTCAAAACCCACATTCAATTCCCGTTCTCTCGTCGTTACCAATACCCGCACACGCGGATCGATAGGCATCGCCAGATCGGGAATGCTCTCCGCCTTCGGCACATCATCGAGAATCACCAATAACTTGCCAGTCTCAGGCAACCAATTTTGCCAACACCATGCTGCTAGTTCATCTTCGCTAGCCGAATTCATTGCTTCAGGTAAATCCAGATAAGGACTAGCCATCGTCACCACAGCCTGAGCCAATCCCATCTCTCGCAAGGACAACCAATACCGCGCCACATATTCATGTTGATAGCGAGTCGCATATTGCAGCGCAAGCTCAGTCTTACCGACACCCCCCATACCCTCCACCGCACAGACGATCACACCCTGCCCCTCTTGCAACTTTGCATGAATCTCTGCAAGTTCATCTTCTCGCCCCACAAAGTTTTTGGAACCCTGCCGCACATTGCTAGGAATCCGCTTTTGCAGTGACTTTAGTAATTCCCCTAATGCCTCCTGTAAAACCTCTTGTAAAGTTTCCCGATTCACATCATTTAGATGAATACCAATATTGGCAATACCACCCGTAACCAAGGTTTGAAACCCTTTCGCATTGCCTTCATTGATTTGAATCAACTGGCGATCGCTTTGAATTGCCTGACCTAACTGTAAATTAGCATCAATACCCTGCTTTACCAGTCCCACCAACCGAGCCACATCCGCATGAGGATTATCTTGCAGGATTTCCGCCGTTAGCTGACATAGTTGCGTAATTAAATCTGACATTAGCGATCGCCTTTAGTTTATGAGTTTTAACTAAGAATTTGGAGTTTGACCATGCTGAATATTAATCTCGCCAATGT
The DNA here is from genome assembly GCA_020404895.1 of Pseudanabaena sp. M085S1SP2A07QC. Classification (GTDB taxonomy): domain Bacteria; phylum Cyanobacteriota; class Cyanobacteriia; order Pseudanabaenales; family Pseudanabaenaceae; genus Pseudanabaena. The sequence goes on along the minus strand of JADBWK010000080.1, from coordinate 11,686 downwards.
AAGCAGTACCACCCTCAACCTTAGTCTGCCAACCTTTCGCATTATCAGAATTGTTCTGAGTCATTGTACTGTTGTCTTGAATCTTGCCAGCTTGAATCGTTTGCGCTAAAAGTTTGAGTTCGTTAGCAAATTCTGGCTCATCATCCAACACCACATCTAAATTTTTAGTCACAGTATCAATGGCAGAGCGATCGCCAGATTCCAAATTCCTCAAAGCCTCATCAACCTTCGGCGATCTTCCCTGCAACTTGTTCTTAATTTGCTGCCACAGTTCGGGGATTTTAGCGATCGCCTCAGTCGTAAATTTCTTAGCTAGCTCACCAGCACCAGACTCAACAAACTTTTGAACTGCCAAACCTACCAATACACTAGCCGTTAAAGGATCTGACATAGCCATATTTATAACTTGAATGCAACTCATAATAGCATTGCTAAAAGCAATATAAAAAAGAGCGCTTACGCTGGAAGTCAGTGACCGATTGACAAACTAGGAAAAGCAACCCTATGCAAGTAGCCATAAACTCACTGACAGGCAAGACAAAAGCACAGATATTCAGATCGAAAGCACGATGCTTGAAGACCACAAAACAGCTAATTGCTCTAGCTAAATCGATGAATGCAAGCATATCCGATTTAATTGATGGCACAAAAATCTTGACATTCTCCGATGGGACAAAGCGGACGATCCAATGTCAAAATTTGCTGTTGGAATCCGTAAGAGAAAGCGTCCAAGAACTAGGGGAATATCTCACCAAATATCCTGACCAACTCTCCCAGATTGGATCAGGAGTAATGGAATTGTTGACCAGCGCCGAGTACTTTGCCAAAGCCGCGACGAATTCGTACACCACTGATCAAGGACATTGCCGCCGAGTAGCAGAGAACCATCTGGAGAGTCTGCATGACAGCTTTCCCAAAATCTTTTCTAAAAAAAACGCAGTAAGAGCATTGAACTAAAAATCAGTCTAGCGATCGCCTTTCAATTCGATTGGATGAGCAAAGATTGCTAGACCGATTCCACAACAAGCATTGAAGAAAATTAATAACTATCAGGAAACCCAATGAAGACACCATCAATTTTCGCGATCGCCATCGAGGCTCTAGTGACAGTGAGCCTGATCGCATTACTAGGATTATTGACCGCACTAATCTATGCCCTGCTATCATTTCTAAGCGCTGAACCCACCACTCAGTCCCTTCTTTCTCAGATTCCAACCGATGTAACCACAGCAAAGACTTTTACAGTTACAGAAACTTTGCTACCAGCAACAACATTAACTCTATCCTCAGCCAAAGCCGCACCAAAACTAGAAGTATTGGAACAGGATGAACAGCCTGAAATCATTGCAGAAACAGCTACTAAGTCAATCTCGAAAATGACTGTTCAAGAACTAAGACCTTTAGCAAGAGAGCGCAAAATTCCCAATTGGCGAACATTGAAAAAGAAGGAGTTGATATATCACTTGAATGTATAGGTCGAAAGTGAGCTTGTCAATGTAGATGTCATTCTTTGACGGACATCTACATTGACAAGCTTGAGAAGCAAGAAGAACGCTAGCGCGTGAAGTCCGTGAGCAATTGTCAACAACAACTTAAGTCAGGAAACTAAAATCATGTCACGTCAACTAAGATTCGATACCCCCGCAGAATTGGCAACTAAAATGATTGCCAAATTGAGCCAAGACGAACTAAACGTAACCACCAGAGCCTTGATTATTCATATCAAGGCACAAATCCCAGACAAACAGATCGAACAAGCAGTAGCAGCCAGCAATACCAAGGCTGAATCAACTAGCCGTAAACCACAAACCCGTAAACCAGAAGTCATTGCATCAAGTGTATCACCAGCTCGTAAACCAGAAATCAGTAAACCAGCAGCCAGTACAGACAAGATGTGGCTGTATCAAGCCAAGAATGGCTGGACGTTGACAAACATCGGCACGATGCATATTAGCAAGGTCACAGAGCGTTTGGAAAAGTATTACGGCTGCAAGATTTTGGCAACCAAAGACGACAAGATCAACTTTCTGCCAACCAGACCAACCACGATCGATGCTCTGTTGGCAAAGGGATTGGTGATCTATCGTCCAGAAATGAATAAAATCGCCGCCTAAATCAGCCCACTAACCCCATCACCATGAAGCGCCTAGATCCAACGGATCTCGGCGCTTCACTACTTTAAGAGTACAAACAGATGCTAACGATCGCCAAGACCAACCTTGCCACAGGTGAAATTGTGGACAAAGATATTCAATTCCGTAACACCCTATTAGAAGCACTACATCCCGATATCAAACTCAGTATCGGCAACATTTCCCCATTTCTGAACAAGATTGCTAAAGCCGAAAGCACCGCCAAAACCAGTAAATCCGCAAGCCAACGCAGCACCGCCGCCAAAAGCATTGTTCCACTAAAGAAACAGGCGATCGCCGCCCTCAACAAAGGACTGGGCAAATACCAACTATCAGGAGCATCAGGAGCGAGAAAACATGGAGACTTCTTCTTCAGCCAAGAATTGAATCCCTTTGCCACCTATTTCCCCAGTGCGATGGGACAAATCAACTACGGCTCAATCCTGATGACCGAATGCCTCAAAATCTATGCAATCCCACAAGTAACCATCCTGATTGTCCAAGATAAAGAACATCGCACCGATGACTGTCATGGCAAAATCAGCCATGAATTGTTAAATCAACTCCGTCAAAGCGAAGACTTCGCAATCCCAGCAAATACCCCATTCCAATTTCGGGCGGGAATAACCAACGCATGGGTAGCCAAAGGAACATTGCAAGTAGAACTAAACCTCCCCAAAGGAGTGGACTTAGTAATGCCCTTATCATGTTTTAAAGGACATAAACCGACATTAGGAATCCAACAAGTAGCCAGCCTGAAACTAGGAATCGTCAACTTCGCCCAAAAGCGCAACGTCAAGACCTCCTATACCGTCTGGCAATGGTTCAGCCAACAAGCGATCGCCCATGATGTCTTACCAATCACCCAACTCAAAGCCGAAACATTAGTCGCAGCCCAATCCGATGTCAAACAACTCTGCCAACTAGTGCAAACTGAACAATGGGTGAAAGTAGACGAACCTGAAGAAGAACGCGAAGAAGAAGCCGATGGCAAAATCCTATCGGAAATCCTCAAACATGACATCTACGGACAACTACTAGAACATCCCTATGTTGTAAGAAAGATTGAAGACCTAGTAAGAAGACGTTGGTTAACCCTCGCAACCAGTGGCGGTATCAACTTCTCTAGCTTCATGGCACAACCCTGCCCAGAATTAGGAAAACTGGAAATGTGCATCCCTGAACTGCCACAAGGCGAATATGTCGGATTCCGCTATCCCATCCGCGATCGCAATGACTTGCAAATCTGGACAAACAAACACATCAAAGGACTCAACCAACAGGGAACCATGTATGTGAACTCAGATGAAGCGCGTGACTACTGTGGCATGGATTTTGATGGAGATACCTTCTGTGTCAAATCAGTCAAGAAACTACCTGAAATCGCCAAAGAAATCCGTCAACACCACATCAAGCCCACCACCTATAAACCCGACAAAGTAGCAGTGCAAGGCACATTAGCCGAAGTTGCCCTCAGATCGACCGAAAACCAAATTGGACTGATCACCTATTATCTAGCCACCGCATGGGCGACAGGGCATCATCAGTACATTGCAGGTTTAGCCCAAGAAGTCCAAGTCGCCGTAGATCGGCTTAAATCCGACCTCAGCCATGACCAAGCCTTTCTAGATGAAGTCGGCAAAAGCCTACCGAAACTAGATTGGCTAATCGATCGCAAGAAGCAAGGCGTATATGGCAGCTACTACGACTCCAAACAGAGATGCAAGATGCCCGCAAGAACCTTGGTAGCTAGTGGAGAATACAACGACCCGATATCATTCCTGATTCAATCCGTGAATGCAATCTGGCAACCCGTAGATTTACATGAGCGCACCCTGCTCGAATTCCGCGAACTATTTGTCAAACCAAGCGAGATTCTCTACAAAAGAGCGATCGCCCGTCGTGATGAATATACCAGCAAGATTAGGGAAGCGATGAAACTATCAAGCGATCGGGAATCCCGTAAGAAAATCCTCCGCGCCGCCGTGGAATGGGCGAAAGGCTTAGGCGAGAAACTACGGGAGAAAAGCGAGAAAACCGCCCAAACCTGTAGCGCCGCTATGTGGCAAGCCAGTCACAATGGCGATCACGGTACTGCGAGTGTTGTCTTCAATATGTTCCTACCCGAAGTATGCGATCGCCTCCATGACAACCAACTAATGCGACTGCAAGTAGTCGGAGCGCAGTATGGAGAACTCGCATCAACCAACTGGACAGGCAATGGAGAACACGCTTGTATTTCCATTGTTGTATCTCAACGTGAGCAGGATGGTAGATATCAAATTGAAGTCGTGAGAAATAGCAGGAAAAAGCCATACCTGTTAGGACTAGTCGCCAAGGACTCTGCCAAAGTCATAGTCGGTGAATATATCGCATCCCTGACTACCCAGCAAAAGACCATAGTTTGCGAACTAGTCGCAGCCTAGAAAATAGAGAGGATAGAGCGATCGCTTTATTCTCTCTATTTTCTATTCTATGAAAAATTAAAAACAATTTGCACAAGGTCAAAACTTTGCTAGGCTAAGTAGTTATGAGAACTGACACGCTTTTCTATCAATTATTTAACGCCTTTCACAGCTTGCTATTTGAGCTAATCGAACGCCCGATCTCGGAAGCAGAGGGCTATGAATTTAGCTCAGTGGAAGTGAAAGAGAAAGCCTTTCGCTTTGATGGGATATTTATCCCAAAAGCGAAAGACAAACCGATATATCTACTTGAGGTACAATTTCAGCAAAAGGAAGACTTTTACTGGGAGTACTTATCTGAGATATATCTATACCTGAATCAATCTCGTCCCGAACATGATTGGAAAGCGATCGCCGTCTTTGCGAGGCGTAGCTATGAGCCAGAGCCAAGAAGCCATGTGCAGGAGATGCTCAACTGTCAAAGGTTACAAAGAGTGTACTTGGAAGACTTGGTAGATCGGGAGACAGACTCTTTTGCGATCGCTATTGTTCAGTTAATCTTGTCTAGTGAAAGTCAAGCCGTAGCTATGGCAAGGCAATTGGGCGATAAAATTGAGCAGGAAAATGATCCCGAAATTCAAGAGCAGGTATTAGAATTAATAGAGACGGTGTTGGTCTATAAATTTCCGAAACTAAGTCGGCAGGAGATTGAGGCAATGTTTACATACAGCGATTTAAAGCAGACTCGTGTATATCAAGAGGCGAGAGAAGAAGGCGAGCTACGTGGTGAGCAGCGCGGTGAGCAACGTGGGTTACAGCTAGGTGAACAAAAAGGTTTAAAGCTAGGTGAACAAAAAGGTTTGAAGCTAGGTGAGCAGCGCGGACTGGTAAAGGGGCAAGCTACGATGCTGCTGCGGCTGCTCAATCGTAAGTTTGGACAGATTAGCCCAAGTTTGCGGGGCAAGGTAAACAAACTATCGGCAAAACAGCTAGAAAATCTAGCCGAAACATTATTTGACTTAGAGACGATCGCCGACCTAAGTGATTGGCTAAAAACTCAAGGCAAAGGTAAATAGAGGATTTTTGAACCAATACTAAAAAAAGGCAGGACAGTTAAAGTCTTGCTTTTTTTATGCCAATGGCTAGCGCCTGTTCTCAAGAACAAACGCATAATAACTGAAAGTTTGCCAAAAACACAAAATCCTATGTTTGAAATTACCCCAGAAATTGAAGAGCATTTTGACAGTTCCCTGCGAATAAAGGCAGAAGCAACAGTAGAGGCGATCGCCCTATCGAAATCCATCCAAATTGGCGAACCTGACCAGCAAATAGAACTAGCCAAAGCATCGGGGTGGGGAACCCTCACCGATATCTGGGTGGGAGCGAACCACCAAGGAAACACATGGCAGTACCGATGCTATGAAAGACTTTGCCAACTGCTCACAACCGCAGAAATCCAAGCCGCCAAATCAGCCACTGCGACCGCATACCAAACCAGTTTTGAAGTCATCCGCGCCATGTGGGACTTACTCGCTGCGATTGGATTTACAGGTGGATCGATCCTTGAACCTGCTTGCAACACCTTATCCTTTATGGGTTGTCAGCCTCAGAATATGAGAATCAGATCGCAATGGGTAGGCGTAGAGTTAGATCCTACCTTTGCCCAAATCGCAAGATTGCTATACCCCGAAGCCCAGATTTATGCTCAAGGCTTCGAGAAAGTCAGCCTATCCGATAGTAGCTTTGACCTAGCGATCGGCAATGTCCCCTTTGGTAATTACAAGCTGTTTGATTCCCGATATGCCCACCTAAATCTGAGCGTGCATAACTATTTTTTTGCTAAATGTACCGATCTAGTGCGCGAGAATGGCTTACTGTGTTTGATTTCCAGTTGTTTTACCCTTGACTCGTTAGGTACAGGTTTCAGGAGACATCTAGCCGAAAAGTTAGAATTAGTCACCGCCATACGGTTGCCCGATATCGCCTTTAAACGGTTCTCCAATACGGCGGTTGTAGCCGATATTCTGCTTTTTCGTAAATTAACGGAAGCGGAACGAAAATTAACAACTGAAAAGGATTACAAATATCCTAGCTGGGTCAAGACATCCCCATCAGGTAAACATACCGTTAACCAAGAGCCAATCATGATTAATCAATGGTTCAAGGAGCCAGAAGTAGCCTAGCGGCGATTCGACAGAAAAATTACCACACCAACAACAAGCGTCTCAACCCAATCAAGGGAAGGGGCGCTTTTTTTATTGAGGAAAAGTGCAATGAGTCCAAAGAAAATAAAATTTCGCAACATTCTCGGCGAACTGAACGTCGCCAAACTATATGGTGGAGAGCATTTAGGCGTAACTGCCCCAGCCAACTTTGACCTACGCAAGGAGATTAGCAAGATCGGTAAAGCGATCGGCAAATTTTACCAACCAGCACCAGTCCAAACACAGGTAATCCAGATCCCGCCCCAACTACAACATGTCTTGCCTAATGCATTTTGTGAATATGCAAGCCAGATCTACCGCCGCACCGACAGCCAACTGGAACTAATCGAAAATCAGCCCCATCGCATTCGCGCTGCCATGTCTGTTGTCAAGATTTTGGACTTAGTGCTGAAGATGCAACAGTATGACGATGACCGAGAACTAGCGAAACTGCGTCAAGTTCTCAATCAAAAATACGATGCGTTCGTAATTAGATTTGGCAACTTTACCGCCAAAGTCAACCTTGAAATCTTCAAAGAAGACCCAAATTACTATCGATTGAGAGCATTAGAAATTGACCAAGGCAAAGGAAAAAGCCCGATCAAAGCACCGATATTCGATCAACGCACAGTCAGAGCCACACCAAGATATCGCGCCAGTAATGCCAAAGATGCCCTTGCTCAATGCCTAGATGCGCGTAGTTTCATTGACCTTGACTGGATTGGGAATCTGCTCGACAAAAGTATCAGCACTGTTGTTATCGAACTAGAAGGAGCAGTGTTCTATAACGGAACCACACCACTAGAAGATTTACAAGCAGCTTCCAAAGAAGATTGGATTACTCGCGAAGAATTTATTAGTGGTAATGTGGTCGCACGTTTAAACAGAGTAGTCGCATGGCAGCAAATGGGTGTCCCCGACTGGCTAAACGTAGAGATCTATCACCAAGTCATCAGTAACAACCAGCCAGTCCCCTGTTTACCCGAAGCCGAAGATGTGGATATCAAGGTGCGCTGCGCCGTGAAATTGGGACTCAATATCAATTCCATGACCCCAGACGAGCTAAATCTACTGTTACGCAACACCATCCGTGTGAAGCTAGGAACAAGTTGGTTGCCCGAAACGGTAATCAATGAGTTTACTGAACAACTGCTCAGCCATGCAGGAAAAAGCACAGTCAAGTTTCATCCTGACCCCGCCAACATTTGGGTAATCACAGGTGACAGCAAACTAATTGTTTCACCACAAAATAAAACCGAGTGGGGAACCCGAAACTTTACAGCGATCGCCCTGATTGACCACACCCTCAATCAAAAAGATCCCAAAGTCTACGATTACTATAAAGACAAAGATGGCAACACCATCGCTACGCTCAACCTCGAAGCAACATCGGAGTCGCGCACGATGAGGGATAAGATTCAATCCGCTTTCAAAGCATGGATCTGGAGTGATGGCGATCGCGCTGAAAGGTTATGTCTGCACTATAACCAATATCACAACCTCTACCGCGATACCGTTTATGACGGTTCACACCTGACCTTTCCAGGTATGACTCCAGATTTTCAGATGCGTCGTCATCAAGCCAACTTTGTACGCCGCGTCGAACGACAGAAAGCCTCTTTTGCCGCTCATCGGGTCGGCTATGGCAAAACCGCGACAATGATTGCATCAGGCATGGAACTGAAACGTAAAGGCATGGCTCACAAGGTTATGCATGTGACCATGAAATCGATCTTGCCTGATTACTACAAAGAATTTCGGCGATTGTATCCCGAAGCTAACATTCTCGTTCCCACAGTCAAAGAATTTGCTAAAGATAGCCGTCGCGTCCTATTGAGTAAGATTGCCACTCACAACCACGATGCAATTTTACTAACCTACGAACAGTTCTTTAACTTGCCCATCAGCGAGGAAACTGAATTGATGTTTTTGGAAGAACAAATGTCGGCGATCGCTTCTATCTTTGACTTAACCACCAAAGAAGAATCAAAGCAAGCATTTCGCAGTCTAGAAGCTACTCGTAAGAAAATCGGCTTGCGGATTCAAGAAATTGAAACCAGCCATCGCAAAGACCGCGTAATCTATTTTGAGCAACTGGGTATAGATGCACTGTTCATTGACGAAGTACAGCAAATCAAACGACTGCAAATCCTGACTGCACAGCATAACGTCTCTGGCATTCCCTCTGGATATAGTCAACGCGCCCATGACTGCTTCATGAAAGTGAGATATCTGCTTGGTAATGGTAAGAGGGTGATCTACTCAACAGGAACACCACTCAGCAATACTATGGCGGAGATGGATGTGTGGATGCGCTACCTGCAACTCGACCTACTCGAAGAACAGGGACTAACCCACTTTGATAGTTTCTGCTCGCGCTTCTGTGAAACCAGCACCGCCCTAGAAATTAGTCCCACAGGCAGGCTGAAATCGAAAACTCGCCTGCGAGAATTTGTCAACCTGCCCGAACTGATGGCGATGTGGTGTCAAGTAACCGACATTCAGACCGCCGCGCTTGCCGAGGTCAAAACACCGACACCGCATTACCATGTGATGTCTTGCAAGCCATCTCAAGAGCAGATCGCCTATATGGATCAACTCTGCGATCGCGCTGAGGCTGTAGAAAAACGCAAAGTCAGAGCAGAAGTTGACAATATGCTCAAAATCACAGGCGATGGCTCCAAGTCATCAATGCACACGAAACTGGTATCACCAGATGCTTCAGAATGGCTAGACAACAAACTCTTAGCCTGTGCGTGGAATGTCTGGCAAATCTGGACAATCACGGCGATCTGCAAAGGAACTCAAGCCATCTTTTGCGATCGCAATGCACCCAAGAAAGATAAGTGGAATAGCTACAGCTATATCCGCGATACTTTGCTGATGTTGGGTATACCTGCTGACCAGATTGCTTTTATCCATGACTATGATACCGATGCTAAGAAAGTCAAGCTGTTTGAAGCGATCAATGAAGGCAGAATCAGGATTGTCTTCGGCTCCACATCAAAACTTGGGACAGGTGTGAATATGCAAACTAAGCTGATTGCCTTGCACCATATTGATTGTCCTTGGCGACCATCGGATCTTGAACAACGCGAAGGTAGAGGAGTGAGGCAGGGGAACGAATGGAGCGATGTCTTCATTTTCCGCTATGTCACCGAAGGCAGGAATAACCAAGCAGGATTTGATTCGTTCCTCTGGCAAGCGATTGAGAACAAGCAACGCATGATTTCGCAGGTGATGTCGGGCGATCGCACCCATCGTACCATTGAAGACATTGATGAGACTGTGCTGAACGCTGCCCAAATGAAAGCGATCGCATCGGGAGATCCTCTGATTATGGAACGGGCAACCCTCGAAGCCGAATTACAAGGACTAGGAATGCAACTGCAAGCCTATAACGATACGCAATTTAGGGATAAATCCAAGATTCAGTACCTAACTGACATGGTAAATACCAACCATCCTGCTAACATTCAGCATATTCAATCAGACCTAGCCACAGTTGCTAAAGCCAATCTGAAGCAATTCATCAGCGATCGCGGTGTGGTGTTGGATAAAGCCGTGCTGATAGCCGATCATATTTCTGAACAATTCCAAAAGCTGAGAGATAGCTATCGGTTAACTCAAATCCAAATCGGACAATTTGCAGGACTGAATGTGTATCTGAGCAGATTCGGCTCTGAGGTTAATGGCTCGATTGGTATGAGCATTAGTTCAGGATATGAATTTAATGTTGATTGCCACAATCCGCATAGTTCTCTTCTGCATGTGGTGAGGAATGCGATCGCCGCCAAATTGACTACAGCCCAAGAAACTCTCGAACGCGATCGGCAAGAACTACCGATCTTGCAAAAGCGCGTCAGTCAGCCGTTCGATCAACTTCAGACATACCACGAAAAAGCAAATCGGCTAGAGTTTCTCAAGCAACTGTTTGATGTAATTGCTAACGAAGCACCCGTGGATAATGACGATCAAGACCTTAATCTTGATGATGAGGAATTGACCGACTCAAGAGAGATATTTTGGCAACGTGATTCTGTAGTCGCAAAGTTGGAACCACCATCAACAGCGATCGTGGAAGCATTGAGGCAGAGACAGTTTGAGGATTGGGTGTCAGGTGACGCTGAGAACTGGCTTGAACAAATCGCGCAGATTGTTAGCAATGTTGAGATTGAAATTCCTGTGAATGGCGATCGGCTTTTGCAGTTTCTGCAACCGCAAGTATTCAAGCCGTTGTCTGAATTTACGTTTCTAGAAAGAGGAGGTAAGCAACTTGTGATTCCGCAGAAGAATGTAAATGAGGAGAGAGAACAGTTAAAGTTGTTCTAAATCACAAAAAAGCGATCGCACTATATTCCTAAGTATGTTAGCTTTATACTATGTGATTATATGACTAAAACTACTACTCACGGCTAGGGATGAATAATGCTAGAAGTTACCTTGTCACAACATTATCAGATTTCTATCCCACAGGAAATTAGAGATTTGTTAAATTTACAAGTGGGGCAGAAGTTTTCGGTTGTTTTAAAAAATGATTCGATTACGCTTGTCCCTAAGTCTTCTATCCAATCATTCCGAGGTATCTTAAAGGGAGCTAATACTCACAATGTACGCGATCGCAGTGAAAGAGTATGAAGTTTCTTGTTGATACTTGTGGATGGTTGGAGTGGTTGACTGATGGTGTATTAGCTGATGAGTTTGCTCCCTATTTAAACGATCCCGATAATTTGATTGTTCCGACTTCCATACAGTATGAGTTGCATAAATGGATATGCCGCGAACGCGATGTGGGGTTGGCGATGGAAATCATTGAACTCACTCAGCAATCTACTGTAATTCCGTTGACTCAATCTCTGGCGTTACTTGCTTCGGAATTATCACAAAAGCATAAATTGAGTTTTGCGGATTCAATTATCTATGCAACAGCCCAGCAAGAAAATGT
>JADBWK010000008.1 GCA_020404895.1 Pseudanabaena sp. M085S1SP2A07QC | reverse complement strand
AATTACCCCTTCTTCTTTTTGGGTTTGTAAATAAAAAAGCCCACCTAGGCGGGCTTTTTTATTTACTTCTTGTCTTTGGTGATAACCTTGGGAGGCTCACGGAAGAAGATTGCAAAGAAGAACAAACCAATTAAACAAGCGAAAATTAAAGTGTAAGTGAGAGCTTCCATGTAATTTTATGCCTCAACAGCGCGAGTAGATTTATCGCCGACTTTTTGGAATGCACCCCATTCAACTTGCTCTTCGCTCATTTCTGGGTCAACCCCAGCAAACACATCGCGGAACAAGGTACGAGCACCATGCCAAATATGACCGAAGAAGAAGAACAGAGCAAATACTGCATGTCCAAATGTAAACCAACCGCGAGGGCTAGTACGGAACACACCATCAGAATTGTTCTTTTCTTGATCGAATTCAAAGATTTCGCCTAGCTGAGCTTGTCGAGCATACTTCTTAACCGAAGGAGCATCAGTAAAGGTTTTGCCATTTAACGCGCCGCCAACAAAGGCTACTTTTACGCCAGTTTGCTCAACACTATACTTAGACTCAGCACGACGGAAAGGAATGTCAGCCCTGACAACACCATCTTGGTCTTGGAGAACTACAGGGAAAGTTTCAAAAAAGTTAGGCAAACGACGAACACTTAGTTCACGACCTTCACCATCTTTGAAAATTGGATGCCCTTGCCAACCTTGAGCAACACCATCACCATTATTCATAGGACCAACGCGGAACAAACCACCTTTCGCAGGACTGTTACCAACATAGTCATAGAAAGCAAGTTTGTCAGGAATTTTCGACCAAGCTTCTTCAGCACTCAAACCAGCATTTAGCCCAGTTTGCACACGGCGAGAAATTTCTTGTTGGAAAGAGTTGCTATCCCACTGATAGCGGGTAGGACCAAACAATTCGATAGGAGTTGCTGCCGATCCGTACCACATGGTTCCAGCGACAACGAAAGCAGCAAAAAATACAGCCGCAATACTGCTAGAAAGTACGGTCTCGATGTTACCCATACGCAGAGCTTTGTACAAACGCTCTGGTGGACGCACGGTCAGGTGGAATAGACCAGCAACAATGCCAACGATACCAGCAGCAATATGGTGAGCAACAATACCACCAGCATTAAAGGGGTTAAATCCGTTAGGTCCCCATTCAGGGGCAACAGGTCCAACATGTCCAGTCAAGCCATAGGCATCAGAGATCCACATACCAGGTCCAAATAAACCAGTTTGGTGGAATGCGCCGAAGCCAAAGCAGAGTAAACCAGATAAAAATAGGTGAATACCAAACATTTTAGGCAAGTCCAATGCTGGCTCACCTGTGCGAGGATCTCTAAATAGTTCTAGATCCCAGTTAACCCAGTGCCAAATAGCAGCAAGAAAGAGTAAACCAGAAAGTACGATGTGTGCTAGAGCGACACCTTCAAAAGACCAAAAGCCAGGGTCGGCAACTTGTTCACCAGTAATTGTCCAGCCGCTCCAAGAATTGGTAATGCCAAGACGAGCCATGAAAGGCATTACGAACATACCTTGCCGCCACATGGGGTTGAGGACGGGGTCACTGGGGTCAAAAATTGCTAGCTCATAAAGCGCCATCGAGCCTGCCCACCCTGCTACGAGAGCAGTGTGCATCAGGTGCGTGGCAATCAGTCTTCCTGGATCGTTCAGGAGAACTGTATGCACTCGATACCAGGGTAATCCCATTGCAAATGTTCCTTAATCTATGTAGTGAGTAAGATCTTAACGATTCTTAATTTTAATTTATGATAATTGATCCTGACTTAAGGTATCAACTCAAATACTTAAAGTAATGTAAGCAAATTCCATCTTCGGGATCGTTAAATCAGTCGGGTTATTTTATTTGTAACATCATAATAAACTATTCCTTCCGATTGATTACGATTTGATTACGATAAAACCCAAAAACTAAGGACAGAGCTCGGCATTACCCTTAGTTTTTGAGCCTAAATCCTTATCGAGCATATGTTTTTGTGGGAAATTTTTATCGGTAGGTGCGATCGCGATATTTGAATAACTAAGTCAGCGTATGCAGCGCTGTTGTCCAAATCAGTTATGCGGGGCATGAATAATTCAGGGTGTAGCGCTTTCCAAAAATATTCGACAAATTGAGTAATTTCTTGATCGTTCATGCCAGCTTTACCCGTTGCCATGAGTTTATGTTCTGCCTCAATCCGCCATTTTAGACTGTAGTTATAATCTTCAGGCACAAGCACGATCAGGTGATCTAGGTATTCCCAGAGTGGCAAGTAGTTGTATAGATTGGCATTACATTCGAGGGCAAATTCGCGATCGCTTTCCGACAAAATTGGCGGTACAAAATTATGAAATGCAGAAATCGGTAGCGGGCGCATCCCCACAAACCAGCCCTCAAATAAGACAATATCTGCTGCATAAGCAATTTCAGGCTCTGTACGATCGCCTGCACCGTGATGTAGAGATTTATCAAAACGAGGAATCTCAATTGGTTGTGAGCTACCTAAAGGTTGATCGCGCAGTTGCTGCAAAACCTGAATTCCCAGATCCACGTCGTGAGTACTCGGTGGTCCTCGCCAAATAAGGTCAGGACGATGATCGCGTAATTTTTGGCGATCAGCATAGGTTTTATATAGATCATCAAGAGAGATACTGAGAAAAGATTTACCAAGATGTAGCAGCAAAACTTTGAGAACAATACCTAATGTAGTTTTGCCAGTACCTTGACCACCTAACAAGCCTTGGATAAAGGTTCTTCCAATTTTTTCTTGCTGATTGGCTAGGCTTTGAGCGAGGGGTAGCCAATAATGCCAGAGCATGGGCAATATTGCCCATGCTGGATCAACTTGAATATTGTGAGAGGCTAAAACCTGAGAAATTTTTGGGTAAACCGATCTAAGAAGCTGCGATCGCTGATCAACTATTTCTTTGAAATCTTTTATATTCGAGAAATCTATGCCTAAAGACGATTGACAAGTATTACTATCTCTTAATTCTTTTGCCAATAATTCACAATCTAATCTGTTTAGACATTCGCCACGAACTATTAGTTCAAAAATTCTTATAGGTATATTTTTAATCATTTCCATATCCAAAGAGGCTTTTGCATGATTAAGTCTATTAGTCAGCTATACAGATTACAAATTTACAAAAATTAAGCTAGCAATTAACAATTATTTAACCTAAAATGAACTCGTGAGTAATTATACGCAGGCTCCTCCACAAAAAAACTACATATAGTTACTTGCATTCAAATCACGTAGATCCCTTACTAAACAAAAAATAATTACAACTATGAACTTGAAAGCTCTCTTAATCGTTGCCAGTCTTGGTTTGTCTGCTGGACTAGTTTCTTGCGCTACCGAAACCCCAGCACCTAAAGCTACTCCAGCCGCTACATCAGCTCCAGCTGCTACTCCTGCAAAGGATAAGGCTGATGCTCCTAAGACTGACTCAATGGCTAAGCCTGATGCTGCTAAAGATGCTAAGCCTAGCGATGCAACCAAGTCTGATAAGCCTGCTGCTACCGATACTGCTAAAGACAAGGCAGCTACCGATGCTAAGCCTAGCGATGCAATGGCTAAGCCTGATGCTGCTGCTAAAGATGCTAAGCCTGCTGATGCAAGCAAGCCTGCTGATGCAACAGCAACTCCTGCTGATGCAACCAAAAAGCCTCAGTAGTATTTTGAATTAATCAAACAAAAAAGAGGTGATGCAAAGCATCACCTCTTTTTTGTTTAATGCGGAGATTGATTCGGCTAGAATCGAGGCAAATATTGACAGTATTGTAGACATAGCTATGCGATTGCCCACTCAAACTTTAGCCGCTAAAACTTTTCATTGGGTAAGCTTGGTTAGTCTATTCTTGATGATTACCAGTGGTTTACAGATTTATAATGCCAATCCTGTCTTTGGAGGACGAGGGGGTATTCATATACCGCCAATTTTAGGGCTAGGGGGATGGCTCGCGGGGGGCAGACATTGGCACTTTGCCTCGATGTGGGTTTTTATACTGAATTTAGCTTGGTATGGTGTTTATGTGTTGCTAACACAAAGGTGGCGACATCGGTTTGTTAGTGGAAAAGATATGAAAGCCTTGGTGGTTAGCCAAAATGACAAGCGTAAAAACTATGCTTGGCATCGAATTGTTTATTCATTGTTGATTCCGATTTTGTTGATATCGATTTATTCAGGGCTAGGAATGTATAAGCCTGCTCAGTTTTATTGGATTGTTGATAGCTTTGGGGGGTGGGATGCTCTGCGAATTACGCATTTTATGGCTGTGCCAATTACGCTGATTTTAGGTGGTATTCATTCACAGTTAGGTCGAAAAGTGGGAGGCGATCGCCTTCTTGATTCAATGTTTTGGGAGTAAGTAATTTGGCTCTCTGGGGATTAATAGCAAAGGCAGCGCTTAGCGCTGCCTTTGCTATATTTAAGTTATGTCACAAGAACCTGAACAAAAACAACAAAACTCAGAAATTGAGTTTGATGATACGGATTTAGTCCCGCGCCGCCGCTTTTTAACTTTGGCAGGTGCAGGTCTACTAACGATTGGCTTTGGCAGCTTGGCGGAAGGTTTGGTGGGTGGTCTATCGGAGCCATTAAACCAGCAGGTTGAGTCATTAATTTTTAAGCCACAGCAGATAGTACCAGAGTTTCCAATTAGTGCGATCGAGCCAGAGAAATTAATTATTAATAGTTTCCGTGGTACTCCAGCGATTAACCCTCTCGCTTATCGCCTCACTATTGACGGTGAAGTAAATAATCCCTTGAGTCTGAGTATGGGAGATCTGCAAAAAGCTCCATTTACAAGCATGATCATCCGTCATGTATGTGTTGAGGGCTGGGCTGCGATCGTGCAATGGGGAGGCGTGAGATTGCGAGATTTAATTGCGATCGCGCAGCCATCAGCTCAAGTTAAGTATGTATATTTCTATTCTGCGGATGGCTATTACGAAAGCTGGGATATTGACTCGGTGATGCATCCTCAAACCTTAATGGCATACCAAAGGAATGGGCAAGCTCTTACACCAGAATATGGTGCGCCTCTGCGTCTAGCTTCACCTATCAAACTTGGCTATAAACTCAGTAAATGGGTAACTAGAATTCAGCTTACGAGTGTGCTTGGAAAGAAGCGAGGTTATTGGGAAGATCTCGGTTATGAATGGTATGCGGGGCTATAAAAAACTTGTTTGATTAACTTTTGTAACGATTATCGTGTTATGTTCACATGTAGGGATGTGGAGTACGTTGAAATTTTCATCCTAATTTTTTAAATTCAGGTTAGGAAAAATCTATGCGTTTAATTTTCACATCTAGTTTTAATCGATTTCAAACCATTAATGCCACTCAAGCGTGGTCACTCTTTCTCACTGCTTGCAAAAAAGATGACTCACTTGGGAAAAATCCGATGATTGGTAAATATGTAACAGTCGCTCTCCTAGGTGCAATTATTGCTCAAATATTAGAAGCAATCTTGCTATAGAAATAACACCAAAACACAAAAGTGTGCAACACTTTTATGTTAAAAAAACAAACCCTTTAAGGGATTGAGAAACACAAAATGGCGTAGCCATTTTGTGTTTTGGTATTAGTGCTATAGCAACCTAAAAAATATTAAGAGAGCAGGTACTTAGTACCTGCTCTCTTAATATTTTTCATGGTGTTGAGAAAACTTAGACAGCTTCTAAATCTTTTTCACCAGTACGAATTCGGATAATTCGCTCTACAGGAGAAACGAAAATCTTACCATCGCCAATTTCACCAGTACGAGCAGCAGTAATAACTTTATCTACCACCATATCAACTTGATCATCTTCGATGACAATCTCGATCTTGAGCTTTTGTAAAAACTCAACTGTATACTCAGAGCCACGATAGCGCTCTGTTTGTCCTTTTTGACGACCAAAACCGCGTACTTCTGATACCGTCATACCGACTACGCCAGCATTTACCAGAGCAATTTTGACTTCGTCAAGCTTAAATGGACGAATGATTGCTTCAACCTTTTTCAAATTAACTCCTCCACTGATTCTTGAACTTTAATACACTTGAATCGCTACTCAAATTTGTAGCCTAGCATACTTTTTGGAATTGTCCTTCAGATTGGCGTTAGGATTGACGCTGCCAAAGCCACCAACGAATTACTAATTTCTCTAATTCTATCCAAACAAACATCAATGCGCTAAACCCAAAGCAAACTGCTAGTTCTTCTGGTCTGAGTAAATATGTACCAAAAAAGCGACGGAATGGCTCTACATAGATCAGCACAAGTTGTAAAACCGTAGTCATAATAACTGATCCCCAGACATAAAGATTAGTACGCGGATCAAGTTCGATCGTCAGTTGGGTGTTAGAACGAATTGCGATCGCATGCCCCATTTGCGCTAAACAGAGGGCCGTAAATACCATAGTTTCCCAACGTTCTTTGTCATAGATTTGATCAAAGTGGGTGGTAGTGTAACCATGGGCCCAAGCCATAAGAGCGATCGTGATAATTGCTAAGACAATCCCAATTCTGACCATGTATGCTCCCATCCCTCTTGCAAAAATATTTTCACGGGGATCAACAGGAGGTCTTTGCATAACATTGGGTTCAGCAGGCTCTACGGCAAGTGCAAGAGCTGGCAAGCCATCGGTGACAAGATTCATCCATAAAATTTGCAGAGGAATCAAAGGCACAGTTAGGCCCAGCATCGGAGCCGCCGCAATCGTGATGACTTCACCGATGTTGCTACCAAGAATGTATTTGATAAAGCGGCGAATATTAGTATAAACTACGCGACCTTCTTCAGTAGCAGCGACAATCGTGGCGAAGTTATCATCCAGCAAGATCATGTCGCTAGCTTCTTTGGATACATCAGTACCAGTGATCCCCATGGCAATACCAATATCGGCTTGCTTAAGTGCAGGGGCATCATTCACACCATCGCCTGTCATAGCTACAAATTGATGCTGTCTTTGTAAAGCTTGAACAATTCGCAACTTGTGTTCAGGGGAAACACGAGCATAGACACTAACTTGGCTTACTTCTTGATCTAAATCTTCAGGACTCATTAGCTCTAACTCTTTACCTGTGAGCACCCGATCGCCTGATTCAGCAATTCCTAGGTCTTCGGCGATCGCCTTGGCAGTGAGTTGATGATCGCCAGTAATCATTACGGGACGGATACCTGCTTCACGACAGCGCTTCACCGCTTCGCGGACTTCAGGGCGAGGTGCATCAAGCATTCCCACTAAACCAACCCAAATTAGATTGCTCTCATCTTTTGCAGTAATACCTTCATTGGGTAAATATGAAAATGTGCGATAAGCAAAACCTAATACACGCAACCCACGACTAGCGAGTTCATTATTTTGTGCAAGAACATGTTGACGTTGGAAATCAGCAATTTCATGGATCTGATCGCCAATTTGAATATGGGTACAGCATTCTAACGTTAGCTCAGGTGAACCTTTGCAAAAAAGCACATTACCGCCATGCTCACCTTGCACCAGTACGCTCATGCGTTTGCGTTCAGAGGAGAAAGGAACCTCAAACACACGCGGCATCCGATGTTGCCATTCCGATGCTTCACATCCACCCTTGCTTGCCAAAACTAGCAAAGCACCTTCGGTAGGATCGCCGATGATAATCCATTCACCGTTTTTTTGCTGCAAGATTGCATCATTGCAAAATACGCAAGCCATCAACAATTGCTGAACTTCAGGAATGTTATTCACCGCAAAATTAGAATCTTCAGGTGAATTTCCTAATATATTAAATTCACCAAACGGTGCATAACCATCGCCTGTAACTTGCAAAGAATGTAGCCCTGTGCGAATCCCCTGCACCACCATTTTGTTCTGAGTGAGAGTACCTGTTTTGTCAGAGCAAATCGTAGTGACGGAACCAAGTGTCTCAACAGCTGGCAGCCGACGAATTAGGGCATTTCTTCTGACCATGCGTTGAGTTCCCAACGCGAGAGTGACTGTAACTACCGCAGGAAGACCTTCAGGGACAACAGCAACTGCCATACTGAGGGAAGTCTTGAGAAGTTCACCAAAGTTGCCTTTATTGAGCATTCCCACTAGTACAACTAAGCCCACTAATGCGAGGGAACCGCTTACTAGAACATTACCTAGTTGCGTCATCCGTTGTTGCAGAGGGGTATCTTCTGTCTCTACGTCTTGAATTAGAGCCGCGATTTTCCCTAACTCAGTCCGCATTCCCGTCTTAGTAACGAGTACCTTGGCTCGTCCTTGCACGACCTCAGTACCTTGATAAACACAATTTAGGCGATCGCCTAAACTCGCATCTTCTTCTAAAATTAATTTCGCTTCTTTGTTAACGGCTTCGGCTTCCCCTGTCAGAGCCGCTTCTCGGACTTGTAAATTTTGTTCATCAAGTAATCTA
This sequence comes from Pseudanabaena sp. M085S1SP2A07QC, assembly GCA_020404895.1. Classification (GTDB taxonomy): domain Bacteria; phylum Cyanobacteriota; class Cyanobacteriia; order Pseudanabaenales; family Pseudanabaenaceae; genus Pseudanabaena. The sequence goes on along the minus strand of JADBWK010000008.1, from coordinate 20,820 downwards.
CCGTCAGCAGCGATTTGTACCCCAGTTTCTAAGAGCATAATGTCGCCAGGGACAAGTTCTTTGCCACTGATTTCGATTACTTCACCATTGCGTATTACCCGCACTTTGGGGGAAGACATCCGCTTCAATGCGGCAAGAGCCTTTTCAGCATTAGTCTCTTGCATATAGCCAAGGATGCCATTGAGCAAAACAATTGAGCTAATGGCGATCGCGTCTTTCGGAAATTCGTTATCCCTGATATCGAGGACAGCCGAGACCACAGCAACTGCCATCAGCATGATCAGCATGATGTTTGTAAACTGATCGATAAAGATTTGTAGCGACGATCGCCCAGCTTTTTCAATTATTTCATTAGTGCCATAGCGCTCCAATCTAGATGCAACTTCTTGGCTAGTGATACCGTGATTAGGATCGCTTTGAAGTAATTCTAGAGATTCGTCAGCACTGAAGGTATGCCAGCGAGGTAAGGGAGGGGCAGGAGTAAGATCTTTTGTCTCAAGTGCCATCGATATTTTTAGGTAAACGGTTATGACTATGGTACTAAAAAATAGTAATTGCTTACTTAAAGAATCTTGAAGCCAGCAATCCCATTTAAGTACCTGTGCAGAATAAATTACCCCAACCCGTAAGGTTGCGCCTATGCGGGGCGCAACCTTACGGGTTGAGATGTGTAATTAATTAAGCGTGCCTACTTATGTCAGCAATTCTCATTATGAAACCGATTTTGGAGTTTACATCGCCAAAGTGCTGGAAATCGTTTTTTTTTGAAATCCTACCTTCGGTGGGATTTCAAAAAAACGATTTTTATAATGAGAATTGCTGACAAGTCACATCAGGAGAATTCAAGTGATAGCCAATTACGATACAATTGCGTGATGATTAACAATCCATTTTTGCCCCAGAGGTTAGTGGGTAGACAAACAGAATTAGAGCAGATTAGTCAAATTTTGTTAGATGATGGTGATCTGCTGATCGCAGGGGTAGCTGGAAGTGGTCGCAGAACTTTAGTAAAATGGGCTGCCCAAAAAGCTGGTGCAAGAATCATTACGTTGGATTGTTTACGAGCAACCGATGGCGATCGCTTTTTAAAGCTGTTAGCCGAAAGTTTACTAAATACTTTTGATCTTCCCGAAGAATTGCTTAAATTAAAAGGTCTACTCAAGGAGCAGCCCATTAGTTTTGATCTGACCGAACAATCTAAACCTCGGATGGTTTGGGAACTATCTTCTTCGGGGATTTGGAATTTATTTGAGAATTTACTAAGTTTGCCACAACAGATGGCGGAATGGCTCGATTGTCGGGTAGCGATCGTGTTGCATAATTTTCCCCATATTCGCTCATGGGATCGTAAAGGTGAATGGGAAGAATATTTACGGCGCGAAATTCAACTGCAAAGTCGGGTAAGTTATATCTTGATCGCCACAGTTCCCGAACCTTGGATGCATAAGCTGAGTCTGCATGTGGTCGAACTTCCACCGCTGAGCAATAGTGAACTTTGCGAATGGCTCGAACCAACCATGCAAGAAAAGGATCTAATGTTTGATCCGCAAACTAATGCATTGCAATTATTTACAGAATATATTCAAGGCAATATGAGCGATGCGATCACTTTAACTAGACGCATTTGGATTGATTATCTCACTCAAATAAATTCTCAATCTGAGTTTCTAATTCAACCCCATCATGTCCATGAGAATATGTTAGCGCTCATCGAAGATCTAGCTCCTACCTTTGAGTCTTTAATCATGCTCTTACCGCCAACTCAAGTAAGGGTACTAGAAAGCCTCGCGATCGATCCCACAGTTAGCCCCCATAGTCGTGAATATACTCAAAAACATCAACTTTCCAAAGGTGGCAGCCTTCAAGGGGCGCTCGATAGTTTGGAACAAAAGGGACTAGTCTATGGTGCAAAATATGGATATCGGATTGCACTGCCCACCTTACAATTTTGGCTGAAGCAGCGCTTAGGGTAAGCAATGCAAAACATTCATACGCTACCTATAGAAGTTGTGCATCTAATCGCCGCAGGTGAAGTGATTGACTCCTTAGCGGCTGTTATAAGAGAACTTGCAGAGAATGCGATCGATGCCCAAGCGACAAGAATCGTAATTTCGATATGGACAGATTCTCTCTCGGTACAGTTGAGTGACAATGGCTGTGGCATGGCGATCGTTGATTTATCCCAAGCCGCAACTCCGCATACAACTAGCAAAATCAATAATGCTGAAGATCTTCAACAGATAAATAGTCTAGGCTTTCGCGGTGAAGCTCTCTATAGTCTTTCCCAACTTGCAGATTTGAATATTTGCAGTCGCCCAGTCCTAGAGCCAGTGGGATATCAAGCTAATTATGATGAGCATGGTAATTTGCAGACCAGCCCCAAAGTGGTCGCGATCGCGTCGGGGACCGTCGTCACAGTTCGCAATCTATTTTCTCGTTATCCTAATCGTTTACAATCGTTGCCTAGTAATTCGCAGCAAGCTCGCAAGGTGCAATTACAGATTCAGCAAATGGCGATCGCAAATCCTCAAATTAACTGGCAGGTAAATCTCGACAATCGAGAATGGATGACGATTTGGGCAGGAGAGAATGCTAGTGAGATTTTGCCACAAATCATTAGTTCGATTCAGCCCTATGATTTGGTGTATAAAGAATTTGCCCTCACCCCCAGCCCCTCTCCCGCAGGAGAGGGGGGCAATATCTCCATTACCCTCGGACTACCCGATCGCCTATCTCGTCGTCGTCCTGATTGGGCAAAAATTATTCTCAATGGGCGGGTAATTAACTTTCCTGAATTAGAGCAAACTATTCTCTCTAGTTTAGAGCGAACCTTACCTCGCAATCGTTTTCCTGTTTGTATTGTTAATTTAAACTTGCCCTGCAATCGCATCGACTGGAATCGACATCCCGCCAAGGCTGAAGCTTATATTCAAGATTTAGGAGAAATTCAAACTCAGTTAAAAGATTGCATTACGGAATCTCTCAAAGTTTCTGAAGCAAATTCTCAAATTAATTACATGAGCGCTACTAATGATCTACTAAAAACTGCCGAGCGCAAAACTTCTTATTTAATTCCTGCCAAGAAAGAAAACTTCAATCAGCCAAATTCATCGTTAAAGGCGATCGCGCAAGTTCTCGATACTTACATTTTGGCAGAACATGCAGGCGGTTTATGGCTAGTGGAGCAACATGTTGCCCATGAGCGAGTTCTCTTTGAGCAAATCGAAACTCAATGGCAAATCGTGGCGATTGAGCAACCGATTTTATTGAAGCAACTTTCTGACGATGCGATTGACCGTTTACAAGCACTAGGCATAGAAATTGAAGCTTTTGGAAATAACCTATGGGCTGTGCGATCGCTACCAGAGATTTTAATTGGTCATGAAGATTGTGCTGTGATTTTGCAAGAAATGAGTCAGCAGGATGATCCAACTATGGCAAGAGCAACAGCGGCTTGTCGTAGCGCAATTCGCAATGGCACAAAGTTAGAGATGTCCACAATTCGAGATCTGCTCTGGCAATGGCAACAAACCCGCAATCCTCGTACTTGTCCGCATGGTCGCCCTATTTGTCTTGCGATCGATGAATCGGATTTAGCGAGATTTTTCCGCCGCAATTGGATTGTCGCAAAATGATGATTATTCAATGGGTTGTTGCGGCTACTTTTATAGACTCGTTTGTAGCAACTTTTTGGGGCGACCACCTTTCTTGCCGTTATTACGAGATGATTCGGCTTTAGCGGGAGAAGTAGTCTGTCCACCTTTACGTCCTAGATGTGACATCCAAGCCTTCGTGCCGAAAATACCTGCAACTAGTCCAGCAATGTTAAAATCTGCATCTAAACGCTCCCAATGAACACTGCTGCCTGATGCATCAAGCCATACATCATCAAGATCTTCGGGAGAAGCGTCCCCCAGTCCCTGCACCAAGGTCGGTGGGAAACTGAAGAAAGCTCCATTCTTTAAAGAAATTATGATTAGCTCAGAAGACCTATCAAACCTAACAGATGCAGCCCTCGGTTCTGTGGCATCTGCTTCTTGTGTAGCAGCTTTAGCTCTTGCGATTTGAGCGTCTAGTTCTTCCTCGCTGATTAGATTGTTCCAGTTTTTGAAAGCCATGTATCTCGCTCCATTTTTTCAATAAAGTTTCTTGATTATCATTTACTAACCGCAAAGCTGCCTTGATATCAACATTTCGTAAAATAGTGTTGTCATAGTTTTTTCTTAAGGATTTCAAATTAATAGTCTAAACTTAACCTATCGCTTAGGTTTTGTCAAGCCTTGACTTAGTATAATTAATTCTTAGTTGCTTGGCGATCGCACAGGTCAAACCCCATGACTAATACAATCAGCAAATTAGAGACTATTTACCCTAGTACTGACGGACAACCGATGGCAGAAAGTACCGAGCATTATCAATGGATAGTGACGATTACAGGTGGATTGGAATCTCTATTTAAAGATGATGAGAATGTATTTGTAGCAGGAGATTTGCTCTGGTATCCTGTGGAAAATCGCCCTGAAATTCGTCGTGCCCCCGATGTGATGGTGGTATTTGGCAGACCAAAGGGAGCAAGAGGTTCTTACATTCAACACTTAGAGTCAGGAATAGCCCCCCAAGTAGTGTTTGAGATTTTATCTAGGGGCAATCGTATTTTAGAAATGTCTCGCAAGTTTGATTTTTATCAAACCTATGGTGTAGAGGAATATTATGTCTACGATCATCTTTCTAATGACTTGGCAATATGGATCAGAAATCAAGAACAGAATCGACTAGAGCCTATTGATCATGTCCAAAATTGGATCAGCCCACGTTTAGGGATTCGCTTTGAGCTAACTGATGAAAGTTTAAATATTTTTAACCCTGATGGGAATAAGTTTTTAACTTATCTTGAACAGGTTCAACAAAAAGAACAAGCTCTAAGTGCTATGTCTAAATATGCATCTAAGCTTCGCGAAATGGGCATAGATCCTGAAAATCTCTTATGAACAGTAAAGTTTTTATAGTGGGGGCGGGGATTGGTGGCGTGGAGTTTTTGACAGTTCGCGCTAGGGATTTGATTAGTGAGGCGGAGGTAATTATTAGTGATGCGCTGGTCGATCGCACTTTATTAGATCTCGCTCCAGCAAACTGCGATCTCATCATTGCTGGTAAACGTGGCGGACAGGAAAGCATCAAGCAAGCAGAAATCAATCAAATGCTGGTGGAATATTGCTTGCAAGGTAAGCGCGTGGTGCGGCTCAAGAGTGGTGATCCTTGGATATTTGGTCGATCGCTACCTGAGATACTTGCCCTGCAATCAGCAAATTGTGAATGGGAAGTTGTTGCAGGAATTTCTAGTGCGATCGCGGCTCCCATGTTGGCAGGAATACCACTTACGGAAGTAGAAGCGAGTTCTTGTTTTGCGGTGATGACGGGGCATGATTTGGATCGATTACCTTGGGAAGCGATCGCCCAAATTCCGACATTGGTAATTTTGATGGGGACAAATAATCTAGCAAGCTTGTTAGAGAAATTACAAACGGGAAAATCTGCGGATACAAAAATTGCGATCGTGCGTTGGTGTGGGCGGGTAGATCAACAGATATGGACAGGCACTTTGATAGATATTCAATCAAAAATACCTCAAGGCTCGCTATCACCGTCAGTGATTATTATTGGTGAAGTCGTAAAGTTTCATGAGCAATTGTCGCGTCAATGTAGTCAATCGTTGGAAAATTTTGAGCAAAGTGTAGATCTTGAAAAGGAACAGTTAGCATTGCAAGGCAAAACGATTTTAGTGACAAGGTCGGCGGGTCAGGCTAGCCAATTTACAGATTTATTGACCAGTCAAGGTGCAAAGGTAATCGAGATGCCAACTTTGGCAATTTTGCCGCCGACTAGTTGGGAAATGCTGGATCATACGATCGCCGATCTATCCAGTTACAACTGGCTAATTTTGACCTCAGCAAATGCTGTTGAGAGCTTTTTTGGACGCTTGCGAGAGGCTGGCAAAGATAGCCGTGCTTTGCATTCACTAAAAGTTGCAGTAGTCGGGCGCAAGACAGCAGAAGTTTTGGCAAATTATGGGATTTCTCCAGACTTAGTGCCAACGGATTTTGTTGCCGATGCTCTGGTGGATGCCTTTCTTGCCATTCCCGATCATGTTTTAACTGACAAAAAAATGTTGTTTCCACGTGTGGAGTCGGGCGGACGGGAGATTTTGGTAGAGCAGTTGCAGCAACATGGCGTGATTATTGATGCTATTCCAGCCTATGAGTCGGGATGTCCAGAAGCGATCGATCCTGTCGCGCTAGATGCAATTCAAAATCAAAGCTTAGATGCGATCGCCTTTGCTAGCTCCAAAACTGTCAAGCATTTTTGTCAACTACTTGATCGCGTCGAGTCTCAAGAAACTTGGAGATCGTGGATTGCCGAGGTCAAAATCGCTTCAATTGGGCCCCAAACTTCTAAGACCTGCTACGAGTTATTGGAGAGGGTTGACTGTGAAGCTTTGGAATACACCTTAGATGGGCTTGCTGATGCGATCGGCAAAAGTTTTTCAACCCACGAATAGAGTTGCGGGCGCTTTGCGCCCGTAACTCTATTTGTGGGTTGATTGTGACACCAAATTACAAAAACACACAATTCCTTACATTTACTGGTTTTTTACATACAATAAGAATCAATAGACTCTTTAGAAACTGTAATTGATGCCTCTACATCACAAGGACAGATTACAGAAAACCCTCGAAATCAGATTTTTTACGAATCTACAAGAGTCAATTGATGAGCTTAATTGCATTTTTTATTGAGGCTGAATTTGTATGGAACTTGTTGCTTATCTCCACAGTGAAGTGCTTTGTGAACGCCTACAACAAGGCGAATCGATTGATCAAACTTTAGATTGCCAATTGCTTGACTCGATCGCCCAATCTTCACGTCATGCTAAGTCAGTCTTGTGTATTGGACTAGCATCGGCGACGATCGCCATCAATGCCATGCCAATTGCAGCTTTTGCCTACAGTCCAGAAGTAGCAGGCATTCAACAACTATTAGCCAGACGCGGCTTTAACCCAGGCGCGATCGATGGTATTAAGGGTTCGGCTACTACAGAAGCAATTATTGCCGCGCAAACGTTTTACAAATTAAATGCTGATGGTGCGATCGCAGCGCAAACCATTGCCGCCTTGGAAGCTGACACATACGAAGCTAATGTTTCCATCGAAGCTGCACCTATCAAAGCCACACCTATTAGCGCTGCTAATAGCGACAACAAATTAGACTCAATCAAAAATTTGCAACAATTGCTAAGCGATCGCGGTTTTTATGGCGGCGCGATTGATGGGCTCAGTGGACCAATGACCCAAGAGGCAATTATTCTGGCTCAAAAAACCTACGGCTTAGTTGCTGACGGTGTTGCAGGATCTCTAACTATTGCCGCGTTAGAGGCTGGCAGTAATTATGTCCCGAAGAGCAACATCGCTAGTACTAAATCAGACTCAATCAAAAACTTGCAGCAATTGCTCAGCGATCGCGGCTTTTATGGCGGTGCGATCGATGGTATAAACGGGTCAATGACTCAAGAAGCAATTATTCTGGCTCAAAAAACCTATGGCTTGGTTACTGATGGGGTGGCTGGCTCTCTAACCATGGCTGCTCTAGAATCTGGTAGCACAGTTGCAATTAGTTATAAAGAGGCTGCTAGTCAAGAAAGCACAAGCAATGTTGCCGATAACTCCATTAAAAAAGGGCAAACCATTTTAAGCAATCTAGGCTTGTACGATGGGGCGATCGATGGCATTCAAGGCTCAAAGACTACTGCCGCCATTAAACAAGCTCAAGCACTGTATGGATTACCTGTTGATGGAGTCCTAACTTCAGAAACATTAGCAGCATTGCAATCTTAGAAAATCAGGAGCTATGCTTAGCATAGCTCCTGATTTTCTATCCGCTTTGATTGTGATTTATGAATGCTGTAATTGATCTCGATATCCCCAAAATGGCGATCGCCCTCGGTATGGTGGCGATCGCTATTAGTTTATCGGTCTGGCAAAAATTAGCGATCGCCAAGAATTTATTAATTGCCACCTTCCGCAGCGTTATTCAATTAATCGTGGTGGGATTTTTGCTAGATGCTGTATTTGAAATCAAACAGCCCGTCGTAATCCTGTACATCATTTTCTTGATGAGCATCATGGCAGCCCGTGAAGCCAAAAATCGCGTGCGCGAAAAAGTCCCCTATGTCCTGCCGATCATGTGGATCTCGGTAACCATTGGCACGCTCGCCATTCTTGCTTACACCACATTTTTAGTAGTACAACCTGATATTTGGTACTCACCACAATATTTAATTCCCCTCGCAGGAATGATCTTGGGAAACTCAATGAATGGTGCTGCCATCGCCGCCGAGCGATTTACCCAAGATTTAGTCAAGCGATCGCGGGATATCGAAACCCATTTATGTTTAGGCGCAACACCCCAACAGGCTATTGTTAATTACCAATCCGACGCAATTAGAGCCGCGATGATTCCCACAATTAACGTGATGATGGTGGCTGGAGTCGTGTCCTTACCTGGAATGATGACAGGACAAATTTTGGGCGGTGTATCACCACTATTAGCAGTGCGCTATCAACTAGTAATTTTGTTTGCGATTACCACAGCCAACTTAATTACAGCTCTGATATTAACCAATCTCGTTAGCCGTCAGTTTTTCACCCCAGCCCAACAATTAAAATTGCCATAACAAAAAAAGATAATTGTGGATGGCGCAATGCCCCCCACAATTATCTTTTTTTTAGCAACTAATAGTTTTACTATCAATTACTTGATTTACTTGCTTAAATTTACGTCGGACAAAACGCAAGAAAATCAGCCATTTTTGAGCAGGATAATCATAGAATGAAAAAATATCTCCAAAAGCAGCAAAGGCGTTTTGATGATGCAACCAATGTCTTTCGGGCGTAGTGATAAAAAATAAATCACACCAAGATTTAAATAGTTCTGGCGTTTTCCATTCAAGGATTGAGACATGTCGCCACACTACATGAAACTCACCTAATAGCAAACCAATAATCGTACCAACAGCCGATAAATGCCACAACCAAGGCGTGAATATAAAGTAAGGAACTGCTCCTAACATGCCATCTAGTAATACGAGAGGATTCTTGGTCAAAACTGCATAATGTAGAAAGCTGCGGTTTTTTCCATGATGCACGATGGAATGAAACTTACCAAACACATGTTCTGGAACATGATACAAAAACGTTGAAAAGAAGTCTCCTAGCAAAAGCAACAGCAATGTTGCTGTAATAGCCTTAATAAACTCTAAAGTAACTTCTAAAATAACTTCCAAAGTAAACCCTCACAACTTGATTAAAGCCTAAGAGATGAAGTTAAAGCTACGTTTATACCGAGGTTAAGAATCGATATGAGCTAAATAAATGTACTTGAATCAACCATAAATCGTTAAATTAATCTTTAAATTGACTTAATAAAACTTAAGATTGTGATGAAGCTGATAGGCGATCGCTTAAAAATCGATACCAAGCTGCTGCAATATCAATATCAGTAAATCTAATACTGGGCATCTCGCCAGTTTTCAGGACTAATTCCAAAGAAATTTTCTTAGCGTTCAATGGAAATTCAGCATCTTTTTCATCAAAAAATTTGCTGTCAATCCGAAATCTGATACGTGCAATATCTTGAAAGGTTACTGTCTGAATATCAAGAGGATCTTTGCGTGTTGGCTTACCCCATGTGAGGCGATCATCTTTTTGACCTAGCACAGCATAAATATCATATTTATGGCGCTCAAATTGCTCAGACCAACGTTTATAGGATTCAATTTTTTGGTACTCATTCCAACCAGACCAAGCCAGCCAAAAGAAAACTACCAGTAAAGGCAACCACAATAATCCACGTTCCATAGATCAAAAATTCAGTTTATGTATTAAAAAAGTTTACCCCGCTAAACGAGGTAAACTTTTCCCTAATTACGAGCATGGAGGGACTCGAACCCCCGACCCTCAGGACCGGAACCTGATGCTCTATCCAACTGAGCTACATACCCATACCATATAAGATGTAATCATAACATAGCTTCTCGCAAAGTAGAGGCAACGCTTAGCGTTGCCTCTACTTTAAATTTTAGGTATTAAAAGAAAATCGCCTTACTGCTAATAAGCTACCCAATACACCAATCACTGAGCCAAAGCTTACTAACACCACAGGTAATAGAAGCTTTACTCGTAAATCATTAGTCAAACCTAAAGTTAGCGATTTGATTAATTCAGGTTGATTGACGATCGCATCACTCAAAAGATTCATGCTAAGTACTAGCATTAAATACGCAGTCCCAGCGCCCATAACTCCAAAAAATACACCTTGCAAGACAAACGGAAAATAAATCCACACTGCCGTTGCACCCACTAATTGCATTACCTCAATTTCGCGTCGCCTTGCCAACACAATCAGACGAATTGTCGTCGTAATCACCGCGATCGCAATTACCGTAAAAATCGCCACGATTGCCACACTACTATTACTCAAGGCACGGCGTAATTGCCCAATCCGTTCCACAACCTCATTGGTATACCAAACCTCATTTATCCCCTTTAAGCCAGAAATCCGTTTAGCAACATCAGGCACGCGATCGCTAGACACAGCCCTCACCTTAAACTCATCAACCAAAGGATTGCCCCCAAGCTGTTGCGTTGCTTGATTAAGATCGTTTTTACCCAAATCCTTCATCAAGTTTTGCCAAGCATCCTCCTTAGGAATTAGCTTCGCAGCAGCAACACCATCCACCAATAGTAAACGCGGTTGCATCGACTCACCGACGACATTTTCGTCCAAATAGACCGATATTTCTAACTGACTACCTAGCTGCCCCAGTACATTTTCTAGTTGCCAAGAAATTTGTAAGCTTGCCCCAAATAAAAACAACAACACCGCCACAGTGCTAATAGCAGCCCAATTCATCCAGCCGCCACGCCGCAGTCCTAAAAAAGTCTCACGCAGCAGGTAGTCAATTTTAGTGAAGAAGCGAACAACGTTTTGTACCATAACTTTAAAAGATTCAGTGTGTAAGCGTTACCCACACACCAAACGAAAACTCAAATTGTGTTTGACAGACTACTAGACGATGTAACCATTTTGCAAATGCAAAACAGGATGATTAGCTGCTCTGACCAACTGCTCATCGTGAGTAGTCAAAAGCACCGTCACCCCAAAAGAATTTAGCTTTTTCAAAATTTTAATTACTTGCCAAGCATTATCAGGATCAAGATTACCTGTTGGCTCATCCGCAAGTACAAGCGGCGGAGTATTAACGATCGCCCTCGCAATACTTGTTCGTTGTTGTTCTCCTCCAGAAAGTTCTTCAGGAAAGCAATCCGCCTTATGCATTAAACCAACCATCTTCAGGGCAGGCTGAACACGGCGCTGGATTTCCTTGTATGTATAGCCCTGAGCCATTAAGACAAAGGCAATATTCTCGGAAACAGTGCGCCGTGGAACAAGTTTGTAATCTTGAAATACAATGCCAATTTTGCGACGCAACATCGCCAGATTATTGCCCTTTAATCCATTAAGGTTAGAGCCATTAACAATTACATCGCCATCCGTGGCTTGTTCCGCACCATACAGTAACTTTAATAACGTGGATTTCCCCGATCCCGAATGACCTGTAATAAATTTAAAATCACCTTTATAAATCTCAATGTTCACGTCACGTAAACCCACAGATCCATTAGCATAGGTCTTGCGAACATTTTCTAATTTAACAATGACCGACTTTTGACCCTTGGTAGTATTTTCGTCAGAAGTTTGGGCGGTGCTTGATTTAAGTGATGTGGGGTTTTGTTTTGTTGGCAGTTTTAGCATGGGCGATCGCTCGAATATTCTAAAAAATCTAAGCATAGTTAAGCCATGCCCGATCTTTGTACTTGAGATTATACAGGCCAAGTCAAGGGATCAACATCAGCTATTGTTGCCAATACCAAACTATGTAGCTATGTAAGTTTTGCGCGCCCAAAGCACAAAATGGCTTAGCCATTTTGTGCTTTTAAAACCCTTACTAGGTTTAGTTTTTAATTCGCAAAAATATTTTAAAAAGTCGGAAAATCAGTTTTGATAAAAATTACTATCAAATTAGAGCGTGTCTTATCTAATTTAGGGGTAGCTATATGCTAAATTATTGCGGATTTAAGAGCTAAATCTGACAAAAACTAGTAAGCTTTTATTTACTTACTAAAGCCTCAAATTTATAAAAGCTCAAATAAATCGGCTAATTAAACTAAAAAATGCTTGCTATCATTGCCGTTTAGAACTTGAGCTATCCTGTCAATGGTAGTCATGTAATCTCCCAAAAAACTAGCTAATCAAGCTAAATCTCTATTCACCAAAATAACTGAGGGGTTATCAGCAGTGGCAGCTCGCAAAATACTAGTAATTGACGACAGTCGCGTAATCCGTAATATGGTGCGTGAAATGCTCCCGCCAGCAAACTTTGAGGTGCTAGAGGCAGCAGATGGCATCAAAGGACTGGAGATGATCCAGCAAGAAAAGCCTTGGATGATCATGCTAGATTTCTTATTACCAAAGATGAGTGGCTTTGAGGTTTATGAATCTTTGCAGCAGAGTCCAGATCTGATCCGTATCCCTCTAGTTCTAATGTCTGGTCGTAAAGAAGAAGTAACTAGTAAAATTGGAGAACCTTTTGAAGATAAATACTTTGTATTTATTGAAAAGCCATTTGAGCAAAAAGAACTGATCACAGCAATCAAAAGAGCGATGGCTTTGGCAGAAAAACGCCCAAGGCATTCAATAATGCCTATAGCCCCAACAACCAATATTGGCTCAGAGCATACAGATGAATCTCTAGTTAAGCGCATTGGAGCACTAGAAGCTAAACAGAAACTATTAGAACAGCAAATGGCTTCACAGCAAAAGCAATTCCAACAGTTAGTAGACTTTATCAAGAAAAAAATAAGGTGAGAATCACATCTCCAACAGCAGAGCGACACTTCAAATCCCCCTCTGTTGTTTGGTGTTTTTCATCGATTAGAACAGACTTATTGATGCTTAGAACCATCAGGCATGATCGTTCCACTCAATTTTGCATGATCTAATTTGGCTAAGGTAAGATCTGCTTTCAGCAGATTTGCACCTCTTAGGTTAGCGTGGCTTAAATCAGCTCTCGTCAAGATTGCACCTCGCAAATCTACTTTTTCGAGATTAGCACTACTCAAATCTGCCCACCCGAAATCAGCACCACGAAGATCAGCACCACTAAAGTTAATGTGCGTCAAGATTGATTCACTTAGATCAATGCCATGCAAAGAGACACCTTGCATGTCACTATCATGTAAATGTGATTGCTCAAAGTTGCGATCGCCTTTAGCATAACGATCAAGTAGTTCGGCTTTGGTTAGCGCAGCATGAGAAGGTAAGGTCATAGTTAAAGACTCAAAAGATAGTCCATTTCTCATATTAAGAGCAGATGTGGCGCGAAGTATCACCTCTGCTAGATAAAGTTATACATTTATTTTTGTTATGACAGATTGGCTGCAACGTACAGAATTACTAATTGGTGCAGATGGCATAAACAAGCTCAAATGTGCCAACGTTTTAGTCGTTGGCATGGGTGGGGTGGGGAGTTTTGCTGCCGAGTTTTTATGCCGTTCTGGGATTGGAAAGATGACGATTGTTGATGGAGATCGTGTTGATCCTTCTAATAAAAATCGTCAGATTGTAGCGCTTAATAGTACAGTCGATATTCATAAAGCTGATGTCATGGCAGCGCGAATGCATGATATTAATCCAGACATGCAATTAACGGTTATCAAAGAATTTCTTACCCCAGACCTAATGATGGAACTAGTAACAACTAAGTTTGATTGGGTACTAGATTGCATTGATAGCTTGCAGCCAAAACTTTATTTTCTTGGTGCAGCCGCTACTAATGGTGTAAAAGTAGCAAGTAGCATGGGAGCAGGTGGACGAGTAGATCCTCAAAAGGTAAGAATTGCACCAATTTTTGAAACTGATTGTTGCAGGTTTGCCTACAAAATCCGTAAAGGTTTACGACGCAAGGGTTTTGCCAATGCCAACATTATCGCAGTTTATTCCGAAGAGTTGGTAAATCGTGATTCGCTGCAATTAACCGACGGCAGTAATTTTAAGCGCTCATATTACGGCACAATCTCCTATTTACCTGCTCTGTTTGGGCTAAATCTAGCCAGTATAGTAATTCGAGATCTTATAAGCTAAAAATATCTACGCTAGATATTTTTAGCTTATAAGGTTTTTTGTTGTAAAGCGAATGGCGGGAATCGAACCCGCAACATCTGCTTGGAAGGCAGAGGTTTTACCACTAAACTACATTCGCAAGTGAATGATTAGTAGATCCAGTTAATAAGTATAACAGCGATCGAAATATTATCAAATATTTTTTTTAATAGAGAAGCCACTTAATCAACTTCCCTGTTTTTTAAAATTCACAATAGCCCTGATCCATCTCAATCCGATCTAACACTTTTAAACCGCGTGGTTCCCCTAACTTACGCAATGCATTTCTAGCATCCGTTTGGACACTAAGATCATCATCATCAAGAGCGTAAATTAGAGCATCAACAGCATCATGATAAATCTCATTTTGAGTATCAAAATCGCGGCGCATTTGCACAATTAGCTTACCGAGTGACCATGCACAATTACCTCGCACAGCAGACATCGGATCTTTAGTCAGTGCTTCAGTTAAAGGCTCAATCGCTTGCAGATCGCCTAATTGCCCCAAGGCACTAGCCGCCCATAGACGTACCGCCGAGATATCATACTTGAGTGCAGAAATGAGCGACTGCAGCCCTAATGTAGCCCGACAGGTTCCCAACGCCCAAACAATACCTTTACGGACATAGCCATTCCAATCTTGTTTAAGTTGAACTATTAGTGGCAAGATAGCCTCATCACTCTTGTTACGCCCAAGAGCATAAGCAGCACTGACACGTACTAAAGGACATTCATCTTGTAGCAATTCAATAAGACATGGTATTGCTCGTTGATCTTCTAATTCACAAAATGCTCTCGCAGCTTGCATTCTCTCTAAAACTATATCTGAATTGAGAAGTGCCAACATCTCATCAGGATCTGGAAGAGGAATTTCCTCTTCGGGGGGCAAATCCAATGGACTCAGTGGATTTGCTTCAATATCTAAGATAGTTAGGTCGTCATTCAGCGTCATGGCGATCATCGTATAAATCGAGCAAAGTTAGGATAACCCAAGGTGTAGTTGTTATCTTACAGTGCTTTGTCCTGTAGTAAACCTATACAAGAACTTGAACTTATAAACAAACAAGACAAAAGCAAAACAAAAAAAGAGATAGATAACAAAGTTACCTACCTCTTTTTCTTAAAATTAAGCTTGGCATCGAGCTATTTTCCCGTAGGGCTACCCCTAAAGTATCTTCACCGTGACAGCGTTTCACAACTGAGTTCGGGATGGGTCAGAGTGGTTCCACCGCACCATAGACACCAAGCAAACTTATCGGGTCTACTTGATAAGAACCCTGAAAGCTGCACAGTAATAGTAATTTTGATGATTTGTAGATTTAATTGCGGAATATTGAGGACAAGCCCTCGGTCTATTAGTACTTCTTGGCTACGCATGTTACCACACTTACACCTAAAGCCTATCAAACAGGTAATCTACCTGTGACCTTACTGGGTTATCCCATGAGAATACTCATCTTGAGGTGGGCTTCCCACTTAGATGCTTTCAGCGGTTATCCACTCCGCACATAGCTACCCAGCGTCTACCGTTGGTACGATAACTGGTACACCAGCGGTGCGTTCCTCCCGGTCCTCTCGTACTAAGGAGGAGTCCTCTCAATATTCTTGCGCTTGCACCGGATATGGACCGAACTGTCTCACGACGTTCTGAACCCAGCTCACGTACCGCTTTAATGGGCGAACAGCCCAACCCTTGGCACGTACTTCCGCACCAGGTTGCGATGAGCCGACATCGAGGTGCCAAACCTCCCCGTCGATGTGAACTCTTGGGGGAGATCAGCCTGTTATCCCTAGAGTAACTTTTATCCGTTGAGCGACGGCCATTCCACGCTGTGCCGTCGGATCACTAAAGCCGACTTTCGTCCCTGCTTGACTTGTTGGTCTTGCAGTCAAGCTCCCTTATGCTTTTACACTCTTTGGCTGATTTCCGACCAGCCTGAGGGAACCTTTGCGCGCCTCCGTTACTTTTTAGGAGGCGACCGCCCCAGTCAAACTACCCGCCTGAAACTGTTCCTCGCCCGGCTTACGGGTCAAGGTTAGAATCCTAGCCTCTCCAGAGTGGTATCTCACCGTTGACTCCGATGTCCCCACAAGGACATCATCTTAGTCTCCCACCTATCCTGCGCAAGAGAAGCCCGAACCCAATTCCAAGTTATAGTAAAGCTTCATAGGGTCTTTCTGTCCGGGTGCAAGTAGTCCGTATCTTCACAGACAATCCTATTTCGCCGAGTCTCTCTCCGAGACAGCATCCAAATCGTTACGCCTTTCGTGCGGGTCGGAACTTACCCGACAAGGAATTTCGCTACCTTAGGACCGTTATAGTTACGGCCGCCGTTCACCGGGGCTTCAGTCGTTAGCTTCACTTTCGCTGACCAACTTCCTTAACCTTCCGGCACTGGGCAGGCGTCAGCCCCTATACGTCGTCTTTCGACTTTGCAGAGACCTGTGTTTTTGGTAAACAGTCGCTTGGATCATTTCACTGCGGCCATCGTTAGATGGCACCCCTTCTCCCGAAGTTACGGGGCCATTTTGCCGAGTTCCTTAGAGAGAGTTATCTCGCGCCCCTTAGTATACTCAACCTACCCACCTGTGTCGGTTTAGGGTACGGGTACTAGATATTCAACACATATACGGCTTTTCTTGGCACTACATTTCATCACTCAGACTCCGTAGAGTCCTCCCAATCCAATTAGGGCGTGACTATTTCTTATGCGTCCTGTATATGCTCCAACCTAATAGTCAGGGAATGTTGACCCTGTGTCCATCGACTACGCCTTTCGACCTCGCCTTAGGTCCCGACTAACTCTACGTGGACGAGCCTTGCGTAGAAAACCTTGGGTTTTTGGGGTATATGATTCTCACATATATTTGCGCTACTCAAGCCGACATTCTCACTTCTGC
Organism: Pseudanabaena sp. M085S1SP2A07QC; assembly: GCA_020404895.1. GTDB lineage: Bacteria > Cyanobacteriota > Cyanobacteriia > Pseudanabaenales > Pseudanabaenaceae > Pseudanabaena. Next base: position 3,645 of record JADBWK010000008.1, on the reverse strand, counting down.
TTCGTCCACATCTGCTTACGCTAATGCTTCTACCTACAACAGAACGCTCCCCTACCGATTAATATATTAATCCCACAGCTTCGGTGCATCGCTTAGCCCCGTTCATTTTCGGCGCAGGGACACTTGACCAGTGAGCTATTACGCACTCTTTCAAGGGTGGCTGCTTCTAAGCAAACCTCCTGGTTGTCTCTGTATCCCCACCTCCTTTATCACTTAGCGATGTCTTTGGGACCTTAACTGGTGATCTGGGCTGTTTCCCTCTTGACCATGGAGCTTATCCCCCACAGTCTGACTGGCATTGTGTGCATCTGGTATTCAGAGTTTGATTCGATTTGGTACCGGTCTCCCAGCCCGCACCGATTCAGTGCTTTACCCCCAGACTATAATCAATACCGCTATGCCTCAACATATTTCGGGGAGAACCAGCTAGCTCCGGGTTCGATTGGCATTTCACCCCTAACCACAGGTCATCCGCTGATTTTTCAACATCAGTCGGTTCGGACCTCCACTTGGTGTTACCCAAGCTTCATCCTGCCCATGGTTAGATCACCCGGGTTCGGGTCTATAAACAGTGACTATCGCTCTTATCAAACTCGCTTTCGCTTTGGCTTCGGGATTTTCCCCTTAACCTGCCACTGCCTATAAGTCGCCGGCTCATTCTTCAACAGGCACACGGTCAGACGTTAAATCGTCCTCCCATTGCTTGTAAGCTCACGGTTTCATGTTCTATTTCACTCCCCTTCCGGGGTTCTTTTCACCTTTCCCTCGCGGTACTGGTTCACTATCGGTCACAAGTGAGTATTTAGCCTTACGAGGTGGTCCTCGCGAATTCACACGGAATTTCTCGTGTACCGTGCTACTCAGGATACAGCTTGCCAACTTTGATTTTTAATTACGAGGCTTTCACTCTCTTTGGCGTGTCATTCCAAACACTTCATCTAATCTCTGTTGTACAGTGTTGCTGTCCTATAACCCCAGTCGGTCATGCCAACTGGTTTGGGCTGGTTCCCGTTCGCTCGCCGCTACTTAGGAAATCATTGTTTATTTTCTCTTCCTTCAGCTACTAAGATGTTTCAATTCGCTGAGTTTGCTCTTTCCCGTCTATTTTATTCAACGGGCAGTATTTAGGGTTGCCCCATTCGGAAACCTGCGGATCATGGCTTGCTTCCAGCTCCCCGCAGCTTATCGTAGGTAACCACGTCCTTCATCGCCTTCTTGTGCCTAGGTATTCACCGTGAGCCCTTTGTAGCTTGACCTCTGTGTTTCCACTTTGGATCTACTTGCTTCTTATTACTATTACTATGCAGTTTTCAAGGTTCTTTCTAAATTCTTGCTTTCGCTAGAATTTAGCAGTCTCTCTAGTTTTTGACTCTTTGCCTGACTAGATAAGTTGCTAAACTCTTACTTTCGTTGGTCTTTCGTAGTTTGGTGGAGATAAGGAGATTCGAACTCCTGACTTCCTGCGTGCAAAGCAGGCGCTCTACCAACTGAGCTATATCCCCAGAGTCCAAGTAAAAAGTTTAAAGTTTAAAGTAAAAACTTTTATTTGTGTTTTTTACTTTTGCCTTTCTCCTTTTGCCTTTTCTCAAGTGGGCCATACTGGACACGAACCAGTGACCTCACGGTTATCAGCCGTGCGCTCTAACCAACTGAGCTAATGGCCCTTTGTTGCTTGTTTCAGAACCTGACTTAGTTTGAAAGCTTTCCAATATTCCTCGAACGACCTTGGGATGACTTACTCTTGACCTAATTCTGTGTTGGTTCAGTCTAAGAGTAAATAGGTCTCCCTATAAGGAGGTGATCCAGCCGCACCTTCCGGTACGGCTACCTTGTTACGACTTCACCCCAGTCACCAGCCCTGCCTTAGGCGCCTCCCTCCCTTGCGGGTTGAGATAACGACTTCGGGCGTGACCAGCTTCCATGGTGTGACGGGCGGTGTGTACAAGGCCCGGGAACGTATTCACCGCAGTATGCTGACCTGCGATTACTAGCGATTCCGCCTTCATGCAGGCGAGTTGCAGCCTGCAATCTGAACTAAGACCGGGTTTATGAGATTAGCTTGCATTCGCATGCTTGCGACTCTTTGTCCCGACCATTGTAGTACGTGTGTAGCCCAAGGCGTAAGGAGCATGATGACTTGCCGTCATCCCCACCTTCCTCCGGTTTGTCACCGGCAGTCTCTCTAGAGTGCCCAACTTAATGATGGCAACTAAAAACGAGGGTTGCGCTCGTTGCGGGACTTAACCCAACATCTCACGACACGAGCTGACGACAGCCATGCACCACCTGTGTTCGTGCTCCCGAAGGCACTCCTCCCTTTCAAGAGGATTCACGACATGTCAAGCCTTGGTAAGGTTCTTCGCGTTGCATCGAATTAAACCACATACTCCACCGCTTGTGCGGGCCCCCGTCAATTCCTTTGAGTTTCAATCTTGCGACCGTACTCCCCAGGCGGGACACTTAACGCGTTAGCTACGGCACTGACCGGGTCGATACGGCCAACACCTAGTGTCCATCGTTTACGGCTAGGACTACTGGGGTATCTAATCCCATTCGCTCCCCTAGCTTTCGTACTTCAGCGTCAGTTGAGATCCAGCAGGACGCTTTCGCCACTGGTGTTCTTCCAGATATCTACGCATTTCACCGCTACACCTGGAATTCCTCCTGCCCCTATCTCTCTCTAGTCTCACAGTTTCCATTGCCGATCCAAGGTTGAGCCTCGGGCTTTGACAACAGACTTATCAAACAGCCTACGTACGCTTTACGCCCAATAATTCCGGATAACGCTTGCATCCTCCGTCTTACCGCGGCTGCTGGCACGGAGTTAGCCGATGCTTATTCGTTAGGTACCGTCATTATCTTCCCTAACAAAAGAGGTTTACAACCCACAGGCCTTCGTCCCTCACGCGGTATTGCTCCGTCAGGCTTTCGCCCATTGCGGAAAATTCCCCACTGCTGCCTCCCGTAGGAGTCTGGGCCGTGTCTCAGTCCCAGTGTGACTGGTCATCCTCTCAGACCAGTTATCGATCGTCGCCATGGTAAGCCGTTACCCCACCATCTAGCTAATCGAACGCAAGCTCATCTACAGGCATTAAAACTTTCACCCGAAGGCATATCCGGTATTAGCAGTCATTTCTAACTGTTGTCCCGAACCTATAGGTAGATTCTTACGCGTTACTCACCCGTCCGCCACTAAGTCCGAAGACTTCGTTCGACTTGCATGTGTTAAGCATACCGCCAGCGTTCATCCTGAGCCAGGATCAAACTCTCCATGGTGTCTATTGGTTTCAAAATTGCTCTCTACTTCCTCTAGCGTTTTTCCTTTCGGATGGGTTTGACTTTTTTAAGCTTTTCGCTTATCCTGTCGGATAGCTAGTTATTTCTCAATAATCTAGTCTTTGTTTATCTCTTTGACGAGGTTTATTGGTTTCTTAAAGCTTTCAAACTATTTGGTTGTCTAGGTTCTTGGCACTCCCTCTCAGGTCGGGTTCGCTTCGCTTTCGCTCGTCTCTCCCTTCAGCGCTTTACTAAGTTAGCTTGATTAAATAGCTTTGTCAACCCCTTTTTTGAGAAAGTTTTTGTAAAGCCTTTTGCTTGATACCTCTATCCCCTACGGTAGAAGGATTGTAGACTCTAAAAAGTTTT
>JADBWK010000079.1 GCA_020404895.1 Pseudanabaena sp. M085S1SP2A07QC | reverse complement strand
GCTGGCGAATCTAACATAAGTTACCAATTAGCTGGAGATCCAAGTTTTTTTGCCGAAAGCAAAAAACTATTGGGATTTATAGCAACGTAAGAGATAGATAGGACAATTCAAAACCCAAAAGATGGCAGAGCGAAGCTCTGCCATCTTTTGGGTTTTATGTCCTAAGCAAAGCTTACATTGCTATATTAATGTTTTTTAAGGACGATAAAAACTGATAAAATGCAAGGAAAAAGCATAAAAACAAGAAGAGGCAAGGTGGGAACACCTGTAGAGTTTGGAGCCAATTGTCGAATTCTGGGTGTTCGGATTACGTCTCCGCCTTTGGGCAAACCTATACCCAATGATTTAGCGGTCATTCGCAAGCAATATTCTTTTTAACTGGCTATCAAAAAATTGTTGCTGGAATGCTAACTCATTCGTGGCTTGGATAAATGGATTGGCTGTTGTAAATCCATCATATGTATATGGAATAGAGTTTATACGAATAATCAAATCGCCATCATCTGACGGAACAGCGATCGCATTTACAGCATAACCATATTTTTCAAGCTCCTCAAAGCCAATCCTTAACACATCTTGATCATCAATTCCTAATTTTGCAATTAGTTGAGATCGCTTAATTTCCTTACCTGTCCGACTCAGATATTTGGCAATTCCCACTAAGGTTTGCCATGCGATCGATCCATTTATCTGTTCAGGGCGAGGATAAACTAAAGCGATGGCTTGATTAGCTTGATGGGCGCGATCAATAATGGTGTTGACATCTTGCCAACTTTGAGGGCAGCGATCGTAGATAGTTGCTGATAAGTGGTCTTCAAGCTCGATCAGATCACGCTCTCGCCAATCAATGACCTTGAGGTTTAGATCGTTTTTTTTGATTGATGTGGCAAGAGCTGGTAACTCAGCGCTAAGAGGTACACTCTGAGCATGGAAATCAAGCAATCGCACATCATAACGACGGAGAAAAGCATTATCCACAAGTTCAATCACCACATCGCAACTGGTATCGGGTAACTCATAACTATAATGTCCCCACCAATCGCCGTAAATTTGATTGCCATGGCGATCGCTTAGAGTAAATTCTGTCTTAATATATTCAACTTTCTGTCCTTTTTGAGTCCGAATATTGGCATTGGATATCTCTGAGAATTGGCAATCTCGAACCAATAATTTCGGATAGGGATTACCCATGCCAAAAGGTTCTAGTTGCTTAAATTCATTAAATAATTCTTTATTTAGATCAGCGATATTTACTTCTAAATCAATATTGATCGCTTTGCTTTGCAATTGACCATATTGACTCCAAAACTTCTGATCGATCGACTCAGTGAGTAACTGCAAATTCTCAAGTGCAAAACTCAAACCGCCTGCAAGTGGGTGTCCGCCGAAGCTGAGCAATAGATGTTCTTGTCCTTTGAGGAGATCGTAAAGATTTATACCCTCTAGCGATCGCGCACTGCCTTTAGCAATTCCATCTTCAACGGTACAGAGAATCGTCGGACGTGCATATTCGGCAACCACTTGTCCTGCCACTAATCCCAATACGCCCACCGACCATTGCGGATCGGCTAGCACAATCAGCCCTGTCGTAGAAAGATCGAGTTGTTCGATTTTAGATTGAACCTGCTTAAAGACCTTTTTTTGCAGAGCTTTTCGTTGTGTGTTAGCCAGTTCAGTCTGTTCAATTAAGGCTTTGCAAACTTTCTCGTCGCGAGTAGTCAGCAATTCTACGCATTTGCGGACATCGCCCCAAATTCTACTCACAGCATTAATGCGCGGCGCAATCCCAAAGCTAATATCAATTGGGCGATCGCCGACTCTTTTACATTGCTCCAAAAGCATTCGGACACCGAGGCGTTGCTTTTGCCGCAATACTTCTATTCCCTTTTGCGCAAGATATCGACAATCTCCAGTAAGTTTCACTAGGTCAGCCACTAAGCCGATCGCAACCAAATCCAACAAATCTTCTAAGGGCTTCTGGGGAATTTCTGGCAAGGTTTCATACAACGCTTCCATTAATTTGTAGGCAACTGCTACTCCTGACAAATTAAATAATGGATGCTGATTTGGCAAGTAACGCGGATTGATAATTGCGACTACTGGTGGACGCTCATCGGGCAAAGTATGGTGATCGGTGACAATCACATCAATTCCTAAATCCTGAGCATAGGTTAACGCATCAAAACAAGTACTACCCGTATCACAAGTAATGATTAAGCTTAGTGGTTTTCCTGCTGACTGACATTGCGATCGCAGCTCATCTAAGCCTCTAATCGAGATTCCATGGGACTCTTTAAGACGATCAGGGATAAAAAAGACTAAGCGATCTCCTTGAGCAAAAAATTGCCCTAATCCTTCCCACAAAACCGATGTTGCCGTAATCCCATCTGCATCAAAATCCCCCCAAATTGCAATCATTTCTCCCTGTTCATAAGCTTTCTGAATTCGGGTGATCGCCTGTTCCATTTCTACACCAAAGGTAAAGGCGCTAGTGGGACGGTATGCAGCAATATCTAGGAATGATTCTACTTGCTCAGGCTCAATGATTCCTCTCTGACAAAGTAACTGCGCTGCAAATTTACCAACTTTTTCGCTTAACCAAGTCGGTATTTCAACTGTTTCTGAAATTTGCCAATTAGTTAAGGACATGTTGCGATCAATAACTTCTTCAGTTAGTTTACAACAGCCCAAATCAAAAGAGATCGCCTCACACCTCGACTAAATTTTTAACTCTTGTCGAAATCGCAAAGTCTCGCTCGTCATAGAGATATAAAGCATAAAAAATCTGTGCTTTAATCAAACCCAAAACCAATAGACATCCATGAAATACGCAATTCTGGTCTATGAAACTGAGCAAGATTTGCGCGATCGCGCAAAACACATGCCAGCCTATAACGCCTACTCACAAGCATTAGCCGAAGCAGGAGTTGCCGCAGGTGGTGCAGCACTTCATCCCAGTCAAACAGCCACAACCATTCGGCTCCAAAATTGACAACGTAACGTCCAAGATGGCTCCTATGCCGACACCAAAGAGCAACTGGGCGGATTTTTTATTATTGACGTTCCTGATTTAGATACTGCAATGGATTGAGCAGCCAGATGTCCAGCCGCCAGTAATTGTGCTGTCGAAGTCCGTCCACTGTTACCCATGTAGCAGAGATATTGAAGTGAGCCTGTACTCACTTCAATATCGAAACTCAGCCCCAGTAAAGTTTTTGAATTTTAATTTTGCCGTAGGCAAAATTAAAATCGCTATAGGAGAAAAATGCCATGAAACTCTATTACTTCCCTCCCTCTCCCAACACCCGCAAAGTACATGCCGTAGCTATTCATCTTCAGCTTCCCATTGATCTGAAGCTAGTGGACTTAGAGAAACGCGAACAACACAACCCCGAATTCATCCAGCTAAATCCCACAGGACGCACACCCGTTCTCCAAGATGGCGACTTTATCCTTTGGGGATCAACGGCAATCATGCAGTACTTGGCTAGTCAAGTTCCTAATTCTCTCTGGTCTGAGAATCCGCAGATCAGAGCAGATATTATGCGCTGGTAGAGTTGGCAACTTGCCCAATGGTCTCCAGCCTGTCAGCCCTTACAGTTCGAGAACTTTGTGAAGGCTCTGTTACAACTAGGTGAGCCAGACCCGCAAGTAATACAGCAAGCAACCGATCGCTTTCATAAAGAAGCGATCGCTTTGAATAATCATCTCGCAAGTCAAAAATATCTGGTCAATGACACCTTGACCTTAGCTGATTTCTCCGTGGCAAGTGACTTGACCTATGCTGTACCTGCTCAATTTCCATTAGCAGAATATCCGCATATTCAAACATGGTATGCAAGAATCGAGCAGCTACCTGCTTGGCAACAAACTGCACCGCGAGGTTAATCACAAATGGAAGCACGTCGAGCCGCCGAATTAGCCGCTCGCAACTCCTAAGGTTCTCAATACTTTTAAGCATAGCGGGCTAGAATTTTCAACCGAGCCATCTTTAGAACCCGTTACCTTTCCCGACAATCGCTTGAAATTGCTGTTTATTTGTGCTCACCCTGCGATCAATTCCTCTAAATTGGCAAGCCTTAGCTTTACTATACGAAGGATTGATTTATAGCAAAGTAAGGTTAAGATAGGACATAATATAGCAATAGAAGAGACAGAAAAAGAACCGAAAATGACAGCAGCTTACAGCATAGATTTACGAGAGAAAGCAGTATCAGCCATCGACAGAGGAGAAAAAAAGAGTCATG
>JADBWK010000078.1 GCA_020404895.1 Pseudanabaena sp. M085S1SP2A07QC | reverse complement strand
GGCAGAGCGAAGCTCTGCCATCTTTTGGGTTTTGAATTGTCCTATCTATCTCTTACGTTGCTATATCAACTGTTTCTGCCTTTCTCAGCAAGCCCTATTTAAGCCCCCTACCCCCCAATTCTGGGGGGCTTTGAAAAAGATTTATTTTCTTGTTCCCCCAGAATTGGGGGCTAGGGAGCGATTAATTGCTGACTTAGCTAGGTTGTATGACTTGTGTATACACGGTAGCTCGACTCATTTTGGGAAAAAGAAGACAGTGTCAGTACGCATTAGCTTATATTAGCGAATTGCGATCGGTAACGGATTGTAGCAAAATACTGGCTACAATCCGTTACTGATCGCAAAAAATGCTGACTAATAATTTGGATGATTAAACTCCTTAGAGCGAATTAGCGAAACCTGCGCTCTGCGTAAAGCTTCAGTAACATTGATATCTCCTGTCTGCAACTCTTTATAAAAAGCCGTCATGAGTTCCTGTGTCCCAGCATCATCGACCTTCCAAAGAGAAGCGATCGCATTTTTTGCACCTGCTTTCTGGACTTGATAGCCAAAGCCTAAGATTTCTACACCATTTTCTAGCGTGCCAGTACCAGTCTAGCAGGCGCTCAGCACAATTAGCTCCACATTAGGGATTTGCCAATCCGTAATTTCATTCAAACCAATTCTGTCACCGTTGCCAAAAATGATAAATGATTTCTCAGGTGCACCAATATTAAATTCGGCATGGGTAGCAAGATGGAGAACATTATGATTTTTGAGTTGGGATTCAATAGCTTGACGACTAAACTGCTCCTCTTGAAGTGTAGTTGAGTTTTGGAAAGAATTGGCGATCGCAGCCACTTCTTTAAGCGTACCTGGCAAAGCTGTCTGACCGAACTTTCGCTCACCGCCTTTGCCTCCAAAAGCCCCAGCGAGAATACTCGGCAATACTTTTTGCTTAGCCACAAAATCGCTGAGACTATAGGAAATTAGATTGCTAATGCGATATTTCTCAATTAGCCATTGCTTACCGTCATAGAGAGCCGCAAGGGGTACATAACGCAGTTGTCCATCGGGTGCATAAAGAATAGTTTCCGTTTTTGCTTGAACGAGTTCTTTCTCAATGGGTTTAATCAACTCAGGATATTTCTTATTGGCATATAGCTGAGTTCCTTGCTCCAATAGCTGTGTTGCTTGGATTTTGCGGTCTATGGCTTCTTGCGCGAAACCGCGATCGCTAAGGGCGACTTACACAGGTACGCAAGATAAAAAAGCGATTAAGGCGATTTTGTCCAAATTTTTATGCATAGCCGTAACTTTTTTCCTTATCAGTATTTTAAGCAAGTGGTAAATAAGAATTGATCAAAGGTGAAAGCGATCGCGTCCTTGCTGTTTGGCTCTATATAGCGCTTGAGCAGCTTGATCAATTAATGTATTTGGTCGAACTTCAATAGTGGGTAAAATTGAGGCAATACCTAGACTGATTGTGACAGTTGACTTCACTTTAGACTGTTGATGGGGAATTGCTAAATCTTGAACCGCCTGCTGTATTCTTTCGGCAACAGAGATCGCTCCATCAAAATCAGTGTTAGGCAGAAGTACTACAAATTCTTCACCACCATAGCGAGCCACTAGATCGCCAGCACGATCAACTGTTTGATGAATAGTCTGTGCTATTTGTGTTAGACAATCATCTCCAGCTAGATGTCCATATAAATCATTATAGAACTTGAAAAAATCAAGATCGAAGAGAATTATCGAAAGTAATTGCTCGTCTCTGGCTAGACGTTTCCATTCTTCATTTAGTCTCGCATCAAAGCAACGACGATTAGCAACTTTGGTTAGACCATCCAAATTCACTAAGACTTCAAGTTTCTGATTGGCATCTTTTAGCGCTAGTTCGGTCTGTTTTCGAGTAGTAATATCTCGAACTGTAATCGCCAAACCATCTTCTAACTTGACGACAGTAAACTGATACCAGCAAGACTTTCCCCATTGATAATAAAAATCGCGTTCTAGAGGTTTCCCTGTCTCAACAATAGTAACAAAGCGATCAAAAAGGTCTGGTTCGAGAAGAGTAAATAATTCTTTAGGAACCAATTTACCGATCAAATCTTCACGGCTTTTCCCAAAGGCTTTGATAATTATGGGATTGATCATTAGGCAACGGAAGTCTTGAATATATCCTGTCGATTCTCGAACCGCTTTTAGAGCGACAATACCATCAAGCGAACTATTCAAAACACCATAAAGAATATCTTCTGCTTCTTTTCGTCTATCAATTTCATTCTGCAATTTGAGGGTTCTTTCTTCTACTCGTTGTTCTAATTTATTATTGATTGAGGCTAATTCTGTATAAGCTTTATATGAGCGTAGAGCCGTAATAATAGTGGTAAACAACTTTTGCGAAGTAAATTCTGTTTTAGTCTTATAATCATCAATATTATAATCAATGATCACTTGCCGTTCAGGTACTTGCCCTGGCTGTCCCGTTCGCAAAATGATCCGCACCGCTCGATTTTGTAGTGTTTCGCGAATATACTTTGCTGTAATCAAACCAGCATCATCAGATTCCATTATTACATCAAGTAAAATAACTGCCACATCAGGATTGTCAATCATCACCTGACGTGCTTCTTTACCCGAATAGGCACTTAGGAACTCTAATTTTTTGTTGTCATAAGTAAAATCGCCTAAAGAAAGACGGGTGATATTATGAATCTCTACTTCATCATCGACGATCAGAATCTTCCAAGGCTCAAGAGTCTGTGGGTTGTCTACTGGTGAAGCTTGAGCAATTTCATCAGCAAATTCTATTTCATCTATGAATAATAGATCATCATCATCAATCATTGCAATCATTTTTATGACTTCTTACTTGTCTTATGGCTTCTTATATCAATTCCAAAAAGAGTGACAATACTTCTGGGAATTAATAACCAAACCCTGTAAGGGTTTTAAATGCACAAAATGTCGTAGACATTTTGCGCTTTGGTATTAAAAATGTGTTTGAGAAGTGTTACCACCTCTACCTCCCCCCTTGCAAAGGGCTATCGTGTACTCATATCTCAGTTTGTCTGTGAAATCAAAGGAATTACCCCACCCTAACCATCCCCTTGCAAAGGGGAGGGAACAAGATTTCTGGTCTTCCCCCTTTGCAAGGGGCAATTAAAGGGGGAAATCCGACTTGTATGTACAGGTTAGTCTTAGCAAGGGGGGATTAAGGGGAGTAAAAGCAGAAATTTATGCTAGCTTGGAGACTTATCAAACACGCTCTGACTTATGACTTTTTAATAGAATACATCTAACTCTTAAAGGTTGCTACAAGTAGAGCCGAATTTGCATAATAAATTTAGAGCCGATGCCGATTTTACTCTCACAGGTAATGCACCCTTGTAATTTTTTTTGGGAAAAGGCGAAGCAACTCTTTCAAAATTTTTCTTGTGGCTCGTTTGATTGGCAATTGCTATAAAAGTGTTTCTTTGTAAAAGTTTTACAAAGTTTATTAGTTCAGGGTTGATTACAAATCTCTATCATTTCTTAAAGTATCGGGAGTCTTGCTATCTTCGTAGGTAAGTACACAGTAAAGCAACTTCCCTGATCAATCTGGCTGCTGACATCGACATAACCACCATGGAGTTCCACGATTTGCTTTACAATTACTAACCCTAACCCTGAGCCTTCGTACTTGCGGTTGAGTCCACTATCAATCTGAATAAATGGTTGAAAGAGCATGTCGCGATCGCTAGGACTAATGCCAATACCTGTATCAGTAATTGAAAACTTAATCCAACAACTATTTGCTACAGAGTGACTGAGAATTAACTCCCTAGAAAGATCATTTACTATTCTGACATCAAGATCTACCTTGCCTCCCGAAGGAGTAAATTTAACTGCATTATCAAGTAAATTAACTAATACTTGTCTAATACGATGCGGATCAACTGCAATGACTTCAGTATTGGAGAATACACTTGTCGTTAGTTGAATTTGTTTTTTGAGAGCTTGTTGTTTTGTAAGTTCCAGACTAGAGTTGCACAAATCAGCAATTGATATAGTTTTGATGTCTATCTTTAGCATTCCTGCCATGATTTTAGAGACATCTAACATGTCTTGAATCAATTCTAGTAAATGATTACCGCTGTTTTGTATTGTGGCGATCGCATCCTTTTGGCTCGGATTAATTTCTCCAAAAACTTCTTCTTGTAAACATTCAGCCATTCCGAGGATGCCGTTAAGTGGTGTGCGCAACTCGTGGCTCATATTGGATAGAAACTCATCTTTTAGCTTAGTAACTCGAATGAGTTCTATATTTTTCTGTTCTAGATTGACATTTAAAAATTCTAATGATTTATAAGCCTTGAATGATCGCAGAGCCGTAATAATTGTGGTAAATAGCTTTTGTGAAGTAAATTCTGTTTTAGTCTTGTAATCATCGATATCATAATCGACGATCGCTTGTCGCTCGGGTACTTGCCCTGGTTGCCCTGTTCGCAAAATAATCCGCACCGCTCGATTTTGTAGTGTTTCGCGGATATACTTGGCTGTGATCAGACCTGCATCATCAGATTCCATAATCACATCCAACAAAATCAACACAATATCAGGATTGTCCGCCATAATCTGACGAGCCTCTACACCTGAATAAGCACTTAGAAAGTTTAGCCTCTTATTGTCGAAGCTAAAATCTTCCAAGGCAAGTCGTGTGATGTTATGAATCTCTACTTCATCATCAACGATCAGGATTTTCCATGACTCTTGACTCTGTGATGAAACTTGACTAATGTCATCTTCATCAGCAAATGCCATCATGTCATCAACCATCAGATCATCATCAACCATGGGAAATTTGAATTGGCGTGAACATACTACACTTATAGCGCTTTGCACTTAAACCTAAACCAAGAAAAAATTTAAAAGTGTTACTTCGCAGCACTTTTAAATTTTTTCTTGTGGTTCATTTGATCGGTAACTACTGTAAAAGTTTATAGCTACAATCATAGAGGAATTTGCATCATAAATTTAGTCCCCACGCCGACTTGACTCACACAAGTAATAGTACCTTGTAACTTTTGAGTAACTAGATTATAGACAATATGCAAACCTAAGCCACTGCCACCCTGACCACGTTTAGTGGTATAAAAGGGATCAAATATCTTGTCGATATTATCAGAAGGAATACCTTTACCATCATCACTATATTGAAGACTCAGAGAATCAGAATATTGAGTGACGCAGAAGCAAATTGTACCATTATCACCAGCATCATAAGCATGGAGCAAAGAATTCATAACTAAATTAGTAGCAATCTGGGAAATCAAACCAGGAAAACTATCAAGGACAATATTATCAGGGCAATCAATAAGGACATTAATTTTAGTACGTTTAAGCTTAGGCTGAAGATTGAGCAAAACTTCCTCTAGATAAGCCTTCAAATCAAACGCCCTTCGTTCCTCACTAGACTGATCAACAGCCACCTGCTTAAAACTCTGAATGAGCTCAGTAGCGCGATTTAAATTAGCCAGAACAATCAAACTACTTTGCTTTAAAGTATCCAAGAACTTATCAAGATCAGAACGCTTAAGCAAGCCCCTTTGAAGGGAATCAGAAAGCTCTTGAATTTTATCAGTAATTAAAGAAGCAGCAGTAACCCCAATTCCAATAGGAGTATTAATTTCATGAGCAATCCCAGCGACCAGCCCACCCAAAGCCGCCATTTTTTCAGATTTAACTAACTCAGTTTGAGCAGATTGGAGATTAGAGAGAGCTTGAGACAACTCTTGAGTGCGATCGCCAACAAGCAGCTCTAAATTTTCATTAAACCGTTTGAGATTAGAGTATAGACGAGCATTATTGATAGCGATCGCCGCTTGACTAGAGAGTAAAGAAAGGATTTCAAGGCGATCGGTCGTAAAAGCATCAGAGACAAGATCATTTTCTAGATAGAGAATACCCACGAGAACACCTTGATTGATTAAAGGCATACACAACAGAGATTTGGGCTGATGAGATCTAATATAAGCATCGCCCGTAAACTTTCCTTCTTGGGTAGCATTACCTAGCACAACACTCTCTAAAGTACGGGCGACAAAATTGATGATCGAGACAGGGAGTAATTTTTCCATCGAACGGGAACCCAGTACTTCGATCTGGTCGCTTCCAGCATTTCCTATAGCCTCAATCTTGAGCCCACTTTCACTTTCAAGGATTAAATAACCAACTTCAGCGCCAGCATTTTCGATCAAAAGCTTCATTAGTTTAGCTAGTAGCTTTTTCAAGTCGATTTCATCGGAAAGTATTTGGAAGGTTTTAATAACGGATGCTAAATCAAGCCCTGTATGTCCATTCCTAAACGTGGATGATTGGCTCAGATCGGAGGAGAGTGTAAGCGTATCTTTGCGAGGATCGAATTTGCGCCTTGTAAATTGTAAATAAGTCTCTTGCAAGTGCTGTACTTTGGCAGTAGCTCCCCAACTCTCATAGCAAGAGATCGCATCTGCGAAATAAGCTTGAGCGACTTTGTCTCTATGCTTGTGGAGATGGAACTTGCCAGCCAGTTCGTTGGCTAGAGCCTCTTCTTGGATATATTCATTTTCTCTGGCTCCTTTGATGGCGCGATCGTAATACTTCATCGCCTGTGATTGCTGTCCCCGTAAAGCATATCTTTCTGCTTCCACCAAATCGTATTTATGTTGGAAATTCATTGGACAATGTTGTGCCCAACGCTGCATTTTTTTCTGGTTTTTAGCAACTTTCTTGAGATAAATGTAACGGGAAGCTCGTGGCAAATGTCTACACAAGCCCAAACAAGCAAGAGATTGATAGAAATTGTGCTGGGAACCACCGAATGCACTCACAATAGATCGTGAAAAAGGTGTGGCTTGATCAAAGGTTGCGATCGCAGTCTTGTAGTCATAAAAGAAATAGTGTGATATCCCTTTTGCAGTGCAAGTATAGTAAATTGGAATTCCATTCTTTTCTGCCAAAAAGGTGGGGAGTAGCTCAAACTCGTTTAGAGCTGTACCGACAAGGAATGGCATATTCTCCCCCAATCCTGATAAATTGAGAGCTAGTTGATGCCAAGCTCGAAATTGATCGATAATATAGGGCTGTTTGATTTTATGTGTGAGGAATCCCCCATAGATTTGAAAGTCTTGAATCACAGACAATAAAGGATCGCCGACAAAAAAACGATGGATGCAGTAACCAAGAATACAGAATCCTGTGACTTCATATTCACCAAGTTCAATACTCAGTTGTAATGATTTCAGTAAGTTGGGGAGAGATTTTCGGAGATGTTCTTTCCAATGTCTTAAACAGGTTTCAAAGGCAATGACAGCCATGGAAATTCCAGATCGCATATTCATCTTTTCGATTAATTGCAAACTTATTAGCCCCATCTGATAGCTACCTTCGATATCTTGAAAAACTATCCATCGAACTATTCCATAGGCTGAGCCTTGAATTAGAGCGTCTGGGGAGAGTCCATGCTGCTGAGTCATGTTCACAATGCGAAGAATCACCATGCCGATGAGCAAAGGATTTAGATTGATGCTTGCCGCAGCAAGTGAGTTCATAATACTTATCGCTGCAAGTTTGTAGGGATCGTTCATTATTGGTAAGCTTCTCCAATTATCGATCTTCAATAAGCGCGTGCGAAGTTCCGTCCCAATAAGTTCCAAACCAACCTGCAACTCGTTTGGGAAAGGTGGAATTGGTTCGCCCAGATGAATCAGAATCGAATTTACAGTTATTGGTACTTGGTGAAACTTTTTCTGGGCTGTATAAGCATTAATCTTGACCTTGTAGGACTTAATCGTATCGAGAATATGCTTGGCATGGTGCACGATGCGATCAACGAAGCGATGGCACTCATCAAAGTCTGTATTCAAATAAGCTGACTCAGCCGCAGCTTCATAGAGCCTCAGCGCAAGTGGATAGTGAATTTCCCATGCAGAATCTGGCAATAGCCCAATACCGATCGCTAGGTACTTTTGAGCATCGGCATACGCATTAGAATCTTTGGCTTTTTTACCTGCGATTAGATTTAGCTCAGCTAACTCGATCCGTTCTTGAGGATCAGCAATTAATCCTATTCCCCAATTTAGATGGTTCGCGATCCGAAACACTTCCTCCTCGATCGCTAAATTTTCTCCATTCGATTGCCGTCTGCGAATTTTCCTGAGCAACTGGCGACCGATTTTAAGATGGATAATTTGCTTTTCAGATGTAGGAATCAGCACATAAGCTGCTTGCTGAACGCGATCATGCAGAAATTTATAGTCAACTAAAAAGCTTTCCGAGAAATCATCGTTGGTATCAACGATCGCGAATTTGTAATTATCCGTTAGTGGTAAAATCAACCCCTCAGTTAAAACTGGAAATAGATCTTGTATTACCAGTCGATGCGAGCGATCAGATGCGATCGCAAGAGTCTGAGAATCAAAATGGTTGCCAATACAGGCGGCGATTTGGACGATTTCCTGAGACTTAAGGGTAAGCCTCTGGATTTTTCCTAACATTAATTCCACTACATTATCTGTAAAATCAGTGGATTGAATTTTGCTTAAATCCCATCGCCAAGTCCCCTGCTTCAGGTCAAAGTTGATTAGACTATCAGTATATAGCGATTTGAGGAATTCGTTAATGAAAAATGGGTTGCCAGCAGTTTTTTGGAAGACGAGTTCTGCGAGAGGTTTGCTCGTTTCGCGATCGCACTTCAGGGTATCAGCCACCAAATCATAGACATCTGATTCTTCTAAAGGCGACAGGACGATTTCTTTGATGGATATTCCCATTGCCATAACCTCATTCAGGGTCAAACTTAAGGGATGAATCGCATCTACTTCATTATTGCGGTAAGCGCCAATAAAGTAGAGAAACTGACTTTCGCTAGAAGTGACTAATAACTGTAAAAGCTTGAGAGAAGCTAAATCTGCCCATTGGAGATCATCTAAAAAGATCACAAGTGGATGTTCTGGTTTCGTAAACACGCGTACGAAATTCTGAAAAACTAAATTGAATCGATTTTGGGATTCATTAGGTAGTAGTTCCAGTACTTCCACTTGCTTGCCTACGATCTTTTCCACATCAGGGATCACATCAATAATGATTTGGGCGTTATCTCCTAATGCATCCAGCAAGCGATTGCGCCATATTTGCAGTTCGCTTTCAGTTTCAGTTAGCAGTTGCGTCATGAGTGCCCGAAAAGCATTCACAAAGGCACTATAGGGAATATTGCGTTGAAATTGGTCAAACTTACCTGAAATGAAGTAACCACGTTTTTGAGTGATCGGCTTGTAAATTTCATGAACGAGTGCTGATTTGCCGATACCAGAGAAACCTGTGACCATGATGACTTTGGCTTTGCCAAGGATCAGACATTCAAATGCGGCAAGCAATAGCCATATTTCTAGTTCTCGACCATAGAGTTTCTGCGAAACTTGAAATTGTGCAGAAGCATCGTGTTCACCCAAATTAAAACAGGCAATCTCGCCTTTATTCTCACCTCTGTTTTCTAAAAGCTGGCTGCAAGTCATTAAATCGGCTTTTAATCCCAATGCACTTTGATAGCGATCTTCCGCTGTTTTTGCCAATAGTTTCATGACAATATCTGAGACTGGTTTAGGAATCTCAGGATTGACGCTATGGGGAGCAATTGGACGCTTCGCAATATGGCAATGAACTAATTCAAGCGGATCGGAAGATTCAAAAGGGAGGCGATCACAGATAAGCTCATACAAAGTGACTCCCAAAGAATATAAATCACTACGGTTATCGAGGTTACGGTTCATCCGCCCCGTCTGCTCTGGCGACATATAGGCAAGAGTCCCTTCGAGCGTATTGGGATTGCGGATGGTTGGATTTTCCCGCGACAAAATGTTGGAGATACTAAAATCAATAATTTTGACTTGAGATGTCCGAGGATTAAAAATGATATTAGAGGGATTGATATCTTTATGAATTACATTCGCCCCATGAATTTCACTAAGGATGCCAGCAACTTGGGCAGCGATCGCTAAAATCTCGGTAAGATTAAAGGTTCGCGATGACTTCAAGATACGGAGCGACTCACCACCAAAATCTTCAAATGTAATACATCGAAATCGTTGAGACTTGATAAATTCATAAGCTTTAACCACGCCATCAATATGACTTAGCCGCTTACAAACTTCGTATTCTAATTTGTACCTTGTGATCGCCTCTGGCGTTGGGTATTCCAATTTGAGGATTTTCAGGATAACTGGTTGGAAATCGCTCTCACAATATCCTCGATAAACGCCCGATAGAGCGCTTTCATAAATTAAAGAATTAATTTTGTAGCCAGATATCTCAAGCATGACCGTGATTTCTTCTCGATCCTTAAAGAATGATTTTTTAAATACAAACCCCAATAAACTGATTTGCCCGCGAAGCAGGCGAATCAGCTTCTTGGGGTTTTATATTAACTAACAGGAATTACGCAAAGTTGCTAAAACAAGAACTGTGTCCGCAATACCACTCCCCAAATTGTGGGGTTACTACTAAAATTGTTCGCATTAAACGTAGCAAACAATGAAGGCGTAAGCGTGATAAATCTCATGATCGGATAAGAATACGTTAGTTCTAAGTCATATTGTGTACCACCATCACCATTACCTGCAACGAGGAAGTTTTGTCTTCGTAACGGGCGATCGCTTGTTTTCCCTGATAGGTGCGGTCAGGATAGCCTGCGATACAGCCATAACGTTCCACTAAACTTTGCAGTGCGGTAAAAGCCCAGTCAGTTGTTTTGATGTCTGATAGTTGCGATACAGAGGTGATTTGGGTAATCGGTTGCGTTATTTCGAGCGTAGTATTGTAATTAGATAGGCGATCTCGTTTCTGCTGCTCTAATGGATCGGCTATAGACGTTTCTAAGGCTTTGGTCTCTTTAACCTCTTGGGCTGGTTCTAGTGCAAACGCCTGAGTCCCAAGCTCTAAAAAGACATTCAAAACAGCAGATAGTATTATCAGAGTAGAGGAGGTCTTGACATTCATTTGTTTTTCACTCACATCACACAACATTTTTGTAGAGTTTTTCACCTATAGAAATAATTAAATGCCCTTTTAGGATTACAACCAAGTTTTTGTTTTTCAGACTGTGTTTAAACTGAAAATATAGAGATAGAGATCCCCGACTTTATTTTTGCAGTCAAAGATCAACTTTATTCAGCCACAAAGAAAAAGTCGGGGATCTTTGTATTTACAGGTTTCTATGCTTACCCATTTAATACCAAAGCACAAAAGGGCGCATTCCTTTTGTGCTTTGGTATTACTCAAAAATTAGTGGTGTGGCGCAAAGCGCCGCACCACTAATTTTTTGGGTTTAAAGTCTTTTTTTTGACTGGGAAGGGAGTAATTCAAAGACAAACCCAAATTTGTAAGACTTCTCCCCTTTGGGGACGAAGTCTTACAAATTTGGGTAATTTATTTTTGTACCAGTACTTAGTTGTCCAAAGATTAGAGAAATATATTTTCCAAATAAAACTAAATCTTACCCTTTTGAACGTAATAGCAATTGGAGTAATCTTGACTCCCTGTGGGATGTTGTATACCAATGCCTTCGCTTCGCCTATAACTTCGGGCATTAAATCGAATGAAAAAGTAATAGATAAGGTGAGTAAAGCCTTTGAATGTAAAGCATTTATAACTATCACCGACAAAGCCGCAGGAGCCTCGAACACAACGGAATTGGCGGTGATTTTGCGTTATATCAATGACCTAAAGCAAGATTTAATGCCCCTTAAAGTCGAAGATATCCATCTCAAATCCTTACAAGAACGCTATCTAAAATTTTCTGAAGATTTGGGGAATAAATTAACAAGAGCAAAACGTGATCAAGATCAGGGAGATTATGCAGCATTCCAATCTGCATCTGCGAATTTGATTGCTGCTGGCAACAAAGGAATTGGTTTAGAACAGGAGTTACAACAATATTGTCGCAAGGATCTCCTTAAAACTTGATTTGATAGTTGGTAAGCCCTGCTGAAACCCGAATTAAAAGAGGGTCGCAGCGCGCCCCTTTTTTAATTCGGGTTTGGTTGAACGGAAATTGCTATAGGAAAAAGTGTAGAATTGTAGATATAAGCAACTTCCTAATCTTTTAGGAGGTGATGCAATTATGTTTCGCAGAAACTATCTTCTTAACCTCTGCGGCGTGATTTTGGTAGCCATCTCTTTTGGTGTATTACTTTCTAGTGATGAAGCTAATGCTCAAAATGCGATCGCCACGTTAGCAAATGGCAACTATCAACTTTGTAGTCAACCGAAACCATTAGATTGGCGCAATGGGGCAGGGGTTTGTTTTAATTTTACAAAAACAGGCGATCTCGTGGATGGATATTATGGCTATCCGCATTCGGATGATTTTATCTGTGTGCGTGGCATCGCGAAGGTCAGTTTAGTTAAAGGTGAAGCTCTAGCAATATCTTGGGGTGGTCGCCAATGGATTAATATTCCCGAGCCCGAATTTAAATGGGATGAAGAAGGGCACTTGTTTCTTAAGGATGGTAAGGTCATTCGGACTGCGATGGATCGGGGTGGACGTACTGAATGGATCTTGTTTAGTCATGCAAAACTGAATACTGATGGCTTTTATCAATATCCACAACCGTTCATGACCTCTCCATCACAATTGTGCGACTGGAAATAACTGTCACACTTCCATAAAAAATTTGTTTTTAGAGATAAAAGCAAAAAGCTAACGAGAGTTGCGACGCATCGCATCGCAATTCTCGTTAGCTTAATACCAAATCAAGAAATGGCGTAGTCATTTCTTGTCAAAAAACTTACTGGGTTTGGGTTTCGATTCACGAAAGTGTGACAACACTTTCGTGAATTGGAATAAAGCGATCGCATAGTTAACTTTTGTAATGACATTAACAGCATTATCTTAGGAACTATTTGATAAATCTATAATAGATTTGGAAGATAAAAAACAGCTTGTATCTTTCACAAAAAATGGAGGTTGAGGCTATGTATGTCGAATGGCAGGGCTTTACGGAAGGCAGTTGGACTAGAGAAGTCAACGTTAGAGATTTTATTCAAAAGAATTATCATCCCTACGAGGGTAATGCTGAGTTTCTGACGGTAGCAACTCCAAGAACTAAGCAGCTTTGGCAGAAAGTTCTTGAGCTAATGAATCTAGAACGGGAAAAGGGTGTATTGGATGTAGACACTAAACTGCCTACATCGATTACGGCGCATGACGCAGGATACATCGATCGCGAATTAGAACAAATTGTCGGCTTGCAAACTGATAAACCACTTAAACGCGCAATTATGCCCTATGGCGGTATTCGCGTTGTTAAGGCTGGGGTAGAAGCCTATGGCTATCAGCTTGATCCCCAAACAGAAGAGACTTTTACTAAGTATCGTAAAACCCATAATGACGGCGTGTTTGATGCTTATACCAGTGAGATGCGAAAAGCAAGGAAATCGGGGATCATTACAGGGCTGCCCGATGCCTATGGACGCGGACGCATTATTGGTGATTACCGTCGGGTAGCTCTTTATGGAGTCGATCGCCTGATGGACGATAAAAAAACTCAGAAAGAATCTCTAGAACTAGATGTAATGGATGAAGAAACCATTCGTCTGCGTGAGGAGCTGTCAGAGCAATTTCGCGCTTTGCTTGAACTAAAGGAAATGGCAGCAAAGTATGGCTGTGATATCGGTCATCCTGCAATGACTGCAAAAGAAGCTGTGCAGTGGCTTTATTTTGGTTATCTAGGTGCAGTCAAAGAACAAAATGGGGCTGCGATGTCTCTTGGTCGAGTTTCGACGTTTTTAGACATATATTTTGAGCGGGATTTGCGGAATGGCGCGATCGCCGAAGTCGAGTTACAAGAACTCATCGACCATTTCGTGATGAAGTTGAGAATGGTGCGATTTTTACGCACACCAGACTACAACGCCCTATTCTCAGGCGATCCCACATGGGTAACCGAAGCGATCGGCGGAATGAGCGCCGATGGTCGAACTTTGGTTACCAAAACTAGTTATCGGTTCTTGCATACACTCTCTAACCTCGGTGCGGCTCCTGAGCCTAACCTAACTGTCCTTTGGTCAGAGCATTTACCCGATAACTTCAAACAGTTCTGTGCCAAGATTTCCAGCGATACCAGTTCAATTCAGTATGAAAATGACGACCTGATGCGTCCGACATATGGTGATGACTATGCGATCGCCTGTTGTGTATCAGTAATGCGAATTGGTAAACAGATGCAGTTCTTCGGCGCTAGGGTAAATCTTGCGAAGACGTTGCTCTATGCAATTAACGGCGGTAAGGATGAAAAATCAGGGGATCAAGTTGCTCCAAACTTTGCACCGATTACGGCGGAATATCTTGATTACCAAGAAGTCAATGAACGCTTACAACAGATGATGGCATGGCTAGCAAAGCTATACATCAACACCCTCAATGTCATTCACTACATGCATGATAAATATTGCTATGAGCGCATCGAAATGGCGTTACATGATCGCGATGTTTATCGGACAATGGCTTGCGGGATCGCTGGTTTGTCTGTAGTGGTGGATTCCCTTTCAGCAATTAAGTACTCTAAGGTGAAAGTGATTCGCAATGAGCAGGGCTTGGCTGTGGATTATGTGACCGAGGGTGAATATCCCAAATATGGAAACAATGACGATCTTGTAGATAACATTGCTGTTGATCTTGTAGCAAGATTTATGAATGAAATCCGCAAACATCCCACCTATCGTCATGCCACGCCGACCCAATCGGTGCTAACGATTACTTCCAATGTGGTCTATGGGAAGAAAACAGGTAACACTCCCGATGGACGTAGAGCTGGTGAACCTTTCGCTCCTGGAGCTAATCCTATGCATGGTCGTGATTCCTGTGGCGCGATCTCTTCGCTTTCTTCAGTTGCCAAGTTGCCCTATAGCGATTGTCAAGATGGTATTTCTAATACTTTCTCGATTGTACCTACAGCATTGGGTAGACAAGAAAGCGATCGCACAAACAATTTAGTTAATCTGTTAGATGGCTATTTCCACGATGGCGGTCATCACATTAACGTGAACGCTCTTGATCGCAATACTTTACTTGATGCAATGGAGCATCCCGAAAACTATCCACAATTGACAATTCGGGTTTCAGGCTATGCTGTGAACTTCATCAAACTCACTCGCGAACAGCAACTGGATGTAATTAAGCGCACGTTCCACGAGCGGGTATAGTTTTTTAAAAAGTGCCGCTTCGCGGCACTTTTTAAAAATTAAGAGGAGATATCATGTCTGGAATTGGACGCATTCATTCAATCGAAACCTTCGGCACTGTTGATGGACCAGGGATCAGGTTTATAGTCTTCACTCAGGGCTGTCCACTACGATGCCTTTATTGTCATAATCCTGATTGTCGCAATGCCCATGATGGTAAAGAAGTTACCGTTGATTATTTGATTGATGAGATCAGAAAATGTAAATCCTATATTCGTAAGGGAGGTGTCACCGTAAGTGGCGGAGAACCCTTGATGCAGCCAGAATTTACCAGAGAAATATTTGCTCGTTGTCATCAACTAGGCTTTCATACAGCCCTTGACACCTCTGGATACTGCACTTTAGAAGTTGCCAAACCAGTTCTCGAAGAAACCGACTTAGTTCTTCTCGATATCAAATCCTACATCCCTGAACTTTATTACAAAGTCACCAATGTTTCCATTGAACCAACTCTGGCGATGGCAAGATATCTTAGCGATATTGGCAAGCCTGTATGGATCAGATTTGTGCTAGTACCACATCTTACTGATAACAAGGATAACACCAACCAACTTGCCGATTTCATTGCCACCTTAAAAAATGTCGAAAGATTAGAAGTTCTCCCATTTCACAAAATGGGAGAATATAAATGGGAACAGCTAGGTTTGCCTTACTCCCTCAAAGATACGCCACCTGCATCCCCAGAACTAGTCCAGCAGACAGTTGAGATATTTCGCGATCGCGGGATTAATGCACTCGGTGCGATCGGGGTTTGAAAATTACGAATTACGAATTCGTAATTTTCAACTCATTATTTTCAACTCGTAATTCGTAATTCAAATAGAAGGGTATTCATTATGAAAGTTACAAATATTGAAGAATTGGAATTGTTGATTCAAAGGGTAAAAATTGCTCAAGCTGAATACGCTACTTTTTCGCAAGAGCAAGTCGATCACATTTTCAAACAGACGGCACTGGCGGCAAATGCGGCGCGAATCCCCTTAGCAAAAGCCGCAGTTAAAGAATCGGGTATGGGCGTAATCGAAGATAAAGCTATCAAAAATCACTTTGCTTCAGAAATGATTTATAACAAGTATAAAAATGATAAAACTTGCGGTGTAATTGAATCTGACAAGCATTTTGGCTATGAACGCATTGCCGAACCTGTAGGACTGCTAGCAGGAATCGTACCTGTTACTAATCCTACTTCTACGACAATTTTCAAGTCTTTAATTGCTTTGAAAACTAGAAATGGGATTATCTTTTCTCCCCATCCTCATGCCAAAGATTGTACGATCGCAGCTGCAAAAATTGTTCTTGATGCTGCCGTAGCCGCAGGTGCACCTCCCGATATCATTGGCTGGATCGATGAACCAACTGTGCCGCTTTCTCAAGCTTTGATGCAAAATCCGAACATTAAGCTGATCTTGGCTACGGGCGGACCGGGGATGGTTAAGGCGGCCTATTCTTCGGGACATCCTTCGATTGGTGTGGGAGCTGGTAATACACCTGCAATCATTGATGAAACTGCACATATGCAAATGGCGGTCAGTTCAATTATTCTCAGTAAGACTTTTGACAATGGTACGATTTGCGCTTCCGAGCAGTCGGTAGTCGTGGTAGCGGCTGTTTACGAAGCGGTGAGGGAAGAATTTATTAAGCGTGGTGCATATTTCCTTAATGAAGCAGAACGCGACCAGATTCGTCAGGTAATTTTAAAAGATGGCAGGCTGAATGCGGAGATAGTCGGGCAATCGGTGATTAAGATTGCCGAAGTTGCAGGTTTTGGAATACCAGAAAACACCAGAGTTTTAATCGGTGAAGTAGAAGCAATTTCTAAGGACGAACCCTTTGCCTATGAGAAACTTTCACCAATCCTTGCTATGTATCGCGCCAATGATTTCCATGATGCTGTCGATAAAGCTGAAGAGTTGGTCTTATTTGGTGGACATGGCCATACTTCGGTACTTTATACCGCAGCCAACAATCAAGAACATATCCGCTATTTTGAGAGCAAGCTAGAAACCTCGCGGATGTTGATTAATACGCCATCTTCGCAGGGTGCGATCGGCGATCTCTATAACTTCCGTCTCGACCCTTCATTGACCCTTGGTTGCGGTAGTTGGGGTGGTAATTCCGTATCTGCAAACGTGACCCCACAACATTTGTTAAATATCAAAACTGCGGCTGAACGTCGAGAGAACATGCTGTGGTTTCGCATTCCACCAAAGATTTATTTCAAATCTGGGTGCTTACCCGTCGCACTGCGAGATCTAGCGGGTCGAAAACGCGCATTGATTGTCACCGATCGCCCTTTGTTTGAACTGGGTTTAACCAAGGAAGTCACCGATAGTTTGGAAGAAATCGGACTTGCTCATTACACCTTCTATGATGTAGAACCCGATCCATCTTTAGCAACGGTTCGCAAAGGCTTAGAAATCTGCAACAGCTTTCATCCCGACGTGATTATTGCCTTTGGGGGCGGATCGCCAATGGATGCGGCAAAAATCATGTGGCTAATGTATGAACATCCCGAAATCGAGTTTGAAGGCTTAGCGATGCGATTTATGGATATTCGTAAACGTGTTTACGAGTTGCCACCCCTTGGCACAAAAGCGATTATGGTGGCAGTTCCCACGACATCTGGAACTGGATCGGAAGTTACGCCTTTTGCGGTGGTCACCGATGAAAAATCACATATCAAGTATCCGCTTGCCGATTATGCTTTGACTCCGAATATGGCGATCGTCGATCCTGAACTGACGCTCAATATCCCGAAACGACTTACAGCCTATGGCGGTATTGATGCACTCACCCATGCGATCGAGGCTTATGTTTCTGTCCTTGCTTCAGAATATACAAATGGATTAGCTTTAGAGGCAATTCGGTTGTTATTCAAGTATTTGCCTAGCGCTTACAAAAATGGTGCTAAAGATCCCAAAGCGCGAGAAAAAGTCCATTATGCCGCCACGATCGCAGGGATGGCTTTTGCTAATGCTTTTTTAGGAGTATGTCACTCGATCGCGCACCAATTAGGTGGCACTTGCCATATTGCTCACGGTTTAGCTAACGCGCTGATGATTTCCCATGTCATTCGTTACAATGCGACGGATGTTCCCTTTAAACAAGCGATTTTCTCGCAAAATAAATATCCCAATAGTAAATGGCGTTATGCCCAGATTGCCAACTATCTGCATTTAGGTGGTGAGACGGATGATGAAAAGGTTGAGCTATTGATCGCTGCTGTAGAAGATCTCAAACGTCAAGTAGATATTCCTGCCACGATCAAGGACGCACTCTTGGAGCAAGGTATCGGTGAAGAATTCTTCTTGGCACATGTGGAGGACATGGCGGATCAAGCCTTTGATGATCAATGTACTGGCGCAAATCCTCGCTATCCTCTGATCGCTGATCTTAAGCAGCTAATGCTGCAAGCCTATTACACCAATGCTCAAAATGGCGCTGCCATTTTGAGCATTTAAAACTATTACTAGGCTTGCTTTTTAGTTTCCAAAAGTGTTGTCACACTTTTGTGAATTGGTATAGGAATGAAAGTTTTGCTTAGGACATAAAAACCAAATAAATGAAGGCGGAGCAAAGCTCCGCCTTCATTTATTTGGTTTTTGAATTGTCCTATCTATCTCTTACGTTGCTATATTACTCACTAATGGGGGAGGTGATCGAAAAGGTTGAAGGTAAACCCGACGCTGAGGTCGTCACACGCTGACTTATATGGGAGTTTATTGCTTACATTCGGCTAAATCAGCCACTTTGCCATATTGGTAGCAGTTATTCTTATCTTGACCTAGCCCAAAACGTTTGAGAACCTGAAAGGTCTCAGCATCGGCACCGACAACTACTATGGGTAAGTCACCATAGCTAGTGACGGAAGGAACGTAATACACTTGTTGTCTATCACGGGTATAACCCATGCCAAGCAATTCAAACGATTTGTACTGGACATTGGTGAGCGCAGTACCATTGAAATAGACTTGTCGTTTATCACGGGCATACCCTTCTGTCGCTGCTACGTTAAGCAATTCAAAGGATTCGGGTAAGGCATTAGATAGTACCTTGTTATCAAAATATACTTGTTGTTTGTCACGGGCATACACATTACTAATGACTTGCCTTTTGTCACGGGCATCTCCATCGGGGAGGAGTAATTCAAAGGAGTCGGGCAGGGCATTGGGAAGCACTTCGTCGTAGGAATATACCCGCTGTTTATCGCTGGCATACCGCCCAGAAATCACTTTAAAGGAGTCGGGCAAGGCATTGGGGAGAATATTCCCAAAACTATCATAAACATACTGCTTATCACGGGCATAGTTGCCCAACACTTCAAATGTGGGAGCATCTACTTCGGGCTTGAGTACACCCTTATAAAACACATCCTTGGCATCTTTAGCCCATCCCGTCTGCTGTAAAATCTGAAAGCTGTCAGCTTTTGCTAGCGGAAGAAGCACGTCCTTCTCGCCGTTATCAAAATACACTTTGTTTTCAAAAATCCTATAGCCCGTTGCTTGCGGCACGATTTTATGACCGCCCGAATCATACCCAAACAAGAAGCATCCTGTGAGGCTGATGGTAATTACGGGCAAAAAATAGAGGGCGATTCGTTTTAGGTTCATTAGACTTTTCCAAAGAGCTTTCCAGAGAATTTTCCATCGCAGACGAGGCACACGTCTGCTATTTGGAGCTTAAGATTAATTACTACTAGGAGTAACCTTCTCACTATCCGATGGAGGTGGAAATGGTTTGAGTTCAGGCAAATTGCGTAATGTTGGTGAAATATTGCCACTTGCTCCATAGGGTTGTTTGGCGATCGCCTCAGTGATTTTCTCTGTCATTGTTTCAGTGATTTTGATATCGTTCATCGCTAATAATGCTTGAATCGCCGCAGGGATGGAATCTGGGTCCATAAACAAAACCTTACTGCTAGGGCTTTCCCCGATCGCTTGCCCCATGGCAAGATATTTTTGGGCTAATAAATACTGCACGGCTTCCTTGCCATTGGGATGCTTAGCGATCGCATTAGCAATCCGCTCGATCGACAGAGCCATCGCCTCAGTCTGTTCCAATTGCACTTGACGTTCTGATTCTGCTAGTACCCGATTAGAGCGAGCTTCAGCTTCCGCTTTGGTTATTTCTGAAGTCTTTATCCCTTCAGATAGCGAAATCATTGCTTTCTTCTCAATCTCGGCTGCCTTTTGTTTTTCCATCGACTGAAGAACTGAACTCGGGATCGTAATCTCACCAAGCCTGACTCGCAAGACATTGATTCCCCAATCTTGGGTGTCATTACTAATTCCCTTTAAAATTTCGGTATTAATTTCTTCTTGACCACCGATGATAAAGTCCAGTTCGCAGCGTCCAATCTGGGTTTGAATTTGGGTTGTCAGTGATATTTGCAAAGACTGATCGACATTTTCAATGTTGTAGCGAGCTTTTTGGAGATCAGTAATTTGCCAATACATCGTGCCACTGACATTGACGCTAACATTATCAGAGGTCATGCAAGGCTGAGGCTTTAGTTCTAACACTTGCTCACGGGCGCTTTTGATTAAGGAAACACGATCTATAAACGGCAGGACAATGTTGATGCCTGGTTCCATCGTTTTTTGATACTTCCCAAATCTTTCAACCAGTGCAATTTGCCCTTCTTCAATGATCCGAAAGGAGCGATAGATATAAGTGCCACTTAACAAAGCAAAAACAATGCTGAAAATTGTTGCTTCCATATATGTAAACCAATGGTAGCGATTCATTCAGGTACTAATAACTTATAAAAGACTGGCTAAGCCAGTCTTTTATAAGTTATTGGGATCTTAACCAACTGATTCTATTTCGTGATCGCCTAAATGGGTTACAAATTTAGGTGTAAATCTCACCTCATAGGGATAGTTTGGACTGATCGGACGACCATTCCATTCCGTATGCACACGGACAATTTCGCCTTCCAGTCCTGAAATGTCAAAGGATTTGCCTTTGTGTTCAGGATGGTGGAAAACATTTAATGCTGTCTTGACACGAACGCGATCGCCAATCTTCATAAACTCTGATATATCCAAATTTAAACGAGATTTTTCAATTATCGCTTGTCTTTGTAGCCAATGCTATAAAACCCAAAAAACAAAAGCAACCCAAAGGATTGCTTTTGTTTTTTGGGTTTATATTGCAGTTACAACTTCATCTTTTTCTGCTTCGTCTGGCAAAAACACTTCAAGTTTTGGTGCGTGACCCCAAAACGCTTCTAGGTCATAATATTCGCGTTCTTGAGCCATCATGGCATGGACTATCACATCGCCGTAATCGAGCAAAATCCAAGTGCCATCCTGCTCACCCGCAATATTTCTAGGCTTGCGCCCAAACTTTTCGGCGATCGCTTCTTCAGCCATACCCGCGATCGCCCTTACTTGGGCTTTAGAAAATCCTGTGGAAATTACAAAATACTCAGCCAGACTTGACACTTCACCGATCGCTAGCAAAACGATATTTTCTCCCTTGCGATCATCGGCAGCGATCGCTGCTGATTGTGCCATTTGATAGCTTTGGTCTTGCTCTCTCTCACTTAGTTTGAGATCTGTGGGGGTATCGATATCGGTTGCGATGGTCATAGTTGGCAGATGTACTCCTGATAAATTATTTCAACACACTAACATTGTAACTTGATCTCAAAGTTTGGCGCTGTCTAAACATTTAGGGAGCTGCGCTCCTCACTGCCCCCTAAATGTTTAAAATCTTTTTTGTAATAACAATTTTTTGGGTCGCCCCATTAGCCAATAATTTACAATACCTTCTTGGCTATGCAGTCTGTAGCCAATGCGATTGTACAGATGACGAGCAGGATGATTGTCTTCAAGAACATGCATATAGAGCCGCGAAAACCCCCATTGTTTTACCGTTTGCTCTGCTGCCAACAAAAGTTGTTGTGCCACACCACGTCGCCGCCATTGAGGATGCACAGCCAAATTAAAAACATATGGATATTGCTGCATTTCGCGACCCAGCCAAAACTCACGATGGGGCTTAATAGGTACATATCGCATACAAATTTCTAGAGAAGCGATCGCTTGAAATTTATTGGCAGGATGGGTAGCCACAAGACAGGCATAGCAGGGTGTTTTGTCTCCAAATCGACCGCTGAGATCAAGCATGATGCCGTAGCGCAAAATTGGATATACCAGATCCGTAAAGCAGCGTTTTAAGAAGTTGTCTTGGTGAACGGTATTCCGATAAAAGCTCTCAGTCAAGATATCGGATACATGACCAACATCTCTAGAGCTAGCTTGACGAATGGTAAACGAAGAAGATGGGCTTGGCACATTCAGCGCTAACGGCTTAGCGAAAATAATTTAACGATCTCAGTTATTATCACTAATAAATTACCCAAAATTTGTAAGGTTGCGCCCCGAAGGGACACAACCTTACAAATTTTGATCTACTTGTGCGATCGCAATGACCAATCTCGATAAACCCATCTACGTTCCTAGCAAAACTATTCGACCCCGCAAACAATTTGGACAACATTGGTTGCGAAGTGATGACGTGCTGAATAAAATTTTGCGTGCGGGACAATTGCAACCAAACGATCGCATTTTAGAAATTGGACCGGGGACGGGCAATCTTACTCGACTACTTTTACCCTTTGTTGAGTCGCTCACCGCTGTGGAAATTGATCGCGATCTTTGTAAAAAGCTTCGTAAAACGATGCATCAAAAGAATTTCCAATTGATCGAAGGGAGCATTCTCGATATTCCTCTACCTGCGCAGACCAATAAAGTAATCGCTAATATTCCCTACAACATCACAGGCGAAATCCTCAAACGGTTATTGGGAAGTCTTGCAGAGCCAGTTCAACAATTTGAGCAAATTGTATTGCTTGTTCAAAAAGAAATAGGCGATCGCTTAGCGGCAAAAGCTGGGCACAAAGCCTACAATGGTCTCAGCGTCAAGATTCAATATCTTGCTGAATGTCAGTTCATTTGTGATGTTCCTGCTACGGCTTTTTATCCACCACCCAAAGTTAACTCAGCTGTTGTTCGCATCATTCCCCGTCCACCTATTACTCCTGCAAGCGATCCTAAGTTCTTAGATCGTCTGCTCACACTTGGTTTTGCGACTAAGCGTAAAATGTTGCGAAACAATTTAATTTCGGAAATTGATCGAGATCAATTGGTTCTCATTTTGGAATCAATGGGAATTAATGGGCAAGTAAGAGCTGAGGATCTAGATGTTGCTCAGTGGGTGGCTTTGAGTGAATCGGTAATCAAGTCGAAACTATAGATAATGGAATTTGAGGCGATCGCTTATGCATTTCAAAAATAGCGATCGCAGGTTACTTTTTGGAAGTTATGATTTTGGCGATCTCTTTTTTGGGGTTTGTTAAGGATTTTTTGCAAGTGGCAGAATTTTCGTGTATTTTGATTGGCACAAACACATAATCAACTGTGTGAATTTTTGTCCGTTGGTTAAAGAGGATTTCCTGTATGCGTTGCAAACCAAGTCTATTCAGCGCGATCGCCACAATTATCACAGTTTTATCGATTTCTCCACCGCTGTTTGCGCGACCTGCCCTGTCACCGACACGGACGCAAACATGGAAAATTAGCCAATTACCACAGACAGCTTCACTGATTTATGTTGCCCCGCGTGTTAATTCTAGTGGTGATGGTTCGCCAAATAATCCCTATCCGTCGATCGCAGCGGCGCTTGCGACTAAACCTGTGGCGGGATCGGTGATCCAACTACAGGAAGGAATATATAGTGCTGAGACAGGCGAGTCTTTTCCAATTAAAATTCCTGCAGGTGTGACCTTACGCGGTGTGCCGACAGTTAGAGGTGTGAATACGGTGATTCGTGGTGGTGGCAAATTCGTTAGTACCAGCTTTGCTAGCCAAAATATTACGATGCTTGCCGACAATGATGTGCGCATTGAAGGAGTCACAGTTATTAATCCCAATACCAGAGGTACTGCGGTGTGGGTTGAGTCAGGTAAGCGCGTGGTGATCGCCAATAATACTTTTATCAATAGCGATCGCGAAGGATTATTTCTGACGGGTACTGCCGATGCGATCGTTAGCGATAATGTCTTTAAGAAAAATGGCGCAAATGGGCTCTCTGCGGTGGGGAGTAGCACGGGCGAAATCCGAAATAATATTTTTGAAAATACAGGGTTTGGATTAGCGATCGGGCAAAAATCGCGTGTAAATGTGAGTGGCAACAATATTCTCAATAATAATGATGGAATAGTAATTTCCAATCTATCAGCTCCGACTTTGCGAAATAATTTGATTTCTGATAATCAACGCGATGGAATTGTAATTCTTAGAGATCGTAAGGGCTATCCCACACCTGATTTAGGAACTTCTACAAATCTTGGAAAAAATATCTTCCGCAATAACAAGGGTAAAGATCTCAACAATAATTCTGGGGTTACCCAAGTTGCGGTTGGCAATCAACTTGATCCAAAAAAGATTGCAGGGGATATAGCCTTTGTAGGAGAGTTCCCAACTGCTCCTGCACCACAAATTACTAGTACTCCAGTACCCGTGGCTACTCCAACATCTGTGCCTAAGACACCTACTGCCAGCAATGTTGAACCTATCGAAATTACAAGACCTCAACCCAGTTTTACTCCTCCAGTTAATCCTCCAACGGCTTTAGCCCCATCAAGTAGTAGTATCTTCATTGAGCCATTGCCTGATCTACCGCAGCCAGTCACACCAGTTAAGACTACATCTTTTACTCCTAGAACTTCTCTTCCTGTAACTTCTCCTAAGCCAGTGGCTCCAGTTACCAATCTTTCACAAAGTCCTAGCGAAGTTCTAATTGATCGCGATCCTATTCCAGTTGTCCCACCAAAGCCTGTCACTTCACCCCGATCAATATTTGTACCTAGCAATCCACCACCAACTCCAGTTACTCCAACTACTCCAACAATCTCGATTCCCCCAGCAATTACACCTCCACCAGTCCAGCCAACTTCAATCCCCTACAATACTAAAATTGCGGCTCTAGTGCCGAGACCATCGAGGGATACAGCCCCTTATTTAGTTGTGATTCCATCTTCAGATACTGAAGCTCTCAATCGAGTCCGCAGCATTGTTCCCAGTGGCAAACTCATTCCTTCACGATTTGGAAGTATTATTTTGGTGCAAGGATACCCCGATCGCGATCGCGCCGAAGTCTTAAAAGCAATTGTGCGATCGGTAATTGGTCTAGATGCGCGTGTAATTCATCAAAATAGCCTCTAAAATAAAATAGTTCGCCTTGCGAACTATTTTATTCGCACAAATCCTCAATCACTATGCAAAAAACATTAGCCTCAAATTCATCCATGACTGAGCCGATGATTGTCGCCCAAGACGTGCATAAGTGGTATGGCAGTTTTCATGTGCTTAAGGGCGTGAACCTGACGGTAAATCGTGGCGAAGTGGTAGTAATTATGGGGCCATCTGGCTCAGGGAAATCTACGTTTGCACGAACCTTTAACGCTTTAGAAGAATATCAGCAGGGCAAGATTTTTGTCGATGGCATTGAGCTATCGCCAGAGAACCATCGCAACATCGATGCTATCCGCCGCGAAGTGGGCATGGTATTTCAGCAGTTCAATCTTTTCCCGCATCTCACGGTTTTCCAAAATATTACGCTTGCGCCTTCATGGGTTCGCAAATGGTCAAAGACTAAGGCTTCAGAAGTGGCAACGCAATTACTTGAGCGTGTCGGTATTTCGCAACAGGCTCACAAGTATCCATTGCAGCTATCAGGTGGTCAGCAGCAACGAGTTGCGATCGCAAGAGCATTGGCGATGCAACCAAAAATCATGCTCTTTGATGAGCCGACTTCTTCCCTCGATCCTGAGATGGTGCGTGAGGTTTTGGATGTAATGCGATCGCTAGCAGATTCGGGAATGACAATGGTAGTAGTGACCCACGAAGTCGGCTTTGCCCGTGAGGTCGCCGATCGCATTGTATTTATGGATGGCGGCGTAATCGTCGAGGAGGCGACTCCTGAAGAGTTTTTCCAAAATCCTAAAGAAGAACGTACTAAGAAATTCTTATCACAGATTTTAGGGGCTTGCGAAGAAATAAGATACCAGAGAATATAGGAATAAGTTTCTTGTTTTTAATGTGTATACGATAAGAGTGAAGTTTTAAGTATGATTTTCAGCGATGAAATCAAAGCCACAGTTAAAGATGCCGCGCAAAAACTAACAGGCTATCGTAAACGCGACTTTATGGCTAAGGTAGCCGAGGATTACTTTGCAGGCTCAGCCCGTAAAGC
>JADBWK010000077.1 GCA_020404895.1 Pseudanabaena sp. M085S1SP2A07QC | reverse complement strand
GTAAGAGATAGATAGGACAATTCAAAACCCAAAAGATGGCAGAGCTTCGCTCTGCCATCTTTTGGGTTTTATGTCCTAAGCAAAGCTTACATTGCTATAGCAGCTTTTTTTTCTTGTTACTATAGGTAGCAACTTGGGTTAGTTATAAAAAAAGCCACGTGGGAGCGTTTTTTTACCTAAAGCGTTAAGGCGCGTTGTAGACGTGACAATGCTAAACCTTTGCGATGGAGTAAGACAAAGGTCGGCAAGATTTCGGGACCATGTAAATCGCCTGTGAGCGATGCTCGTAGGGACTTCATCACGACTCCTTTCTTGACACCTTGAGATTTCATGACTGTTTTAATGACTTCTCCTGCGCTATCCGCATCTAGCTCTGAAGTTTCTTTTAGCGACTCAATTAGTGCTGTGATAATACCCGCGATCGCATCTCCTTGCAGAGTTGCCTTTGCCTCATCGGTATAGTCTTCAAACTCAGTGAAGAAGAACTTGCTAATCGTTGCGGCATCGGTCAATAGAGTTAAACTTGGCGCGATTAGTTTGGTCAAGTCGAGTAACCATTGCTGATCGACAGATTCTAGCTCGTAGCCAGCTTCCTTCAGAAATGGAGTTAGGCGATCGCAAACGTCTTCGGTCGGCAATGAGTGTAAATATTGGCTATTAATCCAATTTAGTTTGTCCCAATCAAATTTTGCTCCTGCTTTATTGACGCGATCGAAGCTAAAGATTTCAGTGGCTTCCTGCAAAGTGAATAATTCTTTGCCATTGCTAGGCGACCAACCCAGCAGCGCCATGTAGTTATTGAATGCTTCGGGAATGTATCCCATGTTCCTAAATTCCCAAACAGAAGTTGCGCCATCACGTTTGGAGATTTTTGCGCCTTGCTGATTGAGAATCAGTGGCGTATGTCCGAACTGAGGAGGTGTTGCGCCTAGTGCTTCATAAATCAAAATCTGCTTGGCGGTGTTAGCAATATGATCTTCACCGCGAATGACTTGGGTTATCTCCATGTCGATGTCATCGACAACTACTGCAAAGTTATACAGTGGCAAGCCGATATTGCCCTGCTCATCAACACGGGCAATGACCATATCTCCACCAAGATCGCTGCTGCTCCATGACACAGTGCCACGTACTAGATCATTCCATGCAATTGTGCGTGGTTCTTCGATGATGAAACGAACTACGGCGCGACGACCTTCGGCGGCAAAGGCTTGGCGTTGCTCGTCGGTAAGGTTGCGATGGCGATTGTCATATCGTGGGGCTTGTTTGTTGGCTTTTTGCATTTCTCGCATTGTCTCTAGCTCAGATTCTGTGCAATAGCAAAAGTATGCTTTTTTCTCGGCTAGTAACTGCTGAACAGTGGCAATATAGCGATCGCTACGTTGTGTTTGAAAAAATGGTCCCTCATCAAAGTCGATTCCAAGCCAAGCCAAGCCTTCTAAGATATTTTGGGTGTATT
Organism: Pseudanabaena sp. M085S1SP2A07QC; assembly: GCA_020404895.1. Taxonomy (GTDB): domain Bacteria; phylum Cyanobacteriota; class Cyanobacteriia; order Pseudanabaenales; family Pseudanabaenaceae; genus Pseudanabaena. The sequence goes on along the minus strand of JADBWK010000077.1, from coordinate 1,978 downwards.
CGTCTTTAGATCGTTCGCGATCGGTATCTTCGACTCTAAGGATAAATGTCCCTTTGTTGTGACGGGCATACAGCCAGTTAAATACGGCGGTGCGGGCTGTACCGATATGTAGGTTACCTGTTGGGCTTGGTGCAATGCGAACTCGAACAGACATGAATTTGTATACGTTATAAAATCCAATTATGCTTCATATCACATTACTGTGTCGAAAAAATCTGAAAGTGTGAAGGCTCAGATCTCCGACTTTTTCTTTGCAATCACAGAACAATTCTGTGATTGCAGAGAAAAAGAAAAAGTCGGAGATCTTGAATGCGATATTACTAAATAACTACATCCGTTGGAAGGACTATGCAAAAAGCATAAAGGTACAGGTTAAAACTCACGAAGATTTTTTAATCAGGGCAACCGCATAAAAAAGTGAATAAAATCAGGAGAAAACAACAAAAGTAAAACAGCAATGAATAACCCTATTGAAGTCAGTTTGCGAAGACACTTTGAAGGAGTAGAAGACCCTCGAGATAATCGAGGGAAAGAGCATAGCACTGGTCAGCTAAAACGTGATCGACGTATTTGCGTCTTTTTTGTCGTCATGAAATCTGCATTTCAGCACTCATCCCTCATTAACTGACCAGTGCCGCATAACTTGCTATAGCAATGTAAGCTTTGCTTAGGACATAAAACCCAAAAGATGGCAGAGCTTCGCTCTGCCATCTTTTGGGTTTTGAATTGTCCTATCTATCTCTTACGTTGCTATAGACATAATCGTAATCGCAATTTGTACGGTTATTAGTGGGGGAGAAAACTTTGATACAAAGCATTATCTCCTGATGGTAATCCTACTTTTTCAACAGTGACAAAAGTTGCTAAATCACTAGAATTTAAGCTAAGGAATGAAAATTAATTAAAACCAAAATTTGTTGGGGCGGGCGAAGCCCGCCCCAACAAATTTTGGTTTTAATAGCACAAGTTAATTAATTTTCATTCCTAACCGTTCAGCCAGTTATCCAATCTTGCGGTTGAGGTCAACTTTGTTTTTGGATGGAGAAATATGCGATCACTTAATCAATTTGGCGAAAATGCTGGAGTAATGTCTTAATTCAACAAATGTGGAACATTACAAATTTTTTTTGATTGATCAAATAAATTTAATTTTCTTAGCTGCATGAAAACACATTTTTAGCAGTATTAGCCCTCCTTGAATATGACTAATATTAGATTTACCATAGGTACGGGGGAAATAGCGAACAGGAATATCCATAATCTTTAAGCCTAACTTAGCAGCCCCAAAGAGTAGATCAAAGTCTCCAAAAGGATCAAAATCTCCAAAAAAATCTCGATTTGCTGTCAACTTTTGGTAGTTTTGCCGTGAGATTGCCTTTGTACCGCAGAGTGAATCTTTGATTTGAATATTGAGTAAATAAGAGAGCAGAAAAGCAAAGATACGATTAGCAATGCGATTGAGCCAAGGCATAGAAGCTTTGCTAAGTGGATAAATCAGGCGACAGCCATTGGCAAATTCGCAAGCTCCTGAAGCGATCGCGTCAAAAAAATAGACCAAATCTCTAGGTTGCACAGTTAAATCTGCGTCCAAAATTATCAACACATCACCTGTAGCAATCTCAAATCCTTGCCATACGGCATCCTTCTTGCCCTGCCCCGATTGTCGATACGCCTTAATATTAAAGCGATCGCTATATTTTTGCTGAACTCGCAAAATTTCCTCCCAAGTTCCATCTGTTGACCCTCCTTCGACAAAAATAATCTCTGTATTGTCTCCAAGCCAAGGCATATCGGCAATACAAGATTCAATATTTCCAGTTTCATTACGCGCAGGAATGATTACAGAGCAATGGAGAATATAGCAATGAAAGTTTTGCTTAGGACATAAAAACCAAATAAATGAAGGCAGAGCAAAGCTCCGCCTTCATTTATTTGGTTTTTATGTCCTAAGCAAAACTTTCATTGCTATAGTAGAAAT